>WRMN01000046.1 GCA_009777095.1 Bacteroidales bacterium | reverse complement strand
CAAACAAATAGCCGACGAGCAGCAGGGCGTGTAGGCTCCACTTTAACCACAGGGGCGTAACGTCCATCCATTCGCTCAGTAAAAACAGCAAGAGGCCAAGGCTTGTGTAGGTCCAAATCTTCGGCCAGTTGTAAGGAATGGGGTAATATTTTGCTCCTAACCAGGCGCTCAGCAGCACCATTACCAAGTAGCTGAGGAAATGCCCCCAGGCCGCAGCCAAGTAGCCGTATCTCGGCATAAAGAACAGATTTACCAACAAAGTAACTATCAAACCGGCAGAGGTAATATAAATGGCAAACTGTGTTTTCCCCGAAAGTTTGTACCACATCGAAAGGTTAAAAGCAATCCCCAGTAAAATATAGGCGCCGAGCATCACCGGAACTATGCTTATGCCCGAACGGAAATTTTTTCCGAGAAACAGGCCGATAGCGTCCATGTAAAACATTACAAAAAGGAAGATGAATACGCAGAAAGCCGTAAAATGATTCATCACCACGGCATAGCTGATAGGCGAGCGTTTATTTTTTTCGCCGGCAAAGAAAAAAGGCTCGGCGGCATACCGGAACATTTGTACAAAGAGCGACATAATTACCGCTAACTTCACACCTGCCTGAAAGACCCCCAACTGCTCCTGCCAAACCACACCCTCCGGCGACAAGTAGCGAAACAGTATTCGGTCGATAAAATCGTTGGCGACTCCCGGCAAACCGGCAATCATCAGCGGCAGCGAGTAGCGCATCATCTTCCGCCACAGCTCGCGGCTAAACCTAAATTTAACCCTCAGTATGTCGGGGATAAAGAGCAGCAGGCTGACGATGCAACTCATAAAGATAGCAAAGAGAATATAGCTGAAATCGGGGGTTGCCGACACAAAATTCAGGAAGTACGAGTCGGGATTCGCCGCAAAATAAGCAGGGGCAAAGAAGAACAGCAGGAGGTTGAAGCCTAATTCCGTAGCTATCTTTACCGATTTCAATATGGTAAACTTCACGGCATGGTATTCGAAGCGCAGGCGGGCAAAGAGAATAGAAGTAAAGCTGTCGACTGCCAAAATTCCGCCGAGGTACACCACGCATATACTATAGTTATGATAACCCAGCCAGGAAGCTATGTCGCCCGACCACCACAACGTACAAAGGAAAAAGGCGGCAGTGAGCAAAAACATGCTCGTAAGCGCCGTGGAGAAAACTTGGCGCGGGCGGTCGCTTTGGTTGGCAAAGCGCAGGCAGCCGGTTTCCATGCCCATGGTCAGCGCTACCTGTAAAATGGCTATATAAGCCAAAAATTCCGTAGCTATTCCATACTCGCCGGTGGTTAACATGCGCGTATAAACAGGCACAAATACAAAATTCAGCACACGGGCTAAAATAGTGCTTAAACCATAGACGGCCGTTTCTCCTGCTAATTTTTTCAAATGATTAGCCATTCGAGTTCATAAATTTCATATTTTGCAAAAATACTACTTATTTGTTAATTTACAAAATGGCCTTCGTAGATTCAACAAGTGAATGCAACTTTAGGGTTCAAATATCGGAAGAAAATTTCTTTTGGTGAATAAAAATTTAATTTTTCTCTTGGTCTGTTATTAATTTCATATTGTATTTATCTGATTTTTTGTTTGTTAATTTCGCTAAAATTGGTTTTTTTAGGAATATACTGTCTAATGAGTTTATTGGTATTTTCTATTAAGCCCTTTTCCCAAGAGGCGTAAGGATGTGTAAAGAAGAATTTTGTGTTGAGCGTTTTTGCGATCGTTTGATGATCAGCAAATTCTGTTCCATTATCGCCTGTAGCAGTGTGTACATGTTTTTTGTAAGCTACAAGTAATCGGGTTATTACTTTTGTTAGTTCCTTTGCATCTTTGCCGTGCTCAAGCTTTTCCATCATCATGAATGCGGTTTTCCTTTCCACCATTGTAACAATAGCGCCTTTGTTGTCTTTTCCCACAATGGTATCTATTTCCCAGTCACCGAATCGTTCTCCGGCATTGACGATTTCGGGGCGTTGATCAATGGTAATCCTGTTTTTAATGGCTATTTTTTTGCCTACAGGCCTTAAGCCTGTGTCGGGTGTGTTTATAAAGTGTTCCGCCTTCGATTTTGTCTTGCCTGATGATTTTATAAATGGTTTCGTGGCAGACAAAAGGCTTGATTTCAAGTCTTAATCGGCCTTCTATTTGCTGTGGAGACCAATCCTGTTCAATCAATTCAATGATTTGCTTTTTGAAGCACAGATGCAGTTTGCGTGGTTTTTTCATGATAGATGTGGTCTAATGGACAAAAGTGAGGTTTGTTTTAACATTGTTATCGGTTGCTTATTCATCGTTCACTGTTTTGGCGTGCAGCTGTTACATATAAACAGCAAAGGCTAAAAAAACATTATTGATGTAACGGCTGCTGTTTGGTGGTATATGCTGTTCCAGATTGTGCTCGTCTATGGTGGCGCGCTTGTAACTGTTATATATGTCATACGCGCCTCTTCCGTAGCCTGCGGAAATTCTAATCGTGTTATTATCGTAATAAAGCCCAACATTAATAATGCCGCTCAAATTGAATTTTGTAAACAAATAACGAGAGTTGCGCTCAACCTTATTTCCTCTACTTATGATATATGGAAATTCAACTGTAGTAGCAGTTATAGTAATCACATCTGAATATATCTCATAAGAAATTACATCAAAAGGAAGAGGCTCAAACATCAAACGGGCATTTACTAAAAAACCAAATCGCCCAACAATTGGTAGTGATAATTTTACTTCACCAACAGCATTCAGATGAATGTTGCTATCATCAAAAGTGTAATACTTATCTCCAGCAGGCCAAAAACTGCTTAATTTGTTTCCTTTTACGAACATTCCTCCGGCAGAGAGGCCTGTGTATTTATTGAG
>WRMN01000045.1 GCA_009777095.1 Bacteroidales bacterium | reverse complement strand
AGGTTCCTCGCGTATCATCGAATTAAACCACATGTTCCTCCGCTTGTGCGGGCCCCCGTCAATTCCTTTGAGTTTCACCGTTGCCGGCGTACTCCCCAGGTGGATTACTTAACGCTTTCGCTGTAGAGCTTACTGTCTATCGCAAACTCCTAGTAATCATAGTTTACTGCGTGGACTACCAGGGTATCTAATCCTGTTTGATACCCACGCTTTCGTGCTTCAGTGTCAGTTATGCCTTAGTAAGCTGCCTACGCAATCGGAGTTCTGCGTGATCTCTATGCATTTCACCGCTACACCACGCATTCCGCCTACTTCATCCATACTCAAGACCACCAGTTTCAACGGCAATTTTATCGTTAAGCGACCAAAATTTCACCGCTGACTTAACAGCCCACCTACGCACCCTTTAAACCCAATAAATCCGGATAACGCTCGCATCCTCCGTATTACCGCGGCTGCTGGCACGGAGTTAGCCGATGCTTATTCACAGGGTACATACAATACGCTACACGTAACGCTTTTTATTCCCCTGTAAAAGAAGTTTACAACCCATAAGGCCGTCTTCCTTCACGCGACTTGGCTGGTTCAGTCTCCCGACCATTGACCAATATTCCTCACTGCTGCCTCCCGTAGGAGTCTGGTCCGTGTCTCAGTACCAGTGTGGGGGACCTTCCTCTCAGAACCCCTAAACATCGCAGGCTTGGTAAGCCGTTACCCTACCAACTACCTAATGTTACGCATGCCCATCTTCAACCGATAAATCTTTAACAAATATCTCCATGCGGAGCCCCTGTGTTATGGAGTATTAGACCGACTTTCGCCGGATTATCCTCCAGTTGAAGGCAGGTTGCATACGCGTTACTCACCCGTGCGCCGGTCGCCACCAGGTATTGCTACCCGTGATGCCCCTCGACTTGCATGTGTTAAGCCTATCGCTAGCGTTCATCCTGAGCCAGGATCAAACTCTCCCTTGTAATTATTGTCTCTTTAAATTTTATTCCTTAGCCCAAAACGATTCCTTCCTCTATTTTATTGACGGTACTAAAGTCATATCGCTACGACTTCTCTTCTAAATGTAATGAATCATCAACCACAAATCCGTAATCCGTAATCCGTAATTCGTAATTCGTAATTGAAAATCATTACCCCTCGTACTACATCTTGTTTCATGTAAATCTTTCAAAGAACTCTTTTTTTACAACCCGATTTCTCAAACCGGTTGTTTCCAATTCCGCATTTTTTTTGCGAAACGGACTGCAAAGATAATACTATTTTGTCATTACTTCCAAATATTTTTTGAAGTTTTTTTCAATATTTTTATAAAATCACTGACAATCAGTAGGCGCACAACACGCATTTCTCAACGAAAACAAACGGAATAGACCAAAAAGAGGAGGGCAAGGCATGGTTTTGTTATTTTAATTCCAGTTCATTTTGTCTTGCTGTCGGCAGATGATGGATAGTCCATCCTTTCCTGTCGTTTATCATATTATCAATATAGATGGTTCCAAATTCATTGATAGCGGTTTCGAAGCGCTGTATGGCGTCCATTAACTTAGGGATGACGCTTTGGAAATCCTTAAAAGAAACGGGTATCACCAGTTTATGCCTGTCGTTGATAAATACAAGCAATTGCAATTTATTGGCCTGTCTGATAATCTTATAAGGATAGGCGCTGTTTTTCATCAGTGTATCTACCCATTCGTATGCGTTTGTTTTTTTCAGTTGCTGTATTTTTGTCTGTTTGATGGCTTTAATTTTGTTTTCTTCTACCAATTCATTATATAATGGTAGTTTTGTACAGCCTTCAAATACATTGTTTTGCTTATACTTCACACTTTTGGGCATATCGAGCGTCGTCAAAGCGGTGCAATTATAAAAAGCGCCCTTACCTAATTTAACCGCCGGATTGATGATTTTGAGGGACTTCAAACCCGTGCATCTGGCAAAAGCAGTATCTCCTACTTTTTTGACCGAAAGGGGAACAACAATTGACTGGAGGCCGGTACAGCCCTTAAAGGAATAGTCGCCTATTGTTTCTACCGATGGGGGTATGATAATGGATGTGAGGCCTTTACAACCGCTAAAGGCAGAGTTGCCGATTTCGATTACCGAATCGGAAATAACAAATGATTGCAAGGCAGCACAATCGTAAAAAGCCAATTTTCCGATTGTAACCACCGATGGCGGAAGGATAACCGATTGCAAGCCTGTGCATGCATTAAAAGCATGTCCCCCTATCTTGGTAACCGTGTCGGGAATAACATACTTTCCTTTACATCCTGCGGGATACCTGAATAGCGTCAATTTATCCTTGCTGAATAAAACGCCGTTTTCGCTGGAATAAGCCGGATGGTCGTCGGGTACAATAATGGAAGTTAAATTCGAAAACCGATTAAACAAATCAGGCCGTAATTGGGTAACCGATTCAGGAAACGAAATGGAAACCAAGGTATCACAATCTGTGTAACTTACCTCTAATTGATTGTATCTTTTTTCGTTTCTGAAAAGCGAAAATTCGTATTTTTTGATATAATAGGCGTCATAGAAAGCGGCGCGCAAATCCAATTCCCGTAACGATTTATTCATTTTATCGAAAATGTCGCTGAAATGGATATAATTAAAGGTGCCGGTAACAGCAAGTTCTGTTACCGGTGTGTCATCCGAAACACCTGCATTTTTTAATGCCCGCTGCAGGTCAATGTCGTTTGAAAGGTTAATGCTTATTTTCCCAATATTCTCTGCCATAGTACGTTGCCGTTATTAATAATTTGTCTTTATGCTCTCTTTTAACGATTCTAATTTATGCACCCTGCAAAGATACGATTTATCTTTTTGCAAAGAAAACCTTTTCTTTTGAGAAAACCAAAAAGAATAATAACTTTGTGCCGACAACAGCAATTGATTTGTTCGGCATAGCGTCTCTTTGTTCGGCGTAGCG
>WRMN01000044.1 GCA_009777095.1 Bacteroidales bacterium | reverse complement strand
ATCCAGTCTGTTACTCTTTGCTCATCCTGATTAGGTAGAACAGTAGAAGCCAAAACATTGAATCTGAAACTCGAATTCGACGGATTGTCTTTCACAACAGCCTGTACCATATAATCGGCGTCTCGTATACTGACAATTTGCCCTATAGCCAGCGAATCGCCAAAATACTTTTTAGCTTCCGATTCGGTCAGAGCCACGCTAAAAGGGTGGTTGCCAAAGGCTTCAAACGACCCGTACAAAAGTTGGCTGTTGAACATTTCCAGCCACGCCCTGTTCACATAAGCGGCATTTCCTTTAACAGAAAAGAGCGTGTTGTTTACTGTTACTCCCTCAAACGGCGCTACATGCATAAAGGCAATATCTTCTATTTCAGGAATCTCGCTTTCGCAAACCTTTATAAAAGGGAAGGAAGAATATTCCCCGATTCCTATCGACTCCCCTTGAAATGCAATATCATTTGTTATTCTGTAAATCCGGTTGGAATCAGGGTGAAACCGATTGAAACTCCGCTCGTGATGCACCCACAAAAAGATGAGTACCGAAGCGGTGACACCTATTGCCAAGCCGGCAATATTGATGGCGGAATAGGTATAATTTCGGCGCAAACTGCGCAAAAATATTTTTATATGGTAGAACATAGTGTTATTGTTTAATTTAATAAAAAAACAAAGGTAGTGTTAAGTTAATCCTGAAATGACGGATAAAGTCGCCTTAATTTTATACGGGCGTCATCTGTTGAGAATTGCCAATTTATTTTACTATTTTTATTGTTTCTGTGTTCTTGCCACGCCTTAACCTCTTCCTTAATCTCCTCAATAGTAGCAATATGCCTATTTAAACATTGAGAGTTGAGTACACGAAATTCTATTTCAGCCATATTTAGCCAGCTTCCATGTTTGGGGGTATAAATGAATTCAAATCTGTCTATAAGACGTTTAGCTTCTTCCGGTTTAAAAGCTTCGTAAAAGGCTCCCAATGAATGAGTTTTGAAATTATCCATAACCAATGTTATTTTTTTCGCTTCAGGATACATTTCATCTGAAATTTTCTTGATAAATTCAGCCCAATCTTTCTTTTTTTTGAACTCGGTAATCTCTACCATACGTTTGCCACTCAATGGCTCATTTGCCATAAAAATATTTGATGTGCCGTGCCTTATATACTCATAATCTATTCGTTTATCTTTACCGGGTTCAATTTTTTCTTCCTGTACCGTTTCTACCAACTGTTTGAGCGACTCATCCGTACAGACAACGGGATTATCCTCATTATAAGGTCGTTTATAAACGTCGAGCACCTGCTCCATATTGGCTACAAATTCGGCGTTATTTTCGGGAGGAATTACCCAACTTTGGACTTTCCAAGGCTTAATTTCGTTTTTTTTAAAGTGTTATGTACTGAAACATGCGAAAGATAATCAACATATTCCAATTCTACAACTTTTTCTGCAACTAAACGGCAAGTCCACCTTGCAAAACCTTTTGGTGGCTCACTGCAACACAATTGTACTATCTTTGCCTCCAAGTCGCCATCAACCTTTTTTTCGTAAATACGGGTACTTTCGGCGCGTTCTAATGCACAATCAAGACCCCCTTCTACAAATCGTTGCTTGATACGGTCAATGGTGCGCATTCCTATTTTCATGACATCAGAAATGTGTTGATGTGTTGATTTGCCAAGGCAAAATTCACCTTCATCACAATTCAATAAAACTATAGCCGCTCTGTATGCGAGCGTTGAATGGGAACCTTTTTTTATTATAGAAGTGAGTTCGCTAACTTCATCCTTGGTCAATTTGATTCTATACTTTGCCATATTTATTAAATTTAAAAATTTTGGCAAAGATATGAATTATTTACGTCATAACAAAATTAACTTAACAGTAGTTATTTTATTGTTTCATTAATTAAAATTTTGTTTAAAAAAGATGACAAATTTTAGAAGATTGAGGATTGTGGCTTCGATAGTTGCCTGCCTCGCAGTAATATTTTGCGCCGGATGCGATGACAACGGCAATGATAGTGTTGCAAGTGTGACGCTTGACCGCGAAACGCTCTCGCTTGCGGTAGGCGAAAAAGAAACCCTTGTAGCAACGGTTTCGCCCGAAACAGCCACTAATAAGGATGTATCGTGGAGTTCGGACAAGCCAGCAATTGCAACGGTAAGTTCAACAGGCGAAGTTACCGCTATAGCGGTGGGTACGGCTATCATCACAGTAACAACCGCTGATGGCGACAAAACGGCAACATGTACGGTTACTGTTAATCCGTTTGGTATTGAAATGGTTTTTGTTCAGGGCGAAACGTTCACTATGGGCAGTGAAAACAGTCTTGATTGGAATGCAAGCCCCACGCGCTCGGTAACGTTGAGTAGTTACAGTATCAGCAAATATCCGATAACGCAAGCGCAGTGGAAGGCTATAATGGGTACAACAGTGCAAGAACAGTATGCGTTATCAGGATTAACGATTGGACTTGCTGGAGTTGGCGACAATTATCCTATGTACTATGTAAGTTGGGATGATATAGTAGGTACATCATCAAGCGAAGAAGGTTATACTGTCAATGGTATTACTTATTATCAGAATGGTTTTTGCTACCGGTTAAGTCAAGAGGCAGGCGATGGCAGACAGTACCGTTTGCCCACGGAGGCAGAGTGGGAGTATGCCGCTCGCGGAGGCGCGCAAAGTCAAGGTTTTGTTTATAGCGGCAGCGATGACATCGAGGAGGTGGCATGGTACGGTAATAATTCTTCAGGTACGCAGCCCGTTGGCAGTAAATCGCCCAACGAGTTGGATATCTATGATATGAGCGGCAACGTGTGGGAATGGTGCAGCGATTATTGGTTCGAAACCTATCCATCTAATGCGCAGACCAACCCTACGGGACCTTCAACTGGCTCTCTCCGCGTGATGCGCGGCGGCGCCTGGACATTCCACGAGGCGGACGCCTGCCGTGTTGCGAGCCGCACCGGCGAAGCCCCGTGGCCCCGCGTCTACGACTATGGCTTCCGCCTTGTGCTTCCATAGTTTACGTGGCGTTTGTTCCCTTTCGTTCCATTTCGGAATGAGCGGCTATTGATAGATTTCTCATTTCACTTCGTTTCATTAAGTCGTTTAAGAATGATTAAAAATCAAAAATTGTAATGAATAAGCAGTTTTTATAGCCTATAATCAGGCTCTTACAGAGGCGGTCAGCAGCATTCTCGACCGCAACGGCATAAGAGGTTTTACCAAGTGGGCAGACGCTCACGGACGCGGCACACACGGCGGCGAGCCTCACTTCGGCACCCACACGTGGTACACGCCATGAACTCGGCAATACTCGCCATAATCGAACACGAAAAGGTTGAGCCATTGTTGGAAAGTCTTAAAAAATTGGACGCACGGGCGGAGCAGCAAGGGTTGCGGGCGTTTGTGTGGGGTGTTGAG
>WRMN01000043.1 GCA_009777095.1 Bacteroidales bacterium | reverse complement strand
AACAGAGAAGTTAAACCCAACCGCGCCGATGGTACTGCTATACCAAGTGGGAGAGTAGGTCGCCGCCTGTCTTTTAAGCCCTCGTGTTGAAAAATACGAGGGCTTTTTATTTTGTAAATGATAAATAAAATCTTATCTTTGTATCGTAATTCTATCTAAATGTACGATGAAATAACCTATCCGGTACCCTTTCATGGTTCAAAATTTACTTTGCGTCCTTTACTTTTTATGAATCATTTGAATTAAGCTATGAAAAAACTATCGCTACTGTGCATTATTATTCTATTTCAAACACTTCCGGCTTTTGCCCAAGAGCAATCGGTAGTCAACGCCGTTATTACAATTGCAAAGACCGATAACCAAACCATGCAGCACTTAGATGTGCTGACCAATCGCATAGGTGGTCGGCCGATTGGTTCCTACGCTTACGAAACTGCTATTTATTGGGCTGCAAATCTGTTTAAAAAGTGGGAATTAGAGGTGGAAATTCAGGAAGTGGGAGCGTTGCCGGTAGGCTTTAACCGCGGTCCTTGGTTTGGAAAAATGTTAGATAGCGACGGTATGATACTGCACTTTGCCACCCCATCTTACACCTCAGGAACTAAGGGCGTACAAAGAGGCCACGTAGTAGCCGAACCTAAGACCACCGCGCAATTTAACCGCATGAAAGGAAAACTCAAAGGCGCCTGGGTACTGATTACCGGTGTCAGCGACGGTTATCCCATTGATTATTCGGCGAAAGGCGACTCTATACGGCAAACTGTCATTGCTAAAAATGACATTACCCAAGGCTACAACGATTCTATATCACGCATCAACCGCCAAAATCCCAATAAACCACCATTACCTTTAAAAGAATTGGACGATGCGCCTGCGCTTTTTTACAAAGAAATGCGCGAAGTCGGTATCTTAGGCATCATACAATCGGCGCCTGTGCCCATCACAGCTTTGTACGACAGAAAGAATGTAATGGATATGGATTTCGACCGCCTGCCTTCCTGCCCTGATATTAAATTAGATGAAAAACAATATGCTGTCATAGCTCAAAAAGTAAAAGAGCGTCAATACTTCCTGTTGGAATTTGATATTCGCAATCACTTCAGGCCGGGGCCGGTGAAATACCACAATGTTATTGGCATTATCCGCGGCAGTGAATTTCCTGACGAATATGTTATGACAGGCGGACACTTAGACTCTTACGATACGGCTACCGGCGCGGTGGACTGCGGTACCGGCGTAGCGCCTAACCTTGAAGCCGCCCGAATGCTGATGATGGCCGGCGCTAAACCGCGGCGTACCATTCTTTTCTGCCTTTGGGCAGGAGAAGAATTTGGTCTATTGGGTTCCAAGTACTGGGTAGAGAACAATACCGAGAAATTACCTTACATATCCAATTATTTTAATCGCGACGGCGGACCCACAGTAGCCAACTCCCTCACCGTTCCGGCGGCTATGTACGACGATTTCCAAAAAGCAACGGCGCAATTAAACGATATTAATCCCGATTTCCCCTTCACGCTCCAACAACGCAGAGGGAATCCTCCGGTCAGACCGATTATCACCACTACCTCCGGCGGCTCCGACCATTATTATTTTGCTGCCAACGGAGTGCCTGCTATCAGCTTTGGCACGGCCGACCCAAAAGGCTACGATTTTAATTACTACGAAATATGGCACACCGAACGCGACACTTATAATATGAGTATCCCTGAATATATGGAACACACTTCAGCGGTAATCGCCATAACGGTATATAATCTCGCCAATTTCGACAAGATACTTTCGCGGGAAGGGCTGTACAGGTAATTAAAAATAGGTTTTTAATGCTTTTACGTAGTCGTCGAAGGCTTTTATTCCTTTTGGAGCGATACGGCAAATGGTGCGCGGCATCTTTCCTGCAAATGTTTTTTCGATGGAAATATATCCTGCCTCTTTCAATTTTTCTATCTGTACACTAAGATTTCCTGCCGTAGCTCCCGTTTTTTCTCTCAGGAAAACGAAATCGGCCTCTTCTACGCTTATCAGCAGCGACATTACCGCCAAGCGAAGTTGAGTGTGCAATAATGGGTCTAACTCCTTAAACATGTTCTTTTGCCATTTTATTCATCTTATACCCCGGAACAACAAAGGCCAAAATCATACAAAGCGCTAAAATAAAGAACTGTATAATGCCTGAGCAACAAGAGCAAAAAACATAACTCGCCAAACAGGCTAATGCGCCTGCCCACAGAATGTAAGCCCCTGTTTCCACAGGCTTAAACCGACAAGCCTTCGCAGTAACATATTCGGCTATGCCGGTCATAATCATTATCATGGGAGTAATCAAGACAAACAGAAGGTGGTTCTTCTGTGCAATACCATAACCGAAAATAACGATTAAAAGCAATACTACGGCAAACGCGAATCCTCGCCACGTTGTTTTAATAATACTGTCAATGTGCGTTTTCAGCATAGCCTGACTTCTTAGCTTTTTTTCAATACAGCGATTAACAAATCCGGCCGGCGCCATCAGCCACCATACATGAAAAGATAGGTACGGATTTGGTAGTACCTGTAGTAATACTACATTCAATAAGGCCGTAAAAGCGACCATGTACCCGTAAAAAATAAAAGATGTTCCGGCTCCTTTTTGGAAGTTGTTCCGAGCCTGCGCTATCATCTCGTTAATGAGGGATAGACTTTCTTTTTCTGTGAATTTTGGTTCCATAAATTTTTAGATTTTAAATTATTTGCGATACAAAGATAAACAAGTTTATTTTATAAACCAAATTATTTAACAAAAAACATTGAAAAAGTACAAAAACCAATTACCCCAATTTCAAGCAGAGTCTCTCAAAATCGGGGTAATTTTCACAAGAATATACCACGTAGCTCGCTAATTTATAGCATAGTTATAAATTAGCGAATATCCCTAAGGTAAACAGCTAATCACCAATCAGTTCTTTCCGCCGCCGATATAGAAACCTATATTCAGCGCAAGGTAATGGAACATTTTTTCTGCAAAAGCAGCGTTGTAAGAAGCCGCTAAACGGAAATGATAAAAATCAAAACCTGCACGCGCCATGGCAGAAAAGTTAGTTCCACTGCTACCTTCTAAAGCTGATGAATTTATTTCAATGGCTCCTGTTCTAAAAATTCCAAGACCAAGGCCTACAAAAGGGCGGAAAGACTCATTATTAAGATAATAATCGCCGGTAGCCATATAACCGGAACTCAATTTGATACCGGCGCTTTGTCCTTCAACATCACTACCGCCGAAAAATAAAGCCTCTAAGCGAAGGCCTATAGCCAATTGAGGTTGCACCTCATATTTAGGCTCTAAGTAGAATCCGAACCCGCCTTTATAAGGGTTGGTAAAAGGAAGCGCATAGCCCCCACCGAGATCTACGCGGAAAGGTTTAAAATCTTGTGCATTTGTTGCACTAATAGTCAGTGCTACTACGGCAAAGAGAATGATTAATTTTTTCATGTTTTTTAAGGTTTAATAGTTAATTTTACAAAATTAAGAAATATATTTTACTTTTTTTTTGTTTTTAAGATAAATCGTTTAAATTTATTAAAAAGTTAATAACAATGGTGGATTATCGAATTTATGTTTAATTTATAGGTGTAATAGACAAAATCGGCTTAATAGTCAAAAGTGGTGATGAAATAGCTCTTTTTTTCATTAATAGTCAAAAGTGGTGATGATTATGGCGGGATTAATCCCGCCA
>WRMN01000042.1 GCA_009777095.1 Bacteroidales bacterium | reverse complement strand
CTGTGGAAGAACAAGGGCACACGGTGATTGACCCCGACGGTGATTTGGTAACTCCGCTTATCAATGGCAAGGAATGTGCTTATTCCTGTTTCGATGCGGAAGGGATTTGCTACTGCGCTATAGAGCGAGCTTTTTTAGATGGCCAAACGAAGTTCCGCAAGCCTGTTTCCTGCTATCTTTACCCCATTCGGCTCAAGCAACTGCACGAGCACATAGCCCTCAACTACGATACTTGGCATGCCTGTGAATCCGCAAGAACAAAGGGAGTCGAAGCAAAGATTCCCGTATTCCGTTTTTTAAAAGAGCCGCTCATTGCGCGGTTTGGGCAGGAGTTTTATGAGAAAATGGAGGAAGTAGAGGAAAATAGAAGAAGGTAGAGATATTCAGTAAAATCAAAAAAATCCTGCTCATGATAAAGCGTTTTTCGCAAGATTTACACAAATGTTGCTGAATATGACCCTTACGGCCATTCTTTACAATGGCGGTAGAACCGCAATAAAAGCATTTTTTTGTTCATATATTTTAAAAGGCGGCAAATACATGAAATTTAATCGTTTAAATGGAGTTTCATCACTACTTTTGACTATTAAACCCAAATATACAAAAAAATTGAACCTTAAACCATTCACTTCACCCTTTGCAGTGTGATGACTGTAATTTCGGGCGGCATGCCTATACGTCCGGGGAAAGCAACAACACCTAAGCCGCGATTAATATACAGGTACTGATTATTGTATTGGTACAGTCCTATCCTGTAGCGATGTATGATATTAGAGAGGCCGAAACGGCGCTGCCCTAATTTTATGCCCATCTGCATGCCATGCGAATGCCCCGAAAGGGTAAGCGCTACATCAATCTTTCCTTTTATGTGTTCTTCCCAATAGTCAGGGTCGTGGGAAAGCAATATTTTAAATGGTATGTTTGCCACCGATTGTATTGCCCTTTCAATATCCGCCCGCTTAGGAAACCTGTCTAATATGCCCCAATTCTCAACGCCTGCTAAGGCAATAAGATTAATGCTGTCGCGGCTAATTACTATTGCACGATTATTCAACAACTCAAATCCCATCATGCTAATGTAATGTTTAATAGCGATATGGTTGGCCAACGAATCGGCAGGGTTTTTCCATTGGTAATATCCGCCGTAATCATGATTTCCTAATACTGCATATTTTCCGTCTTTGGCCTGTAATTGCGAAAAGACATGCTCCAAAGGAGCGAGTTCTTCGGAAAAATTATTGACGATGTCGCCGGTAAGCACAATAAGGTCGGGGCTTTGTGCGTTAATCATTTCAACAAGCTTGTCGAAATGCCCGAACTTTCCGCTGTTACTTCCTGCATGAATATCGGAAATCTGTACAATCTTGTATCCCTCAAAGGATTCCGGCAGGTTGTCAAAAAATATTTCAACAGGTTCTACCGTATAATTGTAGCGTCCGACTAAAATACCCCACACAATAACAAGCATAGAAAGAACAGCTACGGCAAGCCCATATTTGGCAAGGAGGTGGCGCTGCTCGCAGGGGAGAAGGTTTTGTTTGCGCGCTCTTCGCTGCCTGCATAGTGCAATTAGTCTGTCGGTTATCAGAAACAGGGCATATAAGACTTTCGGAAAATATACGGCCATCAGGAAACCGAATAACTGATAATAACTGGCCATCAATTGATAGTTGTCTATATGGCCTATCCAAAAATATCCGCCGGCAACAATTAACAGCGATACCATTATCTGCACCCCAAAAACAACCCAAATGCCTTGTTGATAGCGGGCGCTGAACTTTGGGAAAGTTTTTTTAATTCCCCATACCGCCGCTACGTCAAGAGCAGCTATCAGGCAGACTAAGAGAAGGAAGGTCATGTTATATTAATTACAAATCAGGTATCAAGTATCAGGAACAAAGAGCAAAGACAAAAAGAACAGGGTAGTTAAAAGTAGTTAACAAGTCAACAATCGTCAATTATTTACGTTCCATTTCCCGACGAAGGTCTTTTTCCTTGATGTTTTCACGCTTGTCATACGCTTTTCGTCCTCGGGCTAAGGCAATTTCTAATTTTGCATAGCCATTTTCATCAATAAACAAGCGCGTAGCTACAATGGTTAAGCCCTTCTCCTTGTATTTCCGCAATAGTTTATTCAGTTCTTTGCGGTTCAACAACAACTTGCGGTCGCGGCGCGGGTTGTGGTTGTCGATATTGCCCCACCAGTATTCTGCTATATGTAAATTCTTAACAAATAATTCGTTGCCTACAAAATAGCAATAAGCGTCCGGCAGGGAAGCCTTCCCTTCGCGGATAGATTTAATCTCCGTTCCGGTAAGTACAATGCCGGCTATCAGCGTTTCCAAAAATTCATACTCGAAGGAAGCGCGCTTGTTTTTAATGTCGATATTTGCCTTTCCGCGTTTTGCCATAATAGCCGCAAAGATACGAAAATAATGATTAATGTTTAATGTTTAATTGGTTATTTGTTGAACTTTGAACTCATTACCCGTACACCTCGCTCAGCACCGTCCATGAGCGGATAGGCGAAAGAGCGTCGAAGTGATGCTCGTAGAAGCGGAGCATATTGTTAACAAAGGCGGTTCGTTGGCTATGGTGTAAGCCGATTCTCGGCAAATCGGCCAAGTCGGCCTTCAGCAAAGCGCCGAATAAAGCGGTTTGTTCCGAGTCGAAAAACAGTTCATGCTTGGGTCTGAGGGGCGTAAACTCACCGGAAACCATGTCGAAATAAGTAAATTCAGGCTTATAGCCATTGCTTGGTGCAAAGCCTATATAAGCCGTTAAGCGGGCTAAAAAATAAAGGTGGTAATTGGAGGCGCCTGCTGTTATATTTTCCAATTCAAGTACCGATTGCCGAAGAAAATGAAAAAATTGCTCATTGGGTTCCTGTTCGCGTATCGTTTTATACACGACCTCGCCCATAAACAAGGCTATAGCGTTTTTATGTACATCGAAGGCGAGGTTTTGTAACGGTACCGACAAATGATATTCTTTTAATCGCTGAATATCCTTATTCGACTGGTGATAGGCAACCGTATCCAACAAACTTAGGGCTTGAAAACAAGCCATGCCGGCCTTGTTTTTAGCGCTCCGCACCCCATTTACCAAATACGTTTGTCGGCCGAACAAATCAGTATAAGCATACACTAATAAACTGGTATCGCGGTATTTTAAAGTGTGCAAAACAATCGCCGATATTTTATAGATGAGGCTGCTCATATTGGCGTAGAAAATCGACTAACTTACTTATGGCTTGTCCACGGTGCGAAATCTTGTTTTTTTCTTCGAGGTCAAGCTCGGCAAAAGAGCAGTCATAGCCATCGGGGCGGAACACCGGGTCATAACCAAAGCCTTGCTCCCCTTGAGGAGCCGTTAAAATACTGCCGTTTACCATACCTTCAAAACAGGTTTCCTTTCCCTCCATAATTAAAGCTACCACACAACGAAAACGGGCTGTGCGTAGGGTTTTTCCTTCCATCTCCCTCAATACCAACTGCATATTAGCCTTAGGGTCGCGGGCCTCGCCTGCATAACGGGCAGAAAAAACGCCCGGAGCGCCATTTAAGGCTTCTACTTCAAAACCCGTATCATCGGAAAAGCAGGGCAAGCCGAACTTTTTCCAAATAAATCGAGCTTTTTCCAAGGCGTTATCTTCTAAAGTATTGCCGGTTTCAGGAATGTCTTCTGTATAACCTAAATCGTTAGGAGTAAGCAAGGTAAAGGCTCTTCCCAAGAGGGCGCGCACCTCTTCCGCCTTATGCTGGTTAGCCGTAGCAAATATCAGTTTCATGGGACAAAGATAATATCAGTTAAACGATTTTACCCTGTCTTTGTTGAACTTTTTTTCAATTTTTGTCCAAATTTCATTTTGGTATTAGTAAATTTGTATAGATATTAGTCCGTTCTGCATTGCCATTTGCAATACTCTGAACGAACTTTCAGTGCTTAAGCTGTTCGATAAATCGTAACCCATAATTTTCGGTCTAATGGTCAAAAAGTATGATATTTTTTAGCAAGAGAGATGCCCAATTGAGCATCTCTCTTGCTAAAAAGACCCCTTAAAATATTCGTCTATAAATATCATGCGATGCGTTTTCGAAAGACCATTATGGTTACGTAATTTACTTTTGAGGTCAGTAATCTTTCCCTCCAATCCATTG
>WRMN01000041.1 GCA_009777095.1 Bacteroidales bacterium | reverse complement strand
AAGGAAAATACTTTTGACCGATGGAAGTCGGAATATCAGGGTGCACCGGAAGTTCGTCAGGCTTATCTTGCCTCGCTGTCGTCGGGGGCTAACAGCTATGACCGTTATTACCCGCCTTACCAACTTGTAGCAACCAACGGCACTGCACAGGTTAAGGCTCAACTCAGCTTAACCGAATTTGGCCAAAATTTCGTGCACGAAGACTCTGTTTTCTTTGTTACGCCGACAGGATTGCGTTACCATGCCGTTTACGAGCAGCCTACCAAGACCTACACCATTACCCTGTCGGGCGCTGAAGACCGCACCGTAACCGAAGTGTATGCCATAGCCAAACGCCACCCTTCCGACCAAAGCGGCGACCTGAAAAACTACTACACTCTCGGAAAATTGGGGTTGGCTAATTACAACACCAATCACAACTTAAAATTGGTATTGGTAAACATTGACGGCCAAATAAACGCAGCAACGGCGCGGGAAAAGTTAAACCAAATTTATGCTCCCTTGGGCTTCAGTTGGGAAGTAAGTGAAGACAACGGTTTTGACGCAGGCAATGCGGTGTCTGCCGACAGTTTGCAATTCACAGGCAGCAGTTGGCTCAGCCAATACACCGAGGGAATGAAGCGCCTGCACGCCAAGTACCGCGACTACAAAGGCGAGAATTTTGACGAGAGCGCCAACTATGTCTTTGTAATGAAAAATGCGGGAGTAAGCAATTTAGCAGGCGACATGCCCCGCCGCTCGCAGTTCGGTTATATCTTCACCGATGCTTTAGGCGATGTTTACCGCACTTTGGCGCACGAATTGGGACATGGTAAGTTTACGCTCATGCACCCCATTGACGGCGCTTACGGCAGCTTAAAAGACTTGCCCAACCTGATGAACACAACCCTTATCAACGACACGCTTGCCAAGTGGCAGTGGGACATTCTGCACGACCCCGCTTGGTTAGTGATATTTGATAAAGATAAGGAGGGAATGTTAATAAAAAACACTGCTACAGGAACATACATACCATTAGCGGAAAAAGGCCCTGCATTTTTAACGCCTTCCGGAGCAGCCATTAAAATAGCAGGAATAACACACGGAGAATTTAATGAGGACGGAGGATTGCTCAATTTTTATCTGGACGAAACCGACCTTTACCATGGAGCATTTTCAGGAGAGTTATTTTACGGATACATAAAAGCCTCTGATGCGCCAAAAATAGTAAACCAACACCCGACTGAAGAATTATTACAGGAATTGGACAAGCTGTCTTTTAAACAGTATTCCTTTGCAGAACAGGGCGATATGGTATTTGCTCAGGCAAAGCGAAAAAGAGCAAATATGTACACCAATTGTGTTTGTGAATACACATGGCCTAATCCGAAAAAGAGTACCGGCATAAAAGGAACTCCGACCTTGCCGATAATAAGCCCTACTGCTGTGGAAACGAATTGCGCAGGCGTCATGTGCGCAGGCAGTGATGATGGATTAAAAGAAGGACCGGGCGCTGTTTTATATTACAATCTACTGCAAACGGTTTCTACCGATGTCGAAATTGATTCTTTAAAATCTTTCGCCAACAGAATGACGGACATTTTGAAGGGTAAAACATTTATATTATATGCTGAAGATTTAACAGATGATTTTGTTACCAAGGATTTTACCTACACATCTCTCCAATATTTAATAAGAAATAAGATTAACAGCTACACAAAGTTTACAACAGACTATGGATTTAAACAGCTTTCAAATGGAGCGCATGATTGTGATATTATATTTTCTTCAGTAGATTTATGGGAAGACGCTGACTATGAAACCTACAATGCCGGTTCGGTAGACTGGGAAAGTTATACGCTTCGCCCCATATCGAACGAAGAAGAACTGTTTGAGGCATTAGACCGCTTGGAATATATAGTAACCGAAATTAAGACCGACCAGCCTGAGGCTATTTCACCAACGAGCTACGACAACCTGCTGCAATATATTTATGAATGCAGCGACACTCCGGAATTGGCATTGCAAGACCTGTTCCATTTAAACCAAACATTCAAGAGCATATACGCTTATTTGGGCGCATACAACAACTACGAATACCGTGTGGCGGATTTACGAACTCGCCAGCTACTGAAACAAACAGATAATGTTTTTTGGGCCTACATTAGTGAGATGGAAAGAAAGGGAGCTGCTGTCCCTGTCTCAACCAACAACAGCTATCAACAATATGTGGCCTATTACGGTACCCAAAGCACATTCTTCTTGGCGCAGGAATATATAGGTATGATAGGTATTGCCTATTCGCTGTACGGCATAAGTCAGACGGTGAACATGACAGGTAATGCCCTGCGCGGCATTATTCAGCAACGGGGCGCGCTACGAATTGCTGTTAGCCGAAACAATTTACTGGGTAGTAAGATTGAATACGATGCCCGTTTGGCCAACAATCAACGTTTGGCTCAAGATGTGAAATATCAGCAATACAGACAAGAAAAACATGGGGGAGATGCAACTGATACAAAAAATTGGCAAGACAGAAACATTGGCAAAGATCCTGTACAAAACCAAATTAAAAATGAGTTATGTGAACAACTTTATAACACAAGAGGTGTTACTGAGATTCGTGTGAATCAAACGCATAGTTCTGCACAAGGCAAAGCCTTAGGCTTAAACCGTCCGGATATTGCACCGCGATATAATGAAGCAAGATATTATTTTGAGATAGATGCTGCGAATTCCAATCGAGGGATAGGACATTATCAACGTATAATTGCTAATGACCCTATCGCGGCTACGAGTAATACACCAATTGAAATACAAAACATAGTACAAGAGATAGCGCTAAAATACAACTGTACTTATCAAATTAATGGACGTGTAATTTTAATACAACTACAATAACATGAAATTTTTATTTGACGGTAAATATGCACCGCTTACAGACAGAATGTCTTTTATAAAAATGCCGATTGATAGCGCTATTAAAGCGTTTGAACAATGGTGTGCAAATCAAGTTGTGCCAATGACAGACCTAAAGACCGAATTTTCAGGAGGATTCGAACAACTACTCCTTAAATCATTACCTTTTAAATATCCATGGCGTGATATTTTTTTTGAAGCAACAAATGGTTGGACGGGACATTATACCAATCTTAACACATTGTCTTATGCCGCAGATAATGTAGCAAGATTATTAAATGCCACTATGATATATGTTTCTGCATGGCCCTCCAAACATAAACGTATTGTAAATGGTTGGGGGGGAGGGGTATTTTCATTTTATGTAGGGAATAAACAAATACGACACATGATGCTTTCTGACCAAGACCGCTGGGAGTTTGATAACTTTGGCGAGCCATTTCCTTTCGAAGATGTAGAAAAATACAAAGAGAAATTTGCTCGTAACCGCTTTACTCCTGAGATGTTGGATAAATACTTAAAAGAATTTGGCATAGATTTTTTTAACGAGGATTTTTATATGCCGCCCGGAAGTAAAGCGTATATCATAGAGCAGGTTCGCCCGCCACATAATGAAGACGACAAACCAATATCGTTGGAAGAAATGAGAAAAAGGTGCATGTATGAATAGAAATATAAACACTATACGACAATGGTTAAGCACTCAAAGTTATCAACAGCAATATGATTTCGGAATAAGAATATTAACTCAATTCGGTTGGACACCATGACAAAGATTAAAGATATGAAAAAGTTATTTTTTATTACTGCAACAATTATACTTGTTGCCATGGAAGGAAGAACGCAAAGTGTATTCCCTTTAGATACCGTTATTCATACTGCTTTGTTTGAAAAGACGGAAAGATTGGGTGATATAAATATGTTCGACACTTTGACTATAATAGAATCTGTGTCAAGGCATTCATCAAAAACATTAGTTCACGGGGTGCGAATAGACAGTTGTCTTAATAACGGTATCCCATTGGGAGGTGTGACGCTTTATGCTGACGGTATGATTTATTTCGACACTCGTCATACCATTGATACTGTTCTTGCATCTGGAAAAAAGACATTCAAAACGTATCGTGGTATTGCAGCTTATGACCCAAAGCTAAGAATGTGTAAAGATATTCCGATAGCTTATACTTTGGAATATGAAAAAAAAGTGCAGGTAGATTTGTCTCGGACACAACTATATAGCAGATATTTTATGTCTAAGAGCGTATTGTACATAATAGATGAGAATATGAGTAAAGAAACCATGGTAGCTGATTTTAGACCTTATACAGATTATAAAATTAAATTTAGTACAGATGAAAGCCGTGGGTCGATAGAGCAAGTGTGTGCCATAGGGAAATCGTCTTATATCGTAAAAACAGGTATTTGGGAGCCTTCTGTGGGTAACACGTACACCGACATAAAATACTTCAAGATAGTTGATGGTAAAATTATAGATTTAACCGCAACCGTTAATCAATGGGTGAGAGAGCAAAAAGTAAAGCTAAATGTCATTGATGTTCAAGAATCATACGATGAAATGTCCTTAACCTTGTTGTCAAGCGAAGCTTCTTATATGCGGGGTATAGTAACCTATTGGGGGAGTGGTTATGATGATAAGGATCGAGTACACGTCAGTATGATTGTAAATACAGACCTCCAGTTGGTAAGCCCTGTTCTTGCCTTAAAATGGACTGATGAACGCGGAGGTAAAAATTTTACTGAAGTGGGAATTAACAAACAACAAGGTAAAATAGTAAACTATTTTATGAGGAGTAATTTAAATGATGAAGCCCAAACAAAAGTAATTGTTCCGTATGTCTTTTCCCCGCAACTTGATATGTTAATGTACCGAGCATATCATAATGAAATGATAAAGAAAGAAGATTTACAAAAGTTTAGCAAATACGAATTAGGCATTTTGCGCAATCTTATTTTTGCCAAATACAACTATGCTTTTTCTTCCGAGTTTTACCAAGCCTATTTTAATCTGTACGAGTTTTACGGTAATGAACAAGCACAAAAAACAAGAATAAAAGACGTAAATGCCAAACTTACGGAAACAGACAAAGCCAATATAAATATGATAAAAGAGATAGAGGCGAAAAAACAATGACAACAAATGAATATTAACTTTAAAAACCAAAACATAATGAAAAAAATCCTTGTTTTGCTTTTTGTCTTTTTGACAGGTAACATGTCTTTTGCCAACGATACGGCCAAGGTGCTGGTGCGGGCGAAGGCCGACGAATCGCACATTCGTTTGCGGTGGGCGGTAAATTCGCCTGCAGCGTGGATTCTGGGTAATCAATACGGTTACAAATTGGAACGCTTTACGGTGATGCGCGACAGCCTGTGGCTGCCAACGGCCGAAAAGAAGGTGTTGTCCGAAGCCCTGAAACCCCAGCCGCTCGACGATTGGCAAACGATTGTGCCGCTCGACAACTATGCAGCCGTGATTGCACAGGCTATTTACGGCGAGTCGTTTGAGATGGACGCTGTCGGCCCTATTACAGCAATTGTATATCAAAGCATGGAGCAGGAACAACGGTATTTTATGGCGCTTTATGCTGCCGACCATTCTTTTGAAGCTGCCTGCATGGCGGGATTGGGCTGGACGGATACGGACGTGCGGCGGGGCGAAAAATACCTTTACCGCATAACTCCGCTGCTCAAAGCTAAAGACATGCTGCCCGAAGAAGGAGCAGCTTATATAGCCCTCGACGATTACGAGCAGCTGCCTAAACCGCAGGGCTTGGCGGCACAGTTCGGCGATTTGTCGGTGTTATTGATTTGGGACTATCAAATGCTGGAAGATGTGTACGGCAGTTATTTCGTGGAAAAATCGGACGACAGTCGGCATTTTCAGCGTTTAAATAAAACGCCCATAGTGCCGCTTAACGACGAGACAGGCGAGCCGCAAAAACGCTTGTACTTTGCCGACACATTAGCGCAAAACAATACAAGCTATTATTACCGCGTTATCGGCGTAGATGCCTTCGGAGACGAGGGGCCTCCCTCGGATACCATACAGGGACGCGGACAGTCGGTGCTGCGCTATACCCCGCAAATTACCCACACGACCATTGACGACAACAACGCAGTGCACATCACTTGGGAGTTTGAGTCGGCGGGCGAGCAATTAATTAAGGAATTTGTGCTGGAACGCAGTAATAGCAATCAGGGGCCCTTTATAACGGTGGTTGAGAATATCAGGCCGTCGCAGCGCGCCGTTTCTTATGATAAATTAGCCTCTGCGAACTATTTTCGCATAGCTGCGGTGCCCTACGCAGGCGAGCCTCGTTTCGGATTTTCGGTGCTGGTGCAGCCTGTGGACAGTATTCCACCGACTGCGCCCGCAGGCCTGCATGGAAGTATCGACAGTTTGGGCATTGCACGTTTGGCATGGCTGCCTAATGCGGAAGACGATATGTTGGGTTACCGCATTTACCGCAGCCTCGCCGAAGGCGAAGAACTAATCCCGCTCACCGATGTTGCTATACGCGATACGGTGTTTGTGGACACGCTGCAAATGTATAACCTCAATCCTAAGGCCTACTACGCAGTTACTGCGCTTGACCACCGCTATAACCAGTCGGAACAATCGGCTGTGTGCGTACTTACCAAACCGAATCTTATTCCGCCGTCAGCGCCGTTGATTGTTGGTTATGAGTCCCTGCGGGAAGGTATTCTGCTGCGCTGGGAACGCAGTTCCGACCCTGAAGCAGCCCATCATTTACTGCATCGGAAGCTGGGGATTAGCGAGCAAATCATCTTGCAATTCAACGATACGCTGTCATATTATGTAGATACGACGGTGGTGAACCCCAACATTTATCACTATTACATGACTGCCGTAAACGCTTTCGGCTTATCCTCTCCGCCGTCTCCGACGGTGGCGGTAAAGGCAGCTGCGGCGCCCCAAGGCCTCCGCTCGGTGTCGTCCTTTAACGTAACACTCAACCGCAACCAACAGTCGGCAGCCTTAAGTTGGGAACACAAACTGCCCGATGTGCAGACATTTTTAATTTACCGCGCTTTCGGCGACGAGCCGCTCTCCTTATGGAAAAGTGTTGACGGCGACCAAAAAGCCATTACCGATACCACGCCTTGGAAAGAAACGAAAAAATTCCGTTATGCCGTCCGCCCCGTATTACAGGACGG
>WRMN01000040.1 GCA_009777095.1 Bacteroidales bacterium | reverse complement strand
AGCAGGCGCAACAGCCATCTTCACCATACGTCCCAATGCAGGACTTACAGAGGGTACATATAGCCCCACTTTCGACGTTACAGGCTCCAACAGCGTAAGCGTAACGATAAGCCCGACCTTTACCGTAACCAGTGTTCCTGTAACAGGCATTACGCTTAGCCCCAACCCGCTGACAGTGATGCAGGGAGGAACCAACAAGTTTGCGGTTACGATAACTCCCTCTGACGCCACCGACAAGAGCGTAACATGGGAAACCACGAGTACGGACATAAGCATAGCGCTCGACGGCACGATTACGGGAGTAAACGCAGTAACAGGCATTATTGTTACTGCCCGCTCGGTATCGAACCCTTCGGTAACAGGCAGCGCTTATGTAAATGTAACACCCAGTACCGTTCAGTTTGAGAAAGACGGCTTTTACTACAAGCTGATATCGGGCAGCAATGTGATGATAACCAATCGGCAATACAGCGGCGACTATGTTCCCGGAATGACCTATGATACATACAGCGGGGCGGTTGTGGTGCCTGCAACGGTTGAATACGGAGGAATAACCTACAACGTAACAGAGGTGGGAGAGGCAGCGTTTATGGAAGAATGGGGAACCAACGGGCTGACCTCTGTAAGCCTGCCCGCAGGCATTACCCAAATAGGCAACAGTGCCTTTGCAAGCTGCGGCGCCCTTACAGCGGTTAATCTGCCGGAAGGGCTATTATTCATAGGCGCTAATGCTTTCACCCAATGCACAAACCTTGCAACCCTGCACCTGCCTGCAAGCCTGAACAGCATAAACACCTCGAACCCGATATTCTGGGCTTGCGAAAATCTGAGCATCACCGTTGCCGCGGGAAACACAACATTCAGCGTTGACGCAAGCGGCGTACTCTACCAAGCTCAGAGCGGCAATCCGCAGTACAATTTACGCTGGATACCCGAAAAGCTGACCGGCGCCTACACCATACCTAACGGCGTGGTATCAATCGGAACAAATGCGACAGACAGAAGCAAACTCACGGAGATACGCATACCCGCAAGCGTTACAGCGATAAATGGTAATAACTTCCGTGGCTGCGCCAACCTTACGGATATATGGCTTAACTGGGCAGTGCCGCCAACAGGCATAACGCCGTCATTCAGCGGTACTAACATATCGGCAATCACGCTGTATGTGCCTGCAGGCAGCCTGCTCAACTACGAAGCCCACCCGCTGTGGCAAACTTTTGGCAACATAGTGGAACAACCGTAGGGAGTTGTTAGTTGTTAGTGATTAGTGGTTAGTTATGAATTATGAGTTGGCTGCGCACCCTCTACCTAAATAGCTAATTATTTATTAACCACTAATCACTAACAACTAACAACTAATTTATTGGTTTATGCGAAATTTTTGTATCTTTGCGGAATAATTAAAAACCAAATAAAGAAACAATGAGTATAGTTTTGGTAACTGTTGAGCAACCCAAGCATGCATTTATGTTGGTGGAATGGTTAAAAAATGTTCGTTTTGTGCAAGATGTTACTATTGACATTGACAAGCCTGCGAATGGAAATGCGGAGGCTGTGCAAGAAGCCTTAAATGCTATTCAATCAAAACGTTTATTTTCAGATATTGTTGACCCTGTTGCTTATCAAAGACGTCTTAGAGATGAATGGAGTTAATTTTTTGATAGATACCAATATCATTATTTATTTGACGCAAGGAAAGCTGAAAATAAACGATTTTGCTAAGCAAGGAGGAAATTTGTACATTTCTTCAATATCCTATATGGAAACATTGGGGTATCCATTTCAAAATCAAGATGAAGAAAAAGACGTTACCGCACTTTGCGAAATATTTGAGCGTATTTTTTTGACAAAAGAAATTGAGAAGCAAACGATTCTTATTAGAAAATCAAACAAAATCAAATTGCCGGACGCTATTATTGCTGCAACTGCGATGGTTTACAATCTTACTCTGGTAACACATAATCGAGATGATTTCAAAAACATTCAAGGGTTGCAAATTATCAATCCATTTTTGTAAAAAAGGAAAAGGTGAAAATAGAGGAAAACAATCTTCATCAACTAAACAAAACAACGGCAACCCCGCTAACCGCTAACCACTAATCACTAACAACTGACAACTAATCGCTAAAAAAACTTCGTAATTTGGGAAAAAGTGCTATCTTTGCGGTGGAAATTAAAAATGTAAGGATAATGGACACAAACGAAGTAATCCGCAAGCTGCAGCAGATAAAGCCGCAATTGCAGCAAGAATATGCTGTAAAATCAATAGGATTGTTCGGTTCGTTTGCAACCGGTCATTATACCGACAGTAGCGACGTGGATATAATGGTAGAATTTAAACGTCCTGTGGGAGTCGAATTTATTGATTTATCGTATTTACTCGAAAAGGAACTGAATAGAAAAGTCGATGTCGTTTCCTTCAAAGGAATAAAAGAGAAGTATTTAAAGGAAATAGAAAAGGATATTGTCTATGTCTAAACGAAACACACAATTGCTTGTAGAAGATATTCTTGAAAGTTGCCATAAAATCATGGAATATACAAATGGTATCTCTTTTAAAGAATTTGTTGCCGATTCAAAAACAATCGACGCAGTCGTTCGTAATTTTGAAATCATCGGAGAAGCGGCCAATCGCTTACCCGAAGAGTTTAAAGATTTACATCAGGACATTGACTGGTTCAGGATAAGGGGTTTTAGAAACAGAATAGTACATGATGATTTTGGAATTGATTATTCAATCGTTTGGCAGGTTAAGGAAACGTATTTACCTCAACTAATTATTAATCTTGAAAAGATTACCTGAACTCCGTAGAGCCATTAAGATAAAAAATCATGATGAATCCGAAAGTAATAAAAGTTCAAGCGTCAAAGCGTGTAAACCAATTTTTTTAGTGATTAGTTGTCAGTTGTTAGTGGTTAATAAATAATAAATAGCTAGAGGGGCAGCGCAGCCAACTCATAACCCATAACTCATAATTCATAAATAAAAAAGCGGCCTATTTTGTTAAATTTCTAAATTCTTCGGGCGAGAGTCCGTATTTTTCACGGAAATGGCGGTAAAAAGTGGCTCGCGAACTGAATCCGGACTCTAATGCAATAGCGTCAACAGTAAGTTTGCCGCCTTTTTGCGAGAGTAATTCGCGGGAACAGGACAGGCGCAGGGAATTGACGTATCCTGTAAAAGTCATTCCGGTATTATTTTTGATGCAGTCATGCAGTCGCCGATCGCTTATGCCGATTAGCGCCGCTATCTCGTTACGTTTGATTTCGCTGTCGATGTAAAGGCATTTCTCTTTCATCAGGAGCGTAAGCCGTCTGAACACTTCATCTTCTTCGTCTTCTTCGATTAACGAAGCGCTGTAAGACTTAAGCAGTTCCTGCAATTTCAGGTTTTTCTCCCGCTCGCGTTCCCACGCCTCTGTCAGAAAGTCCTGTTCCGCGATTTGTCGGTACAAGCCGCGATTTTTCCTGACGACTGTACGGCTGTAGTATATCCATATTCCCAACACAATGGTCAATAAGACGCAGCCGAGAGAAGCGAAAAGAAAATAGTTGCGGTTGCGGCGCTTTTCAATCGTGATTATTTTATTTTCTTTTTCAAGTTTATCCACCTCGTAAACGGTGCGCAGTTCATCAAGCTGGGCGTTAAATTCGACATTGCGAATGGAATCGTTGGCTTGGTAAATGTTGCTGTAAAGTTCGCAGGCTTCTTTGAACCGTCCCATTTTGGATAGAATGTAACTCTTTTTCAGCGGTATTTTGACCTTTGTTTCTGCATCTTGTTTGTTTTCGTTCAACATGATTGCTCTGTCTAACATCTCCAATGCTTTTTCATATTGCTTGCGTCCTGCATAGATTTGGTGCCAAATATCAGCCTTTTCAATTTCATTTATCACGCCTTGATTCAGGGTTTCTGCTTTGTTGCAAAAGACCTCGGCATTGTCAAAATCTCCCGTTCCTGCGTATGCTTTAGCCAATATACGATACAGATTCGACCGAGCAATCGGCTGTTCCGAGCGGGTATCTGCTTCATAAAGACCGATAATTTTTTCAAATTCCTTTGCTTCCTCAAATACGTCTTGATGGCGTTCCTGAAACAACAACAAAAAGCAGAGGTGGGCATAGGCGTCAGCAACAAGGGGCAACATGCCCTTTTCATTTTTCAACAATTCAATACTTTGGCGCATGCAGCTTTCTCCCTCGTCGTTTCTATTCATATATCGGTAAGCATTTGACATCATGTAAAGCGCCTGCCCGACACCTGCATTATTTTCCTGCTGTTGCGCCTTTTCGTACATTTTTTGTGCTTCGTCAATTGCCTTTTCGTAATTATTGGACAACAGGTAAGCCTCTATCAGATATTTGTAAGTCGGATAGTAATAATTCCATACTTCGTTCTTCTCCAAATAGCCAATATAGTCCGGCGCCCGCTTGAAAACTTCGCTAAACTCACGGCGATTATTGAGCGCGCCAAGCGTATTAGCCATAGCTATTCCCTGAAAGGTAAGATTATTTTGCTTTCGGGCTTCTGTAATCATTTGGCCGTACAGGATAAGCAGAGTGTCCATTTTCAAGCGGTCTTCAGTGCTTTCCACGTAATAGATGTTAGTCAATCTTCTGTATGACACCAATTTATCTTGCCCTTCGGTCTGGGCAATCACGTTTCGGAGCGAGTCTTTTTGGCGCTGCACTGTATTTTGAGCTACAAGGCTCAAGGGCAGCAACAGGATAAACGGCAGGAGTAATCGTTTCATATCAATTGGTAATTGGAACTGCAAATATACGTGAAATAATTAAATTTTGCCTTTATTATTTTAAACCTTTTCACTAGAAAAGCGTCTAAATAATAAAAGCCTCCTGCTCGGGATTGGAATTGTTATGTCTGCTTTCAATATGAAAATTTTTGTATCTTTGCATTAAATTAAATAATTAAAGTCATGGCACATTATCTTGACCCTAAGAATGATTTAATATTCAAACGTGTGTTCGGCGAACACAAGCATCTTTGCATGAGTTTGCTTAACAGTATGTTGCCGCTTTCAACGCCCATTGTTAGCCTTGAATACCAAACTGCAGAATTGCTTCCTGAAATTGAAATACTGCGCAATTCGATTGTAGACGTTCGCTGTACTGATTTGGAGGGGAGACAATTCATTGTGGAAATGCAAATGCACTGGACGGAAAGTTTCAAAAGCCGCGTATTGCTCAATGCTGCTAAAGCTTATGTCAAACAATTGGATAAAAACAAACAGTTCAAACTTCTTCAACCTGTTTACGCACTGAATTTTGTAGATGAAATATTTGAGAAATCGCCAGAAATGGTCAATGAATATTATCACCACTATAAGATTGTAAATATTAAGGATACTGAAAAGCAGATTAAAGGCTTGGAACTGATTTTTATTGAATTGCCCAAGTTCAAGCCGCAGCACAGAGCCGAAAAGAGGCTGTATGACTTGTGGATGCGTTTTCTAACAGAGATAAACGAAATAACGGAAGAAACGCCTCAAGAATTGTTGGAAAACGAATTTACAAAAGAAGCCTTAGGCTATGTAGAAAGAGCCGCCTATACCAAAGGACAGTTAGATGCCTACTATCAATGGAAAATTGACATTATGACCGAGATAGCCATTGTGGATGACGCCTTAGAAAAAGGACATGCAAAAGGACATGCAAAAGGACATGCAGAAGGACATGCAGAAGGACGTGCAGAAGGACATGCAGAAGGACGTGCAGAAGGACGTGCAGAAGGGATAACAGAAAAAACCGAACAGGTAATTATCAACAGCCATCTCGCAGGGATACTCATTGACACCATCGCTGCAATTACAAATATAACAGTTGAACAAGTTACCGAAGTACTGAAAAGGCATAATAAAATAGTCTAATCCCAAAAATCCTGTTCTGTGATACAGGAAACAATCACCCCCGCACCTCTACCGCTTCACTATCCTGAAAACCACTGCCCTGTGTTCCTCGCGGCCTGTGTCCGTGATGTTGACCCTGCTTTGCGGGTCGTTGGCCGTGTAGGCTGCTACCTGTATCTGAGAGGGATTGACACCTTCCGCAATAAAGAGGTTGCGGATAGCGTTGGCGCGGCGGGTGGCAAGCTCGCGGTTGTGCTGCTCCGTACCCAAATCGCAGGTGTAACCTTCAATCAGCAAGCTCAACGAACTTTCCTTCTCTAATATTTTCGCCGCTTCGGAAAAGAAACTTGTATTCTCAATTTTAGGAACATCGCTGTTTAAATCAAAAAGAATTTTGCTGTTGCTGAACAGGCCGACCAGCGCACTGATGCTTGCCTGTTCGTTCGGCGTGAAAGTGTTGTTTTCGGGAGGGTTATTATACACGTAAACCACATGAATGGTGTCGCGAACAACAACGGTTTGACCAGAATTGCTCATGTATTCCGGAAGTCTCTCATAAAACTCTTTTTGGGCGGCGCGCAGGCTCTTCTCCTTCGCTGTTTTTCCTATCTTGCAGGGTTTGATGTGAAGACCTACCTTAACCCCTATCTGCCAGCGATTCCATTTTTCGCTCATATTGGAAGCCAACAGGGAATTAGCCGAAAAGAGCCTGTTCTGTTCCGGCGTTATGAAGTCTTTTTTGTTCGCAGCTTTGGGAAGTACGTCTATAAAGCCGTAGCCGCCATAGAGTCCCACGTACAGGTCATAGACAGGCGAGAGCCGCAGCAATCCGCCGAAGTCGGCAATGGCGTCTAACGACCACCTCAGTGCTGCCTTCGCTGACGTAGCATTTTTGATGTCCTGCCTGCCGAAGCGCGGAGGGTCGGTGTGCCAGTCGTTATGAAAGGCTTCATAACCGAAAAGGGTTAAATCGCCTTCCGAAAAGGAGCTCCGCGCCGAAAGAAAGGGAAAATAACCTCTAAGACCTAAAGAGGCAAAAATGCCGTATGTATGGTCAAAGAAGTGTTCAAAATGGGCTTGCAGCGGTATTTCTAAGGCCCATACCCTTTGTTTTTCCACTAAATTATCCGTCTTGTAGTAAAGGTCGTAATAACGGCCTTCATTGTTAATGTCAAAATCGGGATCATTGTAATGCGGAATAATACCTTCCATATTCAGCGTTCCTTTAGCGGCATAATATGATAGTCCTGCGCCGAGACTGACTCCCCAGTTAGGGTCGAAGAAGTAGGCGTATTTGGCTTCTATAGCCGTGCCAAACGAATAATTGGCATCTGTGAACGAGTTGTTTATTTTGCCGTAAATATTGTTGGCGTAGCCCATGCCGTACCAAAGCAAAATCCGATGCT
>WRMN01000039.1 GCA_009777095.1 Bacteroidales bacterium | reverse complement strand
TTTTTTCATTTTGTTTATTTGTTTATATTGTTTATTTATTTTGTTGATTTATGTCAAAGCTCAATGTATAAAAAAAGCGCATAAACTTTTTTATTGGTTTACACGCTTTTTGCAAGTGTGAAGGGATATGGAAATTTTATTCAGGCAAGTTTAAGCGCCAAATTTGATTGTAAAATTTCATGCACAAGCGGGTTGTCGCTATTAAATTCCGTATCTCTAAATGTATGCGGCTCTATCTGCAAATCTTCGTCTTTACGGATATGAAGCAAATCTACTTGCGCATCAAAAAGATTGGGTACATTTTTTAGTACTACGGCAACATCAATATCACTGTCGGCATGATAATTGCCCTTTGCATACGAGCCAAAAACAAAAGCCTGTACAAGTTCATATTTCTTGCTTACAGTATCCACATATTTTTGCGCTGCGATTATAGCCTCTCTTTGATCCATTGCCGTAATGTTTTTATATTATTAAACCATTCGTTTGAAAATTCAGGCGTACATTTTTTTTGAAAATCCTCCTTAAATGAATCGTAGCGGGTATTGATATTAAAACTTGTTATAACATCCAACTGTAACGCCATATCATCAGGAAAACCCATGTCGCATTTTTTTGCCAACAAACGCAAATCATGCGAAAATGGTGCGTGAACGCCGGTTTTTTTTACACAATATGCCTTGAAAAGTTTTTCCAAAACAATATGTCCCAAAAACAAAGCCCAATTATAATGGCAAGTTTGAAACAAGTTCAACAACACCTCATAATCATTGTCAGAAGAAGATAACCAATACCGGTAAACCTTTTCTACATCTTGGATTTTAGCGTTTGCATCCATTTTTTTTGTTTGTGCAAAGGTATATAAAATACAGATAGCAACAAAACAATTATATCATTTTTCTTTTTTTTCGTGTAAACCAATATGTCAAAGAACGCTTTTTTAGTTGTTAGTTGTTAGCGGGGCTGCTGTTGTTTTGTTTAATTGTTTATTTTAATGAAGGTTGATGAACCACTAATCACGGTATCACATTCCAGTTTTTGGCAATGGCAACGGCGCTTGCTGCGGAATAGCCGCTGGCGCTTGCACCCGGAGTGTTGGTTAAACGTATAAAGTTCCCGTAAGTGCCGGTTCTGTCGGGCAAAGCATTGAATATGTCAATCAAAGCGGTTAAATTCAAATCCGTATTCGAGCAATCTATGTCACTCAGATTGGGACTATTATTGTTTAAGTCTAAGTCAAACAACGGATTATCTCTGCAAACCAGCCAGCCCAGCACGGCATTTTTACTCAGGTCTAACGCTGTTAATTGGTTATTAAAACATTGCAGCACTCTCAGCGCAGTGTTTTTACTTAGGTCCAACGACGTTAATTCACAGTAGTTGCAATACAGTTCTTCCAGCGCGGTGTTTTTGCTCAGGTCCAACGATGTTAATTGATTGTCGCCGCAGTTTAAATATTCCAGCGCAGTGTTTTTACTCAAGTCCAACGATGTTAATTGATTGCTGCCGCAATCTAAATATTCCAGCGCAGTGTTTTTGCTCAGGTCCAACGACTTTAAATCTTCGTCGCAACAATCTAAATACTTCAGTTCGGGAACGCCGCTTATGTTCAGGGCGCTTACTGCTTCCGTCCAGCCGGTTACAAGCGCGGTGATACTGCCTGTAATGGTAATGGTTTTCTTGCCCGCTGCGGCGTAGCTGTGCGGGAAATCATTATCGTAAACGTCACCGAGGTCAGTTGGATTGCTAAGCGTAAGGGTTTCACTTGGTGTGCCGTCTCCCCAGTCAATAGTAGCCTCGCCGATGCCGGAAATATATATTTCAATGTTTCCCTCGGCGGTTGTGGTCATGACGATACCTTTTATTGTCGGTTCGCCACCCTCGTTTTTCGAGCAGCCTGCCAGCGCTGCGCCGACTATTGCTGCAATCAGTAAGATTTTTTTCATGTTTATTTGTTTATTTATTTAATTGTTTAAAATTCACGCTGCAAAGTTACGGGGTAGATTTTTAATATGCACCAGTAAAAATACCGGTAGACCACCAGTAAAAATACCGGTAGACCACCGGTAAAATTACCGGCGAATGACAAAATTAACAGAAGAAATTTTTATATTATTTTGTCTAATGATTTAATCTTCACACTGTTAAACAAAAACCACACAATGTTTACTGCATATTGTGCGGCGAACAAGAAATTTTTCTCCACAAAGTCAGCTTAAAAAAATTTAAATAGTGTTTTTTAGTACCTGACAAAAATTAAACTGTCAGACGACATATTATTTTTTAAGGTATGGCTATTAAAGTCCGACAGGACTTACACATGGATAACCCCGTGCAAGCACAGCGCGGGGTATCAGCACAGAGCAGAAGAAAACCCGCACGACCAAGTCCGACAGGACTTACACATGGATAACCCCGTGCAAGCATAGCGCAGCTCGGGGTAGAGGAAAATCCACCCCTCTGTACGAACTCCGTAGGAGTTCAACAAAAAAATCGTAACTTTGTCGCAAAACACACCTAAATGTCAGCTTATCGTCAAATACTCTATCACATCGTTTTTCGTACTAAAGGAAGCGAAAAAACTATCAATCAGGCTCATTCCGCTGATTTATATAAATACATCTGGGGCATTATGAAAAACAAAAAATGCATATTATTTCGCATTAACGGTATGGAAGACCATCTTCATATTCTCTCCGATTTACACCCTTCAGTTGCATTGGCCGATTACATTCGAGATATAAAAGTGTCGTCCACAAAATGGATAAAGGAGTCAGGGCTTTTTCCCGACTTCAAAGGCTGGGGTATAAAGTATTGTGCATTAACTTATTCGTATAATGATAGAGATACGATTATCAATTATATTAAAAATCAGCAGGAACATCACAAAAAAGAGAAATTCCATGATGAAATGAGGCGACTTTTCAAGGAGCAGGGTATTGATATGGACGAGAAATGGTTTTGGATAGATAGTTGAACTCCTACGGAGTTCGTACAGAGGGGTGGATTTTCCTCTACCCCGAGCTGCCCCCCTGCGGGGGTTGCACGGGGTTATCCATGTACAAGTCCTGTCGGACTTGAATTGCGAGGATATACGCCTCTATCCTGCGTTACCCCGAGCTGCCCCCCTGCGGGGGTTGCACGGGGTTATCCATATACAAGTCCTGTCGGACTTTGACTTATGCAAAAATTTGAGAGGGGCGGGGCTAAATAAGCTAATAAGGTTTATTTATACAGGTAGCGTTTGATTTTTTTGGTGGAGGTTTTTTCAAATTCCACAGCAATCAATTCCACCATGTATAAGCGGGAAAAACTGCGAACCCTTTCGTTCACATAGAGAATAAGTTCCTGACGCATTTCTTCCTTTTTTTCTTCTATAAATTGCTTGAGTTCCTGTTTTATCTGCACCCATTCCGCTTTCATGGCGGCATATTGTTTTTCCCATTCTTCGAGATTAACATGCACCATAGCCACTAAACGCCCCTTGCGCTCTACCACTAAGGATTCGAGGACTCCGCTATAGCTGTTAATCAGATTTTCTATTTCTTCCGGATAAATATTTTCGCCGTTAGGACCTACAATCATGTTTTTTAAGCGACCAATAATATGTATGCGCCCTGTGCGGTCGAATTTACCCAAATCGCCGGTGTGGAACCAGCCGTCGGTCATCACTTCGGCGGTTGCTTCAGGGTCTTTATAGTAGCCTGTCATCACATTCTCGCCCTTCACCCAAATTTCGCCCTCGCCGTTTCTCGGATTGTTAATGCGCATCTGCACCTCTTCGAGCGGAAAGCCCGCCGATTGGAAGTGGTCGGAGTGCGCCACCGCCGCCGAAATTAAGGGAGCGGTTTCCGTGAGGCCGTAGCCGATAGCGTAAGGAATTTTACGCCCCTCTTTCAAAAACTGTTCTGTCCGAGCATTAAGTTTGGCGCCGCCGACGCCGAAAAAAACAAGGCGTCCGCCGAATTTTTCATACAATATGGAGGCCGCCTTTTTGTGCATAAGTTTACGCATAAACGGAATAGCGTATAGAATGCGTGTCAGCGCAGTTTTACGCAACTGGGGCAAAACCGTTCCGTAAAAAATCTTCTCGATAATCATCGGCACAGTAAGCAAATAAGTGGGGCGTACCGTTTGCAGGGCGGGTAATAAAACTGAAGGCGTAGGTAATTTGTCCAAGTAATTGACGGAGGCGCCGCAAAACAGCGGCAGTAAAAAGCCCAGACTGTTTTCGTAAGTATGCGATAAGGGAAGAATGGATAAAAACACATCGTCTTTTTGCACAGGTTGAACGTTTCTCGCCATTCCCAACTGGCTCATCAGGTTTTTATGGCTCAGCATTACGCCTTTCGACTTTCCCGTAGTCCCCGAAGTGTAAATAATTGACAGTATATCTTCGGGCTGACAGTTATAGCCGTTGGCGGCAGCAAAGCTCGGCGGAGTTGCGCCCGAAAACTGTAAATCGTCAAGAATAATAGTATGTTCAAAGAGGTTGCTGTCGGTTTTGGCTAATTTTTCGCTGAGTCGGACAGATACAAAAACCGCCTTACATTCGGCATGGGTCAATATGGTTTCCAATTCGTGTTCCGAAAAATCGGGCATCAAAGGAACAACGGCGGCGCCCATGGCGGCAATGGCAAAGTAAGCGATGCCCCAGCTTGGGGAGTTGTGGGCTAAAAGGGCTACGCGGTCGCCCGGCTGTATGTCTTTTTCTATCAACAGTTTTTGCAGGTCGTAAATACGGCTGTAAAATTCGTTGTAGGTAATTTTTTCGCCATCAACAAAAGCCAAAGCGTTACGCATACCATACTGCTCTACGCTTTGGTAGAGGAGTTGCTGCAGGGTGAGAGGGTAATTATTTGTCATCTGTTACTAAGTTTCATGTTCCTTTTCCCTGTTATATATTAGACAATAAAACAGGCGTTAGTTTAATTTGCGGCGGCAAAGATAAGTATAAATTCATTATTTTTCGTCAATTCGGCCAATATTTTGATTTATTTTAGTATCTTTGACGGTTTATGTACAATATTTTTACTCATTTGAATTTATCGCTTCCGCTCGATAATCCGGTGTTAATCTTTGCGTTAATACTCTTTATTATTCTTTTTGCCCCTATTATTCTGAATAAACTTCGGATTCCGCACCTCATCGGCTTAATCATTGCCGGAGCAATCATTGGCCCTCATGGTTTTAATGTATTGGCACGCGATAACAGTATTATTTTGTTTAGCACCGTAGGTATTCTCTATATCATGTTTTTAGCAGGTTTGGAAATTGACCGTTCCGATTTTAAGAAAAACAGTTGGAGAAGTTTGCTGTTCGGATTTTATACCTTCACTATTCCTCTGGGACTGGGTTTTTTGACCAGCAGGTATATCCTTGAGTTTTCATTGCTTAGCTCTATCCTTTTAGCCAGTATGTTTGCCACACACACGCTTATTGCTTACCCGATGGTCAGCCGAATGGGAGTGGCGAAGAACCGTGCGGTAACCATTGCCGTGGGCGGCACAGTGATTACCGACACCTTAGCCCTGTTGGTGCTGGCGGCTGTTGCCGGATTGGCTACCGGTGCGCTTGCCGACAATTTCTGGCTTCGCCTTTCGGCCTCTTTCTTTCTTTTCGCCGCTATTGTCATCTTCATGTTTCCGATAATAGCGCGTTGGTTTTTTAAACAGTTCGACGATAATATTACCCAATATATATTTGTTTTGGGAATGCTTTTTTTAGCCGCCTTTTTGGCCGAAGCCGCGGGAGTAGAGCCTATCATCGGCGCTTTTTTGGCAGGATTGTCGCTCAATCGCCTAATTCCCAACACCTCGCCTTTAATGAACCGCATAGCCTTTGTAGGAAATGCGCTGTTTATTCCCTTCTTCCTCATCGGCGTAGGCATGTTGGTCGATTATCAGGTTTTCATACAAGACTTGGAAACGCTTAAAGTAGCGGGAATAATGGTTACGGTGGCTTTAATTTCAAAATTTGCGGCAGCTTGGCTAACACAAAAGAGTTTTCGTTTTTCGGCAGACGAGCGCCGACTTATTTTCGGGTTAAGCAGCGCCCATGCCGCGGCTACTTTAGCTATTATATTAGTGGGGTATAATATCATTTTAAATCAAGCTGAAATTGATGCGGCTGCTTTGGTCGGCGAGACCATAGCGCCTGTCCGCCTCCTGAGCGATAGTGTGTTGAACGGAACTATTATTATTATCCTCATGACTTGCACTATAGCCTCTATTTTTGCGCAGCGCGGGGCCAAGAACATCGCTGTTTCACAAGCCAATGATGAGCCGAAAGAGGATATTGAAGAGCGCATAATGATACCCTTACGCGATGTGGACCACGCCGCCGAAATGGTGGACCTGTGTGTTACCATTAAGTCGAAAACGAAACGACAGGGTTTGTATGCCTTGTATGTTATCCCCAATGATATGGAGGGAAATAATGCCGAAAAAAACGCCAAAAAAATCTTAGACAGGGCAGCGGTTACGGCTGCAGCCACCGACAATCATTTGATAGAACTGCTCCGTTATGACTCTAATGTGGCCAATGCCATTACAGGCGTAGTACGCGAACAGCGCATCAGCGACCTGATTTTGGGCATGCATAGTTCCTGCGGCCTCGGCGATTCGCCCTTAGGCAACCTTATAGACGGCGTTTTGACCAACTGCAACACCACCACTTTGATATACAGGGCAGTACAGCCATTAGCCACGGTAAGGCGGTATTTAATCATTGTGCCCGACAAGGCTGAGCGGGAATTGGGATTTGCGTTCTGGCTTCTGAAAGTATGGAATATCGGAAGGAATACAGGTGCAAAATTAGTGTTTTACGCCTCCAAAAATACCATAGTTTACCTTCAGAAAATACAGCGTAAACACCCCGTAAATGCCGAGTTTAATGAGTTCGACAATTGGGACGATTTCCTTATTCTTTCGCGCGAGGTAAAACCTGACGATAATTTATTGGTAGTGCTCAGCCGCCGCAGCCACCCCTCGTATAATGATAATATGGCCAAAATACCCTTGTTTCTTAACAAATATTTTCACGCCAACGGCTTCATTTTAATATATCCCATGCAGAGCGGCGTATCGGAGCGCGAGATGGTTGACTTTACCAATTCGGCCGTACTCCACGCCTCTCAAGGGACGGTGGTCGAAGATATTGAACGGACAATCGGGAGGCTGTTTAAGTGGAAGTAAGACCCTGAGCGAGATTTATAACAGACAATGAATATAATTTATAAACAATTTAATTTTAGGTTCAAGATAATTTAAGAGATTTTATATCTTTGTAAGTTATTTTGTGTCAATGAAGAATAAGTATATCATTCGTTCCCGAATTTCGGAGAAGAAATTTAGAGAGCTATTACGTTTGTTTTGCCTCA
>WRMN01000038.1 GCA_009777095.1 Bacteroidales bacterium | reverse complement strand
AGATATTTCAGGAGGCAATTTAAACTCCGAATACGGCTTGCGCCTTAGCACAACAGAATCAGAAACCCAAAGTACTTACGAAACGGGCGCAGACTGGGCGTTTGGCATTACCGATGCCGCTCCCTGGGCGTGGGATAATACGCTTTTACGTCCCGTACTCTATTGGGAAGTGATGCCAAGTCTTGCAGGCGCTGTTACCATCACAGGCGCCACAACCTACGGCGAAACGCTCACTGCCAATACAGGCGGCATCACTTCGCCTGCTCCGCTGGGAACTGTTACTTACCAATGGAAACGCAACGGCAGTTATATTTCAGGCGCAAACGGAAACACCTACTCCCTTACGGCGGCTGACATTGGCGCTACGATTTCCGTTGAGGTATGGGCATCAAATTATCTAAGCAGTATCACCTCAGGCGCAACAGCGGCGGTGGCGAAAAAGCAGCTAACAATCTCCGCTCCCACACTCACAAAAACAAAAGTTTATGATGGCAATACTACAGCAGCAGTAACGGCAGGAACTTTATCGGGAATAGTTGGAGCAGATGCTGTAACCGTTAGTGCAACGGCAAGCTACGACAACAAGAACGCGGAAACAGGCAAAACCATAACTGTAATTTATACCCTTGCAGGCTCAGCTATGGCAAATTATATTGTGCCTAATAATAATGTTGTAAATGATGGAGAAATTACAGCGAAACAGCTCACCATTTCCGCTCCCACTCTCACAAAAACAAAAGTTTATGACGGCAATACTGTAGCAGCAGTAACGGCAGGAACTTTATCAGGAATAGTTGGAACAGAAAACGTAACAGTAAGCGCAGCGGCAAGCTACGATAACAAGAACGCGGAAACAGGCAAAACAATAACCGTACTTTATACCCTTGCAGGTGCAGACATAGCCAATTATACCGCTCCTGATAATGATGTGGTGAATGATGGCGAAATTACGGCGAAACAGCTAACAATTTCCGCACCCAGTCTCACAAAAACAAAGATTTATGACGGCAATACTGTAGCAGCAGTAACGGCAGGAGCCTTGTCGGGCATTGTTGGCACGGAAGATGTAAGCGTTAGCGCAGCGGCAAATTACGACAACAAGAACGTGGGAACAGGCAAAACCATAACCGTAATTTATACGCTCGCAGGCGCAGACATGGCAAATTATATTGTACCTAATAATGATGTTGTAAATGATGGAGAAATTACGGCAAAACAGCTTACCATCTCCGCGCCCAATCTCACAAAAACAAAAGTTTATGACGGAAATACTACAGCAGCAGTAACGGCAGGAACTTTATCAGGAATAGTTGGAACGGAAGATGTAAGCGTAAGCGCAGCGGCAAATTATGATAACAAAAACGCGGAAACAGGCAAAGCCATAACCGTAGTTTATACGCTTGCAGGCGCAGATATGGCTAATTATACCGTGCCTGAAAATTATGTGGCGAGTGATGGTGAAATTACAGCGAAACAGCTTACCATCTCCGCGCCCAATCTCACAAAAACAAAGGTTTATGACGGCAATACTACAGCAGCAGTAACAGCAGGAGCCTTGTCGGGCATTGTTGGCACGGAAGATGTAAGCGTTAGCGCAGCGGCAAATTACGACAACAAGAACGTAGGCACAGGCAAAACAATAACCGTAGGTTACACCCTTGCGGGCGCAGATTTGGCAAACTATATTGTACCTAATAATGATGTTGTAAATGATGGTGAAATTACGGCGAAACAGCTAACAATCTCCGCGCCCACTCTCACAAAAACAAAAGTTTATGACGGCAATACTACAGCAGCAGTAACGGCAGGAGCATTGTCAGGCATTGTTGGAACAGAAGATGTAACCGTAAGCGCAGCGGCAAATTACGACAACAAGAACGCGGGAACAGGCAAAGCCATAACTGTAGTTTATACCCTTGCAGGCGCAGACATAGCCAATTATATTGTGCCTGAAAATTATGTAGCGAATGATGGTGAAATTACAGCCAAGCAGCTAACAATTTCCGCTCCCAATCTCACAAAAACAAAGGTTTATGACGGCAATACTGTAGCAGCAGTAACGGCAGGAGCCTTGTCGGGCATAGTTGGAACGGAAGATGTAAGCGTTAGCGCAGCGGCAAATTACGACAACAAGAACGCGGGAACAGGCAAAACAATAACCGTAGTTTATACCCTTGCAGGCGCAGATTTGGCTAATTATATTGTGCCTGAAAATTATGTGACGAGTGATGGTGAAATTACGGCGAAACAGTTAACAATCTCTGCTCCCAACCTCACAAAAATAAAGGTTTATGACGGCAATACTACAGCAGCGGTAACGACAGGAGCCTTGTCGGGCATTGTTGGAACAGAAAACGTAACCGTTAGCGCAGCGGCAAATTATGATAACAAGAACGTGGGAACAGGCAAAACAATAACTGTAGTTTATACCCTTGCAGGCACAGATTTGGCTAATTATATTGTGCCTGAAAATTATGTAGCGAGTGATGGTGAAATTACGGCGAAAGAAATCACGGTTACAGCCAATATCGCAACAAAAGTCTATGGCGAAAACGACCCCGCAGTATTTGATTACACCTACGCCCCCGATTTGATTGCAGGAGAGGAATTTACAGGCGCATTAAGCCGCGTAGCGGGCGAAAATGCGGGGACATACAATATTACCCAAGGCACTTTAGATGCAGGAGGCAATTATACCATAATTCTTATTGGCGAAAACCGTTTCAGTATTACGCAACGCCCACTTGCCATTGCCGCTATAGACGAAACCATTGATTTGGGGGAAACGCCTGTGCTGGCTTACAACATTACATCGGGCAATTTGGTTTACGGCGATGTATTAAGCGGTGCGTTAACGGCAATTTACAACGTGGTGGGGACACATACCATCACCCAAGGTGCATTAACCGCAGGCAGTAATTATCAAATTACATTTACGCAGGGAACGCTTACCGTGCTAAGCATCAATGTTGATATTACCGATATTAGCGTGGACGGCGAATTCGCAGCAACCGCCGACAATAATTTCCATATCATCGCCGAATGCGGAAGCGAGCAGGTAGTGGTTAGTGTAACTGCCGACCAGTATGCCACCGTCAGTATAGGTGGGGTACAGCAAAATTCCTGTGCCGTGAATCTGCTCACTTACGGCGATAATATCATCACTGTTACGGTAACGGCGCAGAACGGAAATTCGGCAACTTATACGCTCACGCTGCACAAGCCCTTTCCCTTCGAGCAGCTGGTGAAGATGCGCTGGAACAACACCCTGACGGTAATCAACAATCCTGAGAACAACGGCGGCTTCAGCTTCACTTCGTATAAATGGTTCCGAAACGGACAGCTCATCGGCACAGACCAGTCGTGGTCGGCAGGCGCCAACGGCCAGCAAATAAACCCAAGCGACGTGTTCCATGTGGAAGTTACCGCTGTGGGCATCGACGGAGTCATACGCAGCTGCGAAAGTTCCGTTATGCTGCGCAGCATGAACGTAACGGCTTATCCGAACCCTGTAGCCGCAGGCGGAATGCTTTGCATTGAAGCCGACGTGGACGAGGACGTGCTGCGAGGCGCCGTAATCGACGTGTATAGCCTTACGGGCAGCCGTGTCGCTCAACTAAATGTGCAGGGACGGCTTACCTCTATCCCCATCAATTACGCTACCGGCATGTACCTCTTTGTACTGAACGGCAAAGACGGCCTCCGCAAGGATTTAAGGATATTGGTGCAATAACAGGAAAAAGGTTGCTTCGCCGCTGACGCGGCTCGCAATGACAAAGAACAAAATATCGCACATCGCACATCACATATCAAATCAACAAATAAGCAAATATGAAACAATTTACACAAATTTTAACCATCAGTTTATTCCTCATTTGGGGGACGGAGGGCTTGCTCCATGCGCAAGATTACAGCAAGCACGAATTTTCTATCTATGCAGGCGGCGGATTATCAAGCCTGAATTACAGCGTAACCGTGGGAGAGCAAAAACAGGGCTTCGGCGGCTTGGTCGGATTAGGCTACCAATTTTTCTTTTCGCCGAACTGGAGTATAAACACAGGAGCGGAATTTGCGCTGTATAACAGTAAATTCAATCTAAACAACCTGATTATCAGAGAAGAAGTTTCCGATATAGAAGGCGAAAGTTTTGAATTTAGCAGCAGGGTAAGCAGCTACGAAGAACGGCAAGTCGGCGGATTTTTGCAAGTCCCGCTCCTGTTGCAGTTTCAAACAGGCGGGAAGCATCAGTTTTATGCGGCGGCAGGCGGGAAAGTCGGCATTCCTGTAATTAAAAGCTATAAAAGCGCGGGTGCAAGCCTTCAAAATGCAGGTTACTATTCCTACGAAAGCTATACTTACACCACGCAGGAATTTCTGGGCTTCGGCACCTTCGCCGACAGAGGGTCGAAGGGCGATCTCGACCTCAAGCCAGCCTTTTTTGCATCAGCCGAAACAGGGGTAAAGTGGCGGCTGTCGCCGAGCATGTCGCTCTACACCGGCGCCTATTTGGATTATGGCTTGAACAATACCGTGAACGAGCAGTCGTCGCCCTTTGTTGACTACGTCGGTAACTTGGCGCTGAACAGCATAGTTCACGCGACCTACCGTGATAGCAGGAACGATTTGAACGCCTATGCCGGCAAACTAAGGCCGTTGGCGGCAGGGATTAAATTGCGGTTGGCGTTTGGAGCAAGTGGTAAAACCGCAGGTGCAGAGACAAAGCATGACTCACCCCCGCCGTACATTCCGCCGCCGATTTCCACTCCGCCTGTAATTGATACCGCCGAAGAAGAAGCGGCGCGCAAGGCAGCCGAAAATGCCGAAGCCGAGCGGTTGGCCAAAGAACAGGAAAGGCAACGCATAGCTGCCGAAAAAGCCGCAGCAGAAAAAGCGCGGCAGGCAGAGGAGGCGCAATATCTTGCGTCTCAGCAGGCCATTCAACAACCGATAGCCGATTATTCCTTGTCTCAAACAGCGCTAACCGATGTGCAGAAACAGGAATTGGACACAAAAATCGCCCTTTTGCAACAATATCCCGATATGGAGATATTTATTTACGGCCACACCTGCGAAATCGGCGGCGATGCGATTAATGAAAAGATAGGTTTGCAGCGCGCTGAAAAAACCAAGGCCTACCTTGTTTCCAAAGGCATTGCAGAAAAACGCATTACAGGCATAGCCTCCAAACGCGACACAGAACCGTTAGTGCCAAATACTAATGAAGAAAACAGAAAGAAGAACAGGAGGGTGGAGGTTTTAGTTGACGGAGAAAAATAATTATTTTATTGCCAAAAATGCAGTATCTTTGAATCTTAATTCAAGAAAAATAAAAATGAATATTGAAGAACTGCGAAATCATTGCCTTGCAATAAAAAATGTAGAAGAATGTACGCCTTTTGGAGAAGACGTGATGGTATATAAAATCATGAATAAGATGTTTGCGTTTTTTTCTCTGAATCCGAAGGACAACGAATATTTTGTTGTTATGAAATGTGCGCCCGAAAAAACGGTGGAATTAAGAGAAAAATACGAGGGCATTACGAAAGGATATTATGTAGGCGATAACCTGAAGTGGAATTCTGTATATATTCAAAAAGATGTACCCGATAAGCTAATTATAGCATTGATAGAACATTCTGCGGAAGAGGTAATAAAAAACCTTTCTAAAAAGAAACAAAAAGAATACAGCGCATTGTGAAACCGTAGCTTAGCCCTTAATCACCGCCAAAGGGCTTAATTCCACCTTAATTTTTACTAAGTCGGACTGGAATGCCATTACCTGAGAAATATCTTTGTAGGCAGAGGAGGCTTCTTCTAAATCCGATTTGCTGCGAATAGAATGAATAATGCCCAAGGCCTCTAACTTGCGCTGCTCTGCTTCCAAGTCCAAGGTTTTAATAGCTGCGCTGCGGCTCATTGTCCGTCCTGCTCCATGCGAACAGCTCATAAAACTTTCGGGATTGCCTAAGCCTTCCACAATATAAGATTTGGCGCCCTGCGAGCCCGGGATAATGCCGATTTCCCCGTCCTTGGCGGAGGTTGCGCCTTTGCGGTGTACCACTACATTTTCGCCAAAATGATGCTCCCACGCAGCGTAGTTGTGGGCAATATTAATGACAGGCTCATATTCTACATCGGTCAACATTTCTGAAACAACCTGCCGAATGCGCTCCATCATCAGTTGACGGTTGGCTAAGGCAAATGCGGTACAATATTTCATTTCCTGATAATATTGGTGCGCCTCGTCGGTTTTGAAAGGCAGGAAAGCCAAATCAGCCTTGGGATTTACTGCCGAAAACCATAATTCATTCAGGCGTTTAGCCATATTATTATAATAATCAGCTACTTGTTTGCCGATATTGCGGCTTCCCGAATGTACCATAAGCCACAAATAACCTTCATCACAGCGTTGAAGTTCGATGAAGTGATTTCCGCCGCCCAAGGTTCCTATTTGTTTTAATGCTGCCGCATACTGGCGCTTAACGACTGTCATCTCGTCAATATTATATCCTTGAGGCATCAGGCTTTCATCTTGACGCTTTTTGTGATGGTCAAAGCCCAAAGGCACAAGTTCCCGAATCCCTGCCATTATTTGCTTGAGTTGTTCGGCACGGAGATTTTTCGCCTTAATATTGGTCTTCACCGCGCACATGCCGCAGCCGATATCCACGCCAACGGCGTTGGGAATAATTACGCCTTTGGTTGCCAACACGCCACCTATAGGCATTCCGTAACCCTCGTGGGTGTCGGGCATCAAACACACCTGTTTAAAGGCGAAAGGCAAGTTCGCTAAGTTTTTAGCCTGTCTGATAGAGCCTTCTTCGGCCTCGTCCAACCACATTTTAATGGGGGTTCTTTCTGTTGAAATTATCTTTTGCATAACAGACTATAGTTTAATTTCCGTAATAAACCGATAAGGCAGCAAAGCATCTTCGCCGGCATAGTCAACGCCTATGCGCGGCGTAGCAGTGATAGTTTTTGTCGGGACGCTTATTCCCCTGTCTTCTATCCATATTAAATCGCCAGAGAGCGACGTGCCTGTGAGTGAAAAATGCAGTCCCAGCGCTTTAGCTAATTTCCCCGGGCCAATCAGGAGGTTTTTATCCACTTTCTGCTTTTCAGCGCGCTGCAACATTGTATCAATACCGGTAAGCGGAACAGCGCCACGAATTAATACCGCATGAGGCGTTCCTTCGGTGTGGGTAACCACGTTGAATAGCGAATACATGCCATAGCAAAGATAAATATAGGCATGGCCGCCCTGCCAAAACATAACTTCCGTCCGTTTAGTTCGCCGTCCGCCGCAGGCATGAGAGGCCTTGTCCTTAACTCCTGCGTAGGCTTCGGTTTCCACAATTACCGCCTCGGTCAATTGGCCATCAATACAGGTACACAGGACTTTTCCCAACAGTTCTCTGCTGATTTTTACGACATTCTTGCGGGTGTAAAATGATTCGGGCAATTTCGGCATCGTATGATTTTTCTTACAAAGATAGCATTTTCTTAGAAACTGTTTAAATTTTTCATTTGATTCTACAAAGCATTAATTTTATCATGGTTAATTGTGTCATTGTTTCAGAGGTATTTGTATTAAATTCATAATCTTTTGCCAATCTTCTCCAACCGTCATCTGTCATTGCGAGCCGCTTTAGCGGCGAAGTAACCTGCTCCTGCAATGACGATGCACAATTTTAACCTTAACAGCTGAAAACAAGCTGCTTAAAAATAAATCTTATTAGCTTGTTTAGCCCCCCGCCCCTCTCAAATTTTTGCATAAGTCAAAAATTCACCAGTAATTTTATTGATACTGGTGGGTTAAAGGCTGAGCTTTACCCCGCGCTGCGCTTGCATGGGGTTATCCATGTGTAAACCCTGTCGGACTTGGGTAGCCGCACCTTATAGTACATAGCAAAAATTGATCTGTCAGGGGAACTATTATTCGTTATAAAGCTCCGTGAGGAGCGACAAACATGGATAACCCCGTATGAAGCGTAGCGGAATGCGGGGTAGAAGGAAATCCTCTCCTCTGTACGAACTCCGTAGGAGTTCAACAAAAAAATCGTAACTTTGTCGCAAAACACACCTAAAATGTCAGCTTATCGTCAAATACTCTATCACATCGTTTTTCGTACTAAAGGAAGTGAAAAAACTATCAATCAGGCTTATTCCGCCGATTTATATAAATACATCTGGGGCATTATAAAAAACAAAAAATGCATATTATTTCGTATGAACGGTATGGAAGACCATCTTCATATCCTCTCCGATTTGCACCCTTCAGTTGCATTGGCCGATTACATTCGAGATATAAAAGCGTCGTCCACAAAATGGATAAAGGAGTCAGGGCTTTTTCCCGACTTCAAAGGCTGGGGTATAAAATATTGTGCATTAACTTATTCGTATAATGATAGAGATACGATTATCAA
>WRMN01000037.1 GCA_009777095.1 Bacteroidales bacterium | reverse complement strand
TTCGACGAGTTAACAATGCCGTAAGGAGTTGTGTTGATGCGGTAGCCCAGACTGTAGGTGCCGGCGGTTAAGGTGCCCGGTGTCCAAGTTGACCCATTTAAGGTCCAGCTACCCTGCCCTACCTGTGTCTGGCCGTTCAGGTTAATAGTCGGCGTACAACTCGTCAAATTTAAGGCTGTGCCTTCGCAGACTGACGGTGGGCCAAGCGGACAGGGAATGGTTACAGTAGGCACGTCCTGTACGCAGATGGTTACCGGATTCGAGGTAGTTGTTCCGCACTCGTTGGCTACTGCATATTGAAGGGTCTTGCCGTGGTCGCTGTAGTTAAAGGTGCTTGAAGTAGTGATGATCGCGCCGTTCAGTGTCCAAGTCGCGCCGGTTGGCGTTCCGCCGTTCATGTTTACGCTTGGCGGGCTCAAAGCTAAGGTCTGGCCTGTGCCTATACAGGGTAGCACGCTCAGCGTCCCCACTGTAGGTTTGTCTTTCACCGTGATGGCTACCGTGCTCGAAGTAAAGGTGCCGCAATCGGTGTTTATAACATAAGCCAAACCATGCCCATTCTGCGTATAGCTCATCGGGGTTGATGAATTGAAGATCGCGCCGTTTAAAGTCCAGTTGCCGCCCAGCAGCGTAAGGCCATTCAAGGTTATGGGCGGCGTTGTCAGTGCCAACGTGGAACCTGCGCAAACTGCCGCAGGCGGAGTCGGCGTGGTTACTGATGCAGGGCCTTTCAGTACTATGCGGATTTCCGGCGAATAGACCGTGCCCGGCGAGGCGCAGGGCTCATTGGAAATCATTCTGCAAGTTACAGTTCCATTGCTTGAGGGCACATGGTACCAGGTCGATGCCGTTGCGCCGCCTACAGGAGTGCCGTTCAACATCCACTGATAGCTCGGCGAAGAACCGCCGTTGTGCGGCGTTACCGTAAAGGTTGCGCCCTTGCCGCTACATATTTCCGCTATAGCGCCTACCTCCTGATGGACTATCCGCCGTATGGCAGGTATAGCCGCACCTGAATAAGTACCGTTAATCTGCAAAACATCAGAATAATTACCTAAGGTCTTACCCTGAGCAAGGGGAACGGCTATGTAAAAACTCAGACCATTCGTCAGATTGGTGGGCGCCGTAATGGTGTTGGAGCCGGTGTTATCATAGAAGGTCAAAGCGGTAAAGTCGGAACTCAGTCCATCTTGCAGGCTAAAGTTTACGCCGGTCAGCGGAGTGGCATCGGCATAGCTCACCTGCACACGGAAAGCATTGGCCTCGGCCTGCGAGGACGAATAGCCTTCCATCAATGGCGTAGAAGGATAATCGACCACGGCAATATCAAGAGTTGACAAGGGTAGTTCTATATCAACTAATGTAGTTGACGAGCCGGTTACCGTTCGTATTACAGGAAGATAGGGCACTCCGGAACCATTGGTAGCATCGGTAAAAAAAGTAGTGTTGTTCTGAAAATTTGCATTGAGGGTCAATTTACCTAAGGCATCGGTAGCGCCGAGTTTATAGTTGGTCAAGTCAAGATCAACACCTGTTACGGTAACAATATTCGCCAAATTCGGGGTTTCTGTGAGATCAAGGTAAATATCCGTATTGGGTCTGTTATCTACGGTGTGTATCGTAATTTGCGTTTTTCCCGGATCGTTGATATAGGTAATAAGCCTCGTTCCGGCAAGCCCCATATCCGAACCGAGACTAGTAGTAGCTGTGATAGTTGCCGGAGGAAGGACTATGATAGTGCTATTTTGAGGCGTACAGTCAACAAGGCCTGTAAGTTGCGGACAACCGCTGCCGATAGCAGCGGCATGGGTACCTGAAACAGTAGCAGTAACATGACCGCCATATATGAGAATGATTCCATCATAATAACCACCCCTTCCGCCGCCGATAGCGGCTGCATGCCTTGCTTGAGCCGTAACGACTCCGCCGGAAATAATAACATTCCCTCCATGTGTAAACATGTAAGAAGACCCTAAAGTAGTAGTACCGCAGGTAAAGTGATCGGCTGTTACAGTTCCCTGATTGAGTCCGCTAAGTACAAATTCAGGCCCGCCAATAGCAGCGCCAGAGGTTGAATTGGTACATCTTGCCGTTAATCTACCACTGTTATTATCGTTGGGGTCAACGGCGCTGATATGAATCTGCGCCCCCTGATTGACCTGTAAGGCACAATAAGCTCCTGCCGAAAAAGTAAGCGTATTACTGCCGTCTAAAATAAAATTGACCTTGGTAACAGGGGCCAAATTGGTATTAAGACCATCTTGTCCCTCAACAGTAATACAGGAATAACCACTTAGTCCATAAAGAGCACTGGTTGATGATGTAATATTCAGGTCTTGTAAAGTTACCGTCCCTTGGTAGCCCGATTGAATGACCACCGTATTTACCGTAGTTGTACCTGTAATAACGTAGTTATTAGTAGAACTTCCGGGTATCGTCAGATTACCTGAAGCTATGTTATGGGTAACAAGTGATTGCCCATGCAAACCAAGAGGCAGTAGGCAAAAAGCGGAAAGCAGCAAACGGAAAGCGATGCGTGATAAGGTTAGGGAGATGTTCATTTTGTTGGCTTGGTTATTGGTTATGAATTATGAGTTGTTAGTTGTTAATTTGCCGTTTAGCAATTAAACAGTCAAAGTTAGGTAATTATACCTTTGTATCATAAGAGGATTTAACACTGTTTAACAAATCAGTGTGTTTCTTAACACTATTTAACAATTACAGATTGCTTCGTGCCTCGCAATGACGTGGTTGCTTCGTACCTATGACGTGGTTACTTCGTTGTCATTGCGAGGAGGCCAAAGGCCAACGAAGCAACCCGCAATGACGAGTGGGCTTTCGGAACACTCTCAATTCTCAATTCTCAACTCTCAATTCTTAATTCTTAACCTACCATTCCCAGAGGTCGCTTTCGAAATTCATTAATTCATTTTCGAGTTGCCGCGATTCGAGCAGAGCTTCTTTACCTGTGCGGGTGTAGCTTAACACTCGGCGATTGCCTTGAGCGTTCGACATGGCGGAAATATAAGACGTGAAACGGCGGTTTTGGAACAGGTCGTCAAATGAAAAGATGGCAAGTTCGTTTTCGTTGATAAAGCAAGCGGTATTAGCCAAGACTTTACGGGCATCGGGATAATAAATCCAAAACAGCGGGCGTTTTAAGAGTTCGCTTTCTATTTCTTCTTCTTCACCAGTTCTTAATTCTCTGGCATACACCCGAACCGGGCAAATACCTATAATACGAACCTGAAGCCGCGAGCGACGTTTATCGAAATACCAATCTTCTTTGATTAATAATTCCTGTACTTCACGCCAGTTAATCTCGCCCTGTACCGTATAGGTAGTATCTCTGTCGTCAAGCGTACGGCGGGTTATAGTACGGTCTTCCGCATCAAATTTAGCCAAGACGTCGTTTAATGACATTTCTGCGGTAAACTCATCGTCGCCGGTATCGTAAACTTTGATTTTATCTTGCTCCAAAGCGCCAACAAGGGCTTGAATAAAACTTTTACGTTTTTGCGACAATTCGATGGGATAATACAAGGGATAGTTCAGTCGTTCCCGCAAATCAAGCACACGCCATACACGTATATACTTAAATATATCGGACTCATTGATGGCCGGATACGGCAAGGGTTCTCTTTCTTCTATTTGTTCCATTTTAACGACGCCGTCAAGCACCAAACTTTTCTTACCGGTTGTTACTTGTTGGGCATAACTTAACGAAAGGAGTAACAAAAATGCTGTTAAAAGAATTGTCTTTTTCATATTATTTACTTAATTTTTACAGATAAATCATACAGTTCAACGGTTTTTCCGTCAGGGCCTATAGCTTTAATTTCAACAAATGACAGCCGTTGTCCGGAGCGCAGTTGATTGAATATTCTCTTTTGTCTGTCGGTAAAAGCTGCCGACTGTGAAATTTCTTCTTCGGTATAACCGTCAATGGTAGCAGATACTTTAAATGAAGCCACACGATATCTAAGGTCGAATTCGAAGTCGCTGGGCATTTCTGCCCTGATTCCCTGCGAAGCCTGTAATTCGCCTCTCGACACTGATTTGGAGGTAATACCGTCGAGCAGAGGCATCGGCACCGGTAAATCTTTTACGCGAAACGATTGAGGCTGGTCAAGCTGTTGGCCGTTAATTTTCACGGTAATTTCACAGGTGCGGCCATCGCCGGGTATTACATTCCATATATCGCCCTGGCGCGTATGTCTGGCATTGGTCATACTCACTTCTATATTTTCAAGTGAAGCGCCGGAAGCGGAAATGCTCACAGGGTTTTCAATTCCCCGATAAAACACATTCATCTTAGTAGGCGAAATCACCGTATTCGGATTAACCACCATATAGGAATGATTTATCCTCCATGTTGATTCTCCAACTTCTAACACACCGGAAAAGACTCTCGGACCTAATTCATTTGCAGGAATTTCCACCTTAATTTTCCCTTTGTCGACATTCCAGCTTCCTCCGCTGGCGTTACGCAATACCGGTCTTAAACTTGGGTCATAAGCTGTCAGGAAAACGTCGGCAGTAAATTTAGAGCCTCTCACTACATAATTAGAAGAGGTGGGAACCACAAATGCTTCTACGTCCGAAAATTTAAAATCGTCAGCATTTACTTCTCTTGCAAAGTGGGTAATAGCTTCGCTTTCGCTATTATATACATCTAACTGCAATTTCGACAAATTAGTTACGGCGGCAATCAAAGGCACTCCGGCAAACATACCCACTTCCCAACTGCGAGCGTCGCCGTCTTTGGAATGTCCGTCTTCGGTTTTCAACAATTCACTGGCCGACTGGTAGAGGGTGGTTTGCGGGTTAACATTCTGTAATACGAGTTCGCGGAAAGCTGTTATTTTTGTGCGTAATTCATAGGCTTTCCCGGTGATTTTGTTGCCAATCATTATACGGTCACTGACATCGGTATCACTCAAGGCATCTATTTTTTCCGGGTCAATTTCATTGTTTTCATTAATTGCTTTCGACTTTTTTCCATCTCCGGATAATACCAACTCCACTTTGATGTCTTGTATATATTGAAATAATGCTTTGGCCTCATTAGCTATTAACAGGGCATTATTATAATAAGGACCGACCTTCGCCGGATTTTTTTCAGCTTCCGCTTGAAATCCCTCTAAAGCCGAACGGTTTTTCTTGACAACAATTTGGATATTGTGTTCTATACTCTTATCAATACTGACAAAAGCCTCCAACACCTCTGCCGATACATTCAATGCCAACAAAGCCGTCAACACGATATACATCATGTTGATCATTTTCTGTCGTGGGGACTTTGGTAGTTCAGCCATAGTTTAGCGTTTTTTTAAGGCGATATTTACCGTTGATATCATAGAACCATAAACGGCGTTCAAGCCGCTTACCTGAGCTTGCAGTTTATCCATTTCGGAGCTGACCTGTTTAGAACTTTCAGCCGATTGTTTCATCGTAGCAACCATTTGTTCACAGGAAGCCGTATATTGTTTGTGTTCCTGAATATACAATTCATAAGAAGCGTTTACTGAGGAAAGGTGCTTGTTCAGCAATTCGAGGCTGACACCGGTTTGTTTACCGCCGGCAAGCACTGCTTGCGATACTTGCATATACACGTCCTTTAAGGCGTCCATTGATTGGTTTACCGTACTCATGGAAGTGTTAAGGTTGGTAATATTACCGGCTACCTGTTGTACGCCGCCGACTAAACTGTTCGACAATTCGGCTACAGAAGAGAGGCTATGCAAGCCTTTCACCGTTTCATTGAATTTAGCCATACTGCTGTTTAATTCGCCCGATATGGCCGGGTCAATCTGCAAATGCCCTGAGATTGTTCCCGATTTAGTTACAGGACGTTCCCCGCCGCCGATGGCAAGGCCCTCTTCGGCTAACTCAGGATAGGCTCTTTCCCACTCATATTCTTTTGCCGGCGGGTCGAAGGCCGAAACCATAAAAATAAAAAACTCGGTAAACATACCTATGCTCAACCATAAGCCGGCATTAGGCCAGTGCTGCAATTTAAACAGAGCGCCGAGAATTACCAATGCAGCTCCAATGCCATAGAGCATCGGCATGATTCTTTTCCATTGTTTGGACTGAAAAAAGGGCGTTTTTTTATTCTTCATATTCTATCTAATTTATTTGTTCGGTTATTAAGCAATTATTCACAATTATCTGGCAGTACCCATATAAGTACGTGCGCAGCGGAATCCGGTGTAACTGTGGGTTGAATCTTGATATTCATAGGTTCGGGTTCCGCTTTGCAGATAGTAAGCTGCATCTTTCCACGAACCGCCGCGTACTACCTTGCGTTTTTTTATAATAGGGTCGCTGTCTTTTGCATTATAGGTATAGTTAGGCATCAGGTCGTGATAAAAATTATAGGCATTTTCGTCATAAGCCGTATTCGTCCATTCGGCTACATTCCCCGCCATATCATACAGTCCATAATCATTGGGGTCGTAGGAGGCTACAGGCATAGTGCGCACCCCTCCGTCGAGGCTGTATTTACCGCGTTGAGGTTTGAAATTGGCTAAATAGCAGCCTTGTTTATTGGTGGTGTAAGGGCCTCCCCATGGGTACAAACTGCCTTGCAGTCCGCCGCGTGCGGCATATTCCCATTCTGATTCGGTGGGCAAACGATACTCAAAACCCATATAAGTTCTCCTGCCGCCTTCTATTTTCTTTGTCCGCCAGTGACAAAAAGCATAAGCCTGTTTCCAGCTTACACCCACCACCGGATAGTTATTATAGGCCGGATGGGAGAAGTAACGGGCAGCAAAAGGCTCGTTATAGGAATAATCAAAATCACGTATCCAGCACAGGGTATCGGGATATACTTCCGTACGGTCTCTCATAATAAAGGAGGAACGGCCTTTGATTTCCTCTCTTTCCCCCTGAGCATTGACTACCGTACCTATATATTTTTTCTCTTTATGGTCGTAGCGAGCCTTAGCGGCTTGGTCCATGTCGAACCATGAGTATTCATACACTAAGCGGCGTACATCAAATTCACGACGGCCAAAGAGCGATTCTTCCGGCGTATAATCCAGTTCCCTTAAGGCGTCGCGTAAGCCATCGTCTTTTTTAACATTTAATCGTCGGCGCCAATTTATGGGCGGAAGCGCATCTTGGTCGAACTGGTCTTCCTCCTCCAGCAGGAATTCGGGAAATCCGTTTTCCGATAAATGCCGACGTATCGTAGAGTCTTTCACATAGGTTACAAACTGACGATACTCATAATTGGTAATTTCTGTTTGATCCATCCAAAAAGCATCTACGGTAACCATTTTGTTACCGGCATTTATGGCCATGTTTAAATCCTGATCATTATGACCAAGTAAAAAATTTCCGGCAGGAACGTATGACATTCCATTTGGGGGCGCTTCGGAATACCGGACCTTACGACCTTTATTTCCACGGTCAAGTTCTCCGGAGTCAGATCCTCCGATAAGCCCACAACTCCACATCAATCCTGCCAACAAAGTTAAAAGAAACAATTTCTTCATACTTAAAATTTATTTTATAAATATCTAATACTCTTGTATCGTTGCGATCCTTTCGGTACCGCTATAGAAAAAGAGTAACTTAATAACATCTCATGCGTGCCGCTACTAAAGCGACTTAATTTCGAAACCGGAAATTCATAAGCATACGCCACTTTCAATCCTTCAAATATTTCCAAGCCCAACATACCTATTACCGCCTGCTCCCACCGGTAACCCAAACCGGCCCAGTACACCTTTTTGTAAAAACCGACTGCTTTAAAGCAAAAACCGGTTTGTCCAAAATCAGTAATCACATCAAGCATCGGCATAATTACCAGTTCCGGCTCTTCAAAAGCATAAGTGTAGCCGAGATTCGCGTAGAAAGTACGCGGCAAAGACCCTACCCTATCCTGTCCCAACTTTGGCGCCGTAAGGTGCTTGCAGGCTACTCCGCCAAACCAGGAAGGACTTTGATAATAGACTCCGAAGTCCATATCAAAACTCATTCCTGCCGTTTCACCGGTAGGCAACGAATTATCAGTAACGCTGCCTCCTTCGGGTAATCGCCATTCCGGACTAACATACCAACTGGCGATCATACCTGCTGTTACACCTATACCTATTACTCCGTCAAGAATTTTATGACGATAAGCATAAGTAAGGCTGAAGCCGGGGGCGCGCAAGGCGCCTGCTATATCATTATACAGCGATATCCCCACTCCGCTCGATATTCCAAACAACGTAATCGGTCCGTGAACGTCCACTGCCGTTACTACGGGCGCACCTTCAAAACCGGTCAATTCTAAACGACTCACTCCGGTAGCGGTAAACAGATTTTCCGTCGTATTTCCGGCATATCCCGGGTTGTTATACATTCTTTTCAAAAAACTCAAACTAAACTGCGGGTCTTGTTGGGCTTTCGCACTGAAGACCAGCAAGAAAAAGAGGACGCCACAAGATAGTTTTTTCACAAATAACATAATATCCTAAAGCTGCTCAATGCTGAGTAGCAACTCGCAAAGTTAAAATAAAAATATTAAATAACAACAAGTTTATAAGAATTTTAACACTTTTTAATAATTTAATTTTTGATAATGCCATATCCAACGTACCGGAACCTTGCCCTGACAAGCCACTTGATAATCGTTTCGGTTACAGGGAATCCATCGCATATCTTCCTTATTACAAGGCACTTTAATCCACCAACGCTGGGTGGTTTCACTATACAAAAAGTAAAGTTCCTGCCCGCTCAACCCCATGTCAACCATAATTTCCTTAAAAGCGACATTTTCAGAAATATTTAACAATTCCTCCTTGATTTTTTCCCCCAAGCCTTCGGCCAAATGCCAAATTAGCTGTGCCAGTAAATGGGTGGTAATCTTATTCAAACAAGCTAAAGTGCTGAAATTGTGCAGGAATAACACTTTTGTACGGTTCGAAAGCGCTATATAATGCAGCAACTGACAAGCCTCTTCTGCGTATAAACCGTTAGGTGTCAGGTGTTTTCGTTGCGGGGCGTCGGAGGCTCGGACAGTGGTTATGTCGAACCACACATAGTCGGCATCGCGCAACAAGGGCTCTGCCGAAGCTATGTCTTCCCTCAAGGCTCCCAAGCGCAGCGATTCGCAGTAACGCCCTTTCAGCGTATCTATGTCGCCTGCCGGCGAGAGGTAGGTTTGGAAACCCAGCGCCGCACAGTAGTTCAGTGAGCGGTGGCAGAGAAGTTGCCGCAAGTAGGCTTGGCTAAGATCAATCGCAGGCGTAATTACGGCTGCCGAAAAGGACTGCTGAGGCAATGCGGTTTCGGCAACTCCAAGCACTAAGGCAAAAACGCCTTCTTTTTCGCACAAGGCCAAAGCCGAAGACACTTCTTTCTTCCTGCATTTTAAATATACTATCTTATGGTCTGAATGAGGACACAGTTTTTTAAAGACCTTATAAACGGCGCCGCTACCGATGTTAATCACCGCTAACCGCGCCTGAGGCAGTGTTTGTGCAAAGTTTTTTAAGGACATGCT
>WRMN01000036.1 GCA_009777095.1 Bacteroidales bacterium | reverse complement strand
AATACATAAACATAAGTTTTATTTACACCTAAAAGAATGTGAATTTAGATATAATATGAGAGATAAAAATATGTATCTTTGCTTAATGAAATTTATAAAAAATAATCCGCTTAAATTATCTTGAACCTTGAAAATTAAAAACTAACCCTGCTACAAAAGAAAATCCTGTCAAAATGTTTTACCATGAGCAGGATTTTTTGATTTTACTGAATATCCGTAAGGAGCGGCTACTTATCCGTAACCTTAAATTCCGTACGGCGGTTCAGTTGCCTTCCTTCGGCTGTGTCATTAGTGGCTATCGGTTGGTCAAATCCATAACCCATGTAAGTCAGACGCGAGGCTGCAATACCTTTTGATATCAGGTAGTCAACAACCACCTTGGCGCGGTCTTCCGACAATTTTTGATTATATGCAGCCGAACTTACATTATCGGTATGTCCCGATATTTCTATCTTCAACTTCGGCATTTCCCTTAATAAATCAACAACCGTAGTTAACTCGTAAACAGACTCGGGACGCAAGGTTGATTTTCCGGTGTCGAAGAAGATATTACGTAATACCACTTTGGAGCCAATATCAACTTTCTTCAACTCTATATCTTTCTCCACTTCCTGATAACCTGAAGCTGCTGGAATATCGAAGTTTTCTGAATGGAATAAGTAATCATCTGCCTTAACCGATATTCCATAATTTATCCCCGATGGCAAAGACACTAAATAACGGCCTGTTTTGCTGTTCGATTCCAAAGAAGCAATTACGATATTTTTCGAGTTATCAATTACGTTTAGAGTAGCTTCAAGCGGGTACTTAGTGGCTTCATCACGGATAACTCCTTTCAGCAGGGTTAAGTTTGCAGTAGGTAAGGCAACCGCCGATTCGATAATTTTTTCGCGAACAGCACTGTTTTGGTAGGCTATTAAAAAATCTTCGGAATTACCAATCAAGTTTTTCTCAGGCCCAAGGAAAGTAATCACATACAAATCCTGACCGCCTTTACTTCCTTCGCGCGCCGATGAAAAATAACCATGCTTGCCACTGGCCGAAAGCGTAAAGAACACGTCGTCGTCAGGGGTATTCACAGGATAACCTAAATTTTCGGGCGTACTCCATCGGCCGTTTTCATAAACCGATTTGAAAATGTCGAGTCCGCCCATTGTATTATGTCCTTGTGAAGTAAAGTACAGGGTTTTTCCATCGGGGTGAATAAAGACAGAACGCTCTTCATATTGGGTATTGATGGTAGGGCCTAAATTTTCAGGTTCGCTCCAATTCCCTTTGGCATCGCGGGAAGACTTATAAATATCGTGCCCGCCAAAGCCCCCCGGCTGGTCGCTTACAAAGTAAAGCGTATTGCCATCGTAAGAAAGCGAAGCGTTTGATTCATGATATTTCGTGTTAATTTTTGAACCTAAACTCTTAGGCGTTGTCCATGTATCGCCTTTTAGATTTGATTCATAAATATCACCGCCATTTTCGGAACGATACACAAAGAGCCTTTGTCCATCGTTCGATAAACCGATAATAGCGTCATGCCCATTAGTATTTAAAGGTTTACCGATATTTATAGCGCGGCTCCATTTCCCGCCGATACGTGATGCGGTATAAATATCTTCAAAATAACCATCTTCATCTTTTCCGCCGCCGGTAGTGTCATCGCGCCCTGATGTGAACATTATTACCGATTCGTCGGCGCTGATTACCGGCCCATATTCGGAATACTGCGTATTTAATTCTGAAATATTGTCAATAAAAACCCGTACAGGGTTTGCAACTAATATTTTTCCTGTTTTACACTCGTTAATATATTTATCAACCAAATAAAGGGCTGAATAGTCTTTAGTTCCGGGCCTTGACTTATAGGTTTCGTACGCTTGAATGGCTTTGTCAAATTGGTAATCGTACTGATAGGCGCGCCCTAACTGAAGATAGGCGTCCGGCGCTACAGCGGGATCAAGCGCAATAGCAGTTTCTAAATAGCTTGCTGCTGCATTTTTATGTTGTCCTCTTAAGTAGCATAAAGCAATGCGGTAATTATTCCGTGCATTGTTCGGGTTAAATTTATTGGCATTTAGATAATGGAATAGTGCTGCTTCTACATTAGCCATGCCCCCTTTGTCAAATAATTTATCCGCTTCCTTTATGCTGTTTTGCATTTGTCTCAATCCGTTTTTATCATTCGGAAAATTCTTAGCGTCGAACTCAATATTTTGCGCGGCAAGTTGTCCTGCTGTAATTAATAATATTATAATGCAATATTTTATATAACGAATAGTTGCGTATTTCATGGCAAAATTAAATTTTAAATAATTTCTGATTAAGGTTTATTTACATTGACTGTTAATATATGCCTCGGCAGAGGAAAGGCCCATTTCACGTGCTTGCTGCCAATCGGCGCAGGCGCCCTTGGCATCGCGCTGCATTTCTTTGGCAATCCCGCGGTTTAGATAAGCATACTCGTATCTTGGATTAATACGTATAGCGCTGTTGTAGTCGTCAACCGCACCCGAATAATCTTTCATTTTATATTTGGCGTTACCACGATTATTGAATGCATAAGCATAATCGGATTTTAGCTTAATGACTTCCGAGAAATCATCTATTGCCTCTTGATATTTTCCCGCATCAAATTTCGCTAAGCCGCGATTATTAAGAATCATATAACTTCCGGCATCAATACGTAATGCCTGTTCATAGTCTTTAATAGCCTCTTCGGGTTTTCCCATTTGGCGTTTCAGACTTCCGCGGTTACTGAAAAACGTAGCATTATCAGAGGCGTAAATAACCGCTTTATTGTAATCGTCCATAGCCTGTTCAAATTTCTCCAATGAACGGTAACAGCCTGCGCGGTCGTTATAAGCAAAGGCATAATCGGACTTATGCGCTATAGCCATATTGTAATTATTTATTGCCTCCTCGTAATTTCCCTGTTCAAACAATATGCCTCCGCGGAAATAGTAAGCCTGTGCGTATGAAGGATTTAAAGCGATGGCTTGCGTATAGTCATTTAAAGCCTGCGTGTAATTTTTCAGCTCCCTATAAGTTGTCGCACGATTCAGGAAAGCTTTATCAAAATCGGGCTTGTATGCTATTGCCTCATTGAATTTTGATAAGGCCTCATTGAATTTTTTCTGACCAAGCAAAGCGGTTCCTTCATTATAAGCCATTTCGGCAACCGGATCTTCCACCGTTGAGGCTTTTACAATTTGCTCCTCGTCCTGCGCCTTAACCGCACCTGTTGCGACTACGATTAAGCATAAAGCAATTATACATTTTTTCATATCAATAATTTTTAATACATGATTCCTGTGAATTTGTTTTATTATTCCTGCTAACAAAACCAAACTACAAAGATAGTGAGAAAAAATGAGAATGACAAATTTAATTAGAAGTTGTTTTGAATTTACGAATGAAGCAAATGAAAAATTCAAAACAGTTTTTCATAATTTTTTTGTATCTTTGTCGATTATTCTCGTTTTGTTTCATAAAACATAAAAACATAAACCTATGCAAAACATTAACACTTACAATTTTAAAGAAAAACGCGCTATCATTCGCGTAGATTTTAATGTTCCGCTCAACGAGCAATTTCAAATTACGGACGATACCCGCATTCGCGCAGCTGTTCCTACCCTGAAAAAGGTATTAGCCGAAGGAGGTTCTTTGATTATCATGTCGCACCTTGGCCGCCCCAAAGGCCCTACCGATAAATATTCTTTGAAACACTTACTGAAAGCGATTGAAGAAAAATTAGCAGTTCCTGTGCAATTTGCACCCGACTGTATGGGCGCTGAAGCTGCTGAAATGGCCAAAAATCTCCAATCGGGGGAAGTATTACTATTAGAAAATCTTCGTTTTTATGAAGAAGAGGAAGGAAAACCACGAGGTTTAGCCGATGATGTAAGCGATGAAGAAAAGAAAGCCGCCAAAGCTGCCGTGAAAGCCAAGCAAAAAGAATTTACCAAACAGTTAGCCTCCTATGCCGACTGCTATATCAACGACGCCTTTGGCACCGCGCACCGCGCACATGCTTCTACCGCTTTGATTGCCGATTATTTCCCGAACGATAAAATGTTCGGCTATGTGATGGAGGGCGAAATTAAAGCCATTGACAAGGTATTGGAAGCGCCGTCCCGTCCCTTCACCGCTATTCTCGGCGGCTCGAAAGTATCATCGAAAATTACCATTATAGAACAACTGATGAAGAAAGTGAACAACCTTGTTATCGGCGGAGGCATGAGTTTTACTTTCATTAAGGCTCAAGGCGGAAAAATAGGGAACTCTATTTGTGAAGATGACCAGTTACAATTGGCATTAGCTATTTTGGCAAAGGCAAAGGAATTGAATGTGAATATTTACTTATCGGAAGATGTATTGATAACCGATGCAAAATTTGAAGATTTTGCTAATCCTTCAGCTGTGCTAAACACGAAGGTTTGCGCTGTTAATGCTATCCCCGACGGGTGGAGCGGCGTTGATGCCGGACCCGCTGCTATCGAAACTTGGCGTAAGGTGATTATGGACTCGAAGACCATTCTGTGGAATGGCCCGACAGGTGTTTTTGAAGTGCCGAAATTTGCTGAAGGAACTAAGGCTGTAGCGCAAATGGTAGCCGATGCTACGGCTGCAGGCGCATACTCGCTTGTCGGCGGCGGCGATTCGGTAGCCGCCGTTAACCAAATGGGCTTTGCCGACAAGGTGAGCTATGTTTCAACAGGCGGCGGCGCCTTGCTCGAATATATGGAAGGCATTGAATTGCCGGGCGTAAAAGCTATTCGCGGATAATAATTTTAACCTTAAATAAATATGAAAAACTTTTTTAAAATATTTTTTGCATCACTCTTAGCCTTTGTAATAGGCTCGTTGCTGTGCATGTTTATCTTCTTAGGTATAATTGGCGCTATGCTTTCTTTTGCCGATACAGAGGAAACAGTGATTGTAAAACCCAATTCGGTATTGCGCATTATGCTCGACAAGCCGGTGGGAGAACGCGGCGGTGCGGTTATGCCAAACCTCAATTTGTTTGGCTCTTTATCTTTTGATTCGAATATAGGCTTGAACGATTTGGTGAAAGGGATTAGTCATGCAGCGACAGACCCTGATATTCGTATGATATACATGGATTTAAGCACATTGCAAATCGGAGCGGGACACCTCGAAGAATTGCGTAATGCTGTATTACACTTTAAAGACTCAGGAAAACCGATTATCGTTTACGGCGATAATCTCTCGCAGGGCGCGTACTACTTGGCTTCCGTGGCCGACAAGATTTATCTTAACCCTTTCGGCTCTTTGAGTTTGCAAGGAGTTCGTTCCGAAATCATGTTTTACAAACGATTATTGGAAAAATTACAGGTGGATATGCAGATTATCCGCCATGGCAAATACAAGAGCGCTGTTGAGCCTTTTATGCTCGACCAAATGAGCCCAGAAAACAGAGAGCAAAACCTTTCGTTTTTAAATTCTATTTGGCATCATTGGTTAGCAGGCATTGCCAAAGCCCGTGGTCTTGATGTAAAAAAATTGCAGGAAATGACGGATAACGGACTATTCACCATGATGGGTTTGAGCAGCGATGCGCTGAGTGCAGGCTTAGTAGATGGACTGATGTATAAAGATGAACTTTTGGACGAACTGGTAAAACTCACCGGCGAAAAAAGAGAACGGGACATCAAAATGGTGGATATTGTGAGTTATTCAAAAGTGGTTAAGCCTACTCTGAAAGCCAAAGATAAGATTGCGGTAATTTATGCCGACGGCGAGATTACCATGGGCAAGGGCGAAGATGGCATTACTGCTTGGAACTATGCCAACATTCTGCGCAACGTGCGTAGTGATTCAAGCGTAAAAGCGGTAGTATTCCGCGTAAATTCTCCCGGAGGTTCTGCTCAGGCTTCTGAAATTATTGCCCGCGAATTAGCCCTTGTAAAAGAGGTTAAGCCGGTGGTGGTTTCTATGGGTAATTATGCGGCCTCCGGTGGTTATTGGATTTCCATGCCATCGAATATAGTGATTACCAATTCTACCTGCCTTACAGGATCTATTGGTGTGTTTGGAATAATTCCCAATATGGAAAAAGGTTTGAAAAACCACTTGGGTATAACGGTGGACGTGGCCAAGTCGGCGCAATCGGCCGATTTCCCTTCAGGTTTTCGTGCGCTCAGCAATCGGGAAAAAGAAATTTCTCAGGCAAGCGTTGAAAACATATATGCCGAATTTGTGAAAAAGGTAGCGGAAAGCCGTAATATCGATGTTCAAAGGGTTGACGACTTAGGGCAAGGCCGAGTGTGGACAGGTTTACAAGCGATAGAGAATAACTTGGCCGACCTTCTCGGCGGATTGACCGATGCCATTGATGCGGCAGCAAAGTTGGCAGGGCTCGACAATTATCGTTTGAAAGAACTTCCCGCACAAAAGGATATGTACACCCAATTGATGGCGATGTTTAAAAACGCTATGATTAATGCCAACAGTAACAGCATTGGCCAAACTTACCGAGTCTTAGCCAAACAATTAGACTTATTGCAAGAATCACAAGTCTTGGCGCGCATTCCCTTTGATGTGGAAATTTATTAAGACCCGCTAATTTCAATTAACAAAAGACGCACAAATTTCATAATTTTATAAACTTCTTAAAATAAATAATTATGAAAAAATTATTCCATATATCATTAATCAAATAAATTTTAGGAGGAAAATATTATGAAAACAACTCTTTTAAGCATTACTACACTTTTGCTGATTGTAGCGGGAAGTTCTTCGTGTTCAGATAAAAATAAAAAACTTGAAGATCTTGCAAATATTACCGGAAAATGGAAACTTGTAAACGTAACAATTCCGTTTACTTCGGTTGGTCCAATATCACATGATTATTCTCAACACAATATTGTGTATGAATTTAATGCAGACAGTATTTTGACGGTTTCAGGAGAAACCGATCATATTGACTTGTATAGAGGACATTTAGCAGGTGAATATTTATACTCAATTATTGAAGATGATAATAGATGTATGCTAAACATAGATAATCGGAAGTATGGATACCATATTTCTTCTAAAGAATTGGAATTTAATAATATTGCTCTTGATGGTTTTATTTATAATCTTATTAGATTCAATTAAAACATCGAATAATCAATAACCTAATCATAAAAATATCATGAATAAAATAATCAATAAATTCTTTGAGCGTTTGCAGAAGGTCACAGTTTTAGTGCTGTGTGTAATGTTGGCAGGGAGCTTATATTCCTGTGCAGAGAAAGCCGAGACAGGTGGCGAAGTGTCCTATAAACCTTGCCCTTGTGAAGAAGGAAAAGAGGAGGCTCTCTTGTACAAAGGGGAGGCTTATTTGGTTAAAGATACCCTTTCTATAGAATTATTATATACTTGGCTTGAGGAGAAAAATCCCACGTTACTTAATGGAATTATTTTATTCTGTATTATTTTTGATAGTAAAACGAATAGTACTTGTCTTTATAGTACTGGTTACATGTATGTTAATATGGGTAGAATATGTAATTTTCCTGATTTTGCCAAAGAGTGGGATATTCCCAAAAATGGTTGCAAGGTTTACTTTGAAGGAATAAGAAGTAGGTCTTGTGAATACGTGCCACAGCAATGTTGTGGTTGGAATGATTTTTATTTTGGTTTTGATTTTACATTAACAAATTTAAAAAGAGAATGAATATAAAAAGATTGATAATTAACTTGTTGTTCTGTTTTGTGATTATTTATCTTAATGGGCAGGACTTTTATATGTATGTGAATGGTCATAAACGTACTTTTGATGTTTCTGTAACGAAAATACTGGTAAAATCGGAAGTACTTGATACCTCAGCTATCAAAAATGCCATGCAACAATTGGTTGCTGGTAATGTAAAAAGCATTTATGACCTAAATAACCAAATATTCATGGTGTTTGTGCAAAATTTTGATAAAGAGAGTATTATGGAATTACAGCAACAATGGAATACTAAAGAGAATGTCATTTACTCATCGCCGGTTTTTATTGATGAAACGGGCAAAGAAATAGCTGGTTTTACAAATCAGATACTTGTTAGATTAAAAAATTTGCTTGAGTATTCGTTGTTGATAAAAAGCACTGCAACTTATCAAATCAAAGACATCAAACAATGTGTTTATGATGAACTGTCATATTTGTTGACTCTTGAAAATGGCTCTGTGAAAAATGCAATACAAATAGCCAATGAGTTGTATGAAACAGACCTGTTTGAGTATGCCGAGCCAAACTTGATACATTTCCTAGAACTATCAACCAACGACCAATATTCTTCGCAGCAATGGGCGCTTAATAATACAGGCCAGATTGGAGGAATTGTCGGCATAGACATAAAGGCAGAACAAGCATGGAGTATTACTACTGGTATGCAAAACATTCGAATTGCGATACTTGATGTGGGAGTGGAATTGAGTCATCCTGATTTGGTGGATAATTTATTGCTTGGCTTTGACGCTACTGACAATGATAGTGACGGTGCGCCGATAAATAATCTCGGGGATAGTGCTCACGGCACAGCGTGTGCTGGAATAGCTGCAGCACACGCTAATAATACTATCGGAATTGCTGGAGTGGCATACAATTGTCGGATTTTGCCTGTCAGAATAGCTACAAGTAGTGGTGGATGGACAACAACGGAATCACAATTTATTGTAAACGGAATTAATTGGGCAAGGCAAAACGGAGCAGATGTTATTTCAATGTCTTTTAGCTGTGTAGAAACTGCAGCATTGAATACTATAATTACTAATGTTGTTACATCAGGTGAGAATAGTAAAGGATGTGTGTTAGTTGCTTCTTCAGGAAACTATAATGCATCAGTTGTTGATTATCCTGCATGCTTGAACAATGTTATAGCAGTGGGAGCAATGTCTCAATGTGGCCAAAGAAAATCGTTCACTTCATGCGATGGCAAATTATGGGGCAGTAATTATGGCGTAATGTTGGACATTGTAGCTCCGGGTGTTGATATTTATACAACTGGGATGCAAACACATGGATCTACTTACAATATTATTAGCAATGGAGTAAACGGTGTTTATTTTTCTAATTTTGGAGGGACATCCGCTGCCGCGCCTCACGTAGCTGGTGTTGCCGCACTTATTTTATCAGTAAATCCTAATCTTACAGCACAGCAAGTACGTGATATCATTGAAAGCACAGCACAAAAGGTAAGAACAGATTTATATAATTATTCAACTACGCCCGGTCGCCCCAATGGTACATGGCACGAAGAAATGGGATACGGTTTGGTAAATGCTCATGCTGCGGTTAGTGTGGCGGCAAGCAGTCTCCTCGGCTCTTCTACCATATGTGGTAGTGCTACCTATAGTTTAAGCCACAACGTACAGGCAACTTCGTGGTATGTATCGCCAACCAAATCTTTTAGTGTTACTCCGTCATCTGGCAACTCGTCAACAGTTACTGCTTTAGTGCTTAACGGACAAGCAGGAACGCTTACGGCAGTGGTAAGCGGAATGACTTTTACCAAGGTTATTCAAGCGTGTCAATTGTCTATTACCGGCCCCGACATCATTTCCAGCGGAACCTGCCAGGCAACTTACACATTAGCCAATCTTCCTGCAAATGCTACAAATCCGCAATGGAGTTGCAGCCAAGGTCTTGTA
>WRMN01000035.1 GCA_009777095.1 Bacteroidales bacterium | reverse complement strand
GAACCGCAGTAAAAGCATTTTTTTGTTCATATATTTTAAAAGGCGGCAAATATATGAAATTTAATCGTTTAAATGGAGTTTCATCACCACTTTTGACTATTAAGCCCGAAACGGTTTTGCGGCCAAGACTGGGTGTACAATCAATTAAAGATCATTGTTAAGAATTTCAAAGGTAGGGTGCCTCGCAATAAATACGATAAAATCAGCCATCCAAAAAACAAGTCTGAAAATCTAAAAAACAGCCTGATTTAGGAAAATCAATCCTACCACAAGAAGAAAATCCTGCCAAAATGTTTCATCATGGGCAGGATTTTTTGATTGATAAAAATTGTTTTTCTACTATCTTCTTCTATTTTCACCCTTTTAGCTGTTAATTTACCACCGCCCCATTCGCCAGCACTTCGTCGGGGCGGACGAAACGCATATTTCCGTTGGGCTCCTTAGCCATCAAAATCATTCCCTGCGATTCGATGCCTTTGATTTTGCGCGGCTCAAGATTGGCTAAGATACATATTTGTTTACCCGCCATTTGTTCCGGCGTGTAGTATTCGGCAATGCCGCTCACAATGGTGCGTTTGTCTATGCCTGTGTCGATAGTTAGTTTCAACAACTTATCGGTCTTGGGCACCCGCTCGGCTTCCAGCACGGTAGCGGTGCGGATATCCAGTTTCGTAAAATCGTCGAAGGTGCAAGCGGGTTTTTGCGGTTCGCAGACAGGTTTTTGCGCCGCATCATTAGCCGTCTTGGTTGCCAACAATTTGTTGACCTGAGCTTCAACCACGGTGTCTTCAATCTTGTCGAACAGCAATTGCGCCTCGTTGAGGGCATGGCCTTCGGGCAGGATATTGCTTTCACCGAGCAACTCCCAGTCGGCGCGGCTTTCGCCCAGCATATAACGCAACTTTTGCGCCGTAAAGGGCAGGAAGGGGTCGAATGCAATAGCGCAGTTGGCGCAAATTTGCAGCGATATATTAAGAATAGTGGATACCCTGTCCATGTCGGTTTTTGCTGCCTTCCAAGGCTCGGTGTCGGCTAAGTACTTATTCCCCAGACGGGCAATATTCATCGTCTCTTTCAAGGCCTCGCGGAAACGGTAATGCTCAATGTTTTCTTCTATGGCTTGACGAAGAATCGGCAGTTCCTTCAACACTTCCTCATCGTAAGCAGTAAGCTCCTTCAGCGGCGGAACCTTACCCTCGAAATATTTCCCGGCCAACACAACAGCACGGTTTACAAAATTGCCAAACACCGCAACTAATTCACTGTTGTTGCGGGTTTGAAAATCTTTCCATGTAAAATCATTGTCTTTGGTTTCGGGAGCGTTGGCGCAGAGCACATAGCGCAGCACGTCTTCCTTGTCGGGAAACTCGTCTAAATATTCGTGCAACCACACCGCCCAATTGCGCGAGGTAGAAATCTTATCGCCCTCAAGGTTGAGAAATTCATTAGCCGGTACGTTTTCGGGCAAAACATAATCGCCGTGGGCTTTCAGCATAGCCGGAAAAACAATGCAATGGAATACGATATTGTCTTTTCCGATGAAATGCACTAATTTGGTATCGCCCTGCTTCCACCACTGTTCCCATTCGTTGGGAAGCAGTTCAATAGTGTTGGAAATATAGCCTATCGGAGCGTCAAACCATACGTAGAGCACTTTTCCTTCGGCGCCCTGCACAGGAACAGGCACACCCCAGTCGAGGTCGCGACTCACAGCACGCGCTTGCAGTCCGCCGTCTAACCACGATTTACACTGTCCGTAAACATTCACCTTCCATTCTTTATGTTCTTCCAATATCCATTGGCGAAGCCAGCTCTCGTGTTGGTCTAAGGGCAAATACCAGTGCGAGGTTTCGCGCAATACCGGCTTACTGCCGCTAATGGTAGAATGAGGGTTAATCAGTTCATTCGGGCTGAGCGTACTGCCGCATTTTTCACATTGGTCGCCGTAAGCGCTTTCGTTGCTGCACTTGGGACAGGTTCCCATAATATAGCGGTCGGCCAAGAACTGCTGCGCCTCAGTGTCGTAATATTGCTCCGATGTTTTTTCTATGAATTTCCCCTCATCATATAATTTTTTGAAGAAGTCGGAGGCCGTTTTATGATGAGTTTTAGAAGATGTACGGGAATAAATATCGAACTTGATGCCGAAGCGTTCGAATGCATCTTTAATCATCAAATGGTATTTGTCTACCACGTCCTGAGGGCTGACACCCAATTGGCGCGCCTTAATTGTGATGGGAACGCCGTGTTCGTCAGATCCGCAGACAAATAGAACCTCCTTTCCGCGCAGGCGGAGGTAGCGAGCATAAATATCGGCCGGAATATACACGCCGGCAAGGTGTCCAATATGCACCGGCCCGTTGGCGTAGGGCAGCGCGGCAGTGATGAGATGACGGTTGTAGGTTTTCATAAAAAATAAATTCAAACTTACAAAGATACAAAAAAATTTTGACAAATGAGAAAATACTTCTACCTTTGTATTACGTATCTTTGTCCTGAAAATTTTCTAATTATGTTACTTTTCTCACCCGAAGAATGGGCTGACTATGAATTAATAGATACCGGAGGCTTCGAAAAATTGGAGCGTTTCGGAGATTTCGTATTAGCGCGACCCGAACCTAAGGCCGTATGGGAAAAGAGTTTACCTGCAAAAGAATGGAACAGTCTGATACACACTCGTTTTACCACAGGAGCAGGATTCGGTAAGTCGGGTAAGGAAGATAGCGGCAATTGGCATTTTATCAAAAAAATGCCGGAACAGTGGGCTATTGCCTACTCCCGAAAAGGATTAAATATGCGCATGCGCTTAGGCCTGACTGCCTTTAAGCATGTGGGTGTTTTTCCGGAACAGGCTCCTAACTGGGATTATATTTATTCATCGGTAAAAGCGCTGAATGTCCCCCAGCCTAAGGTCTTGAACCTTTTTGCCTACACCGGAGGCGCTTCTTTGGCGGCCAAAGCGGCAGGCGCCGATGTAGCGCACTTAGACTCGGTGCGGCAAGTGGTAACTTGGGCGCGTGCAAATATGGAATTAAGCGGCCTTGATAATATCCGATGGGTAGTGGAAGACGCCCTGCGGTTCGTAAAGCGCGAAGCCAAACGTGGCAATATTTACCAAGGCATCATGCTTGACCCTCCGGCCTACGGGCATGGTACCGATGGTGAAAAATGGAAGTTAGACGAATGCCTGCTCGAAATGCTGCAACATTGTCGGCAAATATTAGCCCCTGAAAACAGTTTTTTAATTTTGAACTTATATTCCAATGGTTTTTCAGCGCTTGTGGCCGACACTATAACACGAGGCGTATTCGGCAAAGCGAAAGAGCAAGAATACGGCGAATTATTTTTACAGGACTGTTTTGAAAAACGATTATCTTTAAGTGTTTTTGCAAGATTTAAACGATGAAAAAAATATATTCACATATCAGCATGTCCATCATCTTTGCGTTGCTTATTGTTGCCGCAGGGTGGTTGCTAACCCTGTTCTACGTGCGGGTAGATGATCCTTGGACACTGATTGCTATTAGCGCTGTTGTGTTTATTATACTTTATGTGACAGTTGCGATTTTATTACAACGCTTTGTTATTAACAAAATAACGCCTATCTATAAAACGATTTATAACATTGGCAATATTCGCAAAGAATTAAAAAAGACCAATCCTAACGCTGATTTAGTTGAACGGATAAACCGCGATGTGGTACAGTGGGCTGCCAAAAAGACAGAAGAAATCAGCCGTTTGATAGAGTTAGAACGTTTTCGCAAAGAATTTCTCGGCAATGTATCGCACGAATTAAAAACGCCTATATTCAATATTCAGGGCTATATTCTCACCTTGCTTGACGGAGGATTAAACGACCCAAGCATTAATCAACTTTATTTAGAACGCACGGAAAAAAGCGTAGAGCGCCTTATCAGTATTACGCAAGATTTAGATACCATCAACCGTCTTGAAACCGATAATGTGGAACTGAATAAAACCTCTTTCAACCTGGCGTCATTAGTAGAAGAAATTTTTGACGCCTTTGAAATTATGTCGGAAAAACGGCATATTCACTTACGCACACAATGGATTGCGGGTGGAAAAATAATGGTTTGTGCCGATCGGACAAAAATATCTCAGGTCTTGATTAATCTTATAGCCAATTCCATTAACTACGGCAAAGAGGGAGGTGAAACGATAATCTCTTTTACCGACATGCCCGACCGCGTGTTAATTGAAGTGAAAGATAACGGCATAGGTATTAGCAGCGAGGCCTTGCCGCGCATTTTTGAGCGTTTCTACCGTGTCGATAAGCACCGCTCGCGCGAGCATGGCGGCAGCGGCTTGGGCTTAGCGATTGTTAAACATATTATTGAAGCGCATAATCAATCTATTAACGTACGCAGCGAATTAGGCAAAGGAACTACTTTTGCTTTCACGCTCGATAAATCAAATAAAATATCATGATGTCTTTTCTATCTATCAATTGGAATGTTGACCCCGAACTCTTTGCTTTGGGGCCTATTCACATTCGTTATTACGGGTTAATGTTTGTTGGCGCGTTTATCGTCAGTTACTACATCTATCTGCATATTTTTAAACGTGAAAAAATACCGATTCCTTTGTTGGAAAAATTAACCATTACCATTGCTCTTTCCATACTGATAGGAGCAAGGCTTGGACACTGCTTATTTTATCAACCGGATCATTTTTTAGCGCATCCGCTCGAAATTATTTTACCGGTAAAATTTTCTCCGTTTAGATTTATAGGCTACCAGGGATTAGCCAGTCACGGCGCCGCTATTGGTATATTAATCGGCATCTGGCACTGGTGCCGCAAACACAAGAAAAATGCCCTATGGCTGCTCGACCGCATGGGCATTGTCGTTGCCATATCGGGTATGATGGTTCGTCTGGGGAACTTAATGAACTCCGAAATTTACGGCGGTGCAACAAATCTTCCCTGGGGCTTTGTTTTTCAGCGTGCAGGAGAAACTCAAGCCTGCCACCCTACCCAAATTTACGAGGCGCTTTCCTACCTCGCTATCTTTTGTTTGTTGTTCTTCCTTTACAAAAAGAAAGGCGAAAAATTATACCGCGGCTTCCTGTTCGGATTATTCCTCATATTACTATTCTCGGCGCGCTTCTTCATCGAATTTATTAAAAAAACACAGGTAGATTTTGAAGATGGTATGCTGCTTAACATGGGGCAACTCCTGAGTATTCCATTTATTATAGCCGGTATATTCTTACTGTGGCGCAGTTTTCGCAAGAAAGAAAATTTTTTCAAATCATCAATAATAAGTAATAGATAATAAATAATAGATTCTTATGTCTCTTCAATGTGGTATTGTAGGCTTGCCGAATGTAGGTAAAACCACCCTTTTTAACTGTATATCGAATGTCAGAGCGCTGGCGGCAAACTTCCCCTTTTCTACCAAAGATCCGAAAGTGAGTTCTATATCCGTTCCGGACGAGCGCTTATTAAAAATAGCGGCAATAGATGATCCGAGAAAAGTTATTCCGACAACGGTAGAAATTGTGGACCTTTCCGGTTTGGTAAAAGGCGCCAGCAAGGGCGAGGGTTTGGGCAACCAGTTTTTAGCCAGTATCCGCGAAACAGACGCCATTCTGCATGTAATTCGCTGTTTCGATGACGATGATGTAATGCACGTCGATATTACTATTGATCCGGTACGCGACAAACAGAATATAGATTTGGAATTGCAAATCAAAGACCTTGAAACGGTAGAATCACGTATTGTAAAGGTACAAAAACAGGCGCAAACAGGCGGCGACAAAGCCGCTAAACGCATGTACGAAATACTCGTTAAATACCGTGACGCACTGGTACAGGGAAAATCGGCGCGTACGGTATATCTCGACAATAAGGAAGACCGAAAAATGGCCAACGACCTCTTCCTGCTGACCAATAAACCTGTACTGTACGTTTGCAATGTGGACGAAGCCTCGGCAAAAAATGGCAACCACTATGTAGAAACTTTACGCGAGGAAATCAAGGAAGAAGATGCAGGCTTGCTTATAGTTGCAGCAAAAACAGAGGCAGATATCGCCGAACTTGAAAGTTGGGAAGACCGTCAGTTGTTTCTTAACGAAATAGGATTAGCGGAATCGAGCGTATCGCGGCTTATCAGAGCAGCCTACTCCCTGCTGGAACTCGAAACATACTTTACCACCGGCAAGGACGAAACACGTGCTTGGACATACATAAAAGGCACAAAAGCGCCTCAGGCGGCGGGAATTATTCACACCGACTTCGAGCGCGGATTTATTCGCGCCGAGGTTATCAAGTACGATGATTACATTCGATTAGGCTCCGAAGCGGCCTGCCGCGAGGCCGGAAAGATAGCTGTTGAAGGCAAGGAATACATCGTACAGGACGGCGACATCATGCACTTCAGGTTTAATGTGTAATGAGGGGAAATTCAGTCTGTGATTAAGAAAGTTTTGCGACAGCAAGACATTCGTTTCAGAGGCGGCGAGGTTAAGGGGTTGATTGTGAGTATTGATAAAAGTTATAGCCGTCCTATTGTCAGGGGTAAAAAAAATAAGCGCGTGGAATTTGGGGCTAAAGTCAATACTATCCGGAATGATAGCCAAAGTAGAAAAATGCAGGGAAGACAATCCTGTCAAAATGTTTTACCATGAGCAGGATTTTTTGATTTTACTGAATATACCTACGAAAATATGGAAATGACGATAGATACTTTAAGCGGTGGAGTAGAGAGACTTCTGTTAAGAATTTTCTCTGGATATTCCTAATTTTTTGTAGGTTTGCTCAATGGCAAACTCGTCATCGGAAATTAGCAGTAGTTTATCGCCGACCTTGATCTCGGTTTGCCCCTTAGGGATAAAATAGCTGTCGTGGCGCTTAGCCATTACGGCTAAGGTTTTTTCAGGAAGCGGAAGATCCATTAAGCGGTGTCCCTGTCCTTCGCTTAACATTTCTTCGGTTACGGTAATTTCCATAGTCGAGGACTTGATTTCTTCTGCAAATTCAATATCGAAATCAGGGCGTTTGGTTTTTATCTTATGCTTAACTAAATCGAGCCATATTGCCATTTTTGAAAGGGTTGTTCCCTGTACCAGCAGGGAAATAATGGTACAGAAGAACACAATGTTAAACATTACATTTGCATGTTCAATACCGGCAATTAAAGGGTATAAGGCGAATACAATAGGTACGGCGCCCCGTAATCCTACCCACGATACATACAGTCGGTCTTTAAACGACATCTTCTTAAATGGTGCTAAACTCAGGAACACGGCTGCCGGACGCGCTATAATAATCATGAATAAACCTATGACAATACTGATCCAGGCGACTTCCGAAAGTTCATTAGGATTGACCAATAATCCCAAAGTGAGGAACATCACAATTTGAAAGAGCCAGGCCATTCCGTCAAAAAATTTAGTTACCGTCCGCTTATGTACAAAGCGTTTATTCCCGATAACTACGCCTGCGATATACACTGCCAAAAAGCTATTTCCCTTTATAAGATAAGTAGTGGCAAAAATGAAAAGCATAGCCGATAATAACAGTACCGGGTAAAGAGAGTCGTTGTCGATATTGATGCGGTTGATAATTCTTACGGTCAATTTACCAAGCAACCACCCGGCTATCGCCCCGATAATTAATTGGGCAAAAAACATAAATACCACATTTCCCCAATGTATGCTTTCTGTCTGGATTTGAATAAGTTGAATCAAGGTTATAGTGAGCATGTAAGCCATTGGGTCGTTACTTCCGCTTTCCAGCTCCAGCATGGGACGCAGGCGATGCCGCAAGGCGATGCCGTTGGTACGCAAAATAGCAAATACCGAAGCCGAATCGGTGGACGACATTACCGAGGCTAAGAGTAAGGATTCCAAAAAACTCAGATTCAATGAAGGAAATAAAAATAAAGCAGCGTAATAAATAAAAACACCGGTAAACAAGGCAGTGAGCAGTACGCCCGCGGTGGCTAATACTACTCCTTGTCCGACTATCGGTTTAATTTCGCCGTATTTGGTATCTATTCCACCGGAAAATAAAATAAAACATAGCGCTACAGTGCCGATGAATTGCGCTACATCGGCATTGGCTATATCGAAATTAATGAACTTCAAACCGTCGGTACCGGTAAGCATACCCACGCCAAGAAAGAGTAATAAGACGGGCACACCAAATCTGTAACCGGTTTTTCCGGCAATAACACTCATAAAGAGCAAGGCCGAACCAACTAAGATATAATGTTCAATGGGCATAAGCTATTCAATAATTTTATATTGTTGTTTGGCTTCGTCTAAGGAACAGGCGTTAAAATGCCACCATTCGCTTTTTACGGTACGGAAACCTGCTTCGCACATCACTTTGCGCAGCAATAATCGGTTTTTTAATTCTCGCGGGGTAATCAAGCCTTTTCTTACTAATTCTTCTTCTTTATCGGTATTGGCTTCTTCGCCGAAATAGTCATAAGAGGAACCCATTTCCAAGGATTTACCTGTGCAATCCATTAGCGAGAGGTCTACGGCAGCGCCAAAGTTATGCATGCCGCCGCCTTTTGCAGGATTGATTACGTAATAGTTCCAGGCAGTTCCTTTTACCATATTCCACATTTCCTGTTGTATGCCGATAGGCCGCGCTGCGTCATACACAACGAAGGTGAGGTCGGGGCGCAACTGTTTAAGCGCCTTATACGCTTTTAGTAATTTCTGCGCCACATCGGGTTGCAGATAGGCGCGGTTGAGGCCTTCATATAATACCCTGCCCATGAAGTTATAAGGCGTGGCATATACCATTTGTACCTTAATGCCGGGGTCTAATGTACTTACATCTATCAATCCCAAACCCTCCATTTCCCGCTCTTTATCCGTTGGTTCACCTTGAACCTGAGTACAAAGATGGCCGACAAAACAGGGGTCAAGAGGAGGTGCATTGTTGGCTTGTCCGCAGGAAACCATTGTTATACAGACAATTATAACACACACAAGGAATATGTAGCTATTCTTCATGACAGATTAATGTAAGTAACAGGTTGTAAAGATAGTAAAAAAAACCTAAATATCAAAATTTCGGTAATTTTTTTACACAGTCTTTAATCTCCCATCAAAAAGGCTTTCATAAATCCGGTCAATTCGCCGTCGAGCACGGCTTGGGTGTCGGAGGTCTCGAAGTCGGTACGGTGGTCTTTTACTAATTTATAAGGGTGAAGGGTATAGCTGCGGATTTGCGAGCCCCATTCTATCTTCTTCTTATTTCCTTCTATTTCCGCCTCTTTGGCGCGGCGTTTCTGTAGTTCGAGTTCATAGAGGTGCGATTTCAGGATACGCAGGGCATTGTTCCGATTATCTAACTGAGAGCGGGTTTCGGTGTTTTCTACTACAATTCCCGTAGGAATATGGCGCACCCGTACGCCGGTTTCCACCTTGTTTACATTTTGGCCACCTGCGCCGCCTGAGCGATAGGTGTCCCATTCCAAATCGGAAGAGTTGAGTTCTATTTCAATAGTATCGTCAACGGCGGGGATAACAAAGACCGAAGAGAAGGTGGTTTGCCGTTTACCCTGTGCATTGAATGGCGAAATGCGCACTAAACGGTGCACTCCGCTTTCGGCTTTCAGATAGCCGTAGGCGAATGCGCCCTCAAACTCGATGGTAACCGATTTGATGCCGGCATCTTCGCCGTCTAATATGTCGCGCAGATATACCTTGTAGTTGTTCCGTTCGCCCCAGCGCATATACATGCGCATGAGCATAGCCGACCAGTCATTGCTTTCGGTGCCGCCGGCTCCGGAGTTGATTTTGAGGATAGCCCCCAGCTTATCTTCCTCTTCGCCCAACATGTTGCGCATTTCTAAATCTTCTATGATTTCCAATGCCTTAGCATATTGACTGTCTAAATCGGGTTCAACAGAGGCGTCTTGTTTGGCAAAATCAAGTAAGACTTCCAAATCTTCTACGGCGGCGACTACTCGGCGATAATCCTCCACCCATAATTTCAGCGAAGCTAATTTTCTAAGTTGTTGTTCCGCCGCCTTGGGTTCATTCCAAAAATCGGGCAGTTGCGTGTTTTTTTCTTCTTCTGCGACCTCAATTAATTTTCGGTCGATGTCAAAGACACCTCCTCAACGCCTGTTCACGTTCTTGAAGGTTTTTGAGTTGGTCGGTAGTAATCATAGCAATATATTCAAAACAAAATACAAAGATACAAATTTACGACAAATCACACTACAAAGTTAAAATCGGTATTATGATTTTTCTTACCTTTGTAAATTAATTTATTTTGTTATGGAACTTTTTTTTGCTAAATACCACGGATTAGGCAATGATTTTGTGGTTGTTGACTATGAAGAAGTCGCTACTTTCGATTTTGGAAAATTGGCCAAAATTCTCTGCAATCGGCATACCGGCATTGGCGCCGACGGTCTGATTATTGTTAAGTTTCGACCATTGGAAATGCTGTTTTACAACAGCGATGGAAGTACGGCTAAAATGTGCGGTAATGGTATCCGGTGTTTGGCGCATTATCTTTATACATCAGGGGCTGATATTTCGGAATTTACCGTAAAAACAGGCGCGGGCAATATACAGGTAGGAATTACAAGCGAAGAACCCTTTTTAGCCAAAGTAAACATGGGAAATCCCGACTTTGCGCCGGCCAATATTCCGGTAGTTTCCAACGAAGCCGAATTTATTCAACAGGCAATAAATGCAGACGGAAAAGAGTTTGTACTGTCTTCGGTATTTATGGGAACTACGCATACAGTTGTTTTTGTAGATAATATTAATGCTGTAGATGTTGAAAAAAACGGCAAAGCCATTGGAGATTTGCCTGTTTTCCCCGATTATACCAATGTCAATTTTGTGCAGATAATTGACAACAACACTTTATGTGTGCGCACGCACGAGCGTGGTGTGGGTCCCACCTTAGCCTGCGGCACCGGATGCTGCGCCGCTGTGGTAATTGCCAATAAGTTAGGTTATACCGACACAGAGGTAAGAGTGGAATTAGCCATGGGTGCGCTTGACATTGAAATCACTGCCGCCGGCGTTTACCTGCAAGGTCCCGCCGTGCGCGTATATGACGGCAATATGTCGTTGGAACACTTATTATAGGTGATAAAGCGGTTTTGTTTTTGAAAATGGTTCAAGATAATTTAAGAGATTTTATATCTTTGTAAGTTATTTTGTGTCAATGAAGAATAAGTATATCATTCGTTCCCGAATTTCGGAGAAGAAATTTAGAGAGCTATTACGTTTGTTTTGCC
>WRMN01000034.1 GCA_009777095.1 Bacteroidales bacterium | reverse complement strand
TTTTTAAAATGATTGGGGGGGAATAACCCCCGCCATAATCATCACCACTTTTGACTATTAATGAAAAAAAGAGCTATTTCATCACCACTTTTGACTATTAAGCCGTAATCGTACTTTGCGGGAGAAAACACTTGTCCTGCTACTACTCCGATGCGAAAAAACGAAAGAAAATCTTCGCCTGCAACCATAATAGGTAATGTTTGCCACTCCGTATCGCCTACTTTTTTCACAGACGTAGCATCGCGTATGGCATCGCCCGGTAGTTGAAAAGATGAGGTAACAGCCTCAATTTCAGAATATTTCAGCAGTTCCGATTTTAGCAAAGCGTATTTTTCCTTTACTTGTTCGGGTTGTTCAGCCATGACTAAAATGTTTCGTTCGTTTCCGCCCACCTGCGTGTTCTTCACCAAATTCATCTGTTTATTGATACCAAAAGCAAGAATCACCACCATCATCACTATGGCATATTGCGCTGTAAACATATATTTGACATTTCTGTAAGAAAACCGCACCGGACGCAGGTCTTTATCGGTATTGAGAAATAAGGTGCTTGAGATATTTTTTATTGCAGGTAAAAGCGATATGACAATAATTAACAATAGAAAGACCGTACAGCCTGCGCTTAGCTCGAAATAGGAGAGTTGCACGTGCATTTTTCTTAGTGATAACACGTAGAATACCGTTGCCGCTCCTGCGATAATCGAAAAAACTCCCAAAAGCAGGGCTAACAGGGCTTCATCTTTAAATACAGTGAACGAAGGGGCGCCGTGTAAACGTAGCAGTTGATAATAACGGCGATTATGGGAGAAAATCAGGTTGGCATTTAACCATAAATTGAATAGCGCTATAATCAACAAAAGCGCATTAGCGCCAATGAGCAAATAAATGTAGTGAATGTTGCCGTTGCCCCCCATTTCTCTAAGGTTATGGCTATGAAGATGAATATCGGTCAAAGGCATCAGCAGGGCGCGAGGGGGTGACGCTTGGTACAACTCTTTTTCTGCTATAAGTTGGGTTATTTTCTGTGCTAATTTCTGAATATTTGTTGATTTTTCCAATAATAAATAAGTGTAAGCAAGCACATTATACTCATCGGGAAGGAATAGCAATATATCAGTATGGAAATGCGAGGTTTCGGGTATGTCTTTAAATACTCCCGAAACAAACACAGTGCTATCCTCTCTGAATGACCGTCCCGTAATTGATATTCCGAACATTTGCATCTCGTCAAAACTAAGTTCGCCGAAGAGTTGCCGTGCATAACTTTCGCTTATCAACGCTTGTCCCTTTCGCAGCAGCGCTTCGTCTTTGTTGCCATGCACCAGCGGGAGGTCGAATACCTGCAGAAAATTGCGGTTGACCATGTAGAAATCGTTGACTACACGTTGCTTTCCTTGGCAAGTTAATACGGCAGTCTGAATGTTAAACATTTTCACCGTTCGTTCTATTTCGGGTATTTGCTGCAATAGCTCATCAAGGGCATTTCCGAGAATGCGCCCATCGGCAGGCTCATTGTCGAATTGCAAGGTCAGGCGCACGATACGTTCGGCGTTGGCATGATGCCTGTCGTAACTCAGTTCTCGTTTGATGTACCCTGCAGAAAGCAGCAGACATGCAAGTACAACCGACAATCCCACGAAATTGACCATACGCAGGGAAAGATTTTTTTTGAACAGTCGGAAGATTTTCATTTTATCATTTAAAGATTTAAATATTATACGCTATTATTCATTGTTCATTCCACCTTTATTGCTTTCACCGGATTGGCGGCGGCGGCTTTTATTACTTGGAAGCCCACGGCCAGCAGGGCTGCAAGGGCAGAGACAAGTAATGCTGTAATAAATATAAACGGTCCTAAAGATATGCGGTAGGCGAAATAACTTAGTCCCGTTTGTACTACCCACCAAGCTAAGGGCCAAGCCAATAAATTGGCGATAAGCACTTGTATTCCGGTTTGTTTGAGCAGCAAAGCAAGCAGTCCCTTTACCGAAGCGCCTAAGACTTTACGTATGCTTATTTCTTTTTTCCGTTGTTCTGTGGTGTAAGCCATCAAGCTTAGTACGCCCAGCGCTGCTAAAAGAATGGCTATTCCTGCAAAAACAGCAAATAAAGCACGGAAGCTCATTTCTATCCTGTACTGGTTATCATACAACTCGTCGAAAAAGCGATATCCAAAAGGCGTGTCGGGATTTACGTTTTTCCATATTTTTTCAATTTTCGATACTAAGGCCGATACTTCGACTGCGCGATATTTTATCGACACTACGCTGAAACGGCCTTCCCATGGGTCGTTGGTGATGATAAGCGGTTCTACTTTGCTGTATAGCGGCGCATAGTTGAAATCGTTTACTATGCCTATTATTTGGCGCTTGCCGTCGCGTTCAATCGTTTTGCTAACAGCCTCTTCATTCCAGCCGAAAGTTTTAGCCAAAGATTCATTCACCACGTAATAAAACCTGTCTTGATCACCTCCCGAAAAGAAGCGCCCTGCTTGAAGTTTAAGTCCATAGGTCTCCAGAAAGTGCTCATCTGCGTCCACTACGCGTATCATAATAGAGTTTTCCATTCCTTCAGGCACATAACCATTTCCCGTAAATCCTCCGCAAGGAACTTCCGAAGTAGCAGATACCGACGAAACTTCCGATAAACTTTGCAGCTGTTGTTTCAATAAGGCAGTTCGGTCGGCAGCCCTGCTGCCATTGAGTGGCAACACAAGAACTCCTTCCTTTTCAATGCCCACGTCCATGTTTCTCATGAACGACAACTGTCTTGAGGCGGCTATGGTACAAACAATGAGCAACGCTGAGGCGGCAAATTGCAGGACTATCAGTATATTTTGCAGTCGGTGTTTACGCCTTTTTACTCTTCCTCCGCCTTTGACCGCATCGCACAGTCGGAGCGACGACAAGCGCAACGCGGGATAGCTTCCACCTATAATTCCCGTTAGTAAAGTAAGCAGGAATACTCCAACAACTACTTTCGTAACCAGGTTAAAATCGGGTAAATCTCCTGCCAACTGCACATACAGGGGTTGAAAGATTTTGAATAAAATTAAAGACAGAACAAAGGCTACCGAGGTTATCAACAGTGATTCGCCGAGAAATTGTTTAACTAAATCGCCACGCCCTGCCCCTAATATTTTACGCACGCCGGCTTCTTTCACACGCCTCATAGAGCGCGCCGTAGTGAGGTTGACAAAATTGATGCCGGCTATAATGAGTATAATGAAGGCCAAAGCAGAAAAAACGACAAGTCCTATACGCAAATATTGAGATGTGTAATCGTAATACAGATGCAGGTCGAGCAAGGGTTGCAGATGACCTGAGATTTTCCACCCCGCTGCGGCATAATGTCTGCCGATATTTTCCCATATAACAGCTTGCATCTTGGTTTTAACGGTTTCGAGGGCGGTATTTTTGTTTAACCGCAAGTAAGTAATATACTGGTTTCCGCCATTCCAGCCCAAGTGAACATTAGGTAATTGGTATAAGGTGGAAAACGATGTCAGTGCGTTGAGCAGTATCTCAAACGTATGCTGGAATTGGTGGACACAGGAATTTTAGCCTACGAACTGGATAGTCAAGATGAATCCCATAGCGCCGGTATCGTCTTTAGCCGACACCCTGAAGAAACGCATAGAAAGCATCAAAGAGGCATTGGGCGATGCCGTACCTCCCGACATGGAAGACATTGAATTTGCTATGGAAACTATTCACCGCCGCAGCGAGGGGCTGTTGCGTTTTTCCGATACTTATCGAAGTTTAAGTAAAACGATTGTTCCCGAACTGCAAAACACTAACCTGTACGACTTAATTCAATCCGTACACAGGTTAATGTTTCCTTCGCTGCAACAGAAAAACATATTATTGGAAGCAAAAACCAATAATCCGATAATTACCGCCTGCATCGGCCGCAACCTGATAGAACAGGTGTTGATTAATTTTATTACCAATGCTACCTATGCTGTCAGGGACAAAGCCGAGCCGCATATTATCCTGTTTTCGGGAGAAACAACAGAGGGCAACCCTTATCTTACCGTAGCGGATAATGGTTGCGGCATCTCGCCTGAAAACCGCGACAAGATATTTATTCCCTTCTTCAGCACCCGAAAAAACGGCAGCGGTATAGGCCTCAGTCTTTCGCGCGAGATTGTTAAGATTCACAAAGGAAGCATAGAAATACAAAGCAAAGAAGGCGAGGGCAGCGCCTTTACGGTGCTGTTAAGTGTAACGGGAGACCAATTGTTGGCCGTTTAGGAATGAGGTCGCAGGAGATGAGATATGCGATGTGCGAAATGAGGTTATAGTATAGTAAATTTAAATTGTAACGCTTCATTTAAAAAAAAATTGAAATTAAAGATATCCGAACAACCTATTAATCGCTAATCATTAATATCCACCACCTCTTTTAAGGTTACGTCTAATTCCGAAGCTATTTTATATAAAGTACTGATAGTAGGATTAGTCCGGCCTTTTTCTATTCTTATCAGGTTATTATATTCAATATCAATCTTATCGGATAATTCCTGTATAGTTAAATGCTTGCTCTTTCTTAATTCTCTTATTTTCAGGCCAATTCTTTTATATAGTTCTTCTTTTTGCATAAAATTTCAATCAAAAATGATTGTGGACAAAGAAAAATGTTTATATTTGCACCTTCGCAATCATATATGATTGTTTTTGGAGTAATAGAACAAATTTTAAACCAAATCGACCGAACTTAGTATGAAAAAGCCTTGCTTTTATCTTATCCTCAAAATCTAAAAGAACTTTGTTAAAGAAAGAGGAAGAAATGTTAAAATTCCAAAGATTTTTGAAGTATGAGTTTACTAATCCTCATAAAATGACATATAAAAGAAATTTTGAAGAATTTGATGAAATTAAAAATGACCTAAAAAATAAATCAGAAACAATAAAGAAAGATGTGAATAGTATATCGTATCAAGAATTTACTAAATTATTAGCAGAACTAAATATTAGCATACGAAATAGATTTGTTCCCAATCAACATTCTGTAAGCATAGATACTGTTGCTAATCTACATATTATGAATTGTTGGTTAATTGATAAAACACAAGCAATTTTTGGTTTTATTGGTAACATCAATACAAGGGCAAGAGAAATCGCATTTTACACACAAGACGCACAAATTATTAACCACATAATACTATTATCGAATACAAATTTGACAGAAGACCCTTATGGAGAATATATCAGTAATGATAAATGAAAACACCAGCAGCCAACTGGTTTGGCGCAAGCGGGGGTGTAGTTCGTCCGACACTTTATGTTGATTTTCAGCTGCTTACTCTCGTACGAGCGGTAGTGAGACCCTCGCCTGCCGCCAAGCCGCTGGGATGTATCTTTGCCATTGCATATCCCCTAATTGCTTGTTAATCACTAATCACTAATCACTAACCGCTAATCCTTTGTTTATTCCGTTTTTTTGTTTACCTTTGTAGTTTATTTCATTGAGGAGGACACATAGTATGGCAAAGACTACAAAACCCGCAAAACCTGCAAACTCGGAGCAAAAAGAAACTCAGGGAAGGCAACGCTATAGTGATGCAGAACTGCAAATGTTCAAAGAATTAATACTTGAAAAATTAGCCAAGGCAAAACAAGATTATGAATTGTTGATTTCCAGTGTAAATCATAGCGGAAGTAATGATACCGAAGATACTTCTCCTACATTCAAAGTGTTGGAAGAAGGTGCCTCGGCGCTCTCCAAAGAAGAATCCGGCCAATTGGCTATGCGTCAGCAAAAATTTATTCGCTCATTAGAATCGGCTTTAATCCGTATTGAAAATAAAACCTACGGAATATGCCGCGAAACCGGCCTGTTAATTCCTAAAGAACGACTTATGCTCGTACCTCATGCGACTTTAAGTATAGAAGCTAAAAATAAGGCTTAAATTTTTATATGAAGTTTTGCAAAAATTATACCATACCCGTAGCCTTATTGTTATCGGTGCTGGTTATTGACCAAGTAGCGAAAATCTGGGTCAAAACCACTATGGTTATGGGCGAAAACTTTCCCGTTCTTGGCGATTGGTTCTATATCTATTTTACCGAAAACCCCGGCATGGCCTTTGGTTTAAGTTTTGGCGGCGAAGTCGGAAAGATAGTATTGAGCATATTTCGCATTGCATTAATCGGCTTAATCGGCTATTACCTATATCGTCTGATTAAAAAAGCAGAAGCAATGGGCGTCATTATTGGCCTTACCCTGATTTTTGCCGGCGCTATAGGGAATATTATTGACAGTCTTTTTTACGGCTTGATTTTTTCAGATTCATACGGCCATGTAGCAACCATGTTTCAAGGAGGGTATGCACCTTTTCTGCAGGGACGGGTTGTGGATATGTTTTATTTCCCGATTATAGAAACAAAACTTCCTTCCTGGTTTCCTTTTTGGGCAGGGAATGATTTTGTATTCTTCCGTCCCATTTTTAATGTAGCCGATTCGGCTATTACTATTGGGGTGGCTTATTTATTGCTTTTTCAGCGTAAATATTTTTTAAGGCGTAATGAAATTAAAACCGAATAGCGGCTTTTTTTGCGGTATTATAATGCTATGCTTAAGCTGCTTACAAAGCCATGCCCAACTGCCTACAATACTTGCTTTGGCGCCCGACGCCCGCTCTACCGGCATGGCCGATATGGGCGTAGCCACCTCGCCCGATAATAATTCACAATATTTTAACGTAGCGAAATACGCCTTTGCCGGTAAGGCCGGCATAGCCTTATCGTACTCGCCCATGATGCGCAAACTGTCGCCCGATATGCATACCCTTTATTTAGCAGGTTACGGCCATCTGGGTGATAATAATTACCTCAGCGGCGCTATTTCATATATGTCATTAGGGGAGATGCTTTTGTCGGACGGAACGACAATTATTAGCCACCACCCCTCGGAGTGGGCTATTGATCTGGGTTATTCACGGCAGCTGACGCCTAATATTGCCTTGGGGATAGCCTTTCGCTATGCCTCTGCCGTATATGCCAATTGGAATATGTTTTCTATTTCCTCAGCCGGAGCTTTAGCTGCTGATGCAGGTGCCTATTTCCAATATCCTGTGGGGCAAAACCAATTATCGGCAGGCGTGAGCATAACGAATATCGGCACACAATTTAACTTTGGAGGCGATACCCGCGCTTCCCTGCCCATGGCCTTGCGCTTGGGCGTAAACCATCGCTTTAATTTTGCGGAAGAACATAGCCTGAGCCTTGGCGCAGAGGTTAACCAGCCCTTTGTTTACGGAGCGGAAAACTCTTTTAAACAAGCTGTCTTCGGAGTGGGAGCGGAATATATATTGCAGCAATGGCTGTTCTTCCGTGGAGGTTATTTCTACAACAATAAAAACCACGGCGACCGTTCTCGCTTGTCGTTGGGAGCAGGTATTAGCTATCAGGGCTTTGGCGCCGACTTCTCGTACTGGCTGCCGACATCTTCGGCCAACAACACCTTAGACAACACCGTGCATATTACGCTTTCGTATTTGTTTTAAATTTTCCTGCACAGCATCAGTCCGTCGCGGAGGGGCAAGAGCAGGTTTTCTACACGTGCGTTACGCTGTACGGCATCGTTAAACCTGATGATGCCCTGGGTTTGGGCATCGTTAACCACAGGTTCTTCTATCACCTTGCCGTCCCATAAAACATTGTCGGCAATAATAATACCGCCTGAGCGCACTTTATCAATAACAGCGTTAAAATAATCAAGATATTCCCGCTTGTCCCCGTCAATAAACACCAAGTCAAAAACTTCGTCAAACTGCGGAATTATTTCTAAAGCATCGCCTATATGCAACTGTATTTGTTGTGCATAACGGCTACGGTTGAAGAATCGGCAGCATATATCTTCCAGCTCATCATTACGTTCAATGGTGTGCAGAATGCCTTCGGGCGCCAAGCCTTCCGCCAAACAGAGGGTGGAATAGCCGGTGAAAGCGCCTATTTCGAGCATGCGGCGAGGGCGCAGCATGTGGCTCAACATGCTCAGCAGCCGACCTTGCAGATGCCCTGACAACATGCGCGGGTGCATCACATGAAGGTGCGTGTAACGTACCAGTTCTTGCAACAACTCATCTTCCGACGCGCTATGCGCTGCACAATATTTCTCAATATTCATATTTTAAATTAAACTTTGATTGCTTCGTACCTCGCAATGACGATTGAACCTTAAACTTTGAACTATATATATATTAAACATGACAACTGTTTCGGCGCAAAAACTTCCTGCGCTATATCCTGCAATTGTTGGGCGGTGATAGTTTCTATCTTTTCCGCTATCTGCTTACGGGTCTCTACCTTGTTGAAGACTAACAAACTCTTGCCCTGATTCAACATTTGCGCCTCGCTGTTGTCCCCCGCAATAGCTAACTGCCCGAGCAGTTGTTTTTTAATCCTTTGTAACTGCAAGGCGCTCACTGCTTCCTTACACAATTTTTCAAGCTCTTTGATTACCAAGTCGCGGCATTTATCGACCTGCTCCTTGTCTGTGCCGAAATAAATACTCAAGGCTCCGCAGTCGGAGTAAGAGCTGTAATTACTTTCAATGGTATATACTAATCCGTATTTTTCGCGGAGGATAGTATTGAGCAGCGAGTTTGAGGCCGGGCCGCCAAGGTAATTACACAGCAAGGCCAAGCCTATACGGCGGGAATCATGCAGTGCGTAGGCGCGAGTACCGATGATGCAATGTGCCTGAAAAGTGTTGCGGTCAATGGTTTCGTGAAACAAGGCGTAAGGCTCCGGCGCTAAGCGGGATTGGCTTGTTCCCTGAAGATGAAAAGCGCCGAAATGTTTGTTGGCCAATTGCTCTACGCGCGGGAGCCGACACTTGCCTACTATCGACAAGACCATATTTTGCGGGTGGTAATGTCGGGCTACAAAATTCCGTAGTTGCGGAACGCCGATATGCTGCAACGATACCGTATTTCCTAAAATGGTGCGGCCTATGGCTGCCCCGCTGAAAAGCCGTTCCTCAAAATCGTCAAAAATTTGCTCCGAGGGGTTATCCTTATAAGCGTTAATCTCGTCGAGAATAACTACTCGTTCCTTACAAACTTCCTTTTCGGGAAAAGTAGGGGCAAAAGCCATTTGAGCAATGAGCCCCAAGGCTTTATCCAAATCATGCTTTAAAATAGTAGCATGAATCACGGTTTCCTCTTTGGTAGTAAAGGCATTTAGTTCACCGCCAACGCTTTCTAATCGGTTATTAATAAAATGGGCTGAATGTTTTTGGGTTCCTTTAAACAGGGTATGTTCCGTAAAATGGGCGATGCCATGCTCCTCGTAAGTCTCGTCGCGCGTACCTGCGTTGATAGTTAACCCGCAGTATGCCACGTCGGAGCGGCTATGACGGTGGACTATCCGAAGGCCGGATGGAAGGGTAAAGATAGTAGTATCCATCAAGATTGGAAAATTTTTTGCAAAGTTAAAAAATAAATCTTATCTTTGCAGCCCATTTTTAGGGTGCCATAGCTCAGTTGGTAGAGCAAAGGACTGAAAATCCTTGTGTCCCCGGTTCGATTCCTGGTGGCACCACAAATTACACTGCAACCTCTTGAAAATCAAGAGGTTTTTTATTTATAGTATGGAATAAGGTACGGAATTTTACATTGATAATTGTTATCCCCCTAAGGAGTGAAATAGACATAATTACATGTAAAGTAAAAAAATATTTTAATCTTATTTTAAAATAAAATTGGGTCTAATGGTCAAAAAGTATGATATTTTTTGACCATTAGACCAGTATCTTAACATCGCTATTATCATACCAAGTCCACAGATAAGGCATGTTGCGCTTAATGCTCAAATAGGCGCTGCGGAGCCTGCTATGAACATATCTTTCTTGCCTGTTTTCCTCTCAATATAACGCTCCCTGACGAAATCCGCCCACTTGTTATACCAGTCCTCAAACATTCCTGCAAAACGCTCTTTATCGGTATGGCAAAGCAAGCTGATTATCTGTAAGAGTTCTTTAGAAGCCTCTAATTCAGGATTTTGAGTCAAATAGCGTTTAACAATACTTACTTGATGATACTGACACATTTGAATACGAATGCTATCCAATTTTCGGCGAACTGTGCACTCATTACATAGAGCGAGATGGTGCCGTGATTACCGATTTAAGCCGCGCCCCTACAGTTTTTATCACATTTTGTATATCCATAACTTTTCCTTATCTTTGTCCTGTTATATAAAAACATTTTGCCTATGAATAAATCCGCGTAATTAATCCGCACATTGTAAAATATTGGAAATAGCGTTGCTATTGTTCTTGAACATCGTTTTCCACAATTTGACCCTAAAAGGTCATAGCCTCAAGAGCAAGTTTGTTAAACGTCGCTTATCGCGGCGTGGAATGACTTGTTGGAGGCTATAGGCGTGGAAACCTGATGTTCAGACATGGTTGTTCCGCGCTATTTTTTTGTGCGTAATTGAACTGTTTTGAGGGACAAGATGGAGTCGCAACCATTGTAAAAACGAGGCGTTCCGAAAAGCCATACGAGTAGAGAAACCAAAAAAATAAAGCTATTATTTTATTAATTCCAAAAAAATGAATACATTTGTAAAAAATAGTAATTTCCCGCAGAGATTAAAACTCCTGCCTTTATGCTTAATGCTTTTGTTTATGGTCTTTTCCTGTAACAAAGAGAAAGAAGACCCTGTGCTCGACGATATTGGTTTGGCGCAGTTGCCGCCGGAAATTCAGGCCGCCAAGGCCTGGTTCGATCAGCAGTATGCTTCCAATGACCAAGAAGCTGACTCTGTTTCGCTGTACCCTGTATCAAGAGCGTCCGAAAACGGGAAGAATGGTAAGGGTCCTAATGTTAAGGCAAAACTCAAGTGGGCGCAAGCCAAGCTGGGGAAAGACTGGGTAGTGGAAGTACCTTTGGCAACGACAGGAAAGATCAGCTATTCTCGTGAGGAAAACCCCAGCGAAGCCCAGTTAGAATCGACCGTTACGCAAATGATTATTGTTCCGCGGGAAGACGAATATGTAGCGGCCTTTATGCACATAACAGGAGACTCGCAGTATTTAGCGGCCAAGGGTTATGATTTGAGCAGTAATGCCTACAAAGACATGGTCGAAGATTTTACGGGACAGGTATTTTATACCTATCTTGACGGCGAATATAGCAACGGCTGGCGTTACGAAAATGGAGAGGTTACTCATACCATCAGTTATCAAGGCGCCTTTGGGGTTCCTGATATTGAAAATGAGGCACCCACCAGAGCGAATTCGGATAACTGCATAGTTATTATCGTACAGGAATTTTTCCAGTGGTGTACCGAGAAATATATAAGAGATAAAGATGGTAATATAACAGACTACTCTCTCACTTGTGATGAATGGAAGCTTACAGGCAGCTATGAGTATAATCAATGCTCTACCGGAAGTGGTAATGGCAGCGGCGGTGGCGGAGGCAAACCTGGCGCTGGTGGCGGTAGCGGCGGATTTCTCGGAAATGACGACAATAACCCACCTCCGGCCACCTACACGGTTTTTTTAGAATTGCCGGCTTTAGATGTAGGAATTATTACTGGAGGCGGTACTTATACAGCAGGCGCGACCTGTGAGCTTACCGCTATTCCCGCTGCCGGCTACTCCTTTGTTAATTGGAGGTGGAATATTTCTTCCACAGCTAATCCCCTTAGTTTTGTTGTGGACAAGGATTATAATATCGGCGCCGTTTTTGTAAAAACAGGCATTGCCGAAAGCCCCTGTGATTTTCTAAATAGCTTGTTAAACGACGCTGCCTTAGCAAATAAGCTTGATAGCCTTAGAGGGACGGCGATTAACGAAGATATTGAATACGGTTATTCCCTAAGCGCTCTTAATAATGGAGCACCGGTATGGGCACAAGGAAATGCGTCGAGCGTTTTTATTCCAACACTCGGTTACTGTAGTGAATTTGTACACACCCACCCAACTGGATTGGCAGCTATGTCTGCACAAGACTTTTATCATCTTTTTTATAATTTTAGTAACGGAACTTTTGACGTATCAAGCCGTTATGGCGTAGTTGTGCACTCGGGTTATTATTTCTACCAGATTAGCGACCCGCAAGCATTTATAAATTTTGCCAATAAATATGGATTGGATAAAGGGGATTTAACAGATCTTAATGCAGCAATGAATGAGGATTTTAGTATCCTCAGCCTGAGTAGTTTTATTCAATTTCTTAACAGCAACAATACCGGATTAACGATGATAGAGGGAAACCCCAATACCGGTGAGTGGCAGGTAAAAGACTTCAATAATAATAATTTAACCAATATTAATTGCGATTAATGATGAAAACAATTTACACTATAGCTTGCCTGCTCCTTATGAATGCAGGTTTAGCACAAACGACTGGCCAGGAAGTACGCGAAACCCAGAATTTAGACGCCTATGTTGGCGTATGGGAATATGCCAACGCTACCGATACCTTTCGTATAGTATTAAGGAAAGGAATAGAATCACTGCCTCATAGCTATTCCGAATGCTTGATCGGCGGCTACCGCTACGTGAAACAGGGTGTTCTAATAGGCGATTATACCCAAGGAGCAATTCCTTCCCAATTCCTGTTTAAGGATTTTTCGGTAGAAGACGAAACTATTACTGTACTGGCAAGTAATGCACATGCTAATCCGGAGAGGATTAATCCAAATCAACTCTATGTTTTCTTTAAAGACAGAGGGCTTGGCAAAACGACCACTCAAGGTCAAATACTCTTGCTTTCGCCCACTCAAATTCGGTGGATTTTGGAAGAGAGCGAAGGAGTGTATCTTACCGAAGAAGACATACCGCCGGCAGGTTTTTCAGTACCTACAGATGTTGTTATGACTAAGATTTCCGATACGGTTCCTTAATTTTAAGAAAACAAATGTTCAGCGCTTAACCTTTAGTTAGTCAAGGCCGTCAATACTACATGGCGGCCTTTTGTTTAAGGTTTAAAGTTCAATCATCATTGCTTGGCTTTAGTTCAAAGCATCAACGATGAAGGCGTTATACATGGATAACCCTGTGCGAACGGAGTGCAGCACAGGGGTCGCACAGGGTTATCTATATGCGCCTGCTACGCAGGCAGGCACCTGATCAAAAAGTCGTGGATAATGTCGGATGGAATGGGAATTGTGTGCCTCTCTTCCCGCATCTCTATAAATCAAGATTTCTTGTAAGGTAAGACGAAAAATCTTTGAGTGCAGGCGCGTAATCACTCTCCAGTAAGGGCGAGGATATAAGGTAATCGGCTGTGGAACGGTTGCAAGCCGTAGGAATGTTATACAAGCTCGAAATGCGCAAGAGGGCCTTTACGTCCACGTCGTGTGGCTGCGGCTGCATGGGATCCCAGAGGAAAATCAATATATCGATCTTTCCTTCGGCAATCATGGCGCCCAGTTGCTGGTCGCCGCCCAGCGGCCCCGATTTCATCAAGGTCATTTGAATAGCATCAGCTGCCTTAGCCAACTTACGCCGCAAGGTTTGCTGAATAAGGTTGCCGGTAGTTCCGGTACATACCAAATGGTGTTTCTGCAAAACCGCATGATTAAATTCCACCCATTCAATAATATCCTGCTTGCGGTTATCATGCGCCACCAAGGCAATGGTTTTTTGTCTTTTGTTCATAATTTATGGTTTAATGTTGATTTGCTTATTCACTCATTCCCTTGTCATTGCGGGTTGCTTCCTGCTTCG
>WRMN01000033.1 GCA_009777095.1 Bacteroidales bacterium | reverse complement strand
CCATCTATAGTACATGTGCCGCCAATAAAGGTACAAGCGCCCAAATTCAGGGTCGGCGTACTCGGCGTTAAATTCACCGTAGCGCCCAAACATACCGCTGCAGGAGAGGTCGGCAATACTACTATGCCGCCTGTCGGCATCACCGTAATCGTAAAGGTGGACGGAGCGCCGGTACAGGTTACGCCGTTCTGCACATAATAAGGCGTTACCGTTACTACGCTTGATATGGGGGCGGAGGTGGTATTTATAGTCGTAAAGGCCGTTATCGGCATCGTTCCCGATGCGCTCAGACCTATAGCTGTATTGCTGTTCGTCCAGCTCGCACCTGTCAAAACGCCCGCAGCACTAAAGGGACCTACAACCGTTCCCGCTACCACGCTTACATCGGAATACACCGTACTCAACGTAGGCTGCGGAATGACTGTTACCGTAACCGGAGAACTCGTAGCCGTACAGCCGTTGCCATTCGTTACGGTTACCGTATAATTGTTTGTCATGGTTAAACTGCTCAATCCGTAGGTCGGCAGCGCTGTAATTCCCAATGTTCCGCTGCTGTTTGTCCAAGTGTAATTCATTATTGTAGTCGTACCGCCCGTAACCGTCGCCGTTAAGGTTGAGGCTCCTCCGGTACATACCGTAGTGGGTAAAGCCGACAAACTGACAACAGGCAGAGGATTGACCGTTACCGTTACCGTATTCGAACCTGTACAGCCATTCGCATTAAGCACGCTCACCGAGTAGGCAGCCGTTACCGTCAACGAGGTTAAATTATAAGTATTTACTGTTGTTGTTCCTATCTGTGTTCCGCTACGATACCAGGTATAGGTCATGGCCGGTGTCGTGCCGCCCGTAACCGTTGCCGTTAAGGTAGATGTCCCTCCCGAACATACGCTCGAAGGCGAAGCCGCCAAGCTCACCACAGGCAGCGGATACTCTATGATATGTGTTTCCTGCGAATGCGCTACAGTCGGATTAGCGCAACTGGCATTTGAGGTCATCTCGCAAAAAATCAAATCGCCGTTCGAAGGCACATAGTAGAAGGTCGAAGCCGTAGCGCTGGGGTAAGGACTGCCATTGACCATCCACTGGTAAGTGGGGGCGCTGCCGCCATTGGTTGGCGTTGCCGTAAAGGTTACGCCCTTGCCCGCGCAAATGTACAAATCATCAGGCACCGAAGAAAGCGTAATCTGCACCGTCGAGGGAGAGGCTATGCTTGCAAAGGCTAAGTTCGTACTGCTTAAGGTTATCGTCATGGCTGAGTTGTCTATGCCCGAGGGCGAGCCGACTACCGTGAAGGTGGCGCTGCTTTGTCCGGCGGGAATGACTACCGTAGCCGGTCGGGTAGAAAAGGAGGTGATAGCTCCTGTATAGCTCAGGTTAACAGTTACATTGTTAGCCGCAGTAACGGTACTCGGAAATTGTACCACAAACTGTTTAGCTTCGCCTTTACCCACATAGGCCGGCGTATTGTTTGCCAAGGCCACTGTAGTAGCAACGGTGAGCAAGGCCGACTCTCCAAAGGGAAGGGTTTCCGTCATCTCGCTGATGGAGCCTCCGTCAACAGCCCACTGGCCTGCCCGCACAATATTAACAGGAATAGATACCGTAGCGGTGCTTGCAGCGGCTACTGTAGCGCCTGCTATTTGGAAAAACTCGCTTCCAACCGTACAGCTTGTAGCGCCACCCGTAAAACCTGACGAGCTGCAACCGCCCGATCGAATCTGTAAGCCCGTATGGTCAACTCTGAAACCTACATTATTTAAGGCAATAGCGCTATAACTCAGGTAATTCAAGTCGAGGGTTACGTTATCTCCTATATTCGCCGTATGGTTCTTTACTCCATTCCAAAAATAGTCCAACTCGCCGTCAATCGTAGGGATAAAGGTATGTCCGGTCCGAATTTCCGTAATTTCTCCGGCAGGAATATTATCGTATGCTACTCCATGATTATTGTCATATGGTGATCCGGTGCCAAACCGGAACCAATTTTGACGTACAGTGCCTGTAGCGGAACCGTCCCCCGGCGTATTATCTACAACAACATTTCCCACTCCACTTGAGTGCTGACAAACATTAGCCTTATCGAAGGGCCGCCCCATTGGGAAGAATCCGATTACCGCGCCGCCCGCAGTACTATTGCTCGCTCCTACCAAACGCAAGGACTGCACCTGCGACGTTGTTAGATACCTGTTTTCCAAGGCAACATTGCTATTTAAACCGAAAATATCAGGCAGGATATACGCATAGCCTGCGTCTGAAGTACCTAGATAAGTATCAAAACCATAACCCAAAGTAATAGCTGTACTAAGTGGAATATTAGTAGCGTCGATGGTTGCCGTTTTGATTAAAAACTCAGGCGAAGAGGTATTATACGAAATTTGTATCGTAACCGTAAAGGTTTGTCCGTTATAAAGGCCTGTAAACAGTTTGGTCATTTCCTGATTTGCGCCGACGGTATTAGATGATACATCTACTCTTGATTGCCAATTCCCGGCAGTCCTAGCCCGGTACTTCGTAGCGCCAATCTTAAGCACAAATAAATCACTATTACTTGCTGAAAAAAATTGATGCGCCCAAGTTCCGCCTATCCATCGGTTTATCATATAAGAACCAGTAGCATCAACCACAATTTGCAGTTCGTTATTGGCAGAATTGCCGCCTAAGGTAACAGCAGTGTATTGTGCCTGAAGTAAATTTGACGAGGTAGTAAAAAGGCACAATGCTACGGCATATAAAAAAATTCGTTTCATACCGGTAAAATTTTTATTTAACAGGTGTATAAATCAAGTTAAATTTCCTGTCCTCGTAGGAAAAACTTATTCTCAACAGGTTATTCTCAATCGAATAGGCCAAGGTCCGCGGTTCTTTTTCACGCAGGCTAAGGGTCAATTGTCCGTTGCTTGCGGTAAATGTACCTTTTACAGCAGTTAAAAGACTTTCTGCTTCAGCGGCAAATTCCGTATGCGCGTAACTTATGTCCGCTTCTATTTCGTTTCCAAAAAAATCAAGGGTAGTAAACATATTCCTTGGAAGGATACTCGTATTGGCAAGCAAAGTTTCCAATGAATATTGCTTGGTAGTTCCATCGGCAGTAATTTCTACTGTTTCCAAACTCCAGATAGCCCACAGGCGTTCGTCCACTGTTGTGGAATTTTCTCCTGTTTGTGCAAAAGCAGCGACAGGCAGTAATAAACAGGCGGTAAGCAGTAGCCATAAAGCAATACGTGAAAGGCTTAGTTTAGTCTTCATCTTTGATTTGGTTATTAAAAAACGCGAATATAATAAATATTAGATTGTATTTAACAATTTTTTAACGCTATTTAACATTTTAGAGCGTTTTTTAACACTATTTAACAATAAGTGAGGGGTGAAGAGAGATGCGTGAAGCGGGTTAACCACTAACCACTACAATAAAACCTGTGCCGTCCGTCGGCGCAGCAACCGGGCTGCAGCAAAGAAATCGTCTCTAAAAAGATTGCATCGGGTTCATGCACTGCCTGAATGCCAAATGCTTCTTGCAACTGAGCGTAGAAATGATAGTCGTTCCACCCAAACTCACAAGTTTTAACAGCCTTAAAACTTTGCAGCACTTTAAACGATGAGGTGAAACTGCCGCCAATTTCAATGGCAAAATTCATAGGCAATACCAAATCGGCTAAAGCGGTAAGTTCGTTTTCAAACAAGGCTTGTACGCAAATAAAAGATGCGGATTGTAACGCCGCACGCAATATCTCCGCATTGTCGCCAAACACGAAAACATTTTTAGCAAGGTTTTCGCTTCTATACGGAGTCGGTAAGCCATCGGTTTTCCAAACTTTTTGCAGCAGTTCCAAATATTCACCTTCCATTTTCCGAAAGCCGGGGCCGTATTCGGTATGGATACCCATATCATATAAGCCTTGACTGTTGCAAGCCTTCTTTAATGTCATTATGCCGGAAAACATTTTGCCTTGCTTTTCGGTGAGATACATCGTGTTTTTCAATTCTTGGAAGGCGGCTTCATCTATGGTTTTTTCCGACACAATAATCACCGATTCGGGAGTATCAATCAACTCATTGGCGATTTTTTCTACGATGCTTGCATCAATACCGGAGTTTTCGAGCAGTTGTGCGTAGTTTTCTTTCAGTAAATTTTCTTTGTATTCCAAGAAATTCAATGCCAAACCTTCCAAGAAAATACCAAAGGCTTTTTCGCTTTTTAACAAGTAGTAATTAAGCGCTTTGGCAAAGGCATGGTAGTCTTTAACAACAATAGTCGCATCTGCTCTACAGGCGTAAAAATCTTTTTCATTGCTAATGTAAGTAACAGGAATTTGGTTTTTATAGCGCATGTTTTGCACTATATGGTTGATGACCGGGTGATCCTGACCTAAGTTTGTTCCTATGACGTACAGACGCTTGGCTTCGGCGAGTTCCTGTGGTTGCAGGTTGTCGTTTTTATTCAAATTAAAAACAATGCCTTTTGCAGCATTGAGCGCATTGGTTTTCATACCTGCTCTTGCCCATTTTTGAATCATGTACATGCTCTCGTTGGTCAATTCCGGCGAGACATACACAGCATTTTCTTCGCCTGCTACTTTGGCTGTTTCCTCTTTAATTCGTTGTATCGCCGCTTCAATAGAGATGGGGCGCAGCTTTCCGTTTTCTCTTACCATGGGCTGCGTAATTCTATCTTCCCGATTAAAGACAGTATATCCGAACTTGATGTCGCGATTGATTAAACCATACTGATTTACCACGCCCTCACGTGCGGTAGCGCCATACACCCTGTTTTTATACATCAACAAATCAACTTCAAAACCTTCTGAGCCGAAGGGGTCAATAGCAGGAAATTTTTCGTAAGGCAAGGGCAAAAGTTTATTTTTGAAATTTTCGGTTAAAGCCCCCGTGGGACAAGTATCAATGCACAAACCGCAGGCATCGCAACGGCTTTCCAACAATTTGCCTTCCATATTGGGCGCGATGAAGGTTTGGGAGCCGCGTTTAAAAAATTCCCAGGCCCTGTTTCCTGCATATTCCCTGCAAACGCGGACACAGCGGCCGCAGAGGATACATTTGTTATTGTCAATTTCAATCTGCGGGTGTTGGAAGTTGAGGTCAAATTTTTGATACTTTCCTGCGTAATGCTTTTGATTTACGCCGTATTGGGTAGCATATTGCTGCAATTTGCAGTTATAAAAAGCGGAGCAGCCGCACTCCAAGCAACGGTCGGCTTCTGCTATGGTTAAGCGCTTGTCTTGATAGCCCAATTCTACTTCGTTAAAATTATGCCGTTCGTTTTCTGCCAAAACAGGCATTTCATAACGCTTACAAGGGGTAAATCTGTTTTGATAATCCTCTTTTTTGGGAGTTTCAAAGTTGTCTTTTGTACTTACAAAGGGTGGGACGGGCGTTTCAAAGGGGACATTAAACACGTATTGTTCGATGTATTTAGCCGCCGCTTTTCCTCCGGCAACCGCCTGAATAATATTGGTAGGCCCTGTAACCGCATCGCCTGCCGCAAAAATCTTAGGGATATTCATTTGGAAAGTGGTTTCATCGGCGTCAAGCGTTTTCCACTTATTCAGCTGCAATGATTGCGGGGCGTAAAATTCGTTAATATGATCTAACACTTCATATTGAATTTTTTGTCCGGTAGCAGGCAGCACTAAATCGCAGGGAAGGTCAAACTCGCTGCCCTCAATCGGGACGATGTTGGAGCGGCGGGAACCGGGGAGTTTTTCGGCTTTCATTTTGATACACTGCAATCCGGTAAGCTCGCCCTTGTCATTGTAATAAACGGCTTTGGGAGCGGCAAGGAAAATATACTCCACGCCTTCCACTTTCGACTCGTGTATTTCGATGGGGTTGGCCGGCATATCGGCTTCGGTGCGGCGGTAGAGCACAATTACATCGGTACTTCCGCAACGGCGGGCCGAACGGCAGCAATCCATAGCGGTATTGCCGCCTCCTATTACCACTACTTTTTTACCGCTAAGGTCTATATTATTGTTTGTTTCCGCATTATTCCGCAGGAAATCAATGCCTGAAACTAAATTGGGGGCAGGAGCTTCGCCAATTCCAAGCAGGTCGCCTTCCTGCGCGCCGATGGACAAGAAAATGGCGTCATAATTTTTTTCTAAATCGGCATACTGTAAATTTTTTCCTAATTGTTGACGGGTGAAAATTTTTACGCCTAATTTGGTAATATTTGCAATTTCCTGATCTAAAATGGCATTGGGTAAACGGTATTCAGGAATGCCATAGCGCAGCCAGCCGCCAGCCGCTTCTTTCTGTTCGTAAATATCGGCTTGGAAACCTGCTATCTGGAGGTAATAAGCTGCAGTTAAACCGGCAGGCCCTCCTCCGATAATAGCTGCCTTTTTGCCGTTGGAAGCTTTCACTTTCGGCGTGTAGGGCGAATTTGAAACCATATCGAAGTCCGCCGCAAAGCGTTTCAGGTAGTCAATGCCCACAGGAAGGCCGTCTTCGGTGAATTGACGGCGGCATTTGGCTTCGCAGGGGCGTACGCACACGCGCCCACAAACGGCAGGCAAGGGATTGGTCTCTTTAATCAAAGCAATCGCTTCCCGATAAAGACCTTTTTCAATCAGAGAGATATAACCCTGCACATCAACGCCCGCGGGGCAGGTTAATTTGCAAGGGGCAAGACAATCGGCATAGTGGTTGCTCAACAGCAGTTCTAAAGCCGTTTTGCGCGATTTAACCACACTTTCGGAGTTGGTAAAAATCTCCATGCCTTCCTGCACAATGGTAGAACAGGCAGGTTGATGCGTTCTGTATCCTTTAATTTCGACCACGCACACAAAGCAAGAGGAAAAGGGCTTCAGTTTGGGGTCGTGGCAAAGATGCGGGATTTCTATTCCTATAGCTTTACAAACATTTAAAATTGTTTCTCCTTGAATAGCATCTATGGACTGATTATCTATTTTTATTTTTATCGTTTTCGTGCTCATATTAATATTTTTTAATCGCTTCAAATTTGCATTTCGGATAACAGGCGCCGCAACAAATACATTTTTCGTTATCTATTTTGTGCGGTTGTTTCAATTCTCCTTCAATACATTGCACCGGACAATTTTTCTTACACAATTTACAGCCTATACATTTTTCGGGATCAATTTCATAACGAATCAATGCGGTACATTGCAGGGCAGGACATCGTTTTTCATTAATATGTGCTTCGTATTCATCTCTGAAGTAGTGCAAGGTGGACAAAACAGGGTTAGGCGCCGATTGGCCTAAGCCGCAAAGCGAATTGTTTTTAATTTCGTTAGCTAAATCTTCGAGCATGTCCAAATCTTCAATTTTTCCTTCGCCTTTGGTGATTCGGTCTAATGTTTCGAGCATTCTTAGCGTACCGAGGCGGCAAAAAGTGCATTTTCCGCACGATTCTCCCTGAGTAAAACTGAGGAAGAATTTAGCCACATCGACCATGCAGGTGGTTTCGTCCATTACCACCATGCCGCCGGATCCCATAATGGCGCCTGTTTTTATAATAGCGTCGTAATCAATTACCGTGTCCAGCATATTTGCGGGAACGCAACCGCCGGAGGGGCCGCCTAACTGCACCGCTTTAATCTTTTTATTGTCAGGTACGCCGCCGCAAATATCAAAAATAACTTTATTAATGGGCGTTCCCATAGGCACTTCTACCAGACCTGATTTTTCTATTTTACCGGTTACGGCAAACACTTTGGTGCCCTTGGCCTTTTCGGTCCCCATGGCTGCGTATTTATCGGCGCCCTGCATAATAATAACGGGAACGCTCACGTAGGTTTCCACGTTGTTGATGTTGGTAGGTTTTTCCCACAATCCTTTTTCTGCAGGGAAGGGCGGACGTTTGTTAGGCATTCCGCGCTTTCCTTCGATAGAAGCGAGCAGGGCGGTCTCTTCTCCGCAAACAAATGCGCCTGCGCCTTCTTTCACATAAATATCAAATTTGGGGCCAAGATAAGCTTTGTTACGCGCCTGTTCCAATGCTATTCGTAAGCGTTTGATGGCAAGCGGATATTCGGCACGGCAGTAGATAATACCCTGAGAGGCGCCAATGGCCTTAGCTGCAATAATCATGCCTTCAATCACACCGTGCGGGTCGCCTTCCAAGATAGAACGATCCATAAAAGCGCCAGGGTCGCCTTCGTCGGCATTACACACAATATACTTGCGCTCATTAACCTGTTTGGCGGCTAATTGCCATTTTGTGCCGGTTGAGAAGCCGCCGCCGCCTCTGCCGCGCAAGCCGCTTTTGAGGATTTCGTTAATAATCTCTTCGCTTGTCCATGTTTCCACTTTTTTAACGGCCGAATAGCCGCCGCGCGATTCATAATCTTCAATTGATTCGGGGTTAATAACACCGCAATTGCGCAAGGCCCATTTCGTTTGCTCGTTCAAGAAGCTGTTTTCGGGAGCGTCGAAATCGGGAGAATAAACTACCTCTTCATTCAGTATTTGTTGGTTAAGGAGATGGTTTTCGTAAATGGCTTTTATTTTATCAACCGTTACGCGGCCGTAAATTACACTGCTATTGTCCATATCTACCTGCACCAAAGGTTCGCAATAGCACATGCCAATGCAATTGGTTTTTTCCATGCGGAAGAGGTTCGGATTTTGTTGGTGCAATTCCGACAGGCGGTCATATACTTTTTGGGCGCCGGCAGCCAATCCGCAGCTGCCCATTCCCACTTTTACTACACAATTTATACTCATTACACAAAATTTTTAACGTGTTTAACAGCGGCTTCTCCGTTCAGTTTTCCAAAAGTCTCCTCACCTATCATCATGGCCGGAGCTAAGGAGCAGCAACCCAGACAGGAAACCGATTCAAGCGTATATTTTCCGTCAGGGGTGGTTTCGCCGTCTTCTACTTTCAAAAAAGAGGCTAATTCGTCCATTACAGCGCCGGCATTTTGCACGTGGCAGGCAGTTCCCTTACACACTTTGATGGAGTACTTTCCCGATGGTTTTAATTTGAACTGCGCGTAAAAAGTGGCCACCGCGTATAACTCGCCCAAGGTGTAATTCAATTCCGCTTCGATATATTGGAGCGCCTGTTTTGGCAGGTAGGTGTAAACCGTTTGCACCTCTTGCAACAAGGCAATCAGCCCTTCTTTTTTTCCTTTATACTTAGCTACGATATCTTTGATGCTGCTGACATCTACTGCCTCGTTAGCGGGCGTTTCACTCAATTTGCTTATTCGTTGTATTCTCATAATAAATTCATAAATCTTTGCTTAGCGGAACATTTTTTTAATAGTTTCTACAGACGATTGTAATTCGCTGTCCAACTCTACGGTTTTATTCATATCGGCATCAGCTAATTTCCACTCGCCCAGCATATAGTAAGTCATGCCTCTCTCCTTGTAATAAGGGGCTGCATCGGGCAGGATTTGAATAGCCAAGGAAAAGTCGGCCACAGCTTCTTTGGGCGCAAGCAGGGATATTTTGGAAATTCCCCGATAGTAATAAGCGTCTGACAGATAATAGTCAAGGGCTATCGCCTGTGAAAAATCATTTACCGCTTCCGCATATTGCTGCAATTTATGATAGGCTATTCCACGGTGCATATAAGCCTTGGCATAAGCCGAATCCAAGGCTACTATCATCGAATAATCGTCAACAGCCTTGGCGTATTCGTTGCGCTCTACATATAAAGCCGCGCGGCGGTAGTAGGCCTCCGTATATTTGGGCGAAAGTGCAATTGCCTGCGTATAGTCGCTGATAGCGCGGGTATTGTCGCCCAATTTCGTATAGGCCTCTCCCCTGCCCAAATAAGCTTTCCACAGGCGACTATCTCTTTCAATAGCCTTATTATAAGACAAGATAGCCTCCTGATAACGGTTCTGAAACAAACGCAAATCGCCTGTCTTCGCATCTTCTTCTGCCGGTAAGTTTTGAGCAGCAATAGAATAATTTAAACACACAAACAGCTGAATAATAATTACATACAATATACGCATAATATGCCTCAATTTAAAATTGCCGCAAATATAGTAAAAAAAGATGAAATTAGAAACTGTTTTGAATTTCTAAATCATCGTTCAAAAAAAATCCCTATATTTGCTGTAGAATTTTAGGGATACTTACAACATGAAAAACACTTTTCTCATAATATTTATACTATTAAATATCAACGCATTTGCTCAGCGTGAAAAGAAAATCCGACAACTGCTTACTATAGATACTGTGAACGTAACTATCCGCGATGCGCAGGCACAACAGTATCCATACACAGAAGAAAGACCTGATAGCGATGCCATAGTCAAAAAGCGCTTTTTTGCAGATGGAAGCGTAGTTGAACGCGACTATTATGGTTATTACAACAAACCACCGCAATACAGTCGTATTGTATTTGACGAAAAAACAAAGCGTTATATTCTTTACCCTGCCTATGAAGGCTTTAAACCAAGCAAGACCCATTTTACCTTTAATTCACAATTATCCTTAGGTTGGGTGAATCGTTTGCCGAAGCGACAAAACGAATATGGACAAAGCCTCCCGCCTGATGATATATTTAGTTGGGGCGAGTCCATCAATACAAGTTACGACCCCTACACTATTTTTCGTCCCTCGTTTGGAACACTTAATTCGCTCGTATATAGCTCACCACTATTCAAAAAAGCGTTTTTGGATTTGGGTTATACGAATGTACTGAATAAAGGAGTTGTACCTGAATCCTCATCTATAACAAATGACTTCAAACTGAATATCAGCGATATATATGTTTCGTGGTTGGCGAATGCCGAAATAGGGATTAAGGCTAATTATTCGGAAACGCGCAACAAACTGACCGAAAACGGCAGCAACTATGCGCATTTGTTTTATGATATTGCCTGTACGCCTCCCGATTTTGACAACAGCCGCGGCGGATACAGCGGCGGAAAGGCATACACCAATGCTGACGGCACGGAACATCGCTACACTAATGCTGTGGATAACCCTTACCGTTACATAGCTAACAATTTAGATAAGGAAAGTCATCGTAAAGCGTCTATTGTTTTTTCGTTAGCGAATCAATCATGGGATTGGGTTATCGGCTATGATTATAACAAGCAGAATATTCAATCGGGCCTTATGCCATACGCACTAAATATGATTGAAAATGCCAACGGACGGGAGGAAACAACTAAAACGCTGAACTCAAAACTGCAATATAAGTACACTTTTTTTGACAATAAACCATATTATGAGCTTAATAAACTTTTATATTCAACCCTGTATATAAATTACAATTTTAATACAACGAATTATAATGCAGATTACACGCAAGCAGGTATTCTTTCTTTAAACCGTATCACTAACGATGTAGGTATTTCGTGGCGAAATGAAGAAGCTGCTTATGACGTAATTCTTTACAATTTTTGGCTAAACGTCCATAATTCGAATACCCTAAGCAAGGCAAAAGTATTTCTTAATGAAGGACTTAATCTTACATTTTCTTTTGATAATGTTTTTTATGATTGGGATATCTACAATTTGCGCCTAAAGCTGCGCTATTCGTTTTCGCATACACAAAACGAAGCGCCGCTTTACTATAAGCAACCTTATTATGCCGGTACTATATTCAACACTGAAGATTTTAGAAATTACAGGGAACAATTTCCTTTATATAGCGCTTCGGATTTGAATACCGAAGCTACGCTCCGCCACGAGATAGGGCTTGATTTTGGCAGCGACAGCTATTATAATAATTGGGGCAATTTTATGCTTAATTATTTTTGGGATAAAACAAAAAACGGTATTCTTCCTGTTTTTCAAAACAACCGTTTCGAATTGAACAATGCCGTTGATTGGAGCAAGGAAGGCTGGGAAATAACGTATAATAACAGCGGTGATCTCCGTTTTTTGGATTGGGATTGGTATAAAACAGAGTGGAATATAGACGTTAATTTCACTACCTATAAAACAATGGTAAAACGACTGCTTGTAAATAACAACAGAATTCCGATAGTCGGTTTTTCTGATGTAGCTATCAGTGTCTTGGAAGGCCAACCTTATGGGGTAATTTATGGAGAAAAAACCGATGGAACAATGGGGGTTATAGGAAATCCTGCTCCTGATTATGTGCTTAATTTTAATTTCGGTTTAAGGTGGGAAAATTGGAAGTTTAACTGTTCACTTGGCTATACGAAAGGGGGTGATTGTTGGAACGGAACGCTTAATACCATGAATTATTTAGGCGTATCCAATCAATCGGCGCTAAATCGCTCGGCACGGACTCCTTTCGACAGTCCTTATTATTCCAAAGGAATAATCGGCATTGCCGAAGAGGCCATTGAAGACGCTTCTACCCTGCGTTTTCACAGCATTAGCCTTTCTTACGATTTGAGTAAATATATTGAGATACCTGAACTGATACTTTCCTTTGGGGTTAATAATTTAATCCTGTGGTCGGCCTATAGCGGCGTTGATGCCGCGCGCCCCTTATTCGGTTATGCAGCGGCGCAGGGACTCGATTATTTTAATATGCCGGGAACAAGCAATGTTACATTTACAATCACAATGAAGTTTTAAGATTATGAAACAAAAATTATCCATCAGTATCTTTTTCATATTGTTTTTTGTAACAATTGGATTTTCTCAGGAAGAAGTAAAATGGGAGCATTTCATCAATAAATACCCTATAGAAAAAATATACCTGCACACCGACCGTACTTTCTATCAACCCGGCGAGCGGATTTGGTTTAAGTTGTATGTTACAGACGCGGCATTAAATCTTCAGGAAGCATTAAGCGAAGTGGCAGTCGTAGAGTTGCTCAATCCTCGCGGCGGAGTGGAGAAGACCTTTTCCATTTACATAAAAAACGGCATAGGCGCCGGCTCGTATTGGTTATCTCAAAATGCATCGGGAGGACAGTATAAACTGCGGGCATATACCGCCTGGATACGTAATTTTGATAAGAACGATGCTTACACAAAAGAGCTTTTTGTCCAAAAAGCGCAAATGCCGCTTTTATTGATGAATCTCGATTTTGACCGCAAAGCCTATAGCGCAGGCGATGAAATCAAGGCTAATCTTGAGGTAAAAACACAGCAAAATGAACCCCTGTCCAATTATCCGATTAGCTATGTCGTAAACGTGGAAGGAAAAAATGTACATACAGCCAATGCACGCACCGACCGTAACGGAAAAATCGCCCTTACAGCCATCTTGCCTCAAACAATTCATTCGGCAGATGGAATACTGAATGTGATGATAAATTATGAAGGCAGCACAGAAGCCGTTTCGAGAAGCATTCCATTAGTTTTAAACAGTTTAAATCTGCAATTTTTCCCCGAAGGAGGCTACCTCGTAGAAAATGTGGAAGGGAATCTTGCATTTAAAATTACCAACGAGTTTGGAAAACCTGCCGATGCAGAAGGTGAGATACGAGATAGCTCCGATAAATTAATTGTCCGTTTTCGCAGTGAATGGATGGGTTTGGGTAGTGTAGATTTCACACCGCAACAAGGCGAAAAATACTATGCAGTAATCACTTCTCCACAAGGAATAACGCAACGTTACAATTTGCCGAAAGCCCTGAAAACCGCTTATTCGATGCGAGTATCAAACCATAATAAAAGCACGTTGAAACTCATTGTGCATACACCTCACAGGGAGCCTTATTTTGTTACAATAACTTCCGGTGAAACGCTTATTACGCAAGACTTCACAGGCGCTGAAACGCTTGGACAACATTTAATAGATGTAAGCAGTCTGCCTTTCGGTATTGCGCGTGTAACCCTGCTTAACCGACAAGGCGTGGAACAATGCGAGCGGTTGATATATATTGGCGAACGTGCGCCGATGAATATACAGATCACTACCGATAAAACAGAATATCTCCCAGGCGAAGAGGTAACACTTGATATAGAAACTTATGATGCCAACAATAATCCTCTATCTGCAAATCTTTCCCTCACGGTTATTGACGATAAAATCCACGCTTTTGCCGACGACAGGCAAGACAATATTCTCTCGTGGCTACTGATGAGTTCGGAATTAAAAGACAAGGTGGAAGACGCTTCGTATTATTTTAATCCAACCAAGGAAAAAGCCATGCAGAGTATCGACTATGTGCTGCTTACGCACGGATGGCGGCGGTTTACGTGGCACGATGTAAATAACCCGAATATTGACATAAAAAGCCCGCCGACTTCGCTTGGATTAATTGGCGGAACCGTTCGTTACAAAGAATCTAAAACCGGAGTACAGGCCAATGTCTGGCTTGTTTCATACGGACAGGAAAAAACGGTAGCGCACCTTCGCACCAACGAGTCGGGCAAGTTCTTGTTTACTAATGTGGACAGGTCGGGCAAGCTGCAACTGATAGCCAATGCCGTACATTACAACAATAGAGGAATAGAAATTGATACCCTGAGCCTTGATTTGCGCGCCATACAAAAAGAATTAGCAGACAGTTCAACGGTTAGTCGTGTTCGGGCTCGGACAGGCATTATTTTAGAAGGCGAAAAAGTAGCGGAAGGGAAAAAAACAGATACGAACGAGATGCCCGATTTCATAGATATCAATAATGCAACAGCATTGGAAGAAACAGTAGTCGTTGGCTACGGCGTAGCAACAAGAAATAATTTAACAAGTTCCGTGTCAACAGTTTCAAAGGATCCGTTTTCATTATCTATTTCCAACGTATCCACAGTTTTGCAAGGAAGCGCAGCAGGAGTAGCAGTTACCGACGCTTCGCCCGGCGCAGGTGAGAATATAAGCATACGAGGCATCGGGTCATACGACTTGCACAGGACGCCTCTGTATGTTATAGACGGTATGCCTGTGGAAAATATTAACAATATTCCCTCCGAAGGAATTTCTTCCATTACAATATTGAAAGACGCTTCTGCAACTGCTATATACGGTTCGCGTGGCGCTAATGGTGTAATTATTATTACCACTAAACGTACAGGCAATAGATGGAGTAGAAACTTACCTAAATATAAAACTTTAGGTAAAGAAATAAAATACGCGCCGCAATATGTATCAGTAGTGATTCCGGCTGCCGATGCTACTACTGCGCTTCACCAAACCTACAATCCGTATAATTATGTAAAACCGACAAGGCAGTCACGTACGGATTTTCGCCGTACACTTTACTGGAACCCAAATATAAATACCGATACTTTGGGCAAGGCTTCAGTAAAATTGTACAATTCAGATGCGGTGGGTGGTTTTCGTGTGATTGCCGAAGGCATAGGCGGCAACAAACCCGGGCACGGCGAAATGACTTATTTTACCAACTTGCCTTTTTCCATCACAACAAAACTACCTGCTTATTTTTGCTTCGGCGATATGCTGCAACTACCTGTAATATTAAAAAATCAAACCGATAAACCCTTGAAAGGAACGCTCATCAGCAGCGATTATTACTACTTTAAATTAATGGATAACTATACAAAAGAAAAAAATGTTGAAATAGCACCCCATTCCACAACTACTGTTTACATTCCATATCAAGTAAACTACAAGCACGGAGAAACGCATCTTTATACCTCTTTCAAAGGGAAAGGCGTTGAAGACCGTGTTGGCGAGCAAGTAGAGATTGTTCCGAAAGGTTTTCCTACACAAGCCTCTTTTGCTTCCACAGACAGTACGGCAAGCTATCGTTTTGTTGCTAATAAGCCGATAGATGGCTCTATGCAAGGTAATTTTGTGATGAATGCAGATGTCTTGCAGCAAATGATTCTGGGAAGCAACAGTATTATTCGAGAACCAAATGGCTGTTTTGAACAAACGACCTCTAAACTGTTTATTGATGCGGCGGCATTGAATTATCTCGTAAAGACAAAGAAGAATGAACCAAAAATCGAAAAATTGTTGCGGGATTATATTAAAAAAGGATATTCCAAGATACTTTCTTACGAAAACGCTAAAGGCGGTTTTGGCTGGTTTGGCGATGGAATTGCCAATATCACGTTGACGGCAAAATGTTTGATGCACTTGGTGGAAATGAAAAGTTTCGGAATAGCAGGACTTGATAATGAAATTATCGTTCGTACAAAAAATTATTTATTAGACCATCGCGACAGAAAGGGTAATTTCATACAGGAAGAGAGCAAATACCGTTATTCCACGCCAAACTCAGCTGTAACCAATGCTTATACCGTATATGCCTTGAGCGAGGCGGGTATCAAAGAAATAAAAACCGAGTACAACGCCGCTGTGGAAGAGGCCTTGAAGTCGAAAGATATTTACCGCTTGGCGTTATTGGCTAATGCCGCTTGTAATTTCAATGAGTATGATATCGCCGAAAAACTGCTTGCCGAACTACATACAATTGTAGATAAGCAAGGCTACGACCGTGCCGAAAATTCAAACTCTATCACCTATTCATGGGGACGCTCCTATAATACGGAAGTAAACGCACTGCATTTGTCGGCATTATTAAAATCGCCGACTTCCGATAAGTCTCATATTCAGCAAGTTTATGCAGAATTGATGAAATCACGTTCAAATTATGGTTTCGGTTCCACGCAAGCTACCTTATTAGCCCTTAAAGCAATAATAGATTACGATGTACGCTATCCTGTCGTTTTTGACAAAAATCCTAAAGTAACATTAACGATTAACAATAAAGTAATAGAACACAATATCTCGCTAAAAAATTTAGATATTCGTATAGATTCCTTACAGAAATATTCATGCGAAGGGGAAAACATAGTGCAGATTTCGTATTCGGGAGTAAAAAATGCCAGCTATGGGTTAAACTTCAGTTGGACCTCGCTTACACCCAATTCCTCGCCCAATTGCATGGTTGATTTATCAACGAAAATAGACAATGAAAATAAGAATGTAGGCGAAACGGCTCGCCTGACAACCGTTGTGCAAAACAAAACCGATTCGCCCCTACCCATGACCGTTGCGCTGATAGGTATTCCCGCAGGGGCATCGCCGCAGCATTGGCAATTAAAAGAGATACAGGAAAAAGCACAGGCCGATTTTGTAGAAATAGATAAAAACTATGTGATTTTTTATTTCACAGGTATGAACCCAAATGAAAAGCGCACTATTAATCTTGATTTACGGGTCGAAGTTCCGGGTATCTTCCAAGCGCCTGCGAGTAACGCCTACCTCTATTACACCAATGAATATAAGGTGTGGAATGATGGTGTTCGGTTGCAAGTAGCGCCGGAG
>WRMN01000032.1 GCA_009777095.1 Bacteroidales bacterium | reverse complement strand
AAACATACTCTTTGTAAAGTAATTGACTGTCAATCTTTTGACGAAAAACAAATTGTTTGCCGCATGATTTACATAAATAATTCTGTTTCTGCAACTTAATCCCATTTTTTACAATGTGTACAGATTTACAATAAAAGCAACGTTTTTAACCATTTCTCTATAAATGCTGCAAATATATAAATATCAAATGACTATAGCGTTTTTATCATACTTTTTGACCATTAAGCCTAACTTTCAGATAATAAATTCATTAACATATAAAAATAAGGAAAACGGTGACAATGCCTGCGCCCAACAAGCGGTTTGGCACAAGTGGCGGTGTAGCCCGCCCGAAAAGCAGTGCGGATTTTCAAGTTTTGTGCCTCGTATCAAGTGTAGTGGAAGCCCCTCCTGCCGCCAAGCCGCCCCACCGTTTGGACGGAAGAAGTACAGTTTAGCCGAATACAGGGCGGCAAAATCTACTTTTTAGTCCCTGCTATTTTTTTCGCTCCCTTACGGATATGCAAGTCGTAAACAATAGGCGTTCCCACAAAGATAGAAGAATAAGTACCGACAATCACACCAAGAGACAATGCAAGGGCAAATCCGCGAATGACTTCGCCGCCGAAGATGGCTATCATGATTAAGACCACCAATGTAGTCCCTGCGGTATTGACCGTACGCGACAAGGTGCTGTTCAAAGCCTCATTAATATTTTGGAACAACTCTCGTTTCGGAAACAGCGTATGATACTCGCGGATACGGTCGAAAATAACCACCGAGTCGTTGATGGAATAACCGATAATGGTAAGCACCGCCGCAATAAAGGTCTGATCCACATCAAGCGTAAAAGGCAGGACACCGGAGAAAATGGCGTAAAAACCTAAGACAATGACCGTGTCGTGCGCAATAGAGATTAAGCCTCCCAAGCCCCATGACCAGTTGCGGAAACGAGCAGCAATATACAGGAAGATGGCAAAAAGCGCAAATATTACGGCAAATACCGAGTTGCGCTTTAAATCGGCGGCAATGGTAGGCCCTACCTTTTCGGAACTGATAATACCATTAGGATTTTCCAAAGTTGACAGGAAGTCGGGCAAAGAAATGCCATTGCTAAAGAACCCGTTCAATGCGACGTAGAGTTTACGGTCAATCAAACTGTCGGCCACGGACGACTCATCTTCAATCATATAAGTAGTTGTGATTTTCACCTGACTTTCCGCGCCGAATTGTTTTACTTCGGAGGCACCTTCAAATTCAGCCGTTACAGCGCTGCGCACATCATTAAGCGACACCTGTTGGTCAAAACGCACCACATAAGTACGGCCGCCTGTGAAATCAACACCAAAAGAAAAGCCCTTGACGAAAATAAACGCAAAACAAATTACCAGCGCGCTGCCGGAAAAAATGTATGCCTGCCTGCGAATACTCATAAAATTAATTTTCGTGTTGGCTAAGAAATCTTTCGTAAACTTAGTAGCGAAAGAAATATGTTTACCTTTAGCCAAACGTGCTTCAAAAATCAGGCGGGTAACAAAGATAGAAGTAATCATGGAGGTAATAATACCTACGACCAAAGTAGTGGCAAAGCCCTGAATGGGACCCGAACCGAAGAAGAACAATACTATACCGGTAATAATTGTGGTAAGGTTACCGTCTATAATGGCCGAGTAAGCATTTTTATAACCGTCGGTTACGGCCATGCGCAGGCTCTTGCCTGCCCGCAATTCTTCCTTCACGCGTTCATATATAATTACGTTGGCGTCCACCGCCATACCCAGCGTAAGCACAATACCTGCAATACCGGGGAGGGTTAACACTGCTCCGAAGGAGGCTAAGGCGCCAAACAAAAAGACTACGTTGGTAATCAAGGCAAAATTAGCGACAACGCCTGCACCATAGTAGAATAGAATCATGTATAGCAGCACCATGACGAATGCCAGCAAGAAAGACATCATACCGGCATTAATGGACTCCTGTCCGAGCGAGGGGCCAACCACCGCTTCCGCAATAATATGCGCAGGGGCGGGTAATTTACCCGATTTTAACACGTTAGCCAAGTCGTCGGCTTCCTGCACAGTAAAATTACCGGAAATTGCCGATCGACCGCCTGTAATTTCACCATTAACGCGGGGATAGGAATAAACCGCACCGTCCAGCACAATAGCGATACAACGTTGGGTTATGCCTTTTTCATCGGGCCCAAAGGCTTCTTTGGTCAACTGCGCCCAAATTTTTGCTCCTACGGCATTCATCGCCATATCTACTTGGGGACTTCCCCCCGTATTACCAAATCCCTTGCGGGCGTCGGTAACCACAGCGCCGTCGAGCGGAGCCTGTCCATCGCGGGCGTCTGCCTTAATAGCCACCAAGTCATACATTACCCCTGACTTATCATGTTCATAAGGTTTCACTCCCCATATCGGACGGAAATCGCGGGGGAACAAAGCCCTAACCGCAGGAATCCTCAGATAGGCCATCACCGTGGCGGTGTCGCGATAGTGGGCTAAGCCGATACAAGGGCCCGGCACAAGTTGCCGTTGTCCGTCAACATGCGGGTTTAAAACCATAAATAAGGGATTTTCCTGAGCCCAATCCTGCGCCGCATTTTGTTGCAGGAGGCTATCCAAGCTTGTTTCCGCTTCTTCCGTTACGTTTGCAGCGGCATTAATATCGCGAATTAAACGATTGGCTTCTTCTAACCATGGATATACCTCACGAGGATAATCGAAGGTCTTCCAAAATTCCAACGAAGCGGTTCCCTGAAGCAGTTTGCGAACACGGTCGGGTTCCTTAACTCCGGGAAGCTCCACCAAGATGCGGCCACTATTACCCAAACGTTGGATATTGGGCTGCGTTACGCCAAAACGGTCGATACGGTTACGCAACACATTAAAAGAATTAGCTATAGCGCTTTCCGCCTCTTCACGTAAAATACTCAAAATCTGAGAATTAGTCGTTTCCGGTTTAATACGTTCACGCAACTCATAAGTAGCAAAGATTTTTGACAGCGGCTGCCCCGGAGACACCTTGTCCCAGGCTTCGCCGAAAAGTGTGATAAAATCAGAGCGGGAACTCTGCTGATTTTGCACTGCTAACTGAACGGCTTCCGTAAAATCGGGCGCCGAACTGTAGTTCGACAAGGCTTTCACTATGTCCACCACCGCAACCTCCAGCGTAACATTCATACCGCCTTTAAGGTCGAGACCAAGATTTAATTCTTTATCCTTACAGTCCTTGTAAGTGAAAGCGAAAAACACCTTTTCGGCCGCAATGGAATCTAAATAATATTTTTCGCGGGCATTGTACAGGGAGTCCAAAAGAAAAGTCCTGTTTAATTCATCTGAAAAATTAGGGTCTCTTTCGGCAGCAGCCCTTGCAGCAGCTGCATAATCCCGAGCCTTACTTTCCTGACGATTTACTACCCAGGTAAATGATAATTGATAAAGGCAAGCCAATCCTATGATAATGGCTACCAAACGAATAACACCTTTACTTTGCATGAATTCTAATGTTTTTTAATAATGTAATCATAAATTTAAGGACTGCAAAGGTAGTATTTTTTATTAAAAAAGAAAGAATTTATACCTTTGTAATGTGAAAAAAGGTAAAAACATATTGCTTTTTTGCTGTTGTATATTTGTATCTTTCGCTGTTACAGCACAAAACGAAAATTTACAAAGCGAACTAAAAAAGGGTAACCAGTTGCGCTTGGCCTATAAATTCGACGAGGCCTTAGTTATTTTTAATCAGTTGCTCCAAGAACAACCCGATTCTGTTTTTCAAATGGAAATTTTGAAGGAAATAACGCTTTGTGAAAATGGTAAAAATATGCTGAACTTTACAGCAGCGCCAAAGGTAACGGCTTATAAAACAGTCCCTTTAAAAGAATTTTACCGCTATTATGACCTCTCTTTACTCGGTTTTTGGAGTTTTACGCCCGACTCGTTTTTAAAAACGGCTATTAGTAGCGAAATAAGACCCTTTATGTATCTTTCGTCTAAAAATCCGAAGGTCATTTATTTCGACGCGCAGGACGATAAGGGTTGGAATATTTATGAGACCCGCCTGATGCCGAATGACGAATGGAGCGCTCCTGAGCGCCTCAGCGAAACCGTGAACACCTCCTTCGATGAGCGTTTCCCTTATCTTTGTCCCGACGGCCGCACCTTGTACTTTGCTTCCAACGGGCATTACGGCATGGGCGGCTACGACCTGTACAAAACCGTGAAAGACCCGATTAGCGGCGAATGGAGTACTCCTGAAAATTTAGGCTTTCCCCTTTCTTCAACAGGCGACGATATGCTTTTCGTTCCCGATACCGACAATCTTTATGCCTGCTTTGCTTCTACCCGCAACGTTGGACAAGACAGCATCACCGTATATAAAATTGCCTTGGAAGGCGCTCCTGTAAAACAACCGCTCAGGCAATGGTCAGATATAGTGAAGGCTGCCGCGCTTCAACCTGCCGAAGCGCCTGCTTACATTGAACAACCTGCCGATGCCATAATCAATGACACTGCTTCCGAAGCAGGCTACTATCGGCAAGTGCAGGAACTGCAAAAAATACAGCAACGCAACAAGAGCGCGCAAGCAGACCTCGACCAATTGCGCGCCGACTACAGTAATTCGACCAATGCGCAGGAACGTAAAACCATCGCTGTAAAAATAGAAATACGCGAACAAACGCTAATTCAATATCAACGCGAAATCCAACAGTTGAATAAAGAAATACAGGAACTGGAGTACGGCTTATTGACGCAGGGAATAACGGTTTCACCCATAACTGCGCCGAAGAAAGCCGCCACAGAAAACTTTTCGGCCCCTGTTCAAACCACGCTTACACCGCGTCCCGAAAAAATCTATCATCTGCCGAAACCGATAGTACAGGCGCCCATTGTAGCCGTTCCTGAAACTAAAGATTTTACTTTACGGACGAATACAGAAACCCAAATTTTTGAAAACGAACAGATAGACGGCATCTGCTATCGCTATCAGGTGGGCGTGTTCAGTAAAAGGCCCGATATAAAAACATTTAAAAATTTTTCGCCTGTATTCATTGACGAACGCAACGGAAAATGGGTATGCAGCATCGGCGCTTTCCGCACCTACAGCGAAGCGCAGAAATATAGCAGCACGATAAAACGCGACTTCAAAGATGCAATGCTTGTTCCGCTCAAAGACTGCAAGCCCATAACGCTTAGCTTAGCACGGAGCGAAGAAGGGAAAAAGCCTGTAACAGGCAGCACCACGGTCAATAAGCAGGCCGTATATCAAATAATGCTGGGCGGCTCGCTTCCCGACAATTTGCACAAGGCCGTTCGGCAGGCCACTTCCAAAGAAATAGCCCGCACTGTTGTTGACGGTAAAACCCAATACATCGTTGGCCCTTATGCGAGCAAAGACGAGGCCGAAAAAGTTGCAGCAGTGCTCCAACAAAGCGGCTTCAGCGCCGTAAGTTTAGAGACGGTGGAAAAATGAATTAGTTTAAAGTTTGTAAAGACAAAAAATATCTTTAACTTTGTACTATGTTAGAAAAGACTGCCACTTAATGTAATTCTCCTGTGAATTTTATTTTTGCATGTATTTATTTCTGTGATTTACAAATAAATACACCAAGTATATGGTCATTTCTTGCATTTTTTTAGGATAAAAAAAATTAGCAACTATTTTTTAGTTGCAAAAAAAGTAATATATTTGTAAAATATTTCTATATGTCAAAATTTGAAAAACTGTTAACCAAAATGCTTGCTTGTCCTGCGGATTTTACCTACATGGAGTTAAGAACAATACTGAAATATATGGGCTATAAAGAAATTGAAGGGGTAGGATCCAGGGTATGTTTTAAAAAAGATGTGCATAAAATAAAATTACACAAGCCACACCCCGGAAAGATTTTGAAGCGTTATCAAATCAGGTTGATCATTGATGAATTAAAAAAAGAAGGGTTATTATGAAAGATGTATTAACATATAAAGGATTTATCGGCTCGGTTCGGTTTTCGGCTGATGACAATGTTTTTTTCGGTAAAGTAGAAGGTATAAATGATTTGATTACTTTCGAGGGTAGAACGGTAGATGAACTGGTTTCTGCCTTTCATTACGTTGTGGAAGAGCACATTAAAGATTGTGAAAAAGAAAATTTGTCTCTTGAAAAAAGTTATAAAGGAAGTTTTAATGTTCGTGTTTCACCGGAATTACACCGACAAGCCGCGCTTACAGCAAAGATACAAGGTATAAGCTTGAATCAATTGGTGAATAATAGCTTAACCCGCATACTTAAAGCTGGGAAAAAGGATAAATCTACCGTCATTTTTAGCACCTGTCCAAACAGGTGATTGAAAAACAAAAAAGCGGTATTACCAAAAATAATACCGCTTTTAGCAGCGTTAAGGCTTTGTATCGCTTTACGCCTTACCACTATAATCAATCATCTGTGAAAATCTTTAAAACTTATAGCTTAGCCCAAGCTGACCAACGGCATTGCGATTGTCGTATCCATCTGCAATTTTTAAAACACCGTAGTTTAAACGCAGATTTGCATGAATATTTTTTGTAATTTTATAGGTAGCTCCGAAGCAAACAGCCGCATCAACTTTATTCAGTTTATTGCTATTAATATTGTCGTGTATCATATAGCCCACTTGCGGACCAAAATCAATGCTGAATGAGCGTGCTTGATTCACATAAATTTTGACTATAATCGGAAGGTTGATGTAGTCGAATTTATCAGTACCGCTCCTACCGCCGCACCCTTGCATGGAATACACCAGCTCAGGTTGAATATCCACTATTCTGGCAACCGGAATTTCGACAAAAATTCCGCCGTGAATACCGGTACGAGGGTCTGTGGTTCCGTCTTCGCCATATTCCATTGCAGTGTTCATACCGGCTTTGAGGCCAAAGCCTACCTTGTTGTCCTGTGCCGAAACGCTCAATACAAGAAAAAGAGCGAAAATCGTTGTTAAGATAATTTTTTTCATAGCTTTTTTAATTTATGGGTTAATAATTTGTTTGTTTTAATGATTAGTTAATTTTACCGCAAAAGTAGCACATCAAAAAATGCGGTGTTACCCCACTTATGGGAGTTTTTTTTCAAAAAAAGAAAAAACCCCACTTGTGGGGTATTGCCGACAGCGGGAAAAATCATACTTTTGTACCATGTTTTTAAAGATCATAAATATGATGAAAAAACTTTTTTTCACAATGCTCTTATTTATCTCCGCAAGCAGCGCAACAGCAGGCGTGCACACAGACGACCCTTACGTGCGCCATTCCATTGATTCGTTGAAACAACTGCTCAACACGCAGCCATATACAGAAAGGCAGAGAATGGAAGTCTATTGCGAAATTGGAAATTGGTACCACAGTTGTGATGCAGACAGCGCCATACACTATAGTAATAAAGCCATTGTGATTGCTCAAAAATTGAAAGACCATGAAATGTTAATGCGCATATTTGATAATTTGGGGGTAGTTTATTGTTTTAAAGGCGATTGCGAAAGGGCATTTTCCTATTTTAACCAACAACAAGAATTGGCTATACGGCATGGTAACAAAAGAATGGAATGGAGGGCGATTCGCTCTATCGCATATACCTACGCAAAGCAAGGCAAATTCAATACGGCGATGGATTACTATCTGAAAGCCTTAGATTTTTTTGAAAATGAAGGCTGGACAAATGACGATAAATACATAACAACCTTAACCAATCTAAGCGAAATAAACCGAAGATTGGGTAATACCGAAACGGCTATCCGATACTTGCAGCAAGCAGAAAAAACCCACAATGAACTGTATGACGACCCTTATCAACATACTTGGACTTTCGCGCACATTTGTAACGAATACGCATTTAATTATCTAAAACAAAACAATTTAGAAGAAGCGTTTCGGTATGCCTCGAAAATGGGAGGCGACAACGTATATAGCGGTCAGGTAAACAGATGTTATGCAAAGGGTTTATTAGCAACTATCTACCTAAAAAAGAATAATTTAGACAGCGCTTTGCACTACGCCAAAGCATCGTACCGACAAGCGGAAGTGCTCAAAGACATCAGCCTGTATGCCTATTCGGGAAAGATACTCTCAGATGTTTATTTAGCGCAAAAACGTTATCGCGAAGCGGAAGCCGAAGCACTCAAGGCATGGGAATCGTCTGCTACCTACGTGGACGATTTGCAAAATCTTGTCGAAAATATTGCATTGGCGAATATTTACATGGGAAATACGGAGAAAGCGGCTTATTACCTTAAAAAATATTCGGAACTGAATGCACAATACTCCGAAAAGAGTTTTCATACCACAGTTTCCGATTTGTCCATCAAATATGAAACAGAGAAGAAAGAGATGCGCATCGCCGCCTTGGAAGAAAAGGAACAACTCTACATAGAGCTTGGTTCTGTCATAGCTGTCATCATGCTGCTGGCGATTGTTTTATTAATAGTCCGACACCGAATTAAACGCAAATTAGCCGAACAAAGAGTAAAACAGTTGGAACAGGAGCAGCAGTTGATTGCCACCCAAGCGGTATTGGACGGCGAAACTGCCGAGCGTTCGCGCTTAGCCCGCGACCTGCATGACGGTTTGGGCGGCATGTTGTCGGTTGTTAAATTAAACCTCAAAGATATGAACCATTATGCCATTATGGACGGCTCCGATGTAGAACGTTACGGTAAGGCTTTGGACATGCTGGACCAATCTATCGGCGAGCTCCGCCGCGTGGCGCACCACATCATGCCCGAATCGCTGATGCGCTACGGTCTGAAAACGGCGTTGGAAGACTTTTGCCAGGCTGTTCCGGGCGCTCATTTTCAATACCTCGGTGAAAATCCCCGCTTAGACAACCGCCTCGAAGTGTTGGTTTACCGCTGCGCCTACGAGTTGGTCAACAATGCCGTAAAACATGCGCAGTCCACAGCCATTAATGTGCAACTGATGATTGACAACGGCCTTGTATCCCTTACCGTCCACGACGACGGAGTAGGATTTGATGCACAAACTGTAAAATCGGGCATAGGATTGGAAAATATCCACGCCAGATTAGCCATGTATAACGGAAAAATGACTATTTATTCCTCTCCGAACAAAGGAACGGAAGTGAGCGTTGAAATAGAACAGGCAGAACAGTGAACGATAGCACATGACAAAAATTAATCTGTCAGGCAACATATTCTTTAAGGTGTGGCGATCAAAGTCCGACAGGACTTATACATGGATAACCTCATGCAACCCCCGCAGGGGGGCAGCTTGAGGTAGAAGTGATATCCTCTCTACTGTACGAACTCCGTAGGAGTTCAACTATCTATACAGCCCTGCATCGAGCTGCGCTACGCTTGCACGAGGTTATCCATGTTTTTCGCTCCTCACGGAGCTTTATAGCGAATAATATTTCACCCGACAGATTAATTTTTGTCATGTCCTTAAAGAAGATTTATTTTCCACTTACTTCTTTACGAAGCGGCCGGCCTTGACATATACCTCGGCGTAGCCGCCTTCTTCGAGGTCAACGGTAAAATCGCCGGCAAACGGATTGCCGTAATTGTCAAATACTCTGACGATATTATGGGAAACGGAAGTAACTATATCTAAGGTTTTACCGTTTTTAATCTTGTCGATAAATTCGTTGTTCAGATAAACCTTGTAGGGCACAACTGCTCCTATCATGCTTGACTTGCGCATAACCCTTATTGTTGCGGGGGCTGCAAGCGCACGGCTTACAATGGGAGCGCCGGCGGCTGTTAAGCCTTCGGCCTCTTTCAGCATCTTCTTATACACTTTCACTTGCTCGAAATATCGTCCCAAGGCGGCAAGGTCAAAAAGAATAAACATGACGAACAGATACCAGATATCCTCTATGTACTCAAGGCTGGTAAAAAACAACACTGCCGTAACCGCAAATCCGATAATAATCCACAATAAGTTTGGTTTTTTGATTTCGGGAGCTGCGCTCATTGTTGCTGCTCCTGCTTCTACAGAGGTGTTTTTAGAAAACACAACCGTACTCTCCGGCTGCATGGCCTCTTGGGTATATGCCCCTGCTTTGCTTTTTGGATATAGCAGCCAAAAACCGGCATATAACAAAGCAACCGGCATAATAAATCTAAGCAGGTTAAGGGTATAAAAAGAATCAATCGGGTAAAAGGGTATAATTTGAGCGGTAGAAATAATAAAGCCCGACATTCGAAGACCTGCGCCTGTGATGAGTAAAATGCCGACAAATTTTTCGTACTCCTTTTTTTGCAGCATCATGATCCCCAAAATCAAAAGCGCAATTGGAAGAGCGCCGTAAAGGAGAAGAGAACCTGAAAAAACCATTGGCCCGCCAAAGCCAAGGAGCCATATAATAAGCCACAAGGCTCCTGCCGTAATAAAAGATAGGGCTGCTGCTTTTGTATTTTCTCTGTTGTTAAACAGCGTAATGCCTGCAATTAAAAGGGCAACGGGAATGACCATATTTAAAAGCATCGCCAGAGATAAACTGTAATGAAACGCGTCTATACTCATGCCTATATGAGTAACAAGCTCAAGAACAATCCAAAGAACGGACGCTATTATTAAAGCAATAGCGGCGCTACGGCGTTTATCTCTTGCATATTCTCCCGCTTCCACAGGATTCTGTCCATATTCATTTTTCCCCGATTGGCCTGCGAGCATCATTAAAACCAAAAGCCATATTGCACCAACTATCGGTATCAGGGCTATCAGCAGCAGCCAACCGCTTTTTCCCGTATCGTGCAGCCTTCTCACCGTAACAGCCATGCCGGGAATAAAGACGCTTATCACATATAATAAATAAAATACGCCAAACCCGCCATTTCTAACGGTGATTTCGGCAGCATTATCTATGATAAGGGCGGTAAAGAGAAAAATAAAATTGAATAACACAAAGAACCAAAATTCTTTCCGTCTTGCCCTTCCGCTGAAATCAGCGTACCGGCTTAAAACTGTTAAATACCATTTCATATTTTTTATGTTTAATGATTAGTTAATTTATTGCAAAAGTAGCGTATCAAAAAATGCTGTATTACCCCATAAGTGGGAGTTTTTTTCGGAAAAAGAAAAAACCCCATTTGTGGGGTATTGACAAAGCCAAAAAAAGAATACCTTTGTATTATAATTTTAAATACAAGAAGCTAATGAAAAAAATAATTTTTACCGGCCTTGTACTACTCTTTGTCTGTAATCTGTTTGCCCAAACGCAGAATGTAGATTCGTTAGTGAACCTTCTTAACGCTAAAAAACTATCTGTTGACGAGCAGTTTTTGTTGCATAAGGATATTTGCCAACAATCTATTTATAACGATACGGACATGTTGAAAACTTATGCAGAAAAAGGTTTGATTCTTGCCGAAAAAGAAAAGAATAAGACGATGTTATCTGTTTTCAATGCATTTATAGGTGTATATTTTTTTCGTTTAGCTGATTATGCAGAAGCATTAAAATATACTGAAAAAGCGCTTAATTTTTCAATAGAAACAGGAAACGAAAAACGACAAGGCGAATTGTATGTAAATATTGCTTTTATGTATGGCATGTTAGGTGATTTTGCTAAAGAACTTGAATACAACCTAAAATCTCTTGCTATTTTTGAAAAAACCGATAATAAGTTAAATTTCATTACTCTTTTAGTTAACTTAGGTACAACTTATCGTTCGCTTAGCGACTATGACAGGGCGCGTCAATATTTCGATAAGGCAAACATATTAGCCGAAGAAACAGATTATGCACATGGAAAACTACTTGTTGCCTACGGTTACGCTGGTATTTATTACAATGAATATAACCATGATAAAGCTTTGGAATATTACTTAAGGGCGTTTGAATTAAGTGAGGCTACAAACAATAAGGATTTTAAAGCGCTGAGTGCACAAAGTTTATGTGCCGTTTATTTAGAAGGGTTTAACGATATTGTAAAGGCTCAACAATTTGCCGATGAAAGTCTGGTAATAGCAAAAGAACTGGGAGACCCATTTAGAATAAGAGGGTCATTTTGTGTGCTTGCCGATATTCATTTGAGGAAAAAACAGTACCAAAAAGCTGACGAAATAGCTATGATGGCATGGAAAATTGATTCTTTGGATATGGATATAACTCCTAACTTGGCTTCAATACTAACCAAAGCCAATATTCGCTTAGACAATAAAGATAAAGCAGAATACTTTTTGAAAAAATACATAGAAATCAATGGTGAAAAGAATATGAAAAATATTCAGGAAGTATTACTTGGAATGGAGGTAAAATACGAAACCGAAAAGAAAGAACTGCAAATTGCCGCCTTGGAAGAAGAAAAGAAACTCTACACCATAATCAGCATAGCGGGAGTTGCTATATTGCTGTTGGCGCTCGGACTTTTGCTCTTCCGATACCGACTCAATGTTCAAAAACGAAAACTATCCGAGCAGCAACGCGAACTATCCGAACAAAGAGTAAAACAGTTGGAACAGGAGCAGCAACTGATTGCCACCCAAGCGGTATTGGACGGCGAAACCGCCGAGCGTTCGCGCTTAGCCCGCGACCTGCACGATGGCTTGGGCGGCATGTTGTCGGTCGTTAAATTAAACCTCAAAGATATGAACCATTATGCCATTATGGACGGCTCCGATGTAGAACGTTACGGTAAGGCTTTGGACATGCTGGACCAATCTATCGGCGAGCTCCGCCGCGTGGCGCACCACATTATGCCCGAATCGCTGATGCGCTACGGTCTGAAAGTATCATTGGAAGACTTTTGCCAGGCCGTTCCGGGCGCTCACTTTCAATACCTCGGCGAAAATCCGCGTTTAGACAGCCGCCTCGAAGTGCTGATTTACCGCTGCGCCTACGAGTTGGTCAACAATGCTGTAAAACATGCACAGTCCACAGCCATTAATGTGCAACTGATGATTGACAACGGCCTTGTATCCCTTACCGTCCACGACGACGGGGTAGGATTCGATGCACAAACTGTAAAATCGGGCATAGGGTTGGAAAATATCCGCACCAGATTAGCTATGTATAACGGCAAAATGACGATTCACTCCTCTCCGGACAAAGGAACAGAAGTGAGCGTTGAAATAGAACAGGCAGAACAGTGATTAGTGGTTAGTAGTTAGTAGTTAGTGATTAATAGATAATAATATATAGATAATGATTGGTGTGCATATAACAGATGACCATAAAATATTGGTTGAAGGATTAAAAGTGCTTATTGACGAATCGAAAAATGTCAGGGTTACAGGAGTGTCCTATACTTTGGAAGAATGCCGAAAAGCATTGGCGTTTCAAACACCGGAAGTGCTTCTGCTCGACCTTAATTTGCCCGATGGCAGCGGCATAGATTTTTGCAGCGAGGTTCGCAAAAATTATCCTCAGGTGAAAATATTAATACTCACTACCCACAACGAATACTCCGTAGCCAGAAGGGTAATGGATAACGGGGCTTCGGGGTATATTCTGAAGAACGCCCTGTCGGAGGAGATCATTACCGGCATCGAAGTTGTGGCGGAAGGGGAAAGTTTTTTATGCGATGAAATAGATATCCTGATGAAAAAACGGACAGCGCAACAGCTGTGGTTCACTGCCCGTGAAAAAGAATTGTTGCAGTTGATTGCCAGCGGTTACACCAACCGCGAGATGGCCGACAAGCTGTTTCTGAGCGAAGAGACCATTAAGACCTACCGTAAAAACCTTATCGCAAAAGTCGGCGCCAAAAATACGATGCTGTTGGTCAAAATGGCGTTGGAGAATAAGTGGGTTTGAGGCTTCAAAATGTTTCAACTATATTAGGAGCAAATAACGAAATAGATTTAACTAAACCGCAGATGTTTCATCTGTTTCAGATTCTCTTAATTTCTGGTCTCGTAATTGAGTTGAGACATTTGCTTGAATAATATCATAGAATATTTTCAATAATTGAGAATTATTAGTTCTAAACCCTTTCTCAACCATACCTTCCTTATAAACATTGTAAGAAATTATCCCTTCCACAGGTTGTTTCGTTTCTTTATTCAATGCTATCCATGCAAAAAATGGCAATTCATAGTCTAATCTAAATATTTTTGTTATTACTCCTGCTATTTGAAGTTGTCTAATAATATTATTAGTAATGTTTTGCAATTTGGCTACACATTCTATAACAGACTCATAACTATATTGTAAATCATGATAAAAAACATAACATTCTTTATCTTTTGCCATTGGATTTCTACACTTTTCACTGTCTAGCAAGTTACAACTATTATGACATTGTTTATCACGATAAACACGTTTTTTAAATCTATCAATGTAGGGTTTTAATTCTTCTTCTTTTGTGTTTTTCCAAGGGGCAAATTGTAGCTCTCTTTGTGTTTTTAATTGCTTCTCGCTATAATAATACCAATGTACGGGAATTGCCCCTAATTCGGTTATCTTATCGTAATATCGGTGCCAATAAATATTTTGACTAAAAATTCCATACCCCGGCACATCTGTATAAATGTTCAGTAAATAATTTTTTTCTTTACAAAGTTCCATTAATTCAATTATTTCAAGTATGTTTTCTGGAAACGGACTAATATCTCTTGTAGATAAGTTCTCTAATATCTTACTTTGAGATTTGACTAAACTTTTGGAAGAAAATACTGAATACACCAAACCTAATAGGGCAAGGAATACTGAGGCGGCTCCTAATGTTAGTGCTATCCCATTTTCGCCAAAAAAAATGGAGCCTATAAGCATTATGACTAGTATAAAAAATACTCCAATTAATAAGAACCAAAAGTCAATTTTTGAAATTTTATTCATTTTTTGAAATTTTATTCCCTGCTCTAATGGCTTTGCAGGTCTTGCCTTTAAATCTGTTGTTTGAGTAGATACATTATTTGCAAAAAATCCTGCGAGACAGATTGCTTACAGCAAAATAACCAACACATTATAAAAAAGAGAATTTTAGACGAATTCCGGCTGCAATACTACTTATCTTGCTTACCTGATCAGAGTTTAAGATGCTATTATATTTCACTGTAACGGGGTTCATAGTATATTGCATTACAGGTGTAATAGTTTTTTGTATATTATTCAATCCATAATCACAGTACAAACCAATATAAATAACTCTTACCTTTAGTCCTAGTTCCATTGATAATTGATAACTAAGACCTAAGCTAAAAGAGTCGTCAACCTGCACCGATTGATGCCGAAGCTCAAATTCGGGGATATCTTCATATTCTTGATTTTCATAATAATAGTATCCTTTAGTAGTAAAAGTGCCGGAAGAAGAATATTTTGCCCATAAAGGAATGCCAAACTTCAGACCTCCTGAAAAATAAAAAGACAGATTTTGCCCTATCGGCAAGCCATAGGTTAGCATCAAGGGTATATTTAAAGCGTATAGCTGTTGTTGTTCTTTATAATCTAATGCTTCATAGCGAAAATTAAACATTTCATACCCTTCGTTAAACGTATAGGAACCTTTCATGGCGGGTAAAGTACAGTTAGACCGATATATATTAGCCTCAACACCAGTTCCTAAAGACCAATGAGAAGTAAAATTATATACATAGCCCAACCCTATTCCGCCTCCAATATCCTGTTTGTGTGTACCATCTTTCAGGTCGTAATTCAGTGAAAATAAACCGCCCTGCCCATAAAGCAAGAGTTCATGTTGCGCCCACAAAAGCGAGCACGACAGACTTAACAGAAAAAAAATGAATGACTTTTTCATAATTATTTATTCTACAAGTATTTGTTTAATTGCTTCCTCCTTTGTATTCAGCGCATTGGTTGCCTTTAGCCAATATAGTCCTGTAGGCAGCCCCGAAATACTAATTTCATCTTTTGGACCTTTTATTTGCATGGGACCTTTTACTACATTTCCTGTAAGATTATACATAATAATCCAGGTTTTTTCCCAATCAACTTCTATAATTAATGATGTGTTATTTTTCACCGGATTAGGATATACTTTCATAGACGTAATCGTTGAACGCGTAAAGTCGCAGGTATTAAATATAAGTCCTTCGGTTGTTTCTAACTCCGCTCTGTAAGTATAAATTGTACCCAAAGGCTTATCAATATTGATGTAGCCTCTGTTTTCACCCGGCATTTCAATACCTGATTGATACCACTTATAGCGCTCAAAAGTATAACCGCCATTATTTGTAGGATTATTAATCACAGACAATACACTATTATCAAAGCGCAGAACAAAGATGTCGTTTACAGGAAACGCTTTAGTCACGATAAGTAATAAGTCCTTATGCGATGCGCCATTCTCTGAACTGATACGTATTCTAAATTCAGTCACCGGAGATGTTAAGGGAAGCATAGCGCCGTTATAAGATTGACTATTTACTGTTATATATGCATTAGAATGAGTGGTAATGACTTCTATGTAAACGGACACTACTTCGCAAATCATGGCTATTTGCATGCTAAACAAATCAACAGATATTCCATTTACTAATAATTCCAGCACATCTATATCTGTGTCGCTAATATAGATTGTTTTAATGGTAGGAGTAGCTGCGCTGCAGCCATAAGTGTTAATATAATTAACCGATAGTTGACCGGTGCCTCCTGTTCCCCATGTTACATTAATACTGTTTGTATAGTTTCCGGTAGTAATTGTCCCTCCGGATACCGTCCAGGAATAATCGGTCATGCCGGCTTCTGTTGAATATGTTTTTATTGAAGCTGTTGCCACATTTGTTTCCCCAATAATAGACGGTACGGGTAAAGAATGCACAGTCAAGGTTAACACCACTGTACTGTCACAGCCGGATACGCTTTGCAGCAACTTGCTGTAGGTGCCGGCGCTTGTCAAAATCTCGCCGTGGAAATCATAGCTGCCGCCCTGACAGATTGAAGCGTTAATCGGGGTGGTGGAAACCGGATGCACAGTCAAGGTCAACACCACTGTACTGTCGCAGCCGGATACGCTTTGCAGCAACTTGCTGTAGGTGCCGGCGCTTGTCAAAATCTCGCCATGGAAATCATAGCTGCCGCCCTGACAGATTGAAGCGTCAATCGGGGTGGTGGAAACCGGATGCACAGTCAAGGTCAACACCACTGTACTGTCACAGCCGGATACGCTTTGCAGCAACTTGCTGTAGGTGCCGGCGCTTGTCAAAATCTCGCCATGGAAATCATAGCTGCCGCCCTGACAGATTGAAGCGTCAATCGGGGTGGTGGAAACCGGATGCACAG
>WRMN01000031.1 GCA_009777095.1 Bacteroidales bacterium | reverse complement strand
TATGATAAAATAGGGTTTAGCGGTTTAAAAATCAGTATTAATTTTACAAAAAATAATTAGCATGGCAACATTGTGGAATAAAGGAACAAAGGTAAATACACTGGTCAACGCATTTACCGTAGGCAACGACCGCGAATATGATTTGCGATTGGCGAAATACGATATTCAAGGCTCGTTAGCTCATGTAAAAATGTTAACAAAAATACAATTACTGACCGAATCGGAAAATGTTTTACTTTGCGCCGAATTACAAAAACTTGCCACTGAAGTTGAAAACGGGACATTTGTAATAGAGCGCGAAGTAGAAGATATTCACTCTCAAATAGAATTAACGCTTACAAAACGTATTGGCGAAGCAGGTAAAAAAATCCATTCCGGCCGTTCGCGCAACGATCAAATTCTTGTTGACGTCAAACTATATCTAAAAGATGAGATTGCACAAATAAAAAATGAAGTGTGCAATCTTTTTGAGCGTTTGCAAACACTTAGTGCAACCTATAAAAATGTGTTACTGCCCGGCTATACGCATACGCAAATTGCTATGCCTTCGTCCTTTGGCTTATGGTTTGGTGCTTACGCCGAAACACTGATCGACGATTTGTTTTTATTACTTGCAGCGCACAATATAGTAAACCAAAATCCGCTTGGATCAGCTGCGGGCTATGGTAGTTCGTTCCCCCTTGACAGAGATTTCACAACCCGCGAATTGCGGTTTCATAACATGAATTATAACGTAATAGCAGCGCAAATGAGTCGTGGGAAAAGTGAAAAAGCCGTATCATTTGCACTTGCAGCAATAGCTGCTACGCTTAATAAATTGGCCGCAGACTGCATAATGTATATGTCGCAAAACTATGATTTTATTTCGTTTCCCGATGAACTGGTAACAGGTTCGAGCATTATGCCGCACAAAAAGAATCCCGATGTATGGGAACTTATCCGTGCAAAATCAAACCGATTGCAAAGTGTTCCCAACGAAATTGCATTGCTGCTCGCCAATCTTCCACATGGCTATCATCGCGATTATCAGCTGCTGAAAGAAATACTTTTCCCTGCTATTGATACGCTTCATGCCATCTTGAATATTGCTAACTTTATGCTGGAGAATATTAGTGTAAACGAAAACATAGCGGATGATGCGAAATATGATTGCATGTTCACTGTAGAAGCAGTAAATAACCGTGTCTTATCGGGCGAATCGTTCAGAGAGGCCTACAGAAGCGTTAGCGCACAGGTGCAAAATAATGAATTTGTGCCGGATAAAACGCTAAAACACACCCATAAGGGCAGTATAGGCGATTTATGTACTAAAGAGATATACGAAAAAATGAAAATGGTTTTGGCGTATTTTGGATAATCTTTCCGCTTATTGTTTAAAAACAAAAAAAGGCTGCATTGTATCATACAACCTCTTTTCCAGTCGGAGTGATGTGACTCGAACACACGACCCCTTGCACCCCATGCAAGTGCGCTAGCCAACTGCGCTACACCCCGATTTAATTTTGGAGTGCAAAGATAAGCAATAATAATGAATAATTAACAATGAATAATAATAATTTAAAGATATAAAGATTTAAATATTTGAAATTCAGTAGCTTGATTTATATTTCAAAATCTATCTACATTTACCAAATCCCGAAAAAGACAAGCTCTCGGTAGCTGTTCTTGTTTTTGTAAAATAATTTACCAGCGATACTCATTGTATTTTCGACAACCACTTGCGCCAACTGACCAAATCATCAACTATAGTACGGAGGGTGGCAATGGGGACACGCTCCTGCTGCATAGAGTCGCGCTCGCGGATAGTTACGCAATTGTCTTCTAACGATTGATGATCAATGGTGATGCAATATGGCGTGCCGATAGCGTCCTGACGGCGGTAGCGCTTACCTATGCTGTCCTTTTCATCGTACTGGCAATTGAAATCGAACTTCAGCTCGTTCATAATTTCACGGGCTTTTTCAGGCAGTCCGTCTTTCTTTACCAAGGGCAGTACTGCTAATTTTATCGGCGCCAACACCGCGGGAATGCGCATTACTACACGCTCTTCGCCACTCTCTAATTTTTCTTCGGCGTATGCTGCCGACAAGACAGCCAGTATTGTACGATCAAGGCCAATGGAGGTTTCAACAACGTAAGGCACGTAACTTTCGTTGGTTTCGGGGTCGAAGAACTGCAGCCGCTTACCGGAAAACTGCTGATGCCGTCTCAAGTCGAAGTCGGTACGCGAATGAATGCCTTCCAATTCTTTAAATCCAAAGGGAAATTCAAATTCGATATCAGCCGCTGCATTGGCGTAATGGGCTAATTTTTCATGATTATGAAAACGGTATTTGGCGTCGCCCAGACCCAGCGATTTGTGCCAGCGCAGACGGGCTTCTTTCCAGTATTCATACCATTTCATTTCCTCGCCGGGGCGGACAAAGAACTGCATTTCCATTTGTTCAAATTCGCGCATGCGGAAAATGAACTGCCTTGCCACAATTTCGTTGCGAAACGCTTTACCGATTTGAGCTATGCCGAAAGGTATTTTCATGCGTCCGGTTTTCTGCACATTGAGGAAGTTTACAAAAATGCCCTGTGCGGTTTCGGGACGCAGGTAAATCACATTCGCTTCCTCGCTGACGCTGCCCATCTGCGTGCTGAACATCAGGTTAAACTGGCGCACCTCCGTCCAATTGCGGCTTCCCGAAACAGGACAGGCAATTTCGCAATCAATAATCAGTTGGCGCATGTCTGCCAAATCGTTCGCATTTAAAGCCGCCGCCATGCGCGCGCGCACCTCTTCGGCTTTTTGCGCATTACGCAGCACGTTAGGATTGGTAGCACGAAACTGCACTTCGTCGAAGGCTTCGCCGAATTTCTTACGGCCTTTTTCAACCTCTTTTTCAATTTTTTCTTCAATTTTCGCGACATACTCTTCGAGGAGCACATCGGCGCGATAGCGCTTTTTCGAGTCCTTATTATCAATCAAAGGGTCATTGAATGCGCCTACGTGGCCTGAGGCTTCCCAAATACGCGGGTGCATAAAAATAGCTGAATCAATGCCTACAATATTGTCGTGCAGGCGCACCATGGCGTCCCACCAATACCGTTTAATATTGTTTTTCAGCTCCACGCCTAACTGCCCATAATCATACACAGCACCCAGCCCGTCGTAAATTTCACTCGACGGAAAAATAAAACCGTATTCCTTAGCATGGGCAATCAGATTTTTAAACAAATCTTCTTGCGTCATCTTTTATGTAATTTAAATAATGCCTTTATAATCTTCGGCGCTTAACAAATCATTAAGCTGTGCGGGCTCCGCTATTTCCACTTTAATCAACCAGCCTTCGCCGTAAGGGTCTTGGTTTACCAATTGAGGATTGCTTTCCAATGCAGGATTTACTTCCAACACTTTTCCTGACACAGGCACGAAGGAGTCGGCAACAGTTTTAACTGCTTCAATAGCGCCGAACATATCGCCTTTATCTAATGTTTCACCCTCTGTTTGCACATCAACAAACACAATGTCGCCCAATTGGCTTTGAGCATAGTCAGTAACGCCTATAAAGGCGACATTACCTTCAACGCGAACCCATTCATGATCGCTCGAATACTTTAAATTTTCAGGAACATTCATCTTTTTATGTTTTTTATTGTTTAAAAATTTTATTGTGCTAATGATAAATTAAGGCTAAAGCCAAAGCTGGTATTGGCGGTAGCAATAGTTGACACGCGCGGTTTGTTCACTACGCGGTCGAAGAATACGCGGATAGTTGCGCTGGCGCTAACCGTATAGTCTGCGGAGCATTGAATGCTGATGGTTTCCTTACCGTCCGAAATCACTGTATTGTAAGTATCTTCGTTAAGATTTTGCGAGGGGGTACGCATAATACTTAAGTCATTGCGGATAGAGACATCGGCCCGCAGGCGCAAGATGGTATTTGTAGCGCTTGAGCGGTTATTCAAGAATCTGAAAAGCAACGGAAACTCATTGAAAGTATAACCTCCGCCTACACGCCATTCGTTGGTGCGGAACTCCGAAATCTGGTCGTTCGACAAACTTAGTCCTATTCGGCGGCTTCTTATCCATTCAATATGGGTCGATAAATTATTGTACCAACCCAAATCAATGTACAGCAAGGGTGAAAATTCTTCGGTAAGCGATACATTCATCAAATCGCGGGGCGCAATAAAGTTGCCTACAGCATTCCGCACATAACTAAAACCATCTTGTTGCTCATCATATTTCTGATTCGACATGTAAGAATTAATGGCATAGCTTGCATTATAGGAGTGCATCAGGGTAGCCATGGTAATAATGCCTTTCAGCGCAGGTATGTTGGATAAGCCGCTATAGGTAATCCGCCAGTTCGGTATGGGAATATTAAAGAAATTTTTCAAGGTTACTTTTTCAGCCGACTGTCCTGTGTAAGCTGCCAGAAAGGCAGGAATCATCACTTCGGGAGAGCGCGACCCATAGCCGTCGGGATAGCCGGTAGCAGGGTCAATGGCACCGCTGTATCCCGATGTTGATTTGCTTGCCCTGTCGGCAGCCAAACGCCGAGCTACAATGCCGCGGTTATCAAGGAAGGATTGGAACGACTTCGAAAAATAATCATTGCTGCTGTTCGGACTTTCAAAAGTAGTAGCCAAAGTAAAGACAGAAATATTAAAATTACCGGAAATTTGAAACTGGTCGCTCGGCGTAGCGATATTGTAAGTAGAGCGATTTGCCGTAAATCCGCGGGTAGCCTGCAATTCAATACGTAAGTTCGTGATAGGCTCTAATGTAGCTCTGAAATACCACGTGTTGGTATTATTCATCATGAAAGGAGAAGTAACAGAGGGGTCGGAGGATAACCAATTCAAACGGCGGGCTTTTTCTACAAAATTTTCATCTTGTGCGCCAAACACAAAGCCCCAGCCCGGCGCCCAACCGGTATTGAAGTTCATTCCCAGCAGTTGCGAGTTAGGCATAAATCCGGGCACCATGGTTGCTTCTGTAGAATTATACATCACCGACACATTACGCACCATCATAGCTAAACGCAGCATCAGTTTTCCTGTATAATTCCACGGATCCTCCTTCTTCGGCACCTTGCCTGTTATCGACACTTTAACATCTCTTATGGGAGGCCCCATGATGATAAGTACCGAATTTTTATCTACTATATCCACCGTAGTCGGCTCCACCTCTGTACCGTCGGCGGCGGTTACTTTCACTACTACCTGATCGGTATTCAGCCTGTGGCGAATAGTACGCCGCTGTTTATTCGCAAAATTCATTTTTGGACTTTCATAATGCACATCTACCATTTCCTTACGTTTGCGGGAACGGCCTGAAAATTCATCATTAATATCTTTTAAGAAAGAAGATTTATTATACAAATTTTCCAAACTCAGCATTAAGGAGGCATTAATGTTCCTTGCATTGCCAATAGTATTGCCGGGGTTAAACAGGTCGTCTTTCATCAGCGGGGCAGCCTGCCAGTCGTAGCTGCCGCCATAGCGGAGCGAAGCATTCGTCCAATCAAGGAGGGGTAATTTATTTATAGGCACCTGCCATGTTAAATCATAGCGGTGGTAATATTGCACATTTCGTCCAAAACGCCAGAAATTGTTCCATGTAGAATCATGCCAATGACGATAACCTTCGGGGTCGTTCCGTTTATCTATAACACCTTCCGGCTCATCAATGCGGGCGCGGTTATTGGCCGAAAAATCTATCCTGATGCTCCGCGTCAAATCCCAATTCAGGTTGTAGGTTCTATCCCAGGTAAAGTCCTTAGCGGCAGTAGGCGGGATAATCACATCAGGCGCAGCCACAGCTCTTATCTGCATTTCATTATAGGTGCGATTGATATCCGTATTAAAACTGAACTGGTTAGGGTAAGGGCTGAGGCTAAATTCTTTAATCAAACGCAAAAATTTAGGCTGCAGCCATTTTACATTCTTAAACGGTTCTATGTAGTAGGGCTGTACATTGTAAGCGTAGCCTAAATTAAAATAATAAGCCACATCTTCCTGATGATGCAATCTGGGATTTTGCGCGAACATACGGTTATAGGCAAAACTCGTGTATAAGTTGGAAAGATGCAATGCCTTTTGATCTGTATTATTAGTAGCCACCCGCACATTGGTAAAGTTAAGCGCTAAACGCTGCTTATAATCCATCACCATATTACGCAACGAATCCCGTTCGCTTGGCGACATAAAATGTAAGGCGTCATTAAGTTTAATATCCTGGTCGAAGGGATTATATTTCGGAGTAGTATAATTTTCCATAAAACCAAAGAAAACAGGCAGCCGCACGCCAAAGGAGGAAGGGAAGAATTTGCCCAATTCCAAGTTGGCGGCAATATCATATTGGTACATATAGACCTGTGAACGGTCATTGATTTTCGATTCCAAACCTCCGAAATTCGGCGTCATCATATTTCCCGAAACAGTAACATTCCCCAAGTCGGCTAATTTAGTGGAAATTCGGGCATTTGCAGCATAGCCGCTGCTTTCGTCAAAGTTCGTCAACCGAAGTTCATTTATCCACACAACCGTTGATTTTGATAAGCCATCGTCGGCAGGATTGTTGAGTTTCGCAGGATTACGAATACCTACCATCAGTGCGCGGACACTGCCTAAGTTCGGATTACCGACAATCCGAACAGTATTCCTCGGATAATTATTGGGATTGATGACTGGTTTATCAACTTTCTTTTCATATATCGAAGCCAAAGAACCGCCTTCCGCTTTCATTCTGGCATTTCGTTCCAATTTAAGATTGGTGAACAATTCCAAATCAATATCTAATTTATTGTCGAGAGGCCACACTTCTTCACGCTGATTATCGTTGTAATACCCTGGACGTGTAACAGAGAGCGGGATTTCGTATTCATAATAGTTATATCGGTAGTCTGTACCGACGCGAATGATGAGCGATACATCATTATTATTCAAAACATAGCCGGGTATAGCCTCCGCATGAATATCCATCTTAAGGCGGCGGTATTGACGAAAATCGAAGTCCACATTTTTATACGCTGCCCGCGCATCTCCATCGGCCAAATCGGTTACCTTCAGCAACATTGATTGCTCATTCAACTGCCGCGTCTGGTATTCTCCCGGATCAATTTGCCGTGTGGTACCGGGAGGCAATACATAGTTTACAGGCGTTCGGCTGGCGTTTTCTTCAATATTTACCGTACTGATGTCAAATATTGCATTGGGCATTTCCGGTTGAGCCGTTCCTTCCTGCCCTTGCAGTAAGGACTGGTTATAGCGCCGCCATTCGCCGCGTACTAATTCCAAGGTAGCAAATCGAAGAATGGTGGTGTCGTTAAACCCACGCATAAACATACGGATAAAACGAACGGATTTTAAATCCTGTATGGCGCCGACAGAACGGCCTTCACTTATGGGAATTTTAAACTGATACCAGGTTACGGTAGTAGGAGCGCCGGGGTTGTTGGGAAATTCCGCCGGTAAGGAAGTGCGGCTATCGGTAATATAATTTCTGCCCACCGCCAAATCCTGCGGCGTCAAATTAATTTCATATTGATAATAGCTTTCCGATTCGTTCATGGTAAAATCACGATTGATGTCTTCCATATCGGGAAGCGTAGTACCTATGTTGTTTTGATCTCCGGAACCGGGGGTTGAATTTCCGTCCTGATTATTATAATATTTATAACGATCGAGAATTGTGGCCTGAGACGCATCGTAAGAGGCGTCAAGATAATATTTGTAATCATCGCCTGAGGGGTCATCATAAATTGCTTGGTAAGCCGTACCATTAACCATTCCTCTCAGCCTGTCGAGATAATCCCTGAAGAACCAGCGTTCGCGTTCATTATCCAAACCATCATACCCAACATCTTGATAGGCTAATTTCGCAGGGTCGTTTTCAAAGGTTTGGGTTAAGGCTTGTATAGAGGGCACTCGTCCCCAAATAGTTTCTATGTAAGTGTCGGGTTCTCCTAAGGGGTTGGCTGCATCTCCAAAAGGCGGCAGGCCGTTTTCAAAGAATTTCAATCCGTCTTTCAATATATCTTCGGAAATATTTCCTAAGTTGAAATAAAGTTTTCCTCCCCTTGCATTGGGTGTATGAACGAAGGGGTCCATCAACCAAAATTCAATATAATCATAATTGGCCGCTTCAAAGTCGGTTACGGGCAAGGAGCGCATAATGCCGCCCCAGCGTTCTTCGGAGCGTTGCAAGCTTCCATCTACATTTACTGCGCCAGGCCTGTCATCATAATTATAAGGTCCTCTTTCGCTCGGATAGAAAGCCATATTGAATACGGCAAGACTTGTAGGCGAACCCACCGTTAGCTCCCTGTCGGGAAACAGTTCGCGAACAGGAATTTCACGGACATAATGGTTCTCAAGATATTTGCCAGGATTACTCCTCATGTAAGAAGGAGTGTAAGCCGTTCGGCGTAAAAATTCAGGATAGATAGAATACCAGGCTAATCGTGCGCGGTTAAATCCGTAGGAAAGGTCGGGTATAGCCAAATTGCCTTCGGGGAAGAGCGAATTTTGCCCTTGCGGTGTACTGGCGATTACCCAAGAATTTACGGCTCGCAGATCCAAAGAGGTTTTGCTGCCTTCAAAATCGTCAATAAACACCATGCCTCCCGATGAACCGTCGATAGCACCTGCGTGGCCTGGAAGGAACTGTGCAAATTCAGCTTCAAAAGTAATGGACGATTTTTCCTTGGTTGAAAAAAGCGGCAGGAAGTTAAGCGCTTTAGTAATAAAAGGAGCCTCCATGCGGTAAGCCGTGTTGACGCCCCAGATAGTATTGGATATGGCTTCATTGCCCCAACTCACCTTTTGCGTCATCGGCCGCTCGCTGAGGTTTAGAATAGTTGCGCCTATATAAAAATCTTCATTAAAACGATATTTGAGATGAGCGCCTATCAATGTTTTTGTTTGCATGTTGAACAGCTGCCTGTCTTCCATAGATATCCTGATAGGCATGCCCGATTCGAGGTAAGCACGGTTGAGAATACGCACCGTCCCCATCATATAGTTGACTTCATAATCAATATTTTCCTGCAGTTTAACGCCGCCTGCAGTAACCACCACTGATCCCTGAGGAATATTCATTGCATTCAGGCGAATCTCTGTGCCGCTTGATGAAACATAGCTACCCATCAATTTAAAGCGATTCTTCTCGGGCAGGGAGCGCGCTTTCACCAATGTGGAGTCATAAAGTTCTTTGTAAACATATCTTTCGGCAATGGCCGAATTATTGATTTGTTGCTCAAGATAGCGACCAAAAGGCTCTAAAACAGGAAATATGATTTTCCCTTTAGAAGACAATACCGTAACGCCTTCCATAAAGTCAAACATTCCGTCGGGATAGGGGTCGTTCTGACTGTTAAGGTTATCTAAATTCAGCACCCGTATCAAAGGTTTGTTGGCAATATTTCCTTCTGCAATGTAAGGAACAGCTGTTCCCGCCTCGCTATTCTCATAATAGACATCTAATATGAAATCTTTAGGGCTGATGGTATAAGCGTCTAAAGAATAGATGTTCTTCATCATCAATTTCCATGTCGGCAGCGAGGGCGACAGGGTAGTCCCCTTCAGCAATTTTACCACCAAAGCATTGGGCGAGCCAATACCGTCTGTCGATAACTCTCCTACATAGTAAGTTATTCCACCTGCTTCGTATTCGTAGGCCACTGCCAATACCTCATCATTGTTGAGCGACTGGTTCAGCGAAATATAACCCAACTGTGCATTCAGGGTATATTCGTTGGTATTCAGTTTACGCGCATTTTGCAATTTTTCAAAATCTTCACCGCTTCTAAAGCCTCTGCCGGAAAGATAACTTGTAGCATTTGCCATATTGCGGATTTGTGAAGATTCTACAATCGACAATAAATTATTACTCAAAGTATCGGGAAAGCCGCCATGTACCTGAGTCAACATAGAATTAAAAATCTCGTCAGGCTCGGCTAAATCTATAAAAGCCACCACATCTCTGGAGTCTTCAAATTTTGCGCTTTTATTGGTTACCCACACTTCTATCCGCTTAATATTAACACCTGATAAAATAAGCGGCAGGCGGCTCAGGTGTCGGTCGTAGTTAGCGCGAAAATATTGGTTCAGGAAGAAATGGCGATTGGCGTCATACTCGTCGGCGTTAATTTCGAACAGGGTTGTTTGCCCGCTGCCTCCCTGTACTTCCACCGTTTTAGCCTGAGTATCCTGACGGGAAAAGATAGTGGTAAGGTCAAGTTTTCCGAAACGCAGATCGGTTCTGATACCAAACAGTCCCTGATTGCCTGTAATCAATGTTCCTTCGAGCGGCAGGCTCACATTTCCGGCTTCTATTCTTTGCAGAATATCATCTTCGTTGCCCACATATTCGATTTTGAGATTTGTTTCAAAATCAAAAGTAGCTTCCGTATTATAATTCCAATTAAATTTAATGCGGTCGCCGATAGAGGCATCAATGTTCAACATCATTTTTGTATTGAAGTCGAAACTGGTATTACCGCGATATTTTTCAGGAATAATCGGGTTATCCGTATAGTTATAATTAATTCCAAAGCCTACTTCAACGCTTCCTTGCGGAATTATAGAAATTTCAGTGGAACCGAAAACCGTTTTAAAGATGTCGCTATTTACGCTAAACGATGTCGGCATAAAATTGTTGTCTCTGGCGCCGGGGCCTGATTTACCTCCTGAACTCTGCCTGTCCCAGCCCTGCCGCAAGGTATTTAAAAACTGCTCCCTGCGATGTTCTTCAGGAGTGAGTATTTTGTAAGGTAAAGTTTTTTTGGTGTCAAAACTATAGTAATACAAATAATTTCCTGTCGCCGCATCGTAGTCAACAATAGGATTCGATGTCGGTTGGCCTAAGAAAGCAGGAGATCCTGACTGGGCTTTAGCCGTAAAACTCAAAACGCCGAACGTTATGATGAGAATATATGAATAAAAACGTTGCACTTATAGATGTTTTAAAGCTGCTTTAATAAGATTTTCCAAGGTATAGGCGGGATTTTCGCGCAAAAGCGAAGCCAGCGCTTTTTCGGCCGGTGCTTTGGCGAAGCCTAAGGTAACTAAAGCCGATAGCGCTTCGTCCTGCAAGCCTGTCGTATGCCCTGGAATAGCAGGACTATCGGACAATCCTGCTGTTTTTATTACTTTATCTTTCAAATCGACCACTAAGCGCTGTGCGGTTTTCAGGCCAATTCCCTTAACGCTCTGCAAACGGCGCACATCATCGTGCATAATAGCCGAACGTATTTCACCCGAAGACAGCGACGACAATATTATTCGCGCCGTATTCGGCCCAATGCCGGAAACGCCGATTAACAAACGGAAGATTTCTCGTTCTTCCTTCTCAAAAAAGCCAAATAGCAACTCGGCGTCTTCGCGCACGATATGATGCAACCATAGCTGTATCTCGCGCTGTTCGCCAATTTGACTGTACGTTTGCAATGATATATTGACGGCAAAACCTATACCACCTGCTTCCACCACCGCGCAGGTTGGCGTAAGTTCTGCTACAATACCCTTCACATATTCATACATAAAAATAACATTTTAGACATTCAGGCTAACTTACAAAGATACTGATTTTTCTTTATTCAAAAAATTTTTATTAAATTTGTACCATGTTTGAAATAGAAAAAACACGAAAAGACTTCCCTGCCCTAAGTCAAAAGGTATATGGTAAACCCTTGATATACTTAGACAATGCTGCTACCATACAAAAGCCGCAAACGGTTATTGACGCTATTTCCGAGATGAATAGCGGCATCAACGGCAATATCCACAGAGCAGTTCATTATCTCAGCGGCTTATGTACAGAACGTTATGAAGCTGCCCGAACAAGCATACAAACTTTTTTACATGCCGCTAAAAAAGAAGAAATTATTTTTACAAGCGGAACTACAGCCGCTATAAATCTTGTAGCTGCCTCTTTTGGCGAACGTTATATTCAAAAAGACGACGAGATACTTATTTCCGAAGCCGAACATCATTCCAATATTGTTCCATGGCAATTGCTCTGTGAGCGAAAGGGTGCTAAAATCAAGGTTTTACCTATACACGAAGACGGAAGTTTGGCTATAGAAGAATTGCCAAAACTGTTATCCCCTAAAATCAAGTTGTGTTGTATATCGCATATTTCCAATGTATTAGGAGTTGTTAATCCGATTAAAGAAATAGTGCGCATAGCCCACGCTCATCAGGTTCCGGTATTAGTTGACGGCGCTCAGGGTGTTGTGCACGAAAGCATTGATATTCAGGATATAGATTGTGATTTTTATGTTTTTTCGGGACATAAATTGTATGGCCCTACGGGTATCGGCATATTGTACGGAAAAGAAAGCCTGCTCGAAACCATGCCTCCTTATCAGGGCGGCGGCGATATGATTGCCTCGGTATCTTTTGAAGGCAGCAGTTATGCCGAATTACCGCTAAAATTTGAAGCAGGCACGGCTAATTTCATCGGCGCCTACGGGTTAAAAGCAGCCATTGACTATCTTGAGCAGTTAGGCCTGCCTGCTATACACGCTCATGAACAAATGCTTACAAATTATGCCCTGCAACAGCTAACCCGAATTGATGGCTTTCAAGTGTATGGCTCCGCCGCTCCGAAATCGGGCTTAATCTCCTTCAATATTAAAGGGCTGCACCCCACGGATACCGCCATGCTTTTAGATAAGATGGGCATCGCCGCCCGCTCCGGACATTTGTGCGCACAACCGCTCATGCAGCGCTTCGGCGTGGAGCGTATGCTGCGCTTTTCATTTGCCCTCTACAACACTAAGGAAGAAATCGACGAGGCTGTAGCCGCATTGGCTAAGGCCCAACAAATGTTATCGTAATGAGTATAGCCGAAAAAGAACAAAGCATCATCGCCGAATTTGAGTTATTTCCCGACTGGCTGGACAAATATGAGCACCTCATCGACCTGGGGAAAGCGTTACCGCCTTTTGATCCTAAGCTTAAAACCGAACAGCGTCTGATAGAGGGTTGCCAATCGCGGGTCTGGCTCGCCGCTACTTGCGACAATGGCTTGGTGTATTACACCGCCGACAGCGACGCCATTATTACCAAAGGTATTGTATCCTTGTTGATACATGTACTATCGGGACAGACACCGCAAGAAATCCTTGAGGCGCCATTGGATTTTATTCAAAAAATAGGATTGAAAGAAAACCTCTCACCCACGCGCACCAACGGATTGCTATCGATGGCCAAACAGATGAAGCTCTATGCCTTGGTTTTCCAACAGCAGGGAGAAAAATAAATAAAATGATTAGTACCGCATATTTGCTGTTGGGCAGTAATAAGGGCAATAAACTCCGCTTGCTGCAGGAAGCAACTGCTTTAATTGACCGCTTGGCTGGAAAAATCATTCAATGCTCCTCTTTCTACGAAAGCGAGCCATGGGGTTTTGAGTGCGATGAATGGTTCATTAATCAGGCGGTGCTTATCCGTACCTCATTGTCGTCGGAACGGTTATTGCAAACAACGCAGGAGATTGAACGAATGCTGGGGAGGAGCGGTTGGCAGGCGACAGGCGACAGGCGGCAGTATGCGGCGCGGACAATGGATATAGATATTCTTTTTTATGATGAAATGGTTATGCGCACGCCGACATTAACCATTCCGCACCCCTTGCTGCAAGAGCGCTTGTTCACCTTGCTACCCTTAGCGGAAATTGCAGCGGAATTTATTCACCCGCTATTCAAAAAAAGCATCGCCGTCCTCTTAGAAGAATGCAGCGACAGAGGAACAGTGCGAAAGATGAGTTGATTGGTGATTTGATATGCGACTTAGCGATTTAGCGATATGAGATTGAATCCTGATACTTGATACCTTGTACCTTTCACCTTAATTCTCAATTCTCAACTCTCAATTCTCAACTCTCAACTATCATTGTGGGCTGCCTCCTGCTTCGTCCCTCGCAGTCGCAATGACGGCGAAGCAATCAATTTAACAGCTACCTTAACCATGCCGTAAGTCATATATAAATTTAGGGGCTTTTACGCAACATCTGCAAAACATTTAGGGAAAGAAAAACAATCTTCAAAAATATCGCATGTTTTGCAAGCGCTTTCATCTCTGAAATCCTCTCTCTTGGGGAACGATAATGCTAATGCACAAGTGGTATAATTTTTTCCAAAAGCAAAAGGAGCAGCCCATAAATGACTGCTCCTTTCTTTCTGTTGTATTCCGAAGAACAAAATTATTTTCCCTCAAAATCCCACCTTTTGCGCCCTTCGTCTTTTTTTAAATTTGAGATGATATGTTCGCGATTGAGGTCTTTTATTTTCATGCCCCAATAAAGATCATTCTCAATTCCGATTATACTTGCACGTCTTTTTATTTCTTCCACAAATTCGTCGGTATATAATTCATAAAGATAGGGACTGTTTAATTCTGTATCTAAAGGCTCCAGAAAAATATAAGCATCGTAATTGTCTTCATAGCTTCCTGCGTTGGCTTTGAAGCGTATATGGCCTCCGTCAAAAAGTTCCCTGCCGAATGGACTGTTGTGCAGATTAAATGCCGCAGGTTGATTGCCGGTATATGCAAAAACATAATCAAAAAGCCCTTTTCTCAAATGCCCATACAAATAGCCCTTATTGCTAACCATCGGCCTATGTGTAAATATGGAAAAAACAGATTCTTCCGGCAATCTTTCTAATAGCAAAGAAACTGCCGACCGGCCTGTCTGTTGAACTCCGCTCCGATGAAGTACAGAAGATTTATAAGCATGACCTGCTCCTACAATAAATAAACAGTTGCGTTTGTCGTCCGTAGCGTTAATATGCCCTTCAATAATATCTGCCATACACAGATTTCTGTCGGGTAAATCTTCAAAAAATGCCTGATACTGCTCTTTAGTGGTTATTTGTGTATGGAAAGGTCTTGGAAAATCGGCAGTAATCACTTTAATTTTATTTTCAGAAGCATAGTTAATATCCCATAAATCAAGAATAAATTCAAACATATCTTTACTATCCGGCCATCCATTCATTTCTTCTTTTCGGAAAATATCTAATACAATATCAGGCTCCTTGGTTTTGTTGTTGAAAAAACTATCCAAATGAGGTTGGGCACTCATAGACAATTCTAAAAAAACGACTCCAGCTGATTGCATAAATTCAGGACGATGAATCAATTTTCTCATTAAATCCCAAGAGGCTTTTTGGTTATGGATTTCTCCATATACTACCAATTTATAACGTGAAAGCGCATCTAATAAAAACGCATCGGGCTGTTTACCATGCTCCCGCAAATATTGTACAAAAGCGGCCGTATCTGTTGACACCACTTCTAACTGCGCTATTCTACGTGCAGTTTCTAAAAGTTCAACAGTAGATTGTTTGAAAAATATTTGTCGCGTTTCTTCTATGCTTTTTCCGCCAAGTCCTTCTCCAACATTCAACCATTGTCCATTTTCAAAACGAAAAAACCACAAGGTGTATGATGGGTTTTTATCTGCCATTACCATTCCGGCAACAGAATCTTTGTAAACAAGCACTTCTTTGATGGTTCTATCCAATAACCATTCTTTGTTTCCTTGCTCTTCTGTTTGTAAGCGTTTATTTGTGGCAGATGAAAGGCGATTGATGTCTTCCCATTTTCCGTTAGCTAAAACATAATTATAAGTAAGAAAGGCATTGAGCGGCGTTGTATTATCGTTAGGGTTTACAAAATCTTTCACTAACTTATCAACCGACGTAATGGTATAATCATTCTCTGCTGTTTGCGCATGAACCATATTCGCTAACAAAATAATAAAAGCCGCAGCAAGTAACTTGCAACGCTTTGCCGTTGGGTTTAAAAAAGTGCTCATATTTTTTTATTTTTATTCAAAGTAACAGCATAAAAGTGTATTCTGCAAATATTTGTGATGAACGGTATGTGTTGTAAACAGCCAATAGAATTACATTCCACTAATAATCACCACATTCGCTTAAATCATATAATCTTTTCAAAAAGGGTTTATGCAACGCGCGCGCCACCGACAAAATCGCACCTGTTTTCAACAATTTCCCTCAACTTTCTCCCATCTTCCTCTCTCAACTCTCAACTCTCAATTCTCAACTGTCAATTGACCCACAGCGCCTTAATCGGCCTCAAAAACCTGTCCAGCAGGCGCAGGTCGTCGGTTACTATTTCGGCTGTGCCTTGCATCTCCTGACTGAAGGGAAGGGTCTTGCCGTAATTCGTCTGCAGGTCGTCCGGAAAATCTACTTCTAATACATAATAACGTACATTTTCCTGTACAATGGGAACCAAGGCGATGTTTTTTACGAACACTTTTACCATGCCATGTTCCATATAGGGAAAATTATCAAATTTCACGTTTACCGTCTGCCCCACCTTAACTTTTCCCGCACCCTGTACAGGCAAATATATTTTTCCGGTAATTTGCGTAGAATCGGACGGTACTACTGTAAGCAAGGTTTCTCCCGCATTAAGATTCTGGTTAGATTGCCAGTATTTAGTAAGGGTAACAGTGCCGGTAATAGGACTGCGAAGTAAATAGCTTTGTTCCCACGACCTCAACTCTGCCTGCAATTGGTCATACGCACTTGTAAAAACTAAACAAAGCTGTGTAAGCTGTTCTATTTGTTGCTGCTCCAAATCAAAAATCGCTTGCTCTAACTGTAAGATATTCATTTTTTGATTTTCGTAACTTGATTTGGCGCTTTCGTAATTTTGATAGCTTTGCAGCAGGACACTCTTTGCTTTGTCATACTCAATGGGGGCAATAAGCCGATGTACAGCCTGTATGGAATCCGTATCAAACAGCTTTTTTGCTATTACATTCTGTTCTTCCATTAGCGTAAGCTGCCTGCGGCTTTGCGCTAATATAGCCGTTTGTATTGGTATTTGCTTTTCTGTTACCGCTATCTTTTTTCGATGATAATCGGCCTTTAAAAAATACCGGTAATCTTCATAAGCCTTGAAAAAGTTATTGTAAGCGCTTTGAACAGTCCCTAACCGCAGAATAGCCGGCCAGTTTGTATTCAGATTTAAAATATCGGCAACAGGTGGTAAACTGTCTAAAATGGCGCTCAACATAAATATATCGGCAGTTCTTGCCGGATTTGCAATAACGGCTAATAGTTGATCCCTTTCCACTATTTGTTTTTCCTGTACTAATAATGTATCAATACGCCCGGTAGTTTTCGCTACTATATTAACCGGTAAGTTCTCGGTAGTAACTACTACGTGAGCAGTAACTATTTCGGGATATTGGAAGAAATAACTGCCGATAAACAGTCCTGCTACTACTGTAAACACTACGGTAATACCCCACTGCACCAACCATTGCGGCGGTCGGCCGAGGATTTCCTGCACTTCTTCGGAGCGGAGTTCTATGTCTTTTTCTTTGTCCTGCATGGGTGAAAGTTGATGAAGATTGAGCTTATATAAAGTTTTAGTAACTGTTTAAA
>WRMN01000030.1 GCA_009777095.1 Bacteroidales bacterium | reverse complement strand
GATTTGGCGCATGCGCATGATATGTACTTGCACCTCGACGGATCGCGCCTGTGTAATGCGGCGGTGGCTTTGAACATACCCTTTAAAGCCTTCACCACCGATTGCGGCGTGGACGCCTTTTCCTTTGGAGGCACTAAATGCGGCCTGTTGATGGGAGAAATAGTGGTGCTTCTATGCCCCGAATTATCGCGCGATGCGTTATATATGCGTAAACAGGCCGCACAGCTCTATTCCAAGATGCGCTTTGTTTCGGCACAATTCGAGGCTTTTATTGCCAACGATTTGTGGAAAACCTTAGCTTCGCACAGTAACCGCATGGCGGCCCTGCTGGGCAGTGAATTGTCCAAACTTCCCGGGATTGAATTGGCGTATCCCGTACAAGCCAACGGCGTGTTTGCGGCCATGCCGCGCAAGGTCATTAATGCTCTATTGAAAGAGTACTTCTTCTATGTGTGGAACGAAGAACGCAATGAGATCCGTCTGATGTGCTCCTTCGACACTACTAAAGAAGATATTAGCGCTTTTCTTGCAACGGCAAAGCAGTTGTTGATGAATAATGAATAAGTCAAATAATCTTAATCCGTAAATTATACTTCCTATGAAATGGTTTAAAATAATTTTAACAACAAGCACCACCCTACTGCTCGCCACCTATTGCTTCGCTCAGCAGCAATTGCCTGCAGAAAAAATGTTCGACGGCTCCATACGGATTACCGACCCGCTACTAAGGGTAAAGCAGTGGACAAGCGGCAAATTGTTCCTTAGCGTTACAGACTTTAAAGACAGCACCGACCGTACTGTGGTAGTCGATTTGAAAAAGGGAAAAATAGTGGAAGATAAAACAGGTTCCCTGTCGCAGCCTGCCTTATCGATACCCAAAGATAAGGATATTAGAAAATCCTTGGGCGAGGCGGTAAATATTACTTATTCCCCGGATTCAAATTACGTTGCATATACACGTGATAATGACTTATATACATTTCATTTACTGAATAAAAAAGAAACGCGCTTAACCTTTGATGGGAATAAAACATTATTAAACGGCTATGCTTCATGGATTTATATGGAAGAAATTTTAGGCCGACCTTCGCAGTATCGCGCCTTTTGGTGGTCGCCTGACAGCCGCCGAATTGCCTTTTTTCAAACCGATGACAGCAGGCTTCCCTTATACACAGTAACGGATAGCCCCGGGCAGAACGGCTATGTGGAAACCCTTCGCTACCCGAAGCCGGGCAATAACTTGCCAATAGTGAAAACAGGCATAGTAAGCGCCGACGGCGGAGAGATTGTTTGGGCGCAGATTGACGAAAACGAAGAATTTTACTTCGGCTTGCCCTATTGGCGCCCCGACAGCAAGGCCCTGTGGCTACAATGGCTCGATCGTAAGCAGCAGAATTATAGACTATTGGAAACCGACATTCAAAACGGTACAACCACCCTGCTGCATAGCGAGCAGCAAAATACATGGATAAACCTTGACGACGAACCTCGCATACTCTTTCTTCCTTCGGGCAAGGGGTTTATTTTCCAAAGCGATGAAAGCGGCTGGAACCATCTTTACCTGCACGATATGACGGGCAGGCGCCTGCAGGCTATTACTTCGGGAGCTTATACCGTATTGAAGGTGTTGAAGGTGGACGAGCCTGCAAAAACAGTGTATTTTACTTGTTATAAAGACAATATAGCCTGCGAAGATTTTTACCGCGTAAGCCTCGACGGTAAAAATTTACAACGTTTATCCTTTGGCAACTATCATCACCAAATCTCTTTGTCGGACGATGGGCAATACTTTGTAACCACCTATTCCAACACTTCCACGCCGCACAAAGTGGCGCTTTATACTACCAAAGGAAAGTTGGTAACCGAATTACAGGACAGCAAAAATGCTAATTTTGACTTGTATGAACACCCTGTAACGGAAATTGTAACCATTACAACTACCGACGGCAAGTATAACTTACCTATGCGTATTACTTTACCGCTGCAAATGGAAAAGGGGAGGGTCTATCCCGTGAAACTCAATATCTACGGAGGCCCCGGCCGTGCTTCGGTACGCAATAACTGGATTAATAACTTCGGAGGCGACAATCATCAATATGCTGCCGACGGCTTAATTCAGGCGGTAATTGACCATCGCGGAGGCCTGCACAACGGCAAATTGGGGCAAAACGAGATGTACCGCAACCTCGGTTATTGGGAAATACAGGATTATAGCCAATGTGTGCGTTGGCTAATCGCTCAACGGCAGGTAGATTCCGCTAAAATCATGATTACGGGTTTTAGTTACGGCGGATACCTTACCGCCTATGCGCTGACCTACGGCGCCGAGGTCTTTACCCACGGCATTGCCGGTGGCAGCGTTACCGACTGGCATTTATACGATGCTATTTACACCGAGCGCTTTATGGATACACCGACCAACAATCCCGATGGATACAAAAACTCTTCGGTAGTTAACCATGCCGACCGCTTGGAAGGGAAACTGCTCTTAACACACGGCCTGCGCGACGAGAACGTACATGCGCAAAACACCTTTCAATTAGCATCGGCCTTACAAGAATTAGGCAAAAATTTTGAATTGATGATTTATCCCGAAAGCCGCCATGGCTACCGCGGGCACAAATCTAAACACAGCCGCATTTCCGATATTAACTTTATTTACAAATATTTGCTTGAAAAGCCTGTTCCGACGGATATGATAAAGTAGGAATTTGAAAGCGGATTAAGATTAGAGCAATGGCTTTTTTGTCGAAAAGCAGCAGCAATTGTTTTGCTCGCAAACTAAACAGTGAATTTTAACGACCTGTGTATCTGTGTTTTTCAAAAAAAACGCAATAGTACATGCAGCATTTAGCCTAAATTTTGCATCTATACATTAGGACTTAAGTACTATTTATTCTATTAATTTAAAAATGAATTTATGAAGACAACCAACTTTTTTGGAACCATTATTCTTGCCGCAGTAATGGCAACAACCATTTCCTGCAGCGAAGGCAACGATGGACCCACTATTCAACCTCCTATGCCAGCCATGTTTCGGCAAGTGCTTAACAATGCGTTCAACGACATTCTCCAGTCCGGAACTTTTACGGCTGAAGACGGTATTAATTTTATATCGGAAGCCGGAGTTACTTTCACTATTGACCCCGGCTGCATCTTCAAAGACGGCCTTCCGGTAAGCGGTACGGTAAACTTTGAATTTGCCGAGCTATATAAAAGAGGTAATATGATGGTAGTTAACAAACCGCTTATGGGTACCGATGTCGGCGGAGATAAGGGCCCGATGATAACCGGCGGTCAGTTTTACCTCAAACTGACCCAAGATGGCGAACAACTTACTACCGCTTGCTTCCCCGGCTATTCGATGGTTGTTCCGGTGAGCCTTACCGGCGAAACACCTGACCCTGATATGACATTTTGGACAGGAACAGAGGACGAAGACGGCAATATGCTTTGGAATGACGAGGGAAGAGGTCAGGAAGAAAACTGGCTATTTGGTGAAGGCGCTAACTATAACCTGTTTGGCTATTACTTCGGTTGGATAAATATTGACATTCTTTGGAATCTTCCCGACCCGAAATGCCCAATATGGATTAAGCCTCCGCATGGATATAACCACAAAAACAGTTCGGTTTATGTAGTCTATAAAGACCAACCGGGTTCTCTTGCTTACATGGACGTGTGGGATACGGACAAAGAAATGTTCACGGAACATTACGGTTTAGCGCCTGAAGGAATGAATTTCTACGTGATATTCATGTCGGTGTTAGATGATGGAAGGTATGTTTACAGTTACAAAGACGTAACCGTAGAAAACAACCAAATTATTAGTTTTGAAATAAGCGACCTGAAAATAATGGCAAAAGATGCTTTAATCGCCCTAATCAACAATCTGCAATAGTTGAGCCTGTTAGTTAGTTATTTGTTGGAAAAGGAGCCGCAAGGCTCCTTTTTTTGTACCTTCGTGCAACAATTTGAATTTTCTCTCGTCTTAATAGTAGAAAAACATCGAAATGGCGGTAAATCCTACCATAGTTGCGCGGCAGCGGGAATTGTACAAGGAGCATTATAAGCGTCTTTATAACACTTGCTTACGCATTGTTGCCGACCCGATGGAAGCCGAAGAAGCCACCCACGATGCCTTTCTGAAGTTGTTTGCCAAAATGGAAGAGATGAACGATAATGCGAAATTCTACGGCTGGAGCCGAAGTATTGCCGTAAATACCGCTATCGACAGGCTGCGCAAGAAAAAGATACGCTTTGAATCGATAGAGAAATTGCCCATCGTAGAAGAAGAACCTGTAAATGAAGCGGAACTGCAACTTTCAGTGGACAAAATCAGGAAAAACCTGATGTTGCTGCCCGATGGTTACCGCATCGTGCTGTCGATGCGCCTGTTTGAAGGCTTTGATTTTGAGGAAATTGCCATGGTGTTAAATGTAAAGGAAGTATCGGTGCGCTCCCATTTTTCCCGCGGCCGACAGAAATTAATAACATCGTTAAATGTTAATCGTTAAACGGCAAACGACAAAAATAAATCATTTAACGCCTTACATAATTAAACAGATAAACAATTAAACAATAAATGGACAACTTAAAAACATACATCAACCAACACCGCAGAGAATTTGATGCGGAAGAACCGACGGCAGGGCACTTTGAGCGCTTGGAAGCTAAATTAGCAGCTGCGCAACAAAGGTCGAAAAGCCGACGAGCCTTGAGCTATTGGCCGCTCTACGCTGCCGCAGCCACTGTCTTACTATTGGTTTCACTTGGCTTAAATTGGTTTTTTTCTACAAAACAATCTGACAATCCATTAATTGATGTTTGCGATAATCCTGCCACCATGAAACTTTGCTACCTTAACAAGATGCAGGATACGGCAATGTATATTGATGAACTTACCCGCGATGCCGACCCCTTTGTACGACAAGCCCTGCAAATGGAGGTGGCGGATATTATCGACAACAATCGGTCATTCGACAGGGAATTACCGACTGAGTTATTGCCGGAGGCCGCTCACGCTATCCTGTCCAATTATTACCAACATCATTTGGAAACCTTGCAAGACATTGCACAAAACTTATCAGCCAGTAACAGTATAAACTAAAAAACATACAATTATGAAACGTAAATTATTCTTTGTGGGGCTATTTTTAAGCCTGTCTGCTTTCCTCTTCGCCCAAAAAACAGAAACACGCAATGTGTCGGGCTTTTCGGCTATTGATGCCGGCAGTGTATTTAATATTACCGTCAATAAAAGCGCTACCGAAAGTTTGCGCATTGAGGCCGATGATGATATTATGCCTTACGTGCGCTCGGAAGTAAAAAATGGAGTGTTGAGGCTTTATGTAGATAAAAATAATGCCAAAAACATTAAAACGCTTAAAGCGACTATCGGGGTAAAAGATTTAAAAAAGGTAAAACTTTCGGGCGCATCTAAATTAACGAGCGACGATTTGTTTAATACTCCTGAATTTGATATAAAACTATCAGGGGCCTGCGCTGTTAAATTAAATATTAAATGCAATGAATTAGATGTAGATGCCAGCGGGGCAAGCAATTTGGATTTGGAAGCCGAAACACAGGAAGCCGAATTTGACCTTTCGGGCGCATCTACTTTAAAATTGCAGCTCAAAGCCAAGAAAGCCGAATTTGGCATGAGCGGCGCCGGCAAAGCTGATATTAAAGGAACTGCCGATAAAGCCGAGTTTAAGCTTTCGGGCGCTTCTACTATAAAAGCAGGAAATTTCGCATGTGAAATCGTGTCGGTTAAATCGTCGGGTTCAGGCAAATTGAGCGTAAATGCAAGCGAGCAGTTAGTGGTTAACAGTTCCGGCGCCAGCACAGTGTCATACAAAGGTCGGCCTGTTGTTAAAATCAACACCTCCGGCTCGGCAAAGGTGTATGCGGAGTAAGTATAAACTCAAAAACTAAGATTAAACAGCAGGCTGATTTCAGGCTTATAATTATGGGTAATGGGTAAGGCGCAGCGAATGCCTGTCTGCACAGGGAAATCGAAACGGAAAATGTGGTAATCGGCCACAAGGTCGAAGCCTGCCGAGAGTTCATTGATTTTTGTGTCGGGATAACGTACTATGTGGGCATAATCCGAAAACAGTTTCAGTTGAATACGTTTAAAATACATCAGCCAGCCAATGTTCTTATCGTGATATGCCAAGGGCAAGGCATATTCGGCGCTGAGGGTGGTTATTTGCTTAGAACCCATATACGGATAACCGCGCGGCATAGGCAATATCCCCGGTAAATAGTACCCCCTGTCCTGTACAGACTGCCATTGGAATCCTGCTTTTAGCTGTAAAGCGTGACTGCGCGCTAAGCCCGGTGAATAAGTAGTTAAATCAACGCTGCCTACATGGCCGGCGCCAAGCTGTTGAAAAGGCGCCAAAACGTAACGGTTGCGCAACATATATCCCCAGCGCGGAAGCAAGTCGCGGGCAGCCATTGGAAGCCGCTCATACCAGCTCCACCCGCCCAGCAAATAGTAGTACAAATAGCGCGTATCGCTGTTGGGCAGATAGTAGCGGTCGTTGGTAAAACGCCCTTCAATCTGCGGAATTAATCCGCGAACCCAGCCCCTGCTGCTAAAATTGAGCGGCAAATATGCCCGCACGGAAGCGGAAATATACGGCGTGTTAGTATAACCTGCGCTACGCGCCCGCAGCGTATCGTTAACAACACGCAAATCGACATATTGGATAGTGTTTCTTTCATTAATATCAAGTCTGCTTTCTATTACCGGAAACCACCCCTTGTAGGTAAAATCGAAGTGTCCCGAGTGGAAGCCATTGGCATATTTATACCCAAAGCGCCCGATGGCTGTGCTCAAACTGTTCTGGGAGAAAAGCGTAACGCCAAAATTCAGACTGTTTTCCATATTGTCTAATTGCAACGATTTTAACTCGTCGGGAGCTAAATACAAGGGCGCCCAACTGTGAAAACGAAACAGGTGGGTAAACTTGTTATACGGTTTTGCCTGATATGGCAGGCTGTCAATGTCGGGTATCTTTAGTTTGTCAATATTGAATTTTACGGTGTCCGACAGCCTGTCTGCCCATGTATAACGATAGGGTTGAGTAAAACTTTCGCTTTCCCACAATAAGCTGTCAACCGCCGCTTTCATCAATCGGTAGCCGTAGGCATGATAATCGCTGTAGAAGAGCGTAGAACTGTTCTTATCGAAGGTAGGCGAGAAGGCGCCGAAACGGGCGTTGGTCAGGCGATAAATTTCGCGGGTTTCAGGCCGAAGCGCGTATATATTGTCGGTGCCATTGTAGCCGCTCACAAAAACCAAGTGATTATCCCACCAACTTAATTGCTTGATGTCGTTAAATCGAGGCGACAGGAGTTGTTCATACTTTCGACTTTCCGTCTGTATGCTGTAAATGCTCATTCCCTCATCTGATAAAAGGGTGGCGTATAGCGAGGAACTTAGATTGTCGCCGCTCCATACTTCCCGATGCTCGCCCCACACCGCCTGTTTCCAAACGCCGCTTACAGGGCAGGGAATGCGTTTGGCTTCGTCCACCAATAATTTTGGCGGATAATTATCGGACAACAAAGGAATCGTTACTAACTGAGATACGCCTTCGGGACTGTTTTCGACAGTAAGCAAATTGGCGCCGTCGCTGCTGATGTCAACACCTGCAAATCGGGTTTTCCGTGTTAAGGTATATACCTTTTGAGTGCTTAGTTCATAACAGTAAATTTGCGAATAACTTTGTTGCGGCCAGCGGCGCTGCGGCACGATTTCGCTCCAGTAAATAAATCCCCTGTGGTGCGCTAAGCGGCTGTTTACATTGCCCATGGCGCGAAGAATTTCCACATTTCCTGCGCTATCCACAGCAACAAGGCGGGGCGAAAGGTTCATGGTCGATTGCAGGGCAATAACCCGACCATTGCCTATAGCTATCGGCGAGTTGTAGGCGGTATAATCGGAGGAAACAGCGGTCAATTGCTGCGCGGGAATATCTTTGCCGCGGAGCGCATCTTCGCGTTGCCACTGCTCTTTGAGTTCGGCAAAACCATCGCGTTGCAGCTCCTGTTCGCCGCCGCCTGCATATTTATTCAAGGCAACATCGAAAGGAGGAATGGCATAGAGTCGGCGGGTACTGAAATCGAGCGAGCGGCCAAACACATTATAGCCTCCCTGAAATATACCGTAAGATGAAATCGTGTAGCCAAACTCATAATGGTTGGGAACAGGATAGCGGTAGGAACCCATTTTCCAACTGTCCCATGAGAAGTGCATATCGGTGAGCAGATAGGCTTTTTGCCGCATCAGGAAAGAAGCCGAGCGGCCGCGCCCCGACGAAGACAGGGCGGTTTCCATAGCAACAGCATCTCCTTCAAGATACCAAAGAGGAATAAAAATGCCGACAAATATCCCCTCGGCCTGTTCGCCAAACAACCAGTGCAGGTATTTAATGATATTATCGCCCATCTTGTGCATTTGGGCTACATGCCGAGTCTCGTGCAGCACCAATTGCTTATCCCAGAGTTGAGGGTAAGTTTCTACCGGCGGCGTGGTGTACAACTCCATGCGTTTGGGCGCCCAGGTTACCACTCCATTGCTGTTCAGATTATAGGCATGAAGAACTATCGGCGTTTTCTTCAATTTTACTTCCAAGGACTCGCTGACTTTTTCCGCTGTTTGGTCAAACAGCCAGGCATAACGCTTAGCCGCAGAATCAAGGGTCGAAGGGTAAATAATGGTAAAATAGCGGGTATTTATTTGCTTCCACTTAACCCACGAAGGGTCTTCGCCCACATCGAAATATTGGGCGGAACAGGGGGCAATAAACAATAAATAATGAATAATGAATAATGAACAGTGGATAATGAGTGTTTTAATCCTTATTTTGAGGCTTTTATGTTGTTCCTTATAATTCTTCATTGCTTACAGGCAGTAAAAACGCAAAGGTAGGAAAAATTTCCCGATTTAAAATTATTGGCTTGATGCTTTAGTTGTGTTTTTATAACGTGCTGTCGGCTTCACGCAGGTGGAGGGGCACACAGGTTTGGGCGGGCATATACCCCCGCTTGCGGGAAACTTCGTTGTTCGTTCGTTTTTTTATCATTCATTCCTACTATATCTTCTTCTCAAACCATTGTCGCTAACAATACTTCCAATTCCTAATGTCAAAGAGAAGTAATAATTGTAGTTGATTGTTGGCGACTTAGATAATATTGTCTGATTATTATTCATATTCCACTGTATTTTCTCTAATGGAAGTAAATAACCAAACCTGAAATTAATCAAATAAAACCATTGATGAGAAAAACCTACTCCCAAGTCAAGGTGTGCACGAGAGTTTGTTACTTCCTTGTACTTCAAATCTGCCTTAAAGTAATTATCAAAAGAAGTTCCATCTGGTAGTCTGTCTCTATACAAATAATTAAGTCCACAGCCCTTAAATCCAACATATGGATACAATGAAAACCATTGACTTTTCAACAAGTCGTAACCAATATTTAAAGAAGTTGAGCGATATTCAATTTCTGTCAAATGACTACTCTGTTCGTTTTTTTTTGTAGTTTTGCAAAATGAAAATGTCGTTATAACCCGATTTATGTGAAGTTGAAGTCCTATTCCAATGTTAGCGGTAGAGTAATTTGCAGACGGAAATCCAAAACTATTCAATTGTTCATTAAGGGCATTGTTGTCTATAATCGGAAATTCTATTGGCATTATCAAAAAAGCACCAATAACATTGTTTTTCAACGTGTCTTTTTGTGCCAATAGATTATTCCAAGTGACAATAAGGCTTAATAAAAACACAATTTTTAAAAATTTATTCATACAATTTCCTTTTTATCAGTTATTTTTTTCTGCCTTGCTCTTAATTTCGATAGACGCTGTATCCCAAAATGGTGCACAACGTGCTGTCGGCTTCACGCAGGCGGGGGCTACACAAAGGTTCGAGCAGGCATATACCCCGCTTGCGTGAAACCTTCCGTTGTGCATTCGGCATTTTAGTAAGCAAATTGCCGTTCGTTCAGCTCTACGTTAAAATTGACCCTTGCTCCTAATGCTTCAAACACTTTCAAAATTGTTTCCAAACGAGAATTCTTAATACTGTTTTCTATCTTTGAGATTTGTGCTTTCTGAACTCCAACTAACTCGCCTAATTGTTGCTGGGTCAACTGACGTTCTAATCTCGCCTCCTTTATCGCATGTCCTAACAAATCTATTCTTAGTTCGTTTTCAAATGCTTCTCTTTTGGGTGTGCCAATTGCTCCAATGTGTCTGTCAATCATTGTATCAATCGAAACGGTTTTTAATGAATTGTTCATGATTTTCTGATATTATAATACACTTTTTCCCTTGCTTTTTCATCAAGGTTATCCAAAAATTCTACTGCTTCAGGCAGAAAATCAACTTCAAAAAGACACTTCATCGTCTATAAGAATTTTTCTACAAAAATAGGTATTTCCCAATTAGGAAACAAGTGGATTTGACTAAACGATGTAATTTTTTCATTCTATTTCATACAACACTTTCGTTTAGAATACATTGCAATTTTCGTTATTATTCGGAGCTGTTGTTTCTTTTATCGTGATTTCGCCGTTAGCACACAACATGGCGACGGCTTGCACTGCCGTTCATGTAGGCGACAAACCTTCAATTTCCATTAAACTTTCCGCGGACATACACCCCCGCTTGCGTGAAGTCATTCTTTAGCAGCAGTGCATTTTTGCTTCATTCTTGCAAGGTGTAATTTGCATTTCGTCCGCCACCTTCTTCCTGCTTCAAAATACCTTTTTCTATCAAGTCTTTAATGTCGCGCAAGGCAGTGTCCGAAGAAGTTTTTGTTATTTTTGCCCATTTTGATGAAGTAAGTTTTCCAAAGAAATCATCAAACAATTTGTTTATCATCGTACGTTGTCGCTCGTTAACTGACATTTCTTTGTGTTTTTCCCAAAATTCCGCTTTTCGCAAAATATTTTGCATACCTTCTTCGGTTTCAAGTAATGCGTGCTTCAAACATGTCAAAAACCAAACTAACCATTGTGTTATGTCGCCCTCGCTGTGTTGCTCCGTTTTAAGCGTTTGATAATAAACATTTTTCTCTTGCTGAATTTGGTTTGATAAGCTATAAAACCGTTCCGAACTGTTTTCACTTCGAGCCAAGAGCATATCTGAAATTGCTCTTGCAATTCGTCCGTTGCCGTCATCGAATGGGTGGATAATGATAAACCAAAAATGGGCAATAGCGGATTTTAATACGCTGTCAATTATGATTTCATTATTGTTTAACCACCAAAGAAATTTATCCATTTCCGCTTTCACATCTTTTGCGGGAACGGCTTCATAATGTACACGTTCTTTTCCCATTGTACCCGAAACGATTTGCATTTCTTCGCTGCGATATTTTGCGGTTTCGATTTTATACATTCCGCTGTAACCTGTCGGAAAAAGCGCTGCGTGCCAACCAAATAATCGCTCTTCAGTTAATGGTTTTTTGAAATTTTGCGTGGCGTCAAGCATCATTTCCACAACTCCGTCAACATGTCGAGACGAGGCAACAAGTCCTGCCGTATTTATTCCCAAACGTCGAGCAATAGACGATCGTACTTGGTCGTAATTCAACATTTCTCCTTCAATTTCAGAGGATTTTAAAACATCAAGTGTAAGCATTTCAAGGTTTTTTTCTTCTTTCGACGAAAAACCGAGTGAATGAATTTGTCCTAAAATTTTGCCCTGCAAAAGACGAACTTCTCCCAATGCAGCGCTCACAGCCGCATTTTGCCAAGTAAAATCTGTCCAATTTTTGTATTGATAAATATATTTAGCCATATCAAAAAAACTTTGCTGCAAAGATACAAATTATTTTCCGCATTTTTGCGGTGAATAAAATGTTTTTTCACCGCATTCTCCTTTGTCGTACCGCCTATGCATTCTGCCTAACGTCAAAGTTAGTTATTTATTATCAGGTCATTACATATCTAAGTTCGTTAGCTCAAAAACTCAACTATTTTTACAGTAGGGGGATTGCACACAACGTGGTGGCGGCTTTGCACGGGGGATTTCACAAAGGTTCGGGCGGACTTATACCTCCGCTTGCGGGAAGTCTTGTTGTATGCGGGCATTTTTTTCATGCTTTCTTTCTCTTCGTGTTTCATCTAAAGTCAAAGTCGCCAAAATTTTTATAATCCCCTAAATTAATAGAAAAATCTATCTCAGCTTTTATTTCCATTAGTGTTTGCTCGCCATTTTTCACTCCTGAAATCCATTTGCCATTTGTGAGTTTTATACATCTCTCTGCTTCTTTATCTAAGCTCGGATCTACTTTCTTTACTATTTCGACATTAGAAATTGAGCCATCGATTTCAATGATAAAAGCCATTATTACTTTTCCTTGTATCCCATTTTCAAAAGCAACCACAGGATAGCAAAGATGCTCTAAAAGAAAACCATTGATACTACCATTCGATAATTCGGGATAACGGACTTCTGCATTTTCAAGTTCGGGAAAATGTATTTCAATGTTTTTTACATATCCGTAGGGCTTATTGGGGCAAGGGTCTATTGTCCATTTGTTTATTTCTAATATGTTATGGTCATAACCAACCAAATACATTTTATAAAGTATTTGGCGACAACTACGACGGTATGTATTATAACTAACCAAACGATTTTGTATCAAAAAACCATCATCAACTTGCTTATAATAAGAGAAAGTACAACAACTGTATGAACCTCTCCAAGGGTTATAACTACCAATAATTTCTACCAACCATTGGTGTACGTCGTTAATATTATTGATTTTAGTTTTAGGATATTTATTTCTTTTCTTTTGAATTTTTGAAAATATTTTTTCCGAGCCTTTCCAGTCCTTTGAATTATTCCAAAATATAGAACTATGCTTACCGTCTATATGGAAAGGTTTTTCTAATCTTTGAAAATCTACTGTATCTACCAAATATTTATCTATAAGTATCGCATCTATGCTACTATAATCAATAGGATTTTTTTTGCTTGTAGCACAACTGTCCAAAAGCAGCGCAAGAATACTTAATATGATTGTTATTTTTTTTATTTCGTTGTCCATATATGTGAAAGTTTAAAAATCCTCTTTTCAAAATTTCTCTATCCGCTTGTCGGTGTACCGATCCACTGTCGTCCGATTGCCACAAGCGGCGTGCGGCTTCACACGGGCGGGGGGGCACAAAGGTTCGGGCGGGCTTATACCTCCGCTTGCGGGAAGCCTCGTTGTGCGTTCGGCGATTTCGTTATCATAATGAGCCTGATTTAATAAATACGACTGACAAATCTCTTTTTTTCATCGTTATTCCATTGTACTTGATATGTTTTTCCGTTTATTTGGTCAAGTAATATGAAGTTGTACATATTTTTCGTAGGGTAAAGGGTAAACCTACCGTTTACCTCTTCTTCTTCTGTCCATACAAGTGCACGTGAATTTAATATTAGTTCGCCGTCGAAACCATCTTGCGATATAGTAAAATGTACTTGCCACATTTTTCCATTTCGTGTGTCCAATTTAATAAAAGTCCAATAGTTTTCGGTTGGAAATAATTGATAAATTGGAACTTCAACTTGTTTTTTTATTTGTTGTATTGTACTTGTACTGTCTTGTTGAGCAAATAAAATAATAGTAGTTAGTACAAAAGTTCCCAAAATTAATATTTTCTTCATATCGCAATTTTTTATGTCCTTTCGAACTGTTAATATTTAATGATGATGAGAGTTATGACAATCTTTGCAGACGGAAACAAGCCATTTGATAGGCTCACGTCCAATGTTCCTTTTTGCGTATCGCTTGTGATGAACTTGGGTAGCTCGAGCACCACAATACACGCAAGTCCAATTATCTCGTTTAAGCACTACATAGCGTTTCCGTTTCCAATCGTCCGATTGAAGATATTCTCTGTAATAATCTCTACGTTGTTTGCGTTTTTCGTTATATGCCCAACGCTTAAATGCAAGTGCGCCTATTGTAAAAATTATTACAAGAATTATTATAAGAAAACTCTGATAGTCCATAATATATTACCTTCCATTTATTAACTTTTCAATTCTTCAGTTGCCCACTACGCTGTCCCACGCTGATACCTAACGGCGAAATATATACGGTGTCCTGCGACAAGCTTTTCTATATTTCTATTTATCAATTTGTTATTCGTAATTTGTGCAATGTTAAAGCTTAACTGCAAAATTACATAAAAATATATTGTGAGCAAATTTTTTAGGAATTTTTTAAGGCTTACTGTTTTTTTATTGTAAGTCTGTCAAATTACGCTTCACTTGCAACCTTAGTTTCTGTAGCTGCCCGCCCGCATTGTCGCCCGACTTGCACACAACTTGGCTTGAAAAACGTCTAACAGTAAAAGCCCCCTTTTCGGGAGTGGAGTTGTTGCGCCTCACAGCTTTTACGCTTCGTAATAAAAATAATTCCGTATCTTTGCTGAAATTTTTATTACCACTCTTGTATGATTATAGATTTTGAGCCTGTTTCGGCTATCATTTTAAAGAAATTATTAGCAATAAAGAACAGCAACAAACAACAATTTCTTCAGAAAATTATTAATGACAAACGCTTTGTTCCGATTGAATTAGGACTTGTTGACGGTGGAAAAACCACGATTGCAAAAGGCAGTCATATAAATACCAATAGAAAAAACACGCTTCAACTTGCAAAGGAGTTGAATAAACGAAATATTGATGTGGCTTTCTTGCCTGAAAGCAATGTTTTTCCGAGTGCCGATGCAATTATTAGATACAAAGGGAGTTTAATGATTGCAGAATTTAAATTTAGCAATACCACAAAACAAAATACTTTATATTCTGATTTAAAAGATGGATTTGGTAAAGTTCCTATAGTTGTATTAAAATAAGGGGGTTTTTATAAAAAAACAGGATTGGTAACTTAACATCCGCGCATGCGTCGGCTTCGTATCCAATCCAAGGTGGGAAAGCTTCCTTTTGGGAAAAGACCCCTAATTTTTTACAAAGGTAAAAATAATTTTTGATTTTACAAAATATTTCCCCTTAAATTTTTGAATTTTTAAATCTTTGAACGCCAAATCTGTAAATAATTCCCTATCTTTGTACTTATGTCTATTCTTTCGACATATCTTTCCGATTTGGTGGCTGCCTTGCCGCATTTGCCCGGCGTGTATCGTTTCCTGAACGCCGAGGGAACGGTTATTTATGTGGGTAAGGCCAAGGATTTGCGTAAGCGCGTGGCGCAATACTTCACCTCGCGCAGCAACGATAACGGCAAATTACGGGTATTAGTCAGTCGGATTGCCGACATCAAGCACACGGTGGTGCTCACCGAGGCCGATGCTTTGCTGCTGGAAAACAATCTTATCAAAGAATTGCAGCCCCGCTATAACGTACTGCTGAAGGACGATAAGACCTACCCTTGGATTTGTATTAAAAACGAGACTTTCCCGCGGGTTTTCGCTACGCGCCGCGTAGTGAAGGACGGCTCAAAATACTTTGGTCCCTACACCTCGGTAACCATGATGCACCTGATGCTCGACCTTATCCGTCAGTTGTATCCTTTGCGCACTTGTAGCCTCAACCTGAGCCCCGAAACTATTGCCAAGGGGAAGTATAAGGTCTGCCTCGAATACCATATAGGCCGCTGCAAGGGACCTTGTGTCGACAAACAGGCAGAGGCCGACTACCGCAGCAATATTGAGGCGGTTGTGGCTATCATCAAGGGACAGCTGAACGAGGTGGGCGAGCTATTACGCAAGAATATGCAACAGGCGGCCGACGAATACCGCTTTGAAGACGCCCAAAAGTTCAAAGACCGCTTAGATATGTTGAAACGCTACCAATCGAAGTCGGTGATTGTAACCCCAAGCATCAGCAATGTCGATGTGTTTACGGTAATTCCCGACGGCAACGAGGCCTATTGTAATTTTCTGAGAGTGGTGCAGGGGGCCGTAGTGCAGTCGCATACCGTAGAACTGCGTTTGGGTATAGAAGAAGAAAAAGAAACGCTGCTGGGTTATTTTATTGCCGAGATGTATGAGCGGCTCGGCGGACTGTCGAAAGAGCTGATTGTTCCCTTTCTGCCCGACTATGAACTGCCAGAATTGCGTTATACGGTGCCGCAGCGGGGCGATAAAATGAAATTAATGGAACTGAGCGAGCGTAATTGCCGTCTGTACAAGTTGGAACGGCTGAAACAATTAGAAAAAACCAACCCCGAGCGCCATGCCGAACGCATACTGAATACCCTGAAAAAGGATTTGAATTTGCAGGATTTACCCGTACATATAGAATGTTTTGACAATTCAAATTTGATGGGGACCAATGCGGTGTCGGCCTGTGTGGTGTTCAGGAACGCCAAGCCGAGTAAAAAAGATTATCGTCATTTTAATGTAAAAACAGTGGTTGGCGCCAACGATTACGCCACCATGGTCGAGGTAATTACGCGACGTTACAGCCGTATGTTGAATGAGGGAACACCGCTGCCGCAACTGATGGTAATTGACGGCGGAAAAGGACAACTGAATGCCGCTTTGGAGGTCTTGCAGTCCTTGGGATTAGTTGGACAAATCGCCATAGTGGGCTTGGCCGAGCGAATGGAGGAGATTTACTTCCCCGGCGACCCCGTACCCTTGTTTTTGGATAAAAATTCCGAATCCTTGCGGCTGCTCATGCAATTGCGTGACGAGGCGCACCGTTTCAGCATTAGCCACCACCGCAACAAACGTTCGGCAGCTCTTATTTCCACCGAATTGACCGAAATTCCGGGCATAGGCGCCAAAACTGCCGATAAATTACTCTCGAAATTCCGCAGCGTAGCCCGCATTAAAGCCGCCTCGGAAGAGGAATTAGCAGCAGTAGCAGGTAGGAAAGCCGCCGAAATGGTTAAGAGGTATTTTCAGGAAGAGAAAAGCGATTGACTATTTAAAAGTTTAAAGTTCAATTAATCCTGATGTCTTCATTGTGTAATTCAAAAAAATCATGTATATTTGTGATTGATTCAATCAATAAGCACTAATTTTATGGATACACTTTTCAGACGTATAAACAGCATTGCGGCCTGGGCGCTCTTTGTGATAGCATCGGTAGTTTACCTTTTAACAATGGAGCCGACTGCCAGTTTTTGGGACTGCGGCGAATTTATTGCCTCTTCTTATAAATTAGAAGTGGGACACCCTCCGGGGAATCCTGTTTTTCAGCTGATTGGCCGCATGTTCAGCATGTTTATGCCTGTCCAGTACGTGGCACCTGCGATTAATTTTAGCAGTGTTTTGTGCAGCGCCGCTACTATCCTGCTGTTGTTCTGGAGTATAACCCACATTGCCCGCCGTTTGATGGAACGCAGCGGCGAACAATTTACCATGGGAAACCTTATTGCAGTTATCGGTACAGGCGTTGTAGGCGCTTTGGCTTACACTTTTTCCGATACTTTTTGGTTTTCGGCGGTGGAAGCCGAGGTGTATGCCATGTCTTCGCTCTTTACGGCGGTGGTCTTCTGGGCTATTCTGAAATGGGAAGAGGAG
>WRMN01000029.1 GCA_009777095.1 Bacteroidales bacterium | reverse complement strand
ATACTATCTTATGGTCTGAATGAGGACACAGTTTTTTAAAGACCTTATAAACGGCGCCGCTACCGATGTTAATCACCGCTAACCGCGCCTGAGGCAGTGTTTGTGCAAAGTTTTTTAAGGACATGCTGAATTAATTATTAGTGGTTAGTGATTAGTGGTTAGTGATTAGTATGAGGGGTATTACATTCCAAACATTTTAGCATGTGAACCTGTATTAGTAAAGACCAAAACCATTTCATTGTCTTTTTGTACCCAAATCAATAACCAATCAGGTGCTACATGGCACTCCATATATTTCTCGCCTTTTCGCTCTTTTCCGTACCCCGATAAAGGGTGTACGCGATTTTTTGGAGGTAATATTTCCAACTTTGCTAAGTTTACAATAACTTGGTACAATTCGTTCAAGTCTAAATTTTGTTTATAGCAATGTTTTACATTCTTTTTAAAAGAGTTGGTATGAGCAACGGCAAAAATAAAATCTTCATTTGATGCCAAAGCCTCAAAAAATTCATCTACTGTTATTCGTCGCACTTGAACCCTGTCATTCATCTGAAATCTTGCTTTTACCTTTGTTGATAACAGTGTATTTGCCTTGTCGATATTCTTTTAATCCTATTTCTATCTGATTTTTGGCAATTTTTTTTACTTGAAAAAGCCCCAACGACGAAAAGAAATCCAATGTTTTTTTCGCTATAGGATTTGCCTTATCGTAAGTTAAGGAGACTGTTTCCGGTCGTTTCATTATTGTTGCTTCCATTTTCTTATTTTAAAAAAATTTACGTTGTAAAATTACAAAACAATTTTCAATTATCAATTTTTATTACGAGAATAGTCGAATTTTATTCACTGGGTTTTCTTTGCCGTGGCGCTTTTCGCAGATGTTTTTCCGACAGCAGGCCTTGCCTTTGCCTTCGGCTTTGCGGCAGCGTTCTTTTCTTTGCCTTGCTGCGCTGCAATAATCGTTCGGCAATCGGCTAAGCTAAGTGCGGCAGGGTCTGTTCCTTTCGGAATACGGTAATTAGCGCCTGCATGGGCTATATATGGACCGAAACGGCCATTCAATACCTGTATGTCTTCTTTTTCAAAGATCTTAATAAATTTTTCCTTTTCCTTTTTACGCTTTTCTTCTATCAGTTCAATAGCCCGTTCTACGCTCACGGTGTAAGGACTGTCGTCTTTTTTCAACGAAACGAAAACTTTACCGTGACGGACATAAGGGCCGAAACGACCGGTTGAAGCAATTATTTCTTCTCCCTCATATTGTCCTACAGGCCTCGGCAGTTCAAATAACTTCAAGGCTTCTTCCAGCGTAATCGATTCTATCAACTGGCCTTTTTGCAGGCTGGCAAATTGTTTCTTTTCATCGTCGGCCTCGCCTAATTGCGCTACTGGGCCAAAACGGCCGATACGCACCGACACCGACTTGCCGCTCTTCGGGTCAACCCCAAGCACTCGCTCGGCATTGGTCGGACGCGATATTTCCAAAGCGTTTTCTACTACCTTGTGGAAGGGCTTGTAAAATTTGGACAGCATTTTATTCCACACCAACTTCCCTTCGGCTATTTCGTCAAACTCCTCCTCTACCTTCGCCGTGAAACCATAGTCCATAATATTTTTGAAGTGCTCCACCAAAAAATCATTCACTAAAATTCCGATGTCGCTGGGAAAGAGTTTTCCTTTTTCGGCGCCGGCAATTTCAGTAAGCTGCTGTTTGCTCAGCACCTCTTTCTTCAAGGTTAAACAAATGTATTCGCGTTGCAGGCCGGCACGGTCTTCTTTCAACACATAGCCTCTGTTCATAATGGTAGAAATAGTCGGCGCATAAGTAGAAGGACGTCCAATTCCCAGTTCTTCCAAGCGCTTCACCAAACCTGCTTCGGTGTAGCGCGGCGGGCGCTGTGCGAAACGCTCGGTAGCCGTAATTGTTTTAGCCGATAGCGCCTGCTTTTCTTTTAAAGGCGGCAAAATGCCTTCGGCGGCATTTTCGTCCGACTCATCATCGCCGGTTTCCATATATACCTTCAGAAATCCGTCGAACAGTAAGACCTCGCCTATGGCTTGAAAAATCTGCGGAGCTGTTGATATGGTAATATCCACGGTGGTTTTTTCTAATTGCGCATCGGCCATTTGCGAAGCGATGGTACGCTTCCAAATCAAGTCGTACAATTTTTTCTCTTGAGCGGTACCTTCTATTTCGGCATTTTCCATGTAAGTCGGGCGAATGGCTTCGTGGGCTTCCTGTGCGCCCTTCGACTTGGCGGCATATTGGCGCCGCTTATAATATTGTTTTCCGAATAAATTTTCAATAGTCTGCCGCGAGGTATTCAAAGCCAAGTCCGACAAGTTAGTGGAGTCGGTACGCATATAGGTAATCAACCCCGCCTCGTATAAACGTTGTGCGATGTTCATGGTTTGGCTCACCGAAAAGCCGAAACGGCGCGAGGCTTCCTGCTGCAAGGTGGAGGTAGTAAAAGGCGCCGACGGCGATTTCTTTGCCGGTTTCTTTTCTATAGCCCGAACGGCGAAATCGGCTTTCTTACATTTTTCTAAAAAGGCCAAGGCTGCTTTTTCAGTGGCAAAACGTTCTGAAAGTTCGGCCTTTAAGCTAAATTTCTCTCCTTTTTCAATCGGCTCAAACAGCGCGCTTACACGATAAGCCGAAGAAAGGGTAAAATTAAGTATTTCGCGCTCGCGTTCCACAATAAGTCGCACCGCCACCGATTGTACCCGACCGGCCGAAAGGGCGGGTTTTACCTTTTTCCAAAGAATGGGCGATACTTCAAAACCGACTAAGCGGTCGAGAATCCGACGAGCCTGCTGTGCATTCACTAAATTCATATCCACCTGCCGCGGATTTTCAACGGCTTTTATGATGGCATTTTTAGTAATCTCGTGAAAAACAATACGTTTTGTTTTTTTGGGGTCTAATTTTAATACTTCCTGCAAATGCCAGGCAATAGCCTCTCCCTCGCGGTCTTCATCGGAAGCCAACCACACGGCTGCTGACTTTTTAACCAACTTCTTTAATTCATCTACTATCTTTAGTTTATCGGCAGATATTTCATAATCAGGCTCAAAGTTATTATCAATATTAACTCCGTGCTGTTTTTTTGCAAGGTCGCGGATATGACCATAACTGGATTTTACTAAAAAATCTTTCCCCAAAAACCGTTCAATGGTCTTAGCCTTTGCCGGGGATTCTACGATAACCAAATTTTCCTGCATAACCAAATTTTTATAAAAAGAATGCAAAGTAAGTCATAAAATAAGGTATAATCCAAATTTTTTTCATTATTTTGCATTTTGTTTCATTGACCGCTTTAATCGTTCAACTCTATTAAAGCATCTGAAAACAAGGTAGATAGTCTTAATTTTATAATATGTAAAAAATTATAGTATGAAGTTCAATTTCTTTAAAGTTAAGAACCGTAAGCGATTTAATTTGTGGTTTTTCGGCATCATTTTTCTGCCGTTTATCATTTTAGCCTTAATTTTAATAGGCCTTAACTTATTCGGGACTATTCCTTCTTTTGAAGAATTGGAAAATCCGAAAAGTAAAACGGCGACCCAAATTATTTCGGAAGACGGCATACTGCTGGGCACTTTTCATGTTGAAAACCGCTCCCATGTTTCTTATGACGAGCTGTCGCTCAATATAGTATATGCTTTGATTGCCACCGAAGACATACGTTTTCACGGCCATTCGGGGATTGATTTCCGCAGTTTGGGCCGCGTACTCGTAAAAACTATTCTCGGCGGCAGCGCCGAATCGGGAGGGGGCAGTACCATTTCGCAACAATTGGCCAAAAATCTTTTTCCCCGCGACTCTACTATTACCCGCAGTATCAGGTCGGCTCCAAAAATTACCATGGTGAAGTTAAAGGAATGGGTTACGGCCGTGAAACTCGAACGCAATTACACTAAGGAAGAGATTATTGCCATGTACCTGAATACCGTCGAGTTCGGCAGCAATGCTTTTGGCATTCGTGCAGCGGCAGCCACCTTCTTTGCCAAGTTGCCCTCGCAACTTAAGTTAGAAGAAGCCGCCCTTCTGATTGGCGTCATCAATGCGCCCAGTCGCTATAGTCCGGTACGTAATCCCGACCGTGCTACCATGCGCCGCAACCATGTATTGTCGCAAATGAATAAATACGGTTTTATTGCTCAACAGACTTACGACTCCTTATCAAGGCTTCCTATTACGCTCACGTATATGCAGCAAGACCACAACGCCGGACATGCCCCCTACTTCCGCGAGATGTTGCGCCGCACTATGTTGGCGCAGGAGCCTCAAAGAGAAAATTACCGCTCGCGGCCTTATGATTACGATGCCGATAAAAAAGAATGGGACGACAATCCTTTAATGGGCTGGATACGCAAGAATCCGAAGCCCGACGGCAGTCTTTATGATATCGACCGCGACGGATTAAAAATTTATACGACCATCAATTCCCACATGCAGCAATATGCCGAAGAAGCCGTAACACAGCATCTGAAGAACGAATTGCAGCCTCCCTTCAGCGCCGAAGTGATGAGGTACCGCAATAACCCTCCCTTTTCCAATGACCTCACACGCACGCAGGTGAACAGTATTATGGAGCAGGCCAAGCGCTGGAGCGACCGTTACCGCAATATGAAACGCGACGGCGCTACCGAAGAAGAAATAGACAAGTCGTTCCAAACTAAGACCAAGATGACGGTATTTGCATGGAATAGCAAGGGGCAGAAAGATACGATAATGACCCCCTTAGATTCTATTCGTTATTACAAATCTATACTCCGCGCGGCTTTCATGGCTATGGACGTGGAAACCGGACAGGTGCGCGCTTATGTAGGCGGCCCGAATTACCGCCACTTCAAGTACGACAACGCCAGTCAGGGACGGCGGCAGGTAGGCTCTACCATTAAGCCGTTCCTTTACACCTTAGCGATGCAGGAGGGTTTCACCCCTTGCGATAAGGTATTGAATGTGTCGCAGACTTTTATTCTACAAGACACTACCTGGACTCCCGCTACCACCGACAGAGCCGAGTGGATAGGAAAAACCGTAACCCTGAAATGGGGGTTGACCAAGAGCAGCAACAATATTTCGGCCTACCTGATGAAGCAATTAGGGCCTTTAGCTATGGTAAATATGTGCAAACTTTTAGGCATTAAAAGTTATTTAGACCCGGTAGTCTCGCTCTGCCTCGGCCCTGCCGACCTGTATCTTACCGAAATGGTAGGCGCTTACGGCACTTTTGCAAACAAAGGCGTACACAACGACCCGCTGTATGTTACGCGAATTGAAGATAAGAACGGCAACCTGATAGCGAGTTTCAACACGCGCCGACAGGAAGGCATCAGCCGCCGCACCGCCTACCTCATGGTAAATTTGCTGCAAGGCGTTGTGAACGAAGGAACTGCCTTTAATTTGCGGAGGAAATATATCAAAGAAGGCGAATTAGCGGGCAAAACAGGCACCACCAACAACCAGTCGGACGGCTGGTTTGTGGGTTTCGTTCCTAAATTAGCCGCCGGCGTGTGGGTAGGCGCCGAAGACCGCAGCGTTCATTTTCAAAGCCTTGCTCAGGGCGGCGGCGCTAATATGGCCCTGCCTATCTGGGGCAGCTTCATGGAAAAAGTATTGGCCGACCCCACGCTCAACATAAGGCCTACCGACACTTTTGAAATCCCCGCCGACTTCAACATCAACCTCACCTGCACCGGCAGCGACGAGGAGCTTGACGAAAAAGAAGAAAAGACAGATGATTTTTTTTAGGGCAGGGAGATTGCTTCGCCGTCATTGCAAGGAGGCCGAAGGCCAACGAAGCAACCCGCAATGACGAGAAAAAAAATCATCAGACAGGCTTGAAAATGTAAAAATTTTATGTATATTTGTCTGTTCAAAAAATATAATCAAAATATTATAAAGACAATGATAGAAAGACCATTAGAAGTAAAAGCGTTGGACAAATATACCATTTTTGTTTCGTTTTCCGATGGCGTGCAAGGTTCTGTTGATTTAAAACACTTGGCACACAAAGGTATATTTCACCAATGGGATGAAAACAATTTGTTTATGCAGGTTCATATTGATGATTATGGTGCGATTGCGTGGAACAACGACATAGATATCTGTCCCGACAGTATTTATTTGCAGTTGAAAGGTCTAACCTTTGAACAGTGGCAACAACAAAATCAATATCAGCATCAATATGCCTCACATCAGTAATTTCTTCGGTATCATCATCAGAATGTTCTACGATGAACATAATCCGCCACATTTTCATGCACAATATGGCGAATACAAATGTTGTATTGACATTCGCACATTTGGCGTAATCGAAGGATATTTACCCGCACGCGTATTAGGGCTTGTTGTCGAATGGGCTATTCTACATAAAGAGGAGCTGTGGGAAAATTGGCAGAAAATAGAACAAAAGAAGCCAATGAGTAGAATAGATCCATTACAATAGAAAGAAGGCAATTAAATTTTATCCGGCACTAAACAGTTGCTTAGTCCTGATTTCGACATCGGGGACACTCAAAAGGCTGAAAGCCTTATATATCCCAGCCCAATGGCATCGCCTTGGGCTAATGAAGCGCAACAACCAATTTGCACCTTGAAAAGGCAGCATACATTATGCCCAAAGATGTTTTTCGTCAAAATTAATATTGTATTCTCGCAGGAATTTCTGATTTTCCGTACCATTAATTTTAATCGAAAAGGCTTCGTTTGCCTTTATTATTCCGCCAATGTAGGCATACAATGCCTTTCGTCTTCGGGACGAATGATTACATCGTTATTTTTGATATGAAAAACGATATGAACATACAGTTTTGATAATGATTGTGCCATAATTTTATTATATTTTGGGGAAAATTACAAAATAATATGCTGCCTTTTCAAGGTGCAAATTGGTTTAAATTTATTAAGAGATAGAAGTCCCGTAGGGACGTGATGTGGATAACAGCAGGTTACGCTGCGCTTGCACGGGGTTATCCATGTTTCGCTCTTTACGGAGCTTGACAGCGAATAATAGTTCTCCTGACAGTTTAATTTTTTACGTTAAAATTTAAGTTTCTTAATTTTTGTCATGTACTCAGCTTATAATCAAAAAGATTGCAATATCATTCAATTAACCAACTGATTAACAATCTTTTATGTTAATTATTGATTAAATTTAGGCAATTTGTTAAAATAAATGAGAAATTGTGAACAATGTGTTAAAAAAAGTTTTATCTTTGCTTTTGGATTTTTATTCTGTCAATTTAAAATAAAATCTAAATATTAACCTAAAAAACCTACACAAGATGAAAAAATTACTGTTATTTATCTTGGCATTATCCCTCTTATTAGGATTGGGATATGCACAAACCTTTCGTGAACAAAGTGTTTCGAAAGTGTTTGCAGAGCAGCAGTTGAAGAAACGGTCGCTAACAGATCCGATTCCTGCTGAAGACTTGCTAAAACGGCAAGCCGAAGAAGAGCGGGCAAGGCTCTCTCGGGCTGAAGCAGAAGTGGAACCCGGACAAAATCCGGTCTCGCTTGAAGCTGCAGTAAACGAATTAGCGCCCGGGCGAAAGAATCAAGCTGCCCGAGCAAGTCAGCCTGTTTCGGCAAAAAGCACGGGCGAGCTGAGAAAAGACATGGAGTCTTCTGCACCGGCACAAAATCAAACTTTAGATCGTGCTGAAAGAGAAAAGGAAAGAGAACAAAAAAGACAAGCCAAAGCAGCGCAGGCACAGAGTGTACAACTGTCGCCTGATGTAAAGAGGCAGGTAAACCCGGCGGAGGCTGAAAAAATGCAAGAAAAGCTGCGGGAAATGAGCCCTGAAGAAGCACAAGCTGCGCTGGAGCAAATTGAAAAGGAAAACGAACTGAAAAAGCAGGAAGAGTTAAATGCTCATGTCTATTTGAGGAATGCGCCAAAACAGGAAGGGTTTAAACCAAATCTATTGACAGCCCCGCCTGTTTTTAGATCCTTCCCCGGTGATGATAATGAGATATATGCTTGGGACCAAAACGGCGGCTACCATTATAAAGGAGTTCTTGGAACCCCCGGAGTAATGACGCAGCTTCCTACCTATTTCCCTAATGAAGTACAAAGCGGAGAATATATTGAAGGTGTGCTTTATATTGCTGATTATGATGGGCTCAGTGACGTGAACCGTTTCGGCACAGTCGATCTTACAACAGGCGTATTTACCCAAATCGGATCAGGCACTGACGATGGTAGCCTTGATGCCATAGGAATGGCTTGGAATCCTGTAACAAACAAAACTTATATTAGTACATGGGTGGGCACAGCTTTGTACGAAATAAATATAGCCACAGGAACTTCTACTTGGATTGGAAACATGGGGGGACTCTCAACCATCGCCATTGATAATGACGGCATTTGTTATGCCATACGATTTGGTAATCCCGGAGCATTCGGCACGGTAAATTTAGCAACAGGAGCCTTTACACAAATCACTTCCGTTCCGTTCCATGTAAACTTTGTTCAAAACCTGAGTGTTGACCGTACTACTAATAAACTATACTGGAGCGCTCGGGAAGGGACACTAACTTCCACCGGTTCAACAGGTTTATATGAAGTAGATAAAGCCACAGGAGCGCGCACGCTTATCGGCACTTTTGCCAGTAGTCTTTCCACCGGCTGTGCAGCCTTTGTAATTCTTACCGATATGGCCGATCCTGACGCTCCGGAAGCCGTTTCCGGTTTAACCGCCACGCCCGCAGCCTTAGGCGCCTTATCGGCAGGTTTAGACTGGACTAATCCGACGCTGACTGTTGCCGGTACAGCGCTTATAGACTTAACCGCTGTAGATGTTTATGAAAATAGCGGAGCCACTCCGGTATATAGCGTTTCAAGTCCTGTAATAGGCGGCACAGAGGCGACCACGGTTACGGTTTCCGTTGCAGGACTGTATGACTATAAAGTTGTAGGTGTTAACTCGGTCGGCGAAGGATTGCCAAGCAGCGTTCAGGTATGGATTGGCCCCGATGTTCCCGCAGCGCCCACGGGCGTAACGCTTGTTAATAACAGCATGACAGCTACCTTGAACTGGACAGCGCCCGCAGCCGGCTTACACGGAGGGCATTTTACCGGCGCAGGAGTTGAATATGACGTTATCCGCTTCTTTGGAGCCACATCAACTACTGTTTCAACAAGTCAAACCGGAACAACATTCAGCGAAGCTATAACACAGGCCGGAGCCTATTACTACAGGGTTGTGGCTAAGAATGCAGAGGGCGAAGGCGGCGCAGCTAATTCCAACGCCGAACCTTTCTGTCCCGACATTACTTTCCCCTGGGTTGAAGACTTTAATAGTACAACATTTCCTCCCGTTTGCTGGCAAGTATATCAAGTGTCAGCGGCTGGAAACTGGGTAAGAAGCACAGGCACTCCGCTTCATGATGGAGCATACGCATACCGACAAGATGTTAGCGGATCTAATCAAGAAACATGGTTGGTTACGCCGCCGATAACTATACCTTCAACCGGAGTTTATACGCTGGAATTTATGTCGTATATCGGTATGGCTAGTTATTATGTCGGTGGCAGTAGTGGTGGAAATGGCCGCAGCAGGGTGTTTATATCAACCACAACTGACGACCGCGCAGAATTCACAGAGCTGTACTTTTTACAGGGAGCCGATGTCTCGACTTCTTGGCAAAATATTGGCGTTAGCTTAAGCGCTTATAACAGCGAAACAATTTACCTTGCATTTGTATATACAGGCGGTTATGATCATAATTGGCGTATTGATGATGTTACGGTATATGACATAAGCAGCTTTGTTGATGCGGAAGTAGTTGCAATTACTTCTCCCGCTGCAGGAGCAAATATCAACCTTACCGCGACCGAAAGCGTACAGGCTGTAATAAAGAATAACGGCGGCAGCGATCTTTCGGGCTTTGACATTATATTGGAAGTGAACGGCGGAACACCCATAGTCGAAAACTATTCGGGTACGCTCACAAGCGGAAGTTCGGATACCTATACTTTCACCGCCTCGGCAGATCTTTCGGCGGCAGGCGGCCATACTGTTACCGTTACAATTGACGCGGCAGGCGATATGGTACCGACTAACGATGATAAAACCATAACACTTACCAATGCTATTTGTCCGATAATTAATACTTTCCCCTGGATTGAAGATTTTGAAAGCTCTACTTTCCCGCCTGATTGTTGGACACGATATCAAGTTTCAGCGGCTGGAAACTGGGTAAGAAGCACAGCCAGTACTTGGAGCGGAGCGAATGCTTACCGACAAGATGTTAGCGGATCTAATCAAGAAACATGGTTGGTTACCCCGCCGATAGAATTACCTGCAAGCGGAGTATATTCGTTGGAATTTATGTCCCGGATAGGTTTTGTTAGTTATTATGCCGGTAATGGTTCTGGAAATGGACGCAGCAAAGTGTTTATATCAACTACAACCGCCGAGCGTACTGAGTTTGCAGAACTCTATTTCTTACAAGGAAGCGATGTTGCAGACCTCTGGCAGAAAATCAGCGTTAATTTAAATGCTTATTTGGGCGAAACAATTTATCTTGCCTTTGTATATACAGGCAATTATGATCATAATTGGCGTATTGATGATGTTACGGTGGTAGATATGTCTTCCTATGTTGACGCAGAACTTGCAGCTATTACCTATCCGCTCGCAGGAGAAAATGTCAACCTTACCGCTACCGAATACGTACAGGCTGTAATAAAGAATAACAGCGGCAGCGATCTTTCGGGCTTTGATATGATATTGGAAGTGAACGGCGGAACACCCATAGTCGAAAACTATTCGGGTACGCTCACAAGCGGAAGTTCGGATACCTATACTTTCACCGCACCGGCAGATCTTTCGGCGACAGGCGGTCATACCGTTACCGTTACTGTTGATGCGGCTGGCGATATGGTATCGACTAACGATGCCAAAACCATAACACTTACTAATGTTATATGCTCGCCTGTTGCAACTTTCCCCTTCACGGAATCGTTCGGCAGCGGTATTCCCGGATGCTGGCAAAACCTTGATGCCGACGGAGACGGATACAAATGGGAACCGATAGATTTGGGAGGAAGCATAGGCGATGTGGTTATGTCCAACTCATACGTCAACTACTTTGGCGCGGTAAATCCCGATAACTGGCTAATTACGCTGCCGCTTGCGCTAACAGCGGGCAACAGTTATACGCTTACCTACAAGGTAGGAGCGGTTGATCCGGATTATTATGCGGACACTTATGACGTTTTAGTATCTGCAGGAAGTCGGGCTATGGGCAGTTTCACCTCTATTCATTCAGAAACTATTCCGGACCCGAGTGGAGCAGTAACGCTGTTGACAAGGACATTGTCATTAAATGACTATGCCGGACAGACTGTTTATGTCGCATTCAGGCATTGGAATTCTACCAATGAGTACGCCATAATGCTTAAAGATGTGCAGGTAATAGAAATCGCACCTTCTTCGAGCACTTGTACGATTACCACCTACCCCTGGTCGGAAAGTTTTGAAGATACCACCTTCCCGCCAACCTGCTGGACCTCGTACGATATTGACGGAGGCGACGAAGAATGGGAAAGATCTACCGTTATGACACCTCCTGACGGAGCGGCGGCTGCGCGGCATGTCTATGATTGGTCCAATCAGGAAGGCTGGTTGATTACACCGCAACTATCCATACCTGCCGCCGGAAATTATGAACTGACCTTCTGGACTGTAAATGACTGGCCGGAAGATGCGGTACATAACGGCGTGTGGGTATCAACCACAGGCAATAATACGGCTGCATTTACCTTACTTAGCGATGTAACCCTGCAAGCTTCGGAAACATGGAAAAAAATTACGATCCCCTTAACCGCTTATGCAGGCGAAGATATCTATATAGGATTCAAATATGAAGGTGCTGTAGCTGACAACTGGTATATAGACCTTGTTACGGTACAGGAAGCAGCAGCTTGTCTGCCCATTAGTACTTTCCCGTACATAGAAACTTTCGACAGCGGCATTCCCGACTGCTGGGAAAATATTGATGCAGACGGCGACGGACAAACATGGCATGCTTACCTATATAATGACAACCCCATGTTAACGTCAATGTCATGGTATAATAATTATGCGCTTTTTCCCGACAACTGGTTAATTACGCCTCAAATAGCTTTGCCGGCCGGCAGCAGCTATACGCTTTCTTACAAGATCGGCGCTACAGATCCGGCTTATTATTGGGAAAATTATTCTGTATTAATATCAACAACAGGCACAGATATTAATACCGACTTTACTTCGGTTTATACAGAAGTACTTCCAACCGTAGATATGAGGACAATAACAATACCTTTGGACGCCTACGCCGGAGAAAATGTGTACATTGCATTCAGGCATCATGACGTTTACGATGTGTTCCGCATAGTGCTTGATGATGTTAAAGTGTACGATCCCGCAACCTTTGTAGATGTTGATGTGGCTTCGATTACCCACCCGCAGGCAGGCACAAATGTTAATCTTGGCAGTAGCGAAGATGTAACGGTGGTATTGGTAAATAACGGCCCCACGCCTATTACCAATATTCCGCTGACCGTGGAATTAAACGGCCTGTTAGTGGCTTCCGATACCTATACGGGTACTATACCGGCTGCAGGCTCGGTTAGCTATGCGATTCCTGCCGGCTTAGACCTTTCGGCAGCAGGCTCTTATACTATAAAGGTTACGGCAACACAAAGCAGCAGCTTCAAAACGGTTACCTTTACCAATATTATATGTGCAGCGGTTTCGCTTCCGTTCATAGAAACTTTCGCCGGCGGCATGCCCGATTGTTGGCAAAATATTGACGCCGACGGCGACGACTACTATTGGATTTTCGGTACGCTCGACGGAAAACCCGTGGCAGCGTCACAATCATGGGATACGGATGGTTGGTTCTTTGACTGGCCGCTTTATCCCGATAACTGGTTGATTACGCCTCAACTTGTATTACCGGCAGGCAGCAGTTATGTGCTTTCCTATACGGTGGGCGCTGTGGATCCTTCGTATTATTGGGAAAATTATTCCGTATTGGTTTCCACAACAGGTACTAATATTAATACTGATTTCACAACGATTCATACCGAAACGCTTACTGAAGGCGACCTGAAGACTGTAGTACTGAATTTAGACGCCTATGCCGGCGAATCTATTTATATTGCTTTCAGGCACCATGATTGCGATGATGTATATATGTTGGTGCTTAGCGACGTTAAAGTGTACGACCCCGCAACCTTTGTAGATGTTGATGTGGTTTCAATTACTTATCCGACTGCAGGGGTAAACATTAACCTTGGCAGCAGCGAATACGTACAGGTAATGTTGAAAAATAATACCGCAGCGCCTCTTACCAGCGTTCCGCTTGAACTGGAATTAAACGGCCTGTTAGCGGCTTCCGAAGCCTATACGGGCAGCATACCCAGTATGGGTACGGACACCTACACCTTTACTACCGGATTAGACCTTTCGGCAGCAGGCACCTATACCATAAAGGTTACGGCAACAGAAAGCAGCGATTCAAAAACCATAGCATTGGAGAATGTTATTTGTTCAACCATTACTGCCTTCCCATTTACGGAAGACTTTGAAAGCACTACTTTCCCGCCGGCTTGCTGGTCGTTATACCAAATTGCCGGCGCATCAAACTGGACAAGAAACACTACTTATGTTCAAAGCGGCCTGGCGTCAGCCTACCACACTTACGCCTCAGGAGATCAGGATACGTGGATGGTTTCTCCTACCATATCCATACCTCTTGCGGGAGCTTACCTACTGGAGTTTTGGACTTATACTGTTGACCCCTCTTATTACGTGTATAGCGGAGTATGGATTTCAACCACCGGTAGCGATCCAAGTTCTTCTACATTTACCGAAATTAAGCAATTAACAGGCTCGGAAGTTACAGCTTCATGGCAAAAAATCAGTATCCCCTTAACCGGCTATGCAGGAGAAGATATTCACATCGGATTCCGGTACGCAGGCAATTTTGCTCATGGCTGGGCTGTTGACGATGTTACGGTATATGATTTCAGCAGCTTTGTTGATGCGGAAGTAGTGGCAATTACCCACCCGACAGCAGGGATAACCCAAAACCTTAGTGCTACCGAATACGTAGAGGCTGTAATAAGGAATAGCGGCGGCAGCGAACTTTCAGGATTTGATATTATATTGGAAGTGAACGGCGGAACACCCATAGTCGAAAACTATTCGGGTACGCTCACAAGCGGAAGTTCTGATACCTATACTTTCACCACCTCGGTAGATCTTTCGGCGGCAGGCGTTCATACCATTCTCGTTACTGTTGACGCGGCAGGCGATATGGTATCTTCAAACGATGCAAAAGAAATCGCTATCTCGAATTCTACCGGCACTTGCCTTTGGGAGGCTGCAGGAACAGCAGGCACCATAACAAGCTATCAACTCCCAATAAATACTTACTACCGTTATAGTTATACCCAACAGCTATTTGAAGCTGCCGATTTGGGCAGTCCCGGTCTTAAGGAAATAACGGGCGTAGCCTTCCAGTATATCCATACCGCTCCGCAAGACCGGCTGGACTTTACTGTCTATCTCGGCAATACCGATAAATCAAACTTCGCTTCAACCTCCGATTGGATTCCTGTAAGCGAAATGGAAACGGTGTATTCCGGAACGCTGTCGTTGAGTGATGCCGGCCCGGATAACTGGGTGCTAATAACCTTAGACAGCCCCTTCACCTACACCGGAGATAATTTAGTGATTGCTGTTCTTGATAATGCAGGAACTTATTATTCAAGCTCTAATCCGACCTTTAAAATTCACAACACTTCCGGGAGTACAACGCTACATTACAGGGTTGACGGCTCAACGCCTATTGATCCGACAAGTCCTCCTACGGCTACAGGTGGGCTAATGCAACGCAATAATGTGCTCTTTGAGTTCTGCGAGATAACACTCTGCGCTCCCACCCCAATGAATTTTGCCGCAAGCTACAATGCCTCCTGCGAAGCCGAATTAACATGGGATGAACCGGCAGGCGGTCCTTATTCTTACACCATTTCTTTAGACGGTACGGTACTTTCCGCCGCTGTAACAGGCAACTCCTATGTCGATAACTCCGGCTTTACTCCCCTTTCGGCGCATACCTGGACTATTGCTACCAATTGCCCTGCGCCCGACGAGGGCTGGCCTGTCAAGGTTGTGCTTCCGGCTTGCATAGTATGTAATCCACCTATAAATCTTGCAGTTGTTTATGCAGACGATTGCAGCGAGGCGCTGTTAAGTTGGAATTCAGATCAATTTAGCCATAGCGTTAGTGACGAGGTCGTAGGCCGAATTGGCTTTGGCGCCGCCGCCGGCGGCGATATGACTGTTGCTTCGCGGTTTACTCCTGCAGACTTCGCGGATGCAGGCGTGGAAACCGGACACAGTATCTCAAAAATAGGACTGGGCATGGGAACACAGCTGTTTAATGTTACTTCCATGGAAATCAGAATCTGGGTAGGCGGCACCTCTATTACCGACCCGGGTACTTTGGTATATACGCAACCCATTACAGACTGGACTACTTTTGCCGAGAATACAATGAGAGAGATTGAATTAACAACTCCCCATGTTATTGACGCAAGTCAGGAACTCAGAATTGGATGGAATATTGTTAATACCTTAGGTTATCCTTTCGGTAGAGACGCCGGTCCGGTGGTAGCCGGTAAAGGCGACCTTATTCAATCTCCTACTCTTTTCAATGGAGACTGGGTAAGCACTTTTGCGCAACCGGAATTGGGTTGGAATTTCAACTATTCCATCAAGGCTATTATTGACAATCCGGGCGCAACATATAATGTTTACTGCGACGGCCTTCCTATAGCTTCCGCTATAACGGCCACCAGCCTTGTCCATCCTCTTGACCCCGGCGCTCATGTCTGGGATGTTTACACTGTCTGCGGCGGCTTAGAAGCATTGACTCCGGTCAGCGTATCAACCAATGCTTGTGTTCCGTTAGTTTGCAACAGCCCGATTAATCTTACAGCCGATTATTCAGGCGATTGTACTACGGCACTCTTAAGCTGGACAGAGCCTGCAAGAGCGCAGACCCTGCTTCCCATAGATAGAGAGGCTTGGTTAGAAAAAGCGCAAGGCTCAAGAGTGGAGAAACAACAATTTACAGACAATGTTGCGTCTGTGTATTCAAAAGAGGATAAAGGGCTGCATGCTACCGGCAACCGGAAAGCTACCGGCCAAACAGCAATGATAAGGAACACCGCGCCGAGGGCCTCCGCGCCCACGCCTCCGCGCACCCCCCGCGGCATGGTGAATGTTACCTTAGAAGCCCACGATGTATGGGGCGATGGGACTGGATTCCAACTACTGTTAGATGAAACAGCTACGCAATTCGGTCTCGGTATTCCTGCCTCAGGAGCTTTAACAACAAGCTGCTCAGGCATTCCTGCTACACTGTATGATATATTCTCACATAAAATACCGACAGCTGCCGACCCAACATGTACATCAACAAATATTGTTGCCGACGGGTTTGTAACCATTCAAATACCGGCAGGTACTTATGACTGGTGTATTGTTAACCCAACTCCCGGTGATCGTCTGTGGATTGTAGGTGATGGATATACTCCTCCTGCAACAACCGGCCGACGCGATAATTATGTGTTTGAAGACGGTTATGATTATCATTTTGAGGTGTCGCTAATGGGCGGAGGAGATGGTGTTAGTATCACTACCACGCTTGCCGGCGACCCCTGTGATGCTATTACAGGCCTTACCGTAAACGTTGCGGGCAACGCTGCGAATTTAAGCTGGACAGCCCCCGGCAGCGCTCCCGAACATTATGAGGTGCTTCGCAACAACGTCAGCATAGGAACCGTTACAACAACTTCCTATATCGATAACAGCGTTCCCAGTGGCCAACATACTTATTGTGTAAAAGCCATGTATGCCGGCACCTGTATTCCGCAAAGCGTATGTGCTGCGCCCGTTATTATCGGCGATATGTGCAACCTCAAAATTATAATGTATGACACTTATGGTGACGGCTGGAACGGCGGCGGTATTACTGTTCGCGTTGACGGCGTAAATTATGGTTTTGTAACCTTGTCTAACGACATTTACGGTGAAGCAACACTATTGATTCCTCCCGGAAATGTTGAATTTTTATGGACAGTGGGACAGTGGGATGGCGAGGTGACCTTTGAAATTTATAATTCACAAGATCAGTTGATTTTCACCTGCTTAGACGCAACTTCTTATCTCGGTGTCTTCTATGCTTGGGAGAATACTTGCGCCTATATTGCTAATTATGCTTACGAGATTACCCGAGACGGCGTAACGCTTGCTACTGTAGAAACCAATTCATACGCGGATATCGGCGTTAGCATTGGGGCACATACCTGGACCGTTACTACTGTTTGCACCGCCAACACGCAATCATCTCCGGCCATTGTAACGAAAGATGCCTGCGTCTTGCCTATTACCTCGTTAACCATTAGCCCGACTACTTACAGCCATACCGGCAGTTTGGTTAATCCCACGAGCATAGTTGTAACCGCAGGCAGCGGTGCGTTGACCTATCCTACCGATTATACATGGGCAATTACCAGCGTTGACGGCACAGGCACAAGCGCAGGCACAAATGTAGGAGAGGTAACCATTACCGTTACCGGAGTAGGCCTCTATTCAGGAACGCT
>WRMN01000028.1 GCA_009777095.1 Bacteroidales bacterium | reverse complement strand
TTGATAAATAGTATTTTACCCCCCCCCCCACAATTATATAAAATTGATTATCAGTCAATTACAACAACTCCGATTATAACGGCAAGGCAAATTCTGTCCTTGCGGCTGTGCTATTTTGCCTATCCGAGCACCCGCAATGACGGCGAAGCAACCTTCATCAATCTTCATCAACTTTTATCAATCTTTAATAAACAACATGAAAAAATTAATTATGATTGCAGCAATAGTCGGCGTAGCGCTGGCAGGCTGCTCGGAAAAGGAAACAGAACTTCCTAAGACCATTAAATCAGTAGCCGCGCAGAGCGGAACAATCACCTCCGGAACGGCGGGAACGGCTACCTTTGTACTAACAACTGCCAATATCGCCAACGGACGAACAGGCTCGGTGGCGTGGTTTAGCAACGCTGACGGAACAACTTCCGCAAGCGCGCCAGCAGGCATAAGCGCATCGGTGAGCGCCGTAGCGAACAACGCCGCTACTGTTACCATTACCGCTACAACGGCAGCAGCGGCGGGAACTTATTATTTTAAGGTAACAATTGACGGAATAAGCTCTGCGGTGGCTACGCTAAACATAACAGCAGCGCCGCTGACTTATGCCATCAGCGCATCGCCCGACAATCCGTCTTTCGGTTCGTTGGTAGAAGGCTATACGCAGCCTGCGGCGCAGACCGTAACCATTACCAATACAGGGAGTGGCACAATAACGCTCAATGCACTGCCAACGGTAAGCAATTACATGCTTACAGCGCTTTCGACCACTTCGCTTGCGGCAGGTGCAACGGCGACATTTACCATACGTCCCGAGGCAGGACTTACAGAGGGGAGCTACAATCCGACTTTCGACGTTACAGGCTCTAACAGCGTAAGCGTAACGATAAGCCCGACCTTTGAGGTAACGGCCGTGCCGCTGACTTACGGCATCAGTGCATCGCCCGACAATCCCTCTTTCGGCTCGTTGGGAGCAGGCTACACGCAGCCTGCGGCGCAAACCGTAACCATTACCAATACAGGAACGGGCGCGGTAACGCTCAACGCGCTGCCTGCGGTAAGCAACTACACTCTTTCCGCGCTTTCGACCACTTCGCTGGCAGCAGGCGCAACAGCCATCTTCACCATACGTCCCAATGCAGGACTTACAGAGGGTACATATAGCCCCACTTTCGACGTTACAGGCTCCAACAGCGTAAGCGTAACGATAAGCCCGACCTTTACCGTAGCCAATGTTCCTGTAACAGGCATTACGCTTAGCCCCAACCCGCTTACAGTGATGCAGGGCGGAACCAACAAGTTTACGGTTACGATAACTCCCTCTGACGCCACCGACAAGAGCGTAACATGGGAAACGGCGAGTACGAACATAACCATAGCGCCCGACGGCACGATAACGGGAGTAACCGCGATAACAGGCATTATTGTTACCGCCCGCTCGGTGTCGAACCCCACGGTAACAGGCAGCGCTTATGTAAATGTAGTATCCTATACCGACCGGTTTGAGAAAGACGGCATCTATTACAGTCTTATATCGGGCAGCAATGTGAGGGTAACCAACCAGCAATACACTGAGTCCTTAGTTGACGGAATGGAAAATTCGTACAGCGGGGCGGTTGTGGTGCCTGCAACGGTTGAATACGGAGGCATTACCTACAACGTAACACAAGTGGGAAATAGAGCGTTTATGGAATTTGAATCGGGAACACCGCTTACCTCTGTAACCCTGCCCAACAGCATTACCCAAATAGGCATCAGTGCCTTTTCGAACTGCGTGGCGCTTACAGCGCTTAACCTGCCGGAAGGGCTATTATCCATAGGCGCCAATGCTTTTTCCGGCTGCACAAACCTCGCAACCCTGCACCTGCCTGCAAGCCTGAACAGTATAGACGCTGCGAACTCGATATTCGGCGGCTGCGAAAATCTGAGCATCACCGTTGCCTCGGGAAACACCATATTCAGTGTTGATGCAAGCGGCGTACTCTACCAAGCTCAAAGCGGCAATCCGCAGTACAATTTACGGTGGATACCCCTGAAGCTGACCGGCGCCTATACAATACCGGACGGCGTGGTATTAATCGCAACCAATGCGACAGCCTACGGCAAACTCACGGAGATACGCATACCCGCAAGCGTTACAGCGATAGATATTAACAACTTCCAAGTCTGCGCCAACCTAACGGATATATGGCTTAACTGGGCAGTGCCGCCAACAGGCATAACGCCGTCATTCAGCGGTACTAACATATCGGCAATCACGCTGTATGTGCCTGCAGGAACGCTGCTCAACTACGAAGCCCACCCGCTGTGGCAAACTTTTGGCAACATAGTGGAACAACCGTAGGGAGTTGTTAGTTGTTAGTGATTAGTGGTTAGTTATGAATTATGAGTTATGGGTTATGAATTATGAGTTGGCTGCGCACCCTCTACCTAAATAGCTAATTATTTATTAACCACTAATCACTAACCACTAATCACTAAAAAAACTTCGTAATTGGGGAAAAAGTGCTATCTTTGCGAGGTGAATTTAAAAATAGTAGAGATTATGGAAGTAAAGATAAAAAATTTCGGCGACAGTTTTGGAGTTCAATTTCCAAAATACTTATTGGAAAATGTGCAAATCTCTGAGAATGACGATATGGAAATCCTTGTAAAGTATAACAGCATCATCATCAAACGCAGGGAAAACAAAACACACTTCACAACAAAGGAAAGGATTGCCGTCTTTGGCGACAGCATAGATAAGGCTCAATTATCTGAAATAGACTGGGGAAGGCCGCAGGGTAAAGAAATATGGTAACACAAGGCGATATTATCTGGTTGGATTTTGACCCGCAAACAGGATACGAACAACGCGGCAGACGTCCTGCTGTAGTAGTGAGCAATGAAAGTTTTAATCAATTTTCAAAAATGGCTATTGTTTGTCCAATAACAAATACCGATAAAAATCACCCGTTTCATGTTCGGCTAAATCAAAAAACTTTAGTACAGGGAGTCATACTTTGCGACCAGCCAAGAACCTTGGATATTTACGCACGTAATTACGAAATGATTGAACGATTGCCGGATAATTTATTATTGGAAGTCATAGATATTATTAGCGGTTTTATCGAATCGGAGTAAAAAAGTATTTAAGCAAGTTGTTAGTGATTAGTTATGAATTATGAGTTATGAGTTATGAGTTGGCTGCGCACCCTCTACCTAAATAGCTAATTATTTATTAACCACTAATCACTAACAACTAATCACTAAAAAAACTTCGTAATTGGGGAAAAAGTGCTATCTTTGCGGTGGAAATTAAAAATGTAAGGATAATGGCAACCATAACATTAGAATACGATGTTCGCAATAAACAGGCAAAACAGATGATTGCAATCATTCAGTCGCTTGGCTTGGCAACTCGCAAAAAGTCCGGATTGGAAGAAGCATTGGAAGATGTTGCCCATGGCAGGCTCATGACTATTCATACTCCCAAAAATCGAAAAATTCGATGAAGCAGCGAATGACGGTGAAAGAGTTTCTCGAAGTTATGAATAACTTGGAAGAAACGATTTTTGAAATTCGAATAACCAACAGATTTAAAAAAAGTTTGGCTTTGTCTTACCGGCGGCATTTAGATCTAAAACTGCTCAAAGATGTGATTCATCTGCTTGCCAAAGGCGAAAAATTGGACGTAAAACATCGCGCCCATACTTTGGAGGGATATAGAACAGTTATTTGGGAATGTCATATTAAACCTGACTGGCTGTTGTTATGGCAACAAATAGATGACGAACTTATTTTGATTTTGCTTGATACAGGGTCGCATTCCGACTTGTTTTAGAAATCTTACCCCATTTAAAACTTTAAAAACATGTAAATCAATTTTATTAGTGATTAGTTGTCAGTGATTAATAAATAATAGATATTTAGGTAGAGGGTGCGCAGCCAACTCATAACCCATAACCCATAACTAATCACTAATCACTAACAACTAAAAAAGGTATCTTTGTAATTGAAAAATTCACTTATGGCGGCAAACCTTCAGGTTAATAATCTTAGCAAAACATTCGGCCCTTTGTTGTTGTTCAACAATATCAGTTTTGTAATTAATGAGGGACAACGTGTGGGGCTTATTGCCCGAAATGGTGCCGGAAAAACTACCCTGCTCAACATTATCGCCGGCAAAGACGAGGCAGATGAGGGCGAAATAATGATTCCAAAAGATGTGCGTGTTGCTTATTTGGAACAAGACCCGCAGTTTTCGCCGAAAATTACGGTAATGCAAGCCTGCAGCAATATTAAGGATAGCGCAAGCGAGCAGCGGGCAAAAAAAATACTGACGCAACTGAAAATTACCTGCCTTGACCAAATAATGGGAGAATTGTCGGGCGGACAAATCAAGCGGGTAGCCTTGGCGAATGTCTTGGTAGCTGAACCCAACCTGCTGATATTAGACGAGCCTACCAATCACCTTGATCTGGAGATGACCGAATGGTTGGAAGACTACCTCCGCCGCTCAAAACTCAGCTTGCTGATGGTAACGCACGACCGTTATTTCTTAGATAGAGTGTGCTCCGATATTATTGAAATTGATAGAAAGAAGTTATTCCCATATAAAGGAAGCTATTCTTATTACTTGGAAAAACGGCAAGAGCGCGTTATGGTTGAAAATGCCGAACTCGACCATGCCAACAACCTTTTCCGCCGTGAATTGGAATGGATGCGCCGTCAGCCGCAGGCGCGGGCAACCAAAGCCAAGTCGCGCATAGACGCTTTTTATGATTTGGAAGAAAAGGTGAAACAACAAAGAGAAGAAGGGGTTATGAAATTGAAGATGCAGGCCTCATACGTGGGTACAAAGATTTTTGAAGCGCAATATGTATCCAAATCTTTCGGAGAGGTGAAAATCCTGCAAGACTTTCATTACATTTTCAGCCGCTATGAAAAGTTGGGGATCGTGGGGAACAACGGCGCGGGTAAATCGACCTTCGTTAAAATGTTGATGGGAGAAGTGCGGCCCGACAGCGGCAGGTTTGATGTGGGCGAAACGGTTCGTTTTGGTTATTATAGCCAAACAGGATTGGAGTTTAATGAATCGATGAAGGTGATTGATGTGGTGCGGGAAATAGCGGAAGAAATTTCCTTAGGCGGAGGAAAAAAATTGAGCGCTTCACAGTTTTTGCAGCATTTTCAGTTTACGCCCGAAACGCAATATAATTATGTGGCTAAGCTCAGCGGCGGCGAACGGCGGCGGCTCTACCTTTGCACGGTCTTGATACGCAATCCGAATTTTTTGATTTTAGACGAGCCTACCAACGATTTGGATATTGTAAGCCTGAATGTGCTGGAAGATTATCTGCAATCGTTCAACGGCTGTGTGATTGTTGTGTCGCATGACCGCTATTTCATGGACAAAGTGGTTGATCATTTGCTGGTGTTTCACGGAAATGCCGAGATTAAAGATTTCCCCGGCAATTATTCCGATTACCGCTGTTGGAAGGAAGAAAATGCGAAGAAAGAACAAGTGCAGCAGTCGAAGCAACGTGCGAAACAACAAAAAGAAGCAGCAAAGCCGCAGGAAAAAGCTGCAGAAAAAAAGAAATTGACCTATAAAGAGCAACGTGAGTTTGAGGCCTTGGAGCAAGAAATTCCGATATTAGAGGCCGAAAAGCAGCAATTAGAACTTGATTTAAGCTCCGGAACGTTGACTCATAGCGAATTAATGGAAAAATCGACCCACATTGGCGATGTTGGCCGCCTGTTAGAGGAGAAAATTTTCAGATGGCTCGAATTGAGTGAATTACAATAATATTTTGGTAAAAAATATTGTTTGGCACGATTTTTGTTTCTTTAGCAGTTGAAACCTATCATCGGTTTTAAGGTTTGGTTATTAACCGGGGAGCGAATGAAAATTCGCTCCTTTTTTTGTTTTTTTACAAAAAAACCGTACTTTTGTATTTATGTCTTTAATTTTTTAAAATTTAATAATTATGAAAATTCTCAAATCCCTACTTCTCACAGCGTTCTTTGCCTTATCATTGGGTCCTCTGAATGCACAAGACCTTACAGAAATTGTTGACCTTTACAACAATGGCGTTAAAGCCCTTCAAGAAGGCCAATATCCTCAGGCTATCAGCGATATTGAAAAAGCCTTGCAAATGGCAGCAGCTGTGGAAGAAGATGAACAAGCGCTTGCAATAAAAGCTAATTGTGAAAAAATTATTCCTCAACTTTATTTGAGCTACGCCAAACAGCAGGTAAATGCAAAAAATTATGCCGAAGCAATACAACATTTGCTTAAAGCAAAGGAAATAGCCGAAAAATATGCTGACGATGATGTAATGATATCCTCAGAAGACCTTCTTCCTCAGGTGTATATGGTGAAAGGCTCTGCTGATGTAGAAGATGGAAATGTAGAAGCCGGCATTGCTGAGTACCACAAAGCTTTGCTCTTGGATAAAAATAATTCAACCATCTATTTGCGGCTTGCTTTAGCCCAATTGGAAGCAGATGAGGCAAGCGCAATCAGCAATTTCGAGCAAATTATAGCTATGGAAACGGCTAAACCTGCCGACTTAGCTGTTGCGCAAAGGCAAATGTGTAATATTTACCTTAAACGCGCAGTAGCCGCCCAGCCCGCAAAGAAATGGAACGAAATGTATGAAAACGCACAAAAAGCGATAGAATACAATAATACCAATATGAGCGCTTTCCGCGCTATGGGACAATCGGCTGTTGAGTTAAAAAAATGGAAAGAGGCCATTTCGGCTTACGATACGGTGCTCGGCGCAGATCCTGATGCTAAGGATAAAAGTACCATCGTTTATCGTTTAGCCCTGTCTTATGAAAATTCCAATAACAAAGCAAAGGCCTGCAGTTATTATAAACAAATAGTGAAAGATGCACAATTCAAAGCTTTTGCAGAACAAAAGGTAAAAGAACTGTGCCAGTAGGCATTGAACTCCTTGCTCCGGCAAGGAATTGTGCAATCGGAAAAATAGCCGTTGACTGTGGCGCCGATGCGGTGTATATCGCAGCAGAACGTTTTGGCGCACGTGAAGCAGCGGGAAATACCATGGGCGATATCGAACAATTGGTTCAATACGCCCATCGTTTTTATTCGAAAGTTTACCTTACGCTTAATACCATTTTGTTTGACAACGAGCTGGAAGACGCTCGCTCAATAATCATTGCAGCCCATCGCAGCGGTTGTGACGGAATAATTATTCAGGATATGGGCTTGTTGGAAATGGATTTGCCGCCTGTCCCGCTTATTGCTTCTACCCAAACACACAATACAAGCCCTGAAAAAGTTAAGTTCTTACAGGACGTAGGCTTTCAACGTGTAATTTTGGCGCGTGAGCTATCAGTCCAACAAATACAGGCTATTCGTGAACAGACGACTATTGAATTGGAAGCTTTTGTTCATGGTTCCTTATGCGTGAGCTACAGCGGTCGGTGTTACCTGAGCCGAGCCCTTACCGAACGCAGTGCTAATCGCGGAGTTTGCGCCCAACCTTGCCGTTCAACTTATGATTTGCTGGACGCTAACGGGAAAACCATATTGCGTGAAAAGCACCTGCTTTCCCTGCGTGATATGCACCGCGCCGACGCCTTACAGGAGATGTTGAATGCAGGTATTACTTCTTTTAAAATAGAAGGTCGACTGAAAAATGAAAGTTATGTTAAAAATGTGGTAAGCTACTATCGGCAAAAATTAGATGCCCTGCTTGATGGCCGAATGTATAAAAAAACCTCGTCGGGGAAAAGCGTTTATCATTTTATGCCTCAGCCCGAAAACACTTTTTCACGCGGATTCTCTGAATATTTTATTACCGGAAAACAAGAGCAGCCTTTGGCTACATTTAATACGGCAAAGTCCACAGGAAAAGAGGTAGGGAGGGTTACCGAGATAGGTCGGGAGTGGATTCGTTATGATAAAAAGTTTCCTTTACACAATGCCGATGGAATTTGTTTTTTCGATGACAATGGCGAATTACGTGGCAGCAATGTCAACAAGGCGGAGGGGAACAAAGTTTGGTTGAATACGATGCGTAATCTGCATGTCGGAACGATGCTATATCGTAACTACGACCGTGAATTTGAAGAACAATTGTGTCAGCCGATAGCACGAAAAATTGCTGCTGAAGTACGTTTTGAAACATTCGGCAGAGACATTCTTTTGACAGTAAGAGATGAGGACGGAATTGAGGTTTCACTGCGCGAAAACAATCGCTATGACGGGGCTGAGGATATAACCAAAAGTCGGGAAAATATTAGAAAATCATTAGAAAAAACAGGCGGAACCATGTTTGATTTTAAGGTAACGGCTATTGATGATAATGTTGTTTCTTTTTTCCCCTTATCACAACTCAACGAATGGCGGCGAAAATTGGTTTGCGCCTTAGGTGATATGCGTGAAACCTTACGAGAAAGACGGGAGGTGAAAATTATTCCTAACAATCTGCCGTATTTTTCAACAGCTGTAGATTACCGCACTAATGTGGCTAATGCCTTAGCCGAAAATTTTTATCAACGGCATGGCGTAATCTATTGCGAGAAGGCTTTTGAATTAACGCATTGCGGCGAGGTCGAGCTGATGCATACCAAATATTGTTTGCTGTATGAAATCGGCTGTTGCCCGAAGCAAAAACCAACAATAAAATTACAGGAACCGCTGTCCCTGATGAATAACGGCCTTAAATTGTACCTTTCGTTCGATTGTACGCGTTGCGAAATGGTGGTTAGCTGAAAGATATGCGATGTGCGAGTTCTCGTTCTATAATCTCTGTTACGATATATGATTAAGACAGACGCCCATCCGGAAATCCGAATGGGCGCCTGTTTTAATTTATAGATAATCAATAATAGATTATAAATTACCTTAATCGCGTCTGCGGTCGCGGCGATCTCCACGATCACGGCGGTCACGACGGTCGCCTCGATCGCGGCGGTCTCCACGGTCACGTCCGCCGCCACGGCGTTCACGACGGTCTCCGCCCTGAACAGCGCCTGAACTTACATTGGTTGCTACAACGCCGAAGTTGGGCGATAAATCGCGCTTGCCGAATACCTCACCGTTGCAAATCCATACTTTAATGCCGAGCACGCCTACCTTAGTGTGGGCTTCGGCCAAAGCGAAGTCGATGTCGGCGCGGAAAGTGTGCAGCGGCGTACGGCCTTCCTTCAACATTTCGCGACGGGCCATTTCAGCGCCGCCCAAGCGGCCGCCGATAAGCACCTTAATGCCTTCGGCACCCATGCGAATAGTCGAAGCCATTGCCATCTTAATAGCGCGGCGGTACGATACGCGTCCCTCCACCTGACGAGCAATGTTGTTGGCAACAATTACCGCGTCCAATTCGGGGCGTTTTACCTCGTAGATATTAATCTGAACTTCCTTGCTGGTGATTTTCTTCAACTCTTCTTTAAGTTTGTCAACCTCTGTGCCCCCTTTTCCGATAATGATACCGGGACGGGCAGTGTGAATAGTAACAGTAATGAGCTTCAAGGTGCGCTCAATAACGATTTTCGAGAGGCTGGCTTTTGCCAAACGGGTATTCAAATACTTACGTATGTTGGCATCTTCCAAAATTTTTCCTGCATGGTCGTTGCCGCCATACCAATTCGAGTCCCAGCCACGGATAATACCTAAACGGTTGCTGATAGGATTTGTTTTTTGTCCCATATTATTGCTCCTCTGTTACTTCTTGTTGTGTTTCTACTATTGGTTCTTCGCCTTTCGTACCAAGAATAATGGTAACGTGGTTCGACCGTTTGCGAATACGTGCTGCACGGCCTTGCGGGGCAGTACGAATACGTTTCAGCGAGCGGCCCTGGCCAACGGAAATGTGTTGTACGAACACATTGCCCTTTTCCAATTCCTTTCTGTCCGCTTCGTTTTTGCTTTCCCAGTTGGCAATAGCCGACTTGAGAAGTTTCTCTAAACGAACCGATGCTTCTCTTTTGGTATATTTCAAAATATCCAAAGCGCGGTTTACTTCAACACCCCTTACTAAATTAGCGACTAATCGCATCTTGCGAGGCGAGGTAGGAACATTATTCAGTTTTGCAACTGCTATCTGTTTCTTTTCTTCTTTGTGCCTTTCGGCCATTTCTCTTTTACGAGCTCCCATATTGAGATTGTCTTTTTTTATACGATTAATGATTAACGATTACCCGAATGTCCTTTAAAGATACGGGTTGGAGCGAATTCGCCGAGTTTGTGGCCTACCATATTCTCGGTAATGTACACAGGGATAAACTTGTTGCCGTTGTGTACGGCTATGGTTTGTCCCACAAAGTCGGGTGATATCATGCTGGCACGCGACCAGGTTTTAATCACATCTTTTTTCTTTTTGCCTTCGGCCATTTCCAGTACTTTCTTTTCAAGACTGGGTTCGATGTACGGGCCTTTTCTTAGTGAACGACTCATATTTTATTCTTCGTTTATCCGGTTATTTTTTACGTCTTTCAATTATAAACTTCTTCGAAGTCTTCTTCGGGTCGCGTGTCTTATAGCCCTTAGCAGGTATGCCCTTGCGTGAGCGCGGGTGTCCTCCTGAGGCACGGCCTTCGCCGCCGCCCATCGGGTGATCTACAGGGTTCATAACCACGCCACGGACACGCGGGCGGCGGCCAAACCAGCGGCTGCGGCCGGCCTTACCCGATGATTCGAGGCTGTGGTCGGGATTCGACACTGTGCCTACGGTAGCGCGGCATGATACCAATACCATGCGCGTTTCGCCCGAAGGCAGTTTCAACACAGCGTGCGTACCTTCGCGGGCAGTCAACTGTGCATAAGTTCCGGCGCTGCGAGCCATCGCTGCGCCTTGACCGGGACGTAACTCAATGTTGTGGACAAAGGTTCCAAGAGGAATCTCGGCGAGAGGAAGGCAGTTGCCTACTTCGGGGGCAATGCCTGCTCCGGAAATAACCTGCTGTCCTACTTTTAATCCGTTAGGAGCTACAATATAACGTTTTTCACCATCGGCATATACCACTAAGGCAATGCGGGCGCTACGGTTCGGGTCGTACTCTATCGTTTTAACGGTAGCTGTGATACCATCTTTATTACGCAAGAAGTCGATAACACGGTACATGCGTTTGTGGCCACCGCCGATGTAGCGCATGGTCATTTTACCCTGAGCATTGCGGCCGCCGGATTTACGCAGCGGAGCTAACAGCGATTTTTCGGGAGTTGCGCATGTAATATCATCAAAAGCGCTGATGACTTTATTCCTTTGACCGGGAGTTGTCGGTTTAAATTTACGTACTGCCATGGCTATATGCTGCTATAAAAATCAATTTTATCTTCTCCGGCCAAAGTTACAATCGCTTTTTTGAAGTGATTGGTACGGCCTGTCAATAACCCTGCTTTCGTGAAGCGGCTCTTACGTTTTCCATGGTAGTTAACGGTGTTTACATCTGTTACCGTTACTCCGTACATTTCCTCAACCGCTTTTTTAATTTCCAATTTATTGGCTCTGCGGTCAACTACAAAACCGTAACGATTCAACTTTTCGCCCTGAATCGTCATCTTTTCGGTTACTATTGGCTTTATCAATATTTCCATTGTTCTGTATGGTATTATGCTCGTCCGAGTTGTTGGTTCAACTGTTCAACCGTATCTTCTACCAATACCAAATTAGTAGCGTTCATCAGATCGTAGGTAGTCAATTCCGAAGAAGTGATTACTTTTACGCGCTGCAGGTTGCGCGACGAGAGATAGATGTTATTATTATTTTCGGGAAGCACCATCAACACCTTAGCGCGTTCGGCCATATTCAGATTTTGGCAAATGCCGAGCAATTCCGCTGTTTTGGGTACGTCCATATTAAATTGCTCCAATACGGTAATAGCACCGTCTTTAGCCTTGTGTGACAAAGCGCTTTTGCGGGCTAACTGTTTGAGCTTTTTGTTGAGTTTGAAGCTATAATCACGGGGTTTAGGGCCGAATGTACGGCCGCCGCCCACATAAATAGGCGCTTTAATACTACCGTGACGGGCGCCGCCGGAACCTTTTTGGCGAATGACTTTCTTGGTGCTGTAAGCAACCTCGTTACGCTCTTTGGTTTTGCTGGTGCCTTGGCGCTGGTTAGCCAAATATTGCTTCACATCTAAGTAAATAGCATGATCGTTCGGTTCCAGTCCGAATACTGCATCGTCGAGGATTGCTTTTTTTCCCGACTCTTGTCCATCGATTTTATATACTGATAGTTCCATAGTCGTTTACTCCTCTATGATTAAATAAGAGCCTTTAGCTCCGGGGATTGAACCTTTCACCAATAGCAAATTGCTTTCGGGAATTACTTTTAACACTTTGAGGTTAAGGATTTTCACGTTCTCGCCGCCCATACGTCCGGGTAAACGTTTTCCGGGCAATACGCGTGAAGGCCATGATGAGGCGCCCATTGATCCGGGAGCGCGCAAGCGGTTGTGCTGACCGTGGGTTTGTCCGCCCACGCCGCTAAAGCCGTGACGCTTGATAACTCCCTGAAATCCTTTACCTTTTGATACACCCGTAACGTCCACCCAAGTGTTTTCCAACAAGATGTCTGCTACGGTAACTACATCGCCCAAGTTCAACTCTTTACCGAAATCGTTGGGAAATTCGGCAAGTTTGGCTTTGGGTGTGGTGTTTGCCCTTTTGAAATGGCCTATTAAGCCTGCGCTGGTGTGTTTTTCTTTCTTGTCGTCATAGGCAAGTTGTACGGCGGCATAACCATTCGTTTCTTCCGTAAGAACCTGCGTAACTACACACGGACCAGCCTCGATAACGGTGCAGGGTACATTCTTACCGTCTGCATCGAAAACGGATGTCATTCCGATTTTTTTTCCAATTAATCCAGGCATTTCATTAATAATTAATAAATTAACATAATCCCACTATAAAATATGGGGTTGCAAAGATATAAACATTTTTTGAACAAACAAAGATTTTTTGGAAAAAAGATTGAAAACTAAGTTCGCACTGCAAAGTTAGGGGGTAAATTTTCTCAAACAATTGCTTTATAAAACTATAATCGCTCTTGATATACCAATTATTCCTATTAAGGATTTTTTCGGAATACAAAAATAAACCGCATCTAATCCGCTGATAATCAATAATTGCCTACAATGAGACAAGCTTTGCCTACAGTGAGACGCCTTTTCAATTTCCATTGCTGATATTTGTATTCGAACTTTTACAAATTGTTCGGATACTTTTTTATGCGGGAATTAATGTAATTTATACATCGTTTTAATACTGTTTCTTATGAAAACTTTCAAAAAATTATTGGTAATGCTCGCCTTTTTGGGCTTGAGCATGACAGCAAAATCGCAACCAAACCCCACAGGTACATTCGACCTGTCAACAGGGACATGGACGAGCGGCGGAAGTGCGGCCTGCCTTTGGAACGACCCTGTCCTTACCGTGGGAGACGGCGCAAACATTATCATCACGGGAACAAGTACAGACGAGCGCCGCATCGAAGTAGATACAAACGCAAAAGAGGTGAATATCACCCTTGACGGCGTAAGGATAGAGGGGCTTTTCGTTGAGCAATCTCCTATCCTGCTTAAGGCAGGCGCCGAGGTAACGGTTACGCTTGCCGAAGGAACTGCCAATTTCCTAAAAGGCGGTTTTTTCTTCGCAGGCATACAAGTCCCTGACAGTGCAGCGCTCACCATCAACGGTTTGGGCAGTTTGGAAGCCATAGGCGGTTGGGGTGCGGCGGGCATAGGCGCGGCTTATGAGGGTAAGTGCGGCTCAATCACCATCAACAGCGGCAATGTTACGGCTGTCGGCGGCAAGGAAATGCTGAAACCCGCGTCTTTAGATGCCTTGTTAACTTTGGCTGCTTCTGCCACTCCCGACCAATTCGGCAACATCGTGATAAGTTGGATTACAAACCGTGATGCAGGCAATTTTACGGTAGAACTTTCCGCCGATGGAACAGTGTTTAACACAACGGTCAATACCCAGTCCGCCGCCGTTGACCTCTTTAACTATTCCTATCCTTATGACCCCCAAAGTAATGAAAACGACCTGTATCTCAGGGTGATACAAACCGATGGGACGGATACCGCAGAATCCAACATCGTCAAAATGTACTATTTGGAGGATATTGGTTATGTTACGGAGATTGATATTGCCGACAGTACAGGCGTTGATATTGAAAAAGTGTACTCGCTGGCGATGATAACCGCACAAAACTCTTTGGCGAATGTGAAAGTATCAAAACTCGTTTGGGAGGATTTGGTAGATGATTATGAAAGTATTCCGATGAATATAATGGACAACGATTTGCTGCTCCTTTATATAACTGCGGTTTCCTACGGTCTGCCGCACTACTTCGGCTGGTACACAGGTCCTGCAATCGAAATCCCGACATTGGGAACGCCGCTTTCATTGTTCAGCAACTCAACATTGGAATACACATTCCCTTCGGGAAACGCCCCAACCGCCACTGACGACCTCACGCTCTGTTTTATTGTTTCATTTACCATACCCGGAATTAATGTTACAGTCGGCGTCCCCATTCCGATAAGTACAATACTGAATATTGAAAGTTCGTATGACGAAAATACCCGTACATTCACTTCAACGCTGCCTTTTCCCGGACGGTATATCATCACGAAAGCCGTTCCCGCTGCCCCCGGCGGACTTACCATACCCGAACCTGAGCCCGAACCCCCAACCGAATGGAAGCCCACCAGCGAACTGGCAAAAATCGTATATGCAGCAGGATTTGCTTACGACCTTGACAGCAAAATGCTGTACGCACGTATGGACGCTTCACAGCGGGAATTGGGCTTCTGCTATTTCTACGATGAAATGATACCGTTAATCTCCTCCAACATCAGTTGCGAGCCGATTTATTTCTATTACAACAATAAGGAATGGCTGGTTGAGATTTGGAAAGGACAATATGGTATTGAGTTGGGCGCGGAAATCGGCGTCTATAACCGTCCTGTAAACGGCGATTTGGTCATCGACCGCATCGAAGGGAATTACAAAGCGGTTGTAGCCGAAATCATCAGGCAAACGAAACAACTATTTCCCAATATTCCGAACAATGTTATGAATGTTTTAACAAATTTAACAAACACAGTAACCGACCATATAGGAGTGCGACAATTTGAAGACATTCTGCAAGCTGCGTTCAATACATTGAAGAACTTGGAAAAGATTGATGTATTTGACGTAACTCCTGCAGCCTATGCCAGAGATGCGGTGGGTGCGGTACTGTTTGGTCTGAGGAGCAAAATGTACGACAGCGCAGCGGAAAATTTTGACGGAACCGCTAACGATGAACGTTTACTGATGAAGTACAGGATTCTCACTTCGGACGGGAACAATCTGGAAACCGTTTTCGAGAGAGGGCCTGAGAAGCACTGGTGGTTAACAGGTTTCAACTGGGGCATGTACACAGAAAAACCGCACCAACTGACAATGGACGCAACCATCTGGTTTCCAACCGAGAAAATGAGAAACGCTTTTATCAGCACTGATGCGAATGACTATACGACGGAGATTCGTCCTTTTAGTCTGTTTGATGTAGATCATTCTGAACAGTACGCTTTTTACAATAATGACAATTCAAATCGTGTGAAACGCGGTCTGATAGGAATGGGATACAGGCATATCAATGAAGCGGCGTTTTTGGGGAGCGGAGAAAATCAAATTTACTTTTCGCATATTGATGATATTTTTGCCAACTGGAGTTCGCTGTTTGATGGCAGCCATATCTTCCTTATGAGCAGATATGATCTTGCCATGAAACCTGTCTATGAGACATTTAACGAAAACGGTCTCTACGCTGTGCGGTTTCTTGTTAGGAAACCTTTGGCGAAACAGCCGTTTATCACCACACAGGCGGCTCCGTTTGTCAATATGAATAATCAGCAGTGGGTATATGTATATAACTCGCTCAAAGAAGCCGTTGGTTGTACGAGCAACGACCCGAATGATTTGGAAGCAAACGTATTGAAATATGTAAACGACCCCGCCATATCGGTAAAAGATAGAGAGTACATTAAGCAACGATACACTGAATTAACAGGCATAATACGACAAATTGTTGAGGCGGCGTTCGAGGTTGCCAAAGCGGGAATGTCGCCAACATCTGCACCCATTCAAGCGCTCGGATTTGTCGGAAGTATGCCGACAAGCGCTGCTCTTGACGGTCCACTGCCTTACGGCGACGATCTCAACGTGGGACTTGGCGGCGACGGCGGCGTAATTGCCATCAAAGGCGACACGGTCAGGGTCTTTGGCGGCATAGCAGGAACGCTAACTGTCCTGCCTGACAAATACACCTACTGGACGAATACAGATCCTGAGGCAGACCTCACAGACGAGGGAACGACAGTGCCATCGGGAGCAGCCTTTATTAATGATGCGGAATTTAAGTATGTGATGATTGTCGCTGCAATGCCTTTAGAAGGCGCAATATCAATAGACGGTACGCCTGTTTACGGCGAAACGCTCACTGCCAACACAGACGGCATCACCTCTGCCGCGCCTTTGGGTACGCTAAGTTACCAATGGAAACGCGGCGACAGCGATATTTCAGGCGCAAACGGAAGTACCTACACCCTTGTGGCAGCCGATATTGGCAGCACGATAACCGTTGAGGTTTCGGCAGCCAATTATGCAGGCAGTTTAACCTCAGATCCAACGGCGGAAGTGGCTAAAAAGCAGCTAACAATCTCCGCACCCACTCTCACCAAGACAAAGGTTTATGATGGAAATACTACAGCAGCAGTAACGGCAGGAGCCTTGTCAGGCATTGTTGGCACAGAAGATGTAAGCGTTAGCGCAGCGGCAAATTACGACAACAAGAACGCGGAAACAGGCAAAACAATAACCGTAATTTATACCCTTGCAGGCGCAGATTTGGCAAATTATACTACTCCTGATAATGATGTGGTGAATGATGGCGAAATTACAGCCAAGCAGCTAACAATTTCCGCACCCACTCTCACAAAAACAAAGGTTTATGACGGAAATACTACAGCTGCAGTAACGGCAGGAGCATTGTCTGGAATAGTTGGAACGGAAGATGTAAGCGTTAGCGTAGCGGCAAGCTACGATAACAAGAACGCGGGAACAGGCAAAACAATAACCGTAGGTTACACCCTTGCAGGCGCAGATTTGGCAAATTATACTACTCCTGATAATGATGTGGTGAATGATGGCGAAATTACAGCCAAGCAGCTAACAATTTCCGCTCCCACTCTCACAAAAACAAAGGTTTATGACGGCAATACTACAGCAGCAGTAACGGCAGGAACTTTGTCAGGCATTGTTGGCACAGAAGATGTAACGGTAAGCGCAGCGGCAAGCTACGATAACAAAAACGCAGGAACAGGTAAAACCATAACCGTTGTTTATACCCTTGCAGGCGCAGATTTGGCAAATTATATTGTGCCTGAAAATTATGTAGCGAGTGATGGCGAAATTACGGCGAAACAGCTTACCATTTCCACTCCCACTCTCACAAAAACAAAAGTTTATGATGGAAATACTACAGCAGCAGTAACGGCAGGAAATTTGTCAGGCATTGTTGGCACAGAAGATGTAAGCGTTAGCGCAGCGGCAAATTACGACAACAAGAACGTAGGCACAGGCAAAGCCATAACCGTAGTTTACACCCTTGCAGGCGCAGATTTGGCTAATTATACCGTTCCTAATAATGACGTTGTTAATGATGGCGAAATTACAGCCAAGCAGCTAACAATTTCCGCTCCCACTCTCACAAAAACAAAGGTTTATGACGGCAATACTGTAGCAGCAGTAACGGCAGGAGCCTTGTCGGGCATAGTTGGAACGGAAGATGTAAGCGTTAGCGCAGCGGCAAATTACGACAACAAGAACGTGGGAACAGGTAAAACCATAACCGTAGTTTATACGCTCGCAGGCGCAGATTTGGCAAATTATACCGTGCCTGAAAATTATGTGGCGAGTGATGGTGAAATTACAGCGAAACAGTTAAC
>WRMN01000027.1 GCA_009777095.1 Bacteroidales bacterium | reverse complement strand
GCACGCAACATATTCCGGCGCACTGCGTCACATCGCAGGCAAAGTGTTTTTCAAAAACATCGGCGCTGATTAGCTTGTCGTCTATTTGTATGATTGGGGACACCTAATTATTTATTATTGATGAATTTAAAATCGTCATTGCGGGTTGCTTCGTTGGCCTTCGACCTCCTCGCAATGACAACGAAGCAATCAAAGTTCAATTGTGCTGTCGTTTGTGCGGGGCTACTGCCGCCATTTCATAAAACCGCACATTATGAGTCCAGGAAATTTCTCTCACCAGCGGCGAGAGTTTTTCATTGTCTTTATAGGTTTCGTGAAATTGTTTCATTCGCCAAATGTTTTGCGAAGAAAAGCCTTTTATTCCGATATATTTTTCTTGAACAAAATTTGAAAACTCATTCACAATAGATGTTCCCCAAGCATTCGTTTTGACTTTCACGCTGACATATTTGCCTATTTCCCAATACATTGAAATAAGTTCATGATTGACAGCTCTGAACGCTCGTTCTCGTGCCTGCTGAATAATCGCAAAAATTTCGTTAAACTCGTTTTCGTTTCTATGTCGTATTTCCATTGTTTTTCGGTTAGGTTGGTTGAATAATTAGTTTTGTGCACTTTCTCTGTGTTTAAATGATTTATAATCACAAAGATATAAAATATTATTCAGCTAATCTACTGATAAACAGATATTTACATTTTATTTTTAAATTCAAAACAGTTTCTTAGATTGACAAGCTAACAAAAAAAGCTGCCCGAAGACAGCCTTTTTTACTATTCAAAAAAATTGAAATAACCTATTTTTTTAACTTTAAAGTTTGTACTGCTTCTTTAGCCTCTAATCCGAGAGGTGTTCTTGATAAAGTTTTCTTAACTACGTTATTGGGAGTTGGCGAACCAATCTTTGACCCGGTTCTTGTATACACTACTTCTCCGAAACAATCAAACCAATAATTGGTGCCATCAATAATCACTTTAGTTCCAATTGCAGGTATCATTGATGTTGGCACTCCACCTACATTGACTGTTATATTATCAGGAAGTTTCAGGGTATTTCCATCAGCGGAAAGTTCTAAAGGCATATCACCATTAAGCATGTACACTCCAGTAGCGCTACGACTCTCGTAAGCACCCACTTGTTGATACGCAGTATAGGTAGCTCCACCTGTGGTGAGAACTCCAGCACTGGCTGTAAGATTTGGCACATAATAACCTTCTGCGTCTTCATATATGTAGTACTGCAGTACTCCAAAGTATGAATCTCCAAAGTTTGTAAATTTGTAGGTTGTTGCATCCACTGCTTCAATAGTTTCATCCCATTCCCATGGGTCTTCGGAAAAGAAATCCCAAGTCCATGCAGACCACGTTCCTACTATAGAGGAACCGTCGCCGCCGCAAGGTGTAATAGTTACTACCTTAGGAGCGCTGGCAGTTCCTGTACCGGAAGTGTTAACGCCGGCTACGGTGTAAGTGCCGCTTGCTGTAACCGTGTAGACAGTTGTGGTAGCGCCTGATATAACTGCGCCATCTTTATACCATTGGTAAGAAACAGCATTATTAACAGCTGCTATGCTCAGCTCCACAGTAGTAGTAGTCGGACAATCATTTGCGTCTTCGCCGCTAATAGCGCCGGCTGCATCGGGAGGAGGACAGGCTGATATGGTTACCGGAAAGCCCGGGCCTTGGTCTCCAGTACCTACTATATTTGTACCTGCTACGGTATAAACGCCGCTTTCTGAGGCAGTGTAGGCTGTGGTAGTTGCGCCGGATATAGCTGTACCATCCTTGTACCACACATAGCTATCGACATTGATAAGAGGCGTTGTTGTTAATTCTACAACGAGCGCCGGACAGGTATTAGTTGCATCGCCGGAAATCGTTCCGCCTACTGGCGGAGGCGAAACTGTTGAAGCAGCCTGCGCTATTACTATAGTTTCGTCGCTAGCGCCCTGGGGCGTTATGGTTAGGGTCGTGCTGCGAGCACTCGGAGACGTTTCATTACTTTCAACAGTAATAGTAATGTTACGGGTAGTCGAACCGCTCGTTGGACTCACTGTTACCCAGGTAGCTGCGGACTCTTTGGTTATAGTCCAAGTCGTGTTGGTCGTAATAACAACTGTTTGGGAGCCGGCAACAGCTGTAAAATTGACGGTACCCATATCTACAGAAAGAGTGATGGGCTCGTCATTGTCGCTGCACGCCATTGCTAACACCGCAAGGCTGCATAGTGCAAAACACATAAATTTTCTAATCATAATAAAATGTTTTAAATGGTTGTTAATAAATATTGGTTATTAGTTTTATTCTTCAACAGGAGTACTTGGTCGAACTTTGCTAAAGATACTACTGCTAAAATTTAAACGAAATTTTACGCCTATAGCTAAAGAAGTTATTTTACTGCTTAGGGTATTGGCTACGCCATTGTAAACAAAACCTGAGGGATAACTTGTTGCCTGACTATCGTAATCCAACAAATTAACCGGTTTGTCTTTCTTAATATTATTTATTCCATAGTCAATATAAGCACCAGCATAAAAACACATTGTATTGTTAAAACGCCATTTAGCGCCGGCTTCAGCCGACAGTAAAAAAACAGGTTTCAGGTTCATATCAGTTTTTTGATTAATTTTCTGATAGCTGCCAAAGGCGTACTGCGGCAGGTCCTCATCATAGGTAACCATAATATCAGAGAAGTAGCCATTAGTAGTTAATCGCTCTGCCGTTGTTGTGTATTTAGCGCTAAAAGGAAGGCCAACTTTCCCGCCGCCGGCTACATAAAATCCTATTTTTTCACCGGTTTGAAATTGAACCATCAAAGGAATAGTAAGCAACATCGCCGAAACATCTTCCTCATAATCAACAAAGGAGTATGAAAGTCTAAAACTTCGGTTACTCGCAGATTTTGCATTTACGGTTTTATTGTAATTGCCTAAGATAACAGAGGAATTATACAAGGCTAAATTCAAGCCTGTTCCGATACTCCATTTGGGAGAGAAAAGAAAGTGGTAACCTAAGCCGGCTTCACCGCCAAAACCATTAGAAAATTTACCAGTTGTAGGTTTGAAATTCAGTGTCGATAAGCCGCCGCCGGCATTAATTGAAAATTCATGACGATGTTGGCCTAATAGCGGACAACATATACAAGATACAAGTATCAGGGTAATTACTTTTTGTTTCATAATCATTTCATCTTTACTTTATCACAACATTTGTAGTACGTTTAACACCATCGGGACTGACAAGTTGTATGATGTACATACCGGGTGTAATTCCATTTATTGTTATCGTGGTGTCAGAACCGCTCATGGGGATATTACCTTTCACCAAGTTTCCATTAAGATCGAAAATATTGATGACGGCGCCTTGGATGGTATTGTTCAGTCGAACAGTCACATTTCCGCCTGCTAATGCCGGATTCGGATAGACAGATAAGACTATTCCCGACGAAGAGGCTGTATAATCGCACAAATGGAATTTTTTACCATCGCTTGTTAGTATTTCGCAGTCATAAGCGGCGCCGGGTTCTGCCAAAATGTAAGGCTTGGTTGCACCCGCCACAATAACACCATTTCTGTACCACTGGAAGGAAATAAACTCATGACCGCCATTAGTAGCAGGATTGCAGTTAACGGTTGGCACATCATTCCATTCAAACACCAAAATATTCGACGGCGATAAGGCTACTCTTAGTTCTACCTCCTGACTGATAGCTTGGTTGGAACGGCCAATCACCATCACTCTGTAAACACCCATATCTTCGGGTCTTACACCGGACATCGTATAGTTTTGTGTATACCCAACCGTTTGCCAATTGTTTTGCACGCGTTTTTGCCATTGATAGGTCAAGTCTATACCCGATGCTACAACCGTAAGGGTATGGGTTCTGCCTTCGCATACAGTGCCGCCTACCGGCTGTTGGATAATAATAGTTGGGACGGAGGAGATAAACAGCATTCCAGTCACATCCTTAATGGCATATTTATTAGGCAACAAGTTTTCAGTTTCTATCCCAATAGTGTAAGTTCCGGCTGGCGAAGTTACATTCCCTGTAGTAGTATAGGTAGAAGAACCGACTACCTGATTGTAGGAGGTTTCCGGACTTAACAGTTGGCCGGTTATAGTACGTGTCCACACAGGTAAAGCTCCATTTTCCTGCATATTTTGATTATTGGCCGTAACCAGTATCAGCGATTTGTGGAACACACACTCTGCCATCGATTTCACAGATTCAAAGAACGGATCGCCTAAATAAGTAGCCGTAATTTGATAACAGTAACTGGTACCGATCGCGGTTGTCAAATCGCGGTATTGTTTTACCGTCAGATTCTCTGCTATCATTTCGGTATCACGGAAAATACGATAGGTCGTACCGGCTACCGGCGATGACGAAGTTCCCCAAGTCAACAATATATTGTCTTCATTGTAGTCGTACTCAGCTGTAATGTTTTCGGGAAAAGAGCCACCCTGTACTACCGTTACCTCAAGCGGCACGCCGCCCGCATACACTGTAATTGTTCCGCTGCGCATGGCGGGGTCTGTATTATCCAAGCAAGTAAAAGTTAAGGAGCCGGCTCCTGAAAGGTTCACTGTACCGGTGTTTGCAGAAAGTATAATCCAGCTATCGGAAACGGTTGCTCTCCAAGCGTGGCCGGAAGTAATAAATGTAATAGTACTTGGCGTAGCATCTACATCTTTTCGTTTAACAGGACTGACAGATGTTAATTCGCCGGTGGTATAGGTAAATTCCGGCTGAATATTCATGGAAAGATTATAGTCGAAATAAGCAGCAGTGTACCAAGTATCTTGATACATCATGCTCACCGTATTGCGTCCAAGCTCTCTATTAACTGCCGGCACCGCATAGTAGGTTTGGTTAGGAGCGGTAGATCCCATTACTACATGGAAAGCATCCGCTACAGGTACCGGAGTCGGGAAACTCAAATTATTGTAATCATTATTTATAATGTTACCTCCTTGAATATATAATGTAGGCGATATAGGTACGCCGGGTAGGCCGTTATTGTCTGAATAAATGGTTAGTGTCAGACTTGAAGCGGCATTTTGCGTTACATCTTGTAGCCATACCCGTACCTGACTCAATTCGCCGCCTGCCGGCGCTACAAAACGTTCTGCCGATTGCGTGATATTCACATTAACACCCGGAACAGGCTGTAAAGGTGAGCCATAGTCGTAGGTTACATTAGGAACTTCTCCCGGAGGCACGTTCCATACTACAGCTGTTCCACCTACTTTTATGAAATTACTTTTAGCAGCCGTTGAAGAACCTGCCGAATTAGCAGCTACCAATGTAACATTGTAAGTAGCTGTACCCGCCGGATAGCTAACCGTAGGATTTTGCTCGGCGGAAGTAGATGGTGTTGCTCCCGGCAGTGTCCATTGCCATGTTCTCGGATAATTTGCACTCTTGTCTTCAAAAGAAACACTGCCGCCCGCCAAGGGTAAAAATAGTCCGTTATTACTTGTTGCCGTAGTAGGCGCTGTCGTTAATGTACTCGCAAGCAGGAAAGCATTCGAATGAGCGAAAAAGTCAGCTACCGGAGTTTGCGCATTGACTATTACCGTTTTTGTTTTGGTATTATTACCAAGCGTATTGCTTACTTTCAAAGAGGCTGCGTAAGTACCTGCATTCATATATGCAGTTGTAACTGTTTCCGCTGTGGAATTTGCCTGATTAGCACCCGGTAACGTCCATTCCCACATTACCGGAGGGCCGGTAGAGAGATCGGTAAATGCAACTGTTTCTCCTTCGAATATAGTTACAGTGGCTGCGGTTGAATTATTTATACTGAAATCAGCTACCGGATTAGTTACGCCTATCCTGTTTCTAATTCTGATATTCGGACGATTGCCTATATTAGTCGGACCTGCCGTTGGTGCAATGGCAGCATTATAAGCAGCGGTCCATTGGCAAACCGTATTTGTCGTTGTTGTGTAAGGTGTTTCCGGATTACGTGTTGCATTTGTAGTAAATTCCGTTTCTACAATAACTACCAAGGCGCTGCCGGCACTGTAGGCAAATGCGCCGCCATTCATATTAAAGGAGAACGTTTGGTAGCCGGTAGTATTTTTCCAGTTGGCATATTCGGCCACTTGTACTGCGCCTGCTTGGGCTGCTGCGTAATCAGCATAGTTTAACGTTGTAGAACTTCCGGGTTCATGTTTCAAATATATCTTTACAGTCCGCAACTCTGAGGTGGCAGTACCGGCGGCTGTATTGGCAGACCATGCCACAGCTGTAATATCCCCGTTAATCCATGTTAATGAAGATGCCGGATATAATGTGGCTGTATATACTTTACCTATTGCATTGCCGGTAGAGCCTAAGGGTATTTGTCCGGTGGCAGTACCTGTTCCAATATCTTGCTCTACAAAATCTTTTAATGTAACTTTAATATAGTCTTGATAGTTTAGCTCTTGTTGACCGGGTGTCCCTTTATTAATGGTCAGTTTTACATCGTAAGTCCCCTGCGTACTATACAGGATAGGCGGAGGCGTTTGAGTAGTCCATAAACCGGGAGTCCCACCCGGAAATTCCCATTCCCAAGACACTACATAGTCAGAGTAATCTGTAAAGTTTACAGATTCAGATGCAAAAATTTCTGTTCTATCAGCTACAAAAAGAGCTACGGGATTACCGGGTATGTAAGTTCCATCTATATATTCTTCGCCGCTGCCTACAGGATCCAAATAAGGCTTCATGTGTTGCGCAGTATTGCTCGGCCGGTCGTAGTGATACCATAACTTTCCATATATGTTGGATCCGGTTAGAGTCCCACAACTAGAGAGACCGCCTGATAAGGTTCCTACTATTCTATGATTTTGATCAAACAGCGGAGAGCCGGAAGATCCTGGTTCGGTAACGCCATGACCGCTTTCAGTCTCTCTGAAAATAACATTCCATCCGGAACCAGCCGCTGTTATCGCCCCTCCACCAAAATTAACATTACCGGTGGACTGGGCAGCAGTTGTAAAAGTTGAAATTTTTTTAACATCAGCTCTGGGGTGATGAATGCTTACTCCACTGGTAGCGGGAGTATTTCGTCTATCCCAACCATTGAAGTATATACCTCTATCTATAAACCATTGAGGAGTGCCCTCGTTTAAGCGTAAGAGCGCACCGTCAGACCCGCCATTTATGGGGACTTCAACCAACATTGTAGCGCCTGTTAATGTCGGCACATTAGGATCTGAACGGCCGGAACAGGTCGGATGTTCGTATTTAAAATAATAAACTGATTGATTGATATTCGAGGATGAAAAATCCTCATAACAGTGGTAGGCGCTCAGGAAAAGAGGATCAAGGTTGCGCAGGGTGTTATTAAGCAAGGCGCCGCTGCACAAAGCATAGGAAGAGCCTATACGCGTAAGAATACGAACCACGCCTTGTTTTTCGTCCACCCAATCATCGCCTTCAGGACAATTTACGTTAACCATACATCCACCGGATGGATCAAAACTTATTTTTGAAGATCCATCAGCCTTGGGCTTGTCCACAAATAGATGGTTATAGCCATAAACAACGCCTGAAATAATAACAGGAGAGGTAAAATTTCCACCTGATGGAGCCAGGTACTCTAAGGTAATTTGATCGCCCGAAACAAATTCGGTGGCATATTCAACCCGCTTTGGGTTGTTCATTTCCGTATAAGCGCCCAAAACTCTTGATCGGTCTTCGTTATAAATAAATAACTGCCCGCCGGCAGGGATTTCAAATTTGTCGTAAGTAAGCATAATGGCAATAGCATCATTTGCCACAAGCGTCAATCTCCAAATGTGTTGTCCATCGGGAAGGGTTGTCCATTCACCTGAATTTTCGGTAGTGAGATTAACCGGAATGATTTGACCCACGCGCGGCGGTAAACCGGCTGCTTCTCGTTTAACATCTTCTGCACGCAATGCCACAACATCAAAATCAATTGGGACGTTGATAGCTGACTTTGCCGTTTGATGGCCGGGTTCATATTTAAAACTCGGCGGCGTACCTCCTGCGCTAATTTGCGCAAGAGCAGGCGTAATCCAAATTATCGCCATCACCAGCGTTAGTAATTTCGATAATGATAATATTTTTTTCATAAGTACAAAAATTTGAATATTCCGCTAAATGTAGTAAACTACAAATGTAGTAAAAAATTGTGAAGTAAAAATGAAAGTAACCATAATAATAATTTTAAAATGCACAAGCGCTTGATTTATATTACAATAAATTTTAATTTCTAAAACATTATTTTTCAAAACATTGGATTTGTTGGTTTAATTTTTTGATGATTTTATGTGTGAAATCCAAAAAATCACTATATTTGTAGATTAAACTCGTTAATTCTATGGCTTATGTTTAGTGTGGCTACTTATCAACAACGCCGTTCGCGTTTGCGCGAACAAATTTCATCGGGATTGCTGTTATTTCTAAGCAATGTAGAGGCGCCGATGAACTATAATGCCAATACCTACCGTTTTCGGCAGGACAGTTCTTTTCTTTATTTTTTCGGCTTAGACGAACCTACGCTGGCCGGAATCATTGACGTGGATGCAGCTACCGAAACCCTGTTCGGTAATGATGTAACCATGCAGGATATTATATGGATGGGGCCGCAACCCTCCATGCGTGATAAAGCCGATAAATGCGGCGTAAAAGAGGTAATGCCTTATGCCAAATTAGCCGAGGTTATTGCTGAGGCGGTGAAAAAAGGCCGCACTATACATTTCCTGCCGCCCTATCGTTATGCCAATAAACTGTTATTGAAAAATTTATTGAATATTGCGCCGGAAGAGCAAAAAGCCAAAGCTTCTCCGGAATTTATTCGGGCGGTAGTGAACCTGCGCATCACCAAAGAAGCCTGTGAAATAGCCGAAATCGACCATGCCTGCAATCTTGGCTATGCCATGCACATAGCAGCGATGAAGCTATGTAAGCCGGGGGTTAAAGAAAGCTATATTGCCGGCGTGATGGAAGGAATGGCCATCAGCGAGGGTTATATGCCTTCCTTCCCTGTTATTCTTTCTCAAAACGGCGAAACGCTGCATAACCACGACCACAGCCAACTGCTTACCGAAGGACGTTTGTTGGTAGTTGATGCCGGCGTGGAAAATGCCATGCACTATGCTTCCGATTTTACGCGCACCCTGCCTGCCGGAGGGCGTTATACTTCCAAGCAAAAAGAAATTTATGATATCGTCTTAGCCGCCAATAACCGCGCTTTCAACTTGGCAAAACCCGACATTACCTACCGCAGCGTTCATCTTGAAGCGGCTAAAGTAATAACGGAAGGACTGCAACAACTCGGACTGATGAAGGGAGATGTGGACGCTTCGGTAGCCGCAGGCGCACATGCCCTCTTCTTTCCACACGGTTTGGGGCACCAAATAGGGCTTGATGTACATGATATGGAAGACCTGGGCGAAAATTATGTTGGCTATGATAATGAAACGGAACGCGCACAACAATTCGGCTTAGGCTCCTTGCGCATGGGACGTAAATTGCAAGTGAATTACTGTGTATCCAATGAACCGGGCATTTACTTTATCCCTGCGCTGATTGAACAGTGGAAACAGGAAAATAAATTGACGGAATTTATCAACTATGCCAAAGTAAGCGAATATATCGGATTTGGCGGTATCCGTCTCGAAGACGACCTGCTGATTATCGAAAACGGTTGCCGTTTCTTAGGCGACAAACGACTGCCGATTACCACAGAAGAAGTAGAACAGGCAATGACGATTGAACTTTAAACTTTAAACTAAATATGAAACAACATTATCAGAAGAAACAACCGGCAACAATAGTTTCCTCAAAGAAAACGGCGCCTGTAAAGCAAATTATAAAAAACACTTCTTTCATTGAGCCTCCCGGAGCTAAAATGCCCAAATGGATATACGGCATGGTAGTGGCCTTGTGTTTTGTATGTTTCGGAAACACCATGTTCAACGAGTATGCCTTAGACGATACTATGGTAATTACCCAAAACGAGTATGTCAAAAAGGGGGAAATTTGGAAAATATTCCTGCACGATACCTTTAAAGGCCGTTATGGCGATCAGCAAATTAATTTGCCCGGCGGACGTTACCGTCCCTTATCTGTGGCCTCCTTAGCCATTGAGTATCAAATATTCACCGATACTGAGACAAAGAATATCATTTTGGAAAAACTGAGGGAAGAAAAAGACGCTGCGGGAAATGTAATTAAAGCCACGCAAAACGATGACGACGCTCCCTTGTTGACAAAAACAATCTTGCCCTACGTTAATCACTTCATGAACATCATGTATTATGCAGCTACAGCTTGTTTATTGTTGCTTATTCTCTTGCGTTTATTTCCCTTGAAGTCGAATACGGGTTGGGGCTTATTGTTTAATGTGCCGGTGCTCACGGTGCTTTTCTTTATAGCGCATCCCACACATAGCGAGGTAGTAGCGAACATTAAAGGCCGCGATGAAATTATGACCCTGCTGGGCGCCTTGGGCGCCTTATGGTTCACCCTGCGATGGGTGGACACTAAAGATTTAAAGTATATGGGCTATAGTTTCGTTTGCTTTTTGCTCGGATTGTTCGCAAAGGAAAACGCTGCTACTTTTTTGTTAGTGATTCCGCTTACGGTGTACTTTTTCACTAAACGCAATTCCATCAGCCGCAGTATTGCATCTGTTTTGCCTTTGCTGGGCGCTTTTATAATCTGGTACATAATCAGAGGGGTGGCTACAAATGCATTGGCTGAAAAAGCGCCGGAAACCGAGCTGATGAATAATCCCTTCCTGCAGATGACGCTTGCTAACGGAAAAGATGATATTCCTACCATATTGGCATCAATGATTTATGTGCTGGGGCGTTACCTCTGGCTGACAATATGGCCTCACCCTCTCACTACCGATTATTATCCCTACCACATTCCCATTATGCACTTCTCTGATCTTATAGTAATTTTCTTCACCCTCTTGTACATCGCTATGGGCATATTTATTATTTGGGGTATTCGTAAGAAAAACAAATATGCTTATGCGGCCATCTGGTATTATGTTCCGCTCTCTATTGTTTCGAATTTTACTTATTTCTTTGGGGATAAACAGTGGGCAGGGCTACAGGTAGGCACTTTTATGAACGAGCGTTTTATCTTTATTTCTACCATCGGCTTCTGTATGGTAATGGCCGATATTCTCGTTTATCAAATGCCTAAATGGATAAAAAAGGAAAGGCTTTACCGCTATGCCTTAGCAGGTTTTACTGTAGTGGTAATCTTGCTGTACGCAGGAGTTAGCATAGCGCGGAATAAGATATGGTTCGACGATTTTACCTTATCATCTACCGATGTGAAAGTCTCCTATAAAAGCGCAAAGTCAAACTATGATGCGGCGCGTGTGTATAACATAGAATTACAATATCTGCAGCATTATGTTAATGACTTGCAAGACCCGCAGGCTTACGCTAAATCCCTTACCAAAAACAGCTTTCTTCGTCATGTTCAAAACACATATAACATCGATTTACAAACATTGCAGAATACTCCCACCCACGACAGTATTGTCAATAACATTCGCGACAGCATCGTTCATCGTATTTACAGATATTCCCACGAAGCCGTGCGCATCCATCAGAACTATGAAAACGCCTTATTGTTGGCGGCATGGTCATCGGGCGCTTTGAATGAACCGCCTGATTCGGCTGTAAGGTTTTTGCAGCAGTTGGTAACTCGCAATCCTTATAATCCTTTTGTGCTTGATGCGCTCTTGCAACAGACACCTCGTATTCCGAACGTGGGGCAGAGAGAAGCTGTTTGGCGCTTTGCCCACCAACGAGCGCCCGAACGTTTTGAGTCTAACTATTATTTAGCTGCCGTATTAGCCAAAGAACAGGGAAAATATGAAGAATCCTTGCCTTATTTTGAAAAAGCTATAAGTTTTGTTCATCCGCAACAGATAGCTGCTTTGATTGATTATGGATACTTTAACAGCATTTTAGGCCGTCACGTGAAAGCTTTGGAGGCATTTACAAAAGCAACTCATATAGCGCCGATGGATACCATGGTATTGAGAAATCTCCATGCAACTTATATTAATCTGGGCGATCAGGCGAAGGCGCAAATGACTTACGAAAGATACCTGCAGGTACGGCAGCAGTTGCTACAGCCGCGTTAACGTAGAGCTGCCGCAGGCGTTTCTACAAGGTTTGCCGCGGCTTAACAACAAAATCCTTAAGGTAAAAAGGCTCGAAGTAGGCCGTGTCAGCAAATTGTTGTTGTGCGAAGGCTTTGAGCGTGGGTTGTATCATGCCGACAGCAGAGGCCTGCAAGGGTATAAAATGCGCCTGCGGGTGGGTAATGACAGCCTTGCATTTTTCAGCGCCGTCGCCTATAAATAGCGTCTGTTGTTTTTCTAACAGTTCGGCAAAGCCGAAACCGTCAATAATTTTAGCTTCAATAGCCGAGAGCTGTTCCCCTTTATGGTTGAACTGCGCCGTATATACTTCCATTCTTCGCGCATCAATCATCGGAATAATACAGGCTTCGGGGGAAGGTAATAGTCCGCGGGTAATAGCCAGCATGGCCAAGGATTGCAGCGACCCCACTGCGATAAGCGGCTTATGCGCTCCGAAGCACAGTCCCTTAGCGGTCGATACGCCTACGCGCAGGCCGGTATAAGAGCCGGGGCCTTCGCTCACCGATATGGCGTCGAGTTGATGAATATTGATGTCTTGTTCGCAGAGAATTTCTTCGATAAATACCGCCAATAATTTAGCATGAAGCATTCCTTCCGTATTTTCACGCAGCGATAATAAATTTTCCCCGCGCGACAAAGCTACCGAACACACCGCCGTTCCGGTTTCAATATGTAGAATAAGCGGCTGATTTTTCATGGAGTACAATAATTAGCGCTTGTCGCCCGAACTTGCTCCTTTTTCCTGTACTTTTACCAATGTACCTTCATTCAATTTTTTGGAAATAGCATTATAGGGGCCGATAATTACCTCGTCGTCCTCGCTAAGCCCTTCCAGTATTTCAATATAAGCATTATCCTGAATGCCTGTTTTCACCTTTAGGGCTTTCACCGTCTTCTCTTTACTTTCGGCATTTATAACAAAGGCGCGTTCAATTATACTGCTTGCAGGTGGAACTATCGTTGAAGTTGCCGTGCTGTCTTCTTGGGCCGCAGGTGCTTTTTTCTCTGTAATATCGGTGCGGGTAGTAATAGCTTGAATTGGTACGCTGAGCACATTATGCCGCGTTTCGGTTTGAATAGATACGGAGGCCGACATGCCGGGGCGGAATACATGTTTATTGGTTTCACTGATTAATTCATTATAAGACTCCGAAAGAATAAAAATTTTCACCTCGAAATTGGTTACCTGATCGGCAGAGGTACCAACGCTTTTGGCGGAATTAGCAATTTGGGTTACCACTCCCTGGAATTTTCGATTTGCGTAAGCATCTACTTCTATGCTTGCCGTGTCGTTAAGTTTCAACCTTACAATATCGTTCTCGTTTACTTCTACCAACACTTCCATTTCATCAAGGTTGGCAATGCGCAGCATTTCGGTGCCCGCCATTTGAGTTGTCCCCACCACACGCTCGCCCTTTTCAACGCTGAGGCTCGACACGGTGCCGCTCATCGGGGCGTAAATAGTTGTTTTTATCAGGTTCTCTTCGGCTTCTTTCAATGCTGCTTCAGCGCTTTTTACATTGAATTTGGCAGCTTCAATCTGGCTCAGCGTAGCGTTGTATTGCGCTGCAATGGTTTCATAGTCGGCGGCGGAAATTGTTTGCTGATCGTAGAGTTGCTTATTGCGTTTGTACGACTGTTCAATTTGTACAAACTGCGCTTCGGTTTGCGCCAACTGCGCTTTAATAGCGTTTAATTGAGCTACAGCCCTGTCGCGTCCCGAAATATAATAATCCTGTTTGATTTTTAACAGAAGTTGGCCTTTTTGTACATAGTCGCCCTCCTTAATGTTCAACTCCACAATTTCACCCGACACGTCAGGCGAAATTTTCACCTGCAACACAGGTTGTATCTTGCCGTTAGCCGGTATGGCTTCTACGATTGTCTTTAAAGACGGTTTTTCTACATTGACCATTACAATTTCCTGTTTCCCTCGGGAAGCAAATATGATTAAGATTATTATCAACGCAACGATGCCGATAATAATCCAGCGTAATTTTTTATTCTTTTTTGCCATGATGTTTATATTTTTGAATTAGATTGCTTCGTACCTCGCAATGACAATTGAACTTTGAACTTATAGTTTAATCGGCAACCCCTTATAGAGGTCTAAAACTTTCAATTGAAAAACATATTGGTATTTGGACTGCGCTTCTTCCGATTGGGCTTTGAGCAGGTTGGTTTTCGCCACATTGTAATCGGTAGCCGTCAACAGGCCTGTCTCAAATTTTTGTTCTACATAACGGAATGATTCCTGCGAGGCCGTTACATTGCGGTTGGCAGCTTTGTACTTGTTGTAAGATGCGGAGGCCTCATTCGCTGCCGTTTGAATTTCTTTCAATAAGGTTTGTTGTTGTTTTTCCACTTCCAATTGTGCGCTGTGATAATTGAGGCGGGCGTTTTTAGCATTGGTATGTATAGACCAGTTGTTGAGAATGGGTATGCTCAAATTAAAACCTATACCGTGTCCCCGCCTGTTGGTTAGCTGATCCCAAAAGTTAACGCTGCTGCCATGTATGTCATAATAAGGATTAGAATACCCGGAGCCAAAAAAAGCAGAAATAGACAGCGTAGGCCAATAATTCCCGCGGGCAATATTCCAATTGTGTTTGGCGCTCTGCATGCGAAATTCGGCGCCTTTTATTTGCGGCAAGCCTTGAGCAGCGCTATAAATACTGTTCACATCATTGCTGCCTAAACCTTGGTCGTCAATGTTAATAACAGGCAAGGCGATTTCAAATTCGGCCTGTTCCTGTAGGTTGAGGTGTTGACGCAGGGTAAGGTAATCGGCGGTTAGTTTGTTTTCGGCCATTACCCGTTGCATCTCTTCAGCAGCTAACTGCGCTTCCATATCAAGTTGTTCGCTGTGCGGACGGCTGCCCGCTGCTACTAATTGCTTAACGCGGTTGAGTTGATTTTCTATATTTTGGCAACTATTTTCAGCTACGGTTAGCATTTCCTTCGACAATAATACCTGTAAATAAGCCTGTGCTACCCACAGTGCAATATTATTACGCATTAATTCCAAATCCTGCTCTGCCGCTTTGAGATTGCTTTGGTTATAGCGCAAGGTGTTGATTTTTTTTAGGCCTTCAAAAAGGTTGATGGAAGCGCTGATGGAGGGACTGAAATTTTGGGTGGCAATCTGCTCTTGTACAGAAATTGTGTACGTTCCGCTGGCATCAGTAATAATGCGCTCCAGTGTCGCCCAGCCCCAATTCATATTGTAAGAAGCGTTGATACCAACTCTCGGCACAAAATTCATTTTTGATTGAAAAAGGCTGTTTTCGTACTGCTCTGTGGCCAAACCCTGCTGTTGCAGGTTGATGTTATGCTCCCACGCATAAGAGATGCATTGCTCCAAACTCCAATCCTGAGCAAGCGACGGTGTTGTGCCGAATATGCAGAAAAGGAAGATGGCGAATACGGTAATATATTTGTTCATAATTCAATACTTATACTCCTTAACAAAAGTATTATAGTATTTACCGTAGTAGGCCCTTTCTACTATAGCCTGAATAGGCTTACGGAAAATATATCCGCAAATAGCCAAAACAACGATAATAACTAAAATCCTTAGCCACTTGTAAGAACGCGGCGGACGAGGCTCTTCAATTTCAGGTGCTTTAGGAGTCTCAACAATAACAGGCGCTACCACTATAGGTTCAATAAAAACGGGCGGCGGCGTTATCTGCTCTATTTGCTGCGGCTCCTCCTCTATTGAGGGCGGAGGCGTCATATCTATTTCTATCAGCCCGTAAGATGCTGCATTGAGGTGTTCGTTTTTCTCACTCTCAAAACGATACTCTTCATCATCGGTCAGGCGCAAAACCCCTACTCCCGAAAAGGTTATACGCTGCTTTTTAGCTAATGCCTGTTCTATTTGCTCGACAAATGCCGCCAATTGCTGTTTGGCATCTTCTAAACTACAGTCAAGTTCTTTTGCCAAGGCATCTTCTAATAAATTATCATTCCAGATTTCTGCAGAAGAGAAATCAACGTGCTTGAACGGAGGGGTCATTCCCTTACCTCCACTAATAAATGCAGCCGGTGTATATTCCACTTTAAAAGCGCCCAAACCGGGTAGGGATACACGGTTATAACTGCCTAATAACTGATGTAACAGTTTACTTATTACGGATAATTCTACCATTTCGGTGATAAATCAAAATTCATGAAACAACAAAGTTAAGGAAAAAGAATGAAACAACAAAATAGTGAAGCGTAAAGTGTTAAAACGTTAAACATGAAATGTAAAGTGTTAATAATTAATGTGCTTCCAACCAATTTTTCCCCATTCCCACCTCTACGGTAAGCGGAACCAACAGGGTTTTAACCTCTTCCATTTCTTGTTGCACTATTTCTTTAATTTTTTCTAATTCAGGAAGATATACATCAAAAACCAATTCATCGTGTACCTGAAGTATCATTTTTGTTTGTAAATAATTTTCTTCTAACTTCTTATAAATGTTAATCATGGCTAATTTAATGATGTCGGCGGCAGTGCCTTGTATGGGCGCGTTAACGGCATTGCGTTGGGCAAATCCCCGCACAGAAGCATTATTAGAATGAATATCACGTAGATGACGTACTCGGCCAAAGATAGTTTCTACATATCCCTTCTCGGAAGCCTTGGCAATGGATTGGTCTATATAGGCCTTTACCTCAGGGTAGGCAGCAAAGTAGCCATCAATCAGGATTTTAGCCTCACTTCGGGGTATTTGCAGCCGTTGGGCTAAGCCAAAGCCCGAAATGCCGTATATAATCCCGAAGTTGGCCACTTTAGCCTTACTGCGCTGTTCTTTAGTAACCTCGTCGGAGCCGATGTGCCAAATTTTGGCGGCGGTGGCGGTATGAATATCTTCCCCGCGGCAGAAGGCTTCTACCATATTCGGGTCGCCGCTTACATGCGCCATAATGCGCAATTCAATCTGCGAGTAGTCGGCCGAGAGCAAAATATGGTCATCGCCGCTTGCGACAAAGGCCCTGCGGATTTCCCTCCCCTTGTCGTCGCGTATGGGTATATTTTGCAGGTTGGGGTGGTTGGAACTTAGTCGGCCTGTAGCAGTAACAAACTGATTAAAAGTGGTGTGTATCTTTCCTGTGCGTTGATTGACCAATGCAGGCAAGGCTTCGATATAAGAAGACAATAATTTTCGTAAAGAACGAAAAGTTAAAATTTTAGGAATAATAGGGTGCGCAGCGGCCATGTTTTGCAAGCTTTCCTCATCGGTAGAATATTGCTTGGTTTTGGTAAGTTTAGCCTTTTCGGCAAGGCCTAATTTTTCAAATAAAATGATGCCTAACTGCTTGGGTGAAGATATGTTCAGCGTAGGCTCTCCTGCCAATTGTTTTATTTCCTCGTCAAGCAATAAGAGTTCACTTTGCAGTTGTTTCCCATATTCGGTAAGGCTTGCGGCATCTATTTTTACGCCTTGGTATTCCATATCTGCCAATACTTTAATTAATGGTGCTTCTATCGTACTGTACAATTCAAACAATTGTTTATCGCGAAGTTCTTTTTCCAAAATTTCTTTTAATTGGAAGGTAATATCGGCGTCCTCAGCAGCATATTCGGCAATAATTGCCAAGGGCACATCGGCCATACTCCCTTGTTTCACGCCTTTTTTCCCAATCAGTTCTTCTATTTCTATCGGCATGTAATTAAGGTAAGCGCGGCTCAGGACGTTCATATTATGCCGACCTTCCGGCTCAATTAAATAGTGCATGAGCATGGTATCGTACAAGGCTCCGTTAACGTTAATGCCGTATTGCTTCAGCATGAGCAGGTCGAATTTAATGTTTTGGCCGATTTTGGGTATAGGGCTGTTAAATATCGGCGCAAATTTTTCTAACAGCTTTGCAGCTGCTTCGCGCCCGCGAGGCAAGGGTACATACCATGCTTCATGCGCTTTGACAGCAAACGACAATCCCACCAAATCGGCATTCATAGCCTCTGCGCCCGTGGTTTCCGTGTCGAAACAATACTGTTCTGCCGCCAACAGCAGCGCCGCTAAGCGGTCAACTTCGACGTCTGTGTGCACAATATGATAGTTGTGTGCTACACTACGGATTGTTTGATAAGCAGCGGCTTCCGACGCTTCCGAGACAGTTGTCGGAGGAGCGGCGAAGAGGTCTAATTGCCCATGAGCGGCGGCTGCAGCGGGTTTGTTTACCGCCTTAGTAGTCGTAATATCTTTAACCACAGCTCCATACTCGCGGCCATAATTCATCAAATGCGGCATCAAAGAAACAAATTCATATTCCTTGAATAAGCTTTTGAGCTTTTCAATATCAGGTTTCTCTGTTGCTAAGGCTTCCTCGTCCCAGGGAACAGGCGCCTGTGTATTAATGGTGATTAATTTTTTTGACAGGGGAATTTGCTCGCGGGCGGCCTCAAAAGCAGGTTGCAGCGATTTAGGAAGTTCGTTGAAATGGGCATACACATTTTCAATAGAGCCCCATTCGCCGATGAGTTTTTTAGCGCGTACCTCGCCAACGCCGTCAACGCCGGGAACATTATCCACCGCATCGCCCCAGAGCGCAAGGACATCTATCAACTGCTCAGGTTGTTGAATGTTGTACAATTTACAAACCTCGTTCACGCCTAATTGCTCGACTTCGCCGCCGCTACGCGGTTTCATCATAAAAATATGGGAAGAAACCAACTGGGCATAATCCTTATCGGGCGTTAACATATATACCGAAAAACCTTCTTTTTCAGCACGTTTTGCAATAGTGCCGATAAGGTCGTCTGCCTCATAACCGGGTAATATTAATAATGGTATATTGAAAGCTTCAATCAAGTCTTTGAGCAAGGGTAAAGAAGCAGCAATAACTTCGGGAGTGGGTTGACGGTTAGCCTTATATTCGGGATACCACTCGTGTCGGAAATTTTTTCCTCCGGGGTCAAAGGCCACGCCTATATGGGAAGGGCGTTCACGCATAATGATTTCCATGAGCGTTTTGGTAAATCCGTAAAGCACAGAGGTATCCAATCCTTTGGAATTCATGATGGGCCTTTTCATAAAGGCATAATACACCCGATATACAAGTGCGTGCCCGTCAATCAAATAAAGTTTTTTCATAAAATTTCTTATCTCAAACAACAAATGTACGAAAAATTTTCCTATCTTTGTCTTGTACATAATTTAAATGCAATTGCCTATGAATAAACCCGCGTAATTAATACGCACATTGTAGACATAAAAAGCGATATCGCTTTATAATATTCTCGTATTTCGAACTATCCACAAAAAGAAATGCTTCGAGAGTAAAAATACTCGCACTTTGGTGCGGGCTTTACTCGTTTATTTGAAGCATAGGTGTGGATAGCCTCGAAATACAAATGATATTAGAGTTTTGTCCGCGCTTTTTTTTTGTGCGTATCCCAAGGGACAAGGTGAAGGATAGAGGTTGCTTCGTACCTCGCAATGACGGGTAAAAAACAACTTTCATCAACCTTCATCAATTTTCATCAAATTAACAAATTTCTTAAACACAACAATCTATGAAAAAACTACAAATTTTTATTACAGCATTCCTGTTGCTCTTTCTGCTTCCCTGTGGATTGTCGGCGCAATCAACAAGAACTGATTCTTTGCGGATAGATCCCAAGCATCGCGAACTGCTGCATCAAGCCCGGGCTTGCCTGTTCGGCATTAATGGACAGGAAGTCAACTACGAAAAAGCCGTAGCCATTTACCGCTCCTTAGCCGAGGAAGAAGTTGCTCACGCCTTTTATATGTTGGGCAATCTGTATCTTGCAGGTACAGGATTGGAGCAAAGCGACAGCTTAGCCATGCAACACTTTTTAGCCGCCGTGAAGCGAGGTTATGGCAAGGCAGCCTTAAGCATTGCGGCAATGAAAATGACAGACGAAAATTGGACAACTTATGAAGACTGGCAAGAGAAGGCCAGCGAGGCTGCCTACTGGCTTGCCAAGTCCGCAGAGTGCGGTTCTCCGGATGGGTATTATGCCTTGGGGTATGCCTACTACCAAGGCCTTGGCGTAGCACAGGATTACCAAAAAGCCATTGAATACTTTGAAGCTGCAACTGCCGCCGGCCACCTTAAAAGCAGCTACATGTTAGGGTTCTGTTACCTTAACGGCTACGGTGCAGAACGCAATGCGGGCAAGGGAGCAGCCTTGATTCGAAGTGCAGCCGATAAAGGACATCGGCACTCCGCCGACTTTTTGACTACAGTACGCAACACCGATAATTTCACTCAGGCTATGGTGGATATGGACGGCGATTTCAAACAGCCGGTACAATTTTCTGACATATTGAATCATAAAACGCCGAGACAGTTTACGCCAATGCCCAACAATGTGCAAAAACACAAGATACGCTCCGATAATTCCTGCGCCGACACGGTAAGAACCATTAGCGGCGACTGGAGCGGGAAACTCATTACCTACGATTGGAGCGGACAAAGCATTATTGACGAACAGGAAATAGCCCTTAGTATTTATGAAATAGCCGGAACATTATACGGCGCATGGAGCGACAACAATAATTCAATTGATATTCAAGCTGCGTTAAAAGACACTGTATGGGTCTTCGATAATAATACCATTTTGTATGGAAAGCAACCGGTGTCTTTAAAATTTGCCACTTTCAACTACTCGTGTAATGAAGGAGGAGAATTGCTGACCGGCAACCTGTGGCGTTATGTGCTTTACACGAAAAGTTTTATGCAGCCGGCAGTTATGGTATTGTCGAAAAATACCGTTCCGCCTTCGATAACAATTGAAGAAAAAGATGGTGGAAAAGATACAATAGAAAAAGAAGAGCTGTTAGACAGCCAAAGTATAGTTATTTATCCCAATCCGGTCAGCGATATGTTGACGGTGAAATACAGCCTCAACAAGCCTGTTGAACTGACTATCGCCATATACAGCAGTATGGGAAAAGCAGTGTATAGCAAAACCGGCAAATATGCCCAGGGCGACCATACCGAAAGCTTATGGTTAGCAGGCCTGCCCGGCATGTACAGCCTGCGCATTAGCGGTGAAGGTGTTAATTATATTACCCAAATCATTAAAAACTGACCGCCATGAGAACTATAATTATAAAATTATGCTTAACTTTGTGCATGTTCTTTGGCATAAGTTATAACGCAAGCGAGGGATTGCACATTGGGACAAAGGTTTATGCCCAACCGGGCTGCCCTCCAAGCCTGCAGGAATTAGGATTGTGCTGGTTGTATTTTTTAATTATTGAATGTGAAGAATATGACGACTATTGGGATTGTGATCCTGACGGCAGCACAGAGCTTGATGAGGTTCTTATTATTGCTGCTAAGCCTCCCGGAGATGATCCTATTTCACCTCCTGGAGGAAGTGGACAAGATTATTGGGGTTCAGGTTGGGATGGTCCGCCTGGCACTACTCCTACAACTCCCGAAGGAAGTGGAGAAGGCGGCAACACAGGCGGCAACCCCGTTCCACCGGGCAACCATCTTTATGAAGGAGAATCTCATATAGAAGATGATATTCCGGAAACTGGTGATGGCTATGGAGGAGGTACTACAGGCGATGATAATG
>WRMN01000026.1 GCA_009777095.1 Bacteroidales bacterium | reverse complement strand
ACGCATCGCATGATATTTATAGACGAATATTTTAAGGGGTCTTTTTAGCAAGAGAGATGCCCAATTGGGCATCTCTCTTGCTAAAAAATATCATACTTTTTGACCATTAAGCCTTTTTTAGGGTAAATTCATCATACTTTTTGACCATTAGACCGGAAACTGTAACAGAAATTTTGATTGACTTTTCGGGAAGTATGAAAGAAAAACTTCCTTTGACTAAACGAGTATTGTTGGAAGATGTAATTCCCAATCTTGATTACTCTTCAAGAATTGGGATAAAGACTTTCACGCAGCCTCTAAAGTCTACTCCTTTTATAAAGCAAATTCTTAACCTGAATATTACTAACAAAGAAGAAATAATTCAGGCTGTAAATTCTCTTGGAACACCCAACGGAGGAACACCAATTACTGCTGCAATTAAAGCGTCAGTTACGACATTAAAAGAATATGCCGCTTTTAATAAAAAAATTATTTTGGTAACAGATGGCGAGGAAACAGGAGGAGGCGATTATGTAGCAGAAGCAAAAAAAGCAAATGTCGAAGGCGTAAATTGTCAAATACACATAATTGGTATTGGCTTAAAAGACAAAGGCAAAATACAAGCAAAAGAGATTTCTGATATAACAAATGGTTCCGTTAGTTTTATCCCATATGTGAGTGGAACGACTTATAATTCTTCAATCGTCAAGTCTAATCTGTCCAATTTTTATAGTACAGTAAAAGTATCATCTACTGTTGCTGCGCCTTCTGTTGTGTCGCAGATTACTCAACCCGAAATTAAATTGCCTACTGTAAAAGAAGAAAGTCCAAAGGAGGAAATCGAAAAACTACAAGAAGAAAAACTACCAAATACCGATAATAACGAGGCATTACAATTCATAATAGAAGAAATCAAAAGTATCAAAGAGCAATTGAAGGATTTGAAATCAAACAAAACAACAATTCCAGATATTACAGAAGATGCAGAATTGAATGAAAGAATTAGAAAAGCGTCCGAAGAATATATTTTTGAAATTTTGAAACGAAAATATCCAGACAGGGTAAAATGGTTGAATGAAAACGGCGAAAGTAATTTAGACCACGACTTTGAAATTCTTGATATTGAAAATGGAACTATTGAATACTATATTGAGTGTAAAGGGACAGTCAAAAACAAACCGACTTTTTATATGACAAAGAATGAATGGCGATTATTTCTTAATCACACAAAGAATTATCAAATCTATTTTGTGAAAAATTCTTTTGGCAATCCAAGTCATATTTTCATAGACAACTTGCTTGATTGGTTGCTAAAAGGAAAACTCGTTCCTTACCTGAAAGAGCGAGATGTGATTAAGGAAGAACGAGTATTTTTGACACTCAATGAAACAACATTTAAGGATTAAAGATAAGGAATTCGAGCAGGGCAGCCGCTAACGAGCGGAATTCTATGTTCATTTCCAAATAACAACGATTAAAGTTTCAATATTTTTTTAAGCTACAGACGGCGGACAGTGCGTACGGACACCGAAGCGAAAAAGACAATGTAGGAGAAAATAATAAATTTGCAAAAAATAAATATGACAATGAAAAAAACAATTTTAATTTTAAGCGTTCTTGTGTTTCTCGCAAGCGGTTGCGGAAACAAAAAAGACAAAACAACTTTTGATTTAACAACATTTCCTGCCAAATGGCGAAGTTTGATAACTGAAAACGGCGAATTAGCGGCTAACGACAGCCCATTCTCTGTCATACAAATAACTGGAAACAGCAAATTCATTCAACATAACCTTGTGAAAGTTGATGAAACGGGTTATGACGAAAACGATTTTGAATATGAAATTGTAAAAACCTATCAAAAAGGCGATACGATTGTATTCTGTCTGAAATCTGTAGAAGATTTTGCCATTGATTATTATTTTGTTTGGTTAGATGAAAGTAGAGGTCTTGGCGAATGGACTTCCGAATATAAAGCAGAAGCGGAAATATATGTTGTAAACGACAGAGTGTCTGAATACCCGATACAAGAAAAGAAGGAAAAGCAAATGACAAAGAAAATAAAATACTATTTTAAAGCCAACGGAGACAGGGACGAGCGTAAAATTGTATTTTTTGATGATGGTACGGTATGTTGGGGTTGCGAATTGGGCGAAGTTCGGCAAGATGAAACCACCGAATATTACAGCGAACATTTTGACCGAAATTGTCTTATTGTCGGAAAACTTGAAGATTATCCGTTGTTTGATGATTTTGGGTATATTCTTCCGGATTGGGAAATCTTCAATTTCCGCAAAGTAAATTCCCAAATGCAGATAACAAATTTTGAAGCAAATATCGAAGAAATTGCTAAATCCAACATTCAAGACATCAACAAAACCTGCCTGATATTTATCACGCCCGAAGAAACATACGAAGAATGGGTAATGTATAGATACGACAGACAAGCGCAATACGAAACAATGAACATCAAGGCGGTTGACGCTGAAAAGCAATATTTATCTTTCACGCTTGCCGATGGCGAAAAAATCGTTATCGACACAAAAAAAGAACAAAACGGCAAAATTGCGCCCACAGCGTTGTTGTACAAAAAAGGACAAATTCCCATTATGATAAGCATTTCGGGCGAAAGCGATTATGGGAATAAAATAATTGAAGAGTATTTGCAGTAGAAACGCCAGTCGATAACGAACGTAGCTGTTGCGCGACCTTGGTTCTTGTTTATTTTTTGGGTTTTTAGAAAATAATTTCAACTTCGTCTTTTTAACAAATTATTTTTGAGATTTAGAAACTGTTTTGAATTTAATACAGGTACTGTAAGTGCCTCTGAAACAATGATACAAATAGCCATGATAAAATTGATGTTTAATCGAATCAAATGAAAAATTCAAAACAGTTGCTAAACTTTAAACTTTGAACTTTGAACTATTATGCTTACCTTCGCAGATTAAATTTAAAAGAAATGAAAAATACAGCATTTACAAAGTATCATATTGATTTAAAGGCAAAAATGGTACCCTTTGCGGGTTATACCATGCCAATAGAATATGCAGGTATTAACGAAGAGCACCGGACAGTTCGCGAAAAAGTGGGCGTATTCGACGTCAGCCACATGGGTGAGGTGTGGGTGAAAGGGCCTAAGGCTTTGGCTTTTGTGCAGTACGTTACGTCCAACGATGCAGCAGTGCTAATCCCCGGAAAGGTGCAATATTCCTGTTTCCCTAACGGAAAGGGCGGCATTGTTGACGATTTATTAGTGTATTGCATTGATGCAGAAACCTATCTGTTAGTTATTAATGCGGCTAACATAGAAAAAGACTGGGAACATCTATGCGCCATAGCTCCTCAATTCGGTCTCACACCCGGAAAGGAACTTTACAATGCCTCTGACGAGATTTGCCAGTTGGCAGTGCAAGGGCCTTTGGCCTTGAAAGCCATGCAAAAAATTTGCGACCAACCGATTGAAGATATGGAATACTACACTTTTAAGAAGTTGACGGTAGCCGGCATTCCTAACGCCATTCTTTCAACCACCGGTTACACAGGTTCGGGCGGCTGCGAAATTTATGTGGCCAACGAAGACGGTCCTAAACTTTGGGAAGCCGTGTTTGAAGCTGGCGCGGAGTTCGGCATTAAGCCTATTGGACTCGGCGCCCGCGATACCCTGCGCCTCGAAATGGGCTTTTGCCTTTACGGAAACGATATAGACGACACCACCTCGCCCATAGAAGCAGGTTTGGGCTGGATTACCAAGTTCAGCGAAGCCAAAGGTAATTTTATTGATAAGGATTACTTACTAAAACAAAAGGCCGAAGGCCTGAGCCGTAAATTGGTCGGCTTCGAGATGATTGATAAAGGTATTCCCCGCCACGGTTATGAATTAGCCGACTCTTCGGGCAACCCTATTGGTATAGTAACCTCCGGCACCATGGCACCCATGCTTAAAGTGGGTATTGGCATGGGCTACGTGCAAACAGCTTTTTCTAAAGTTGATACCGAAATTTTCGTAAAAGTCCGCGACCGCTTACTGAAAGCAAAAGTGGTGAAAATACCGTTTTATAAGCAAATGAGCAAATGAGTAAATGAGCAAATGAGTAAATGAGTAAATGAGCAAATGAGCAAATGAGCAATGATTGCTTCGTTGTCATTGCGAGGCACGAAGCAACCCGCAATGACAAACAAATCAACAATTAAACAATTAAACAATTAAACAAATAATACTATCATGAGCAAGAAAGAAAAAAAATTTATTACCTGCGACGGTAATTATGCGGCAGCGCATGTGGCCTACATGTTTAGCGAAGTAGCGGCTATCTACCCCATAACCCCTTCTTCCACCATGGCTGAATATGTAGATGAATGGTCGGCTTACGGGAAGAAAAACCTTTGGGGCGAACCCGTAAAAGTAGTGGAAATGCAAAGTGAAGGCGGCGCCGCAGGCGCTGTGCACGGCTCCTTGCAAGCCGGCGCGCTTACTACTACCTTTACCGCATCGCAGGGATTATTATTGATGGTGCCGAATATGTACAAAATTTCAGGTGAATTGCTGCCTGCAGTATTTCACGTATCGGCGCGCGCTGTGGCCGCTCAGGCCCTCTCTATTTTTGGCGATCATCAGGACGTGATGGCTGCCCGTCAAACAGGTTTTGCCATGCTGGCGTCCGGCGGCGTACAGGAAGTAATGGATTTATCGGCAGTAGCCCACCTCTCGGCCTTGAAGTCGCGCGTTCCTTTCCTGAGTTTCTTCGACGGTTTCCGCACTTCGCACGAGGTGCAAAAGATTGAAGCGATTGACGCCGAAGACCTCAAAGGCATGGTCAGCGATAAAGCCCTGACCGCTTTCCGTCAACGTGCTTTGAATCCCAATAAGCCCGCTACCCGCGGCACGGCTCAAAATCCCGATGTTTACTTCCAATCACGCGAAGCTGCAAATCCTTTTTATGACGCCGTTCCCGATATCGTAGCGCGTTATATGGGAGAAATTAGCGAGCTTACCGGCCGTCATTATTTGCCCTTTACTTATTATGGCGACCCGAAAGCCGAGCGTATAATTATAGCTATGGGTTCTGTTTGCGATACCATTAAAGAAACCGTTGACCATCTCAATGCCAAGGGCGAAAAAGTGGGCGCTATCACCGTTCACCTCTACCGCCCCTTCTCGGCTAAATACTTCCTTCGCGTATTGCCTGCTACGGTTAAACGCATAGCCGTACTCGACCGCACGAAAGAGCCGGGCGCTAACGGCGAGCCTTTGTATTTAGACGTGAAAGACGTGCTTTATGGCCGTTCCGATGCGCCTATGGTAGTGGGCGGCCGCTATGGTTTGTCTTCAAAAGATACTACCCCTGCACAAATTATTTCCGTATTTGAAAACTTAGCCTTAAACGAACCGAAAAACGGTTTTACCATAGGTATTATTGACGATGTAAGCTTTAAGTCCTTACCGCTGAAACCTGAAATCAGTTTAGCCAAACCCGGCACTTATGAATGTAAATTCTATGGTTTGGGCTCCGATGGTACGGTAGGCGCCAATAAAAATACGATTAAAATTATCGGTGAAACAACTCCGAAATACTGTCAGGCATACTTCGCTTACGACTCGAAGAAGTCAGGCGGGTTTACCTGTTCCCACCTGCGCTTCGGCGACTATCCGATTACCTCGCCTTACTATGTGTCAACACCCGATTTGGTAGCCTGCCACGTGTTCCCTTACCTGCGTACCTACGATATGCTCAAGGGTATTAAAGTCGGCGGCACATTCTTGCTCAATAGCATGTACAACGAGGAAGACACCAAGAAACACCTGCCCGATTTTGTAAAACGCACTTTAGCCGAAAAGAAAATCAATTTCTATATTATCAATGCTACCGAAATTGCTGAAAAAATCGGTTTGGGCAATCGTACCAACACCATTCTGCAATCGGCTTTCTTCAAAATCGCCAATGTAATTGATTATGCACAGGCGGTGAAAGAAATGAAGGGAGCTATTGACTATAGCTACGGCAGAAAAGGCGAAGCAGTGGTGAAGATGAACTACGCTGCCGTAGATGCAGGCGAGTCTTTCATAAAAGTAGAGGTTCCCGCCGAATGGGGCGCGTTGAGCGGTAAATTCGAAGCCGACACGCACCATCGCTTAGCTCCTGAGTGGGTGAAGCGCGTAGCCGACGTGGTGAACGCTCAAAATGGCGACGAACTTCCCGTGAGTGTTTTCGCAAACTACGAAGACGGTACCATGCCTTGCGGTTCTTCTGCTTATGAAAAACGCGGTATTGCCACCTACGTGCCCGAATGGATTTCGGCCAACTGTATTCAATGTAACCAATGTTCATACGTATGTCCACATGCTGTTATCCGTCCATTCCTTTTAACTGATGAAGAGTTGAAAGCAGTTCCCGGCGGCTTGGAAACCATAAAAGGTAACGGCCCCTTTAAAGAATATAGCTTCAGAATGCAAGTGAGTCCGCTCGACTGTTCGGGTTGCGGTAACTGTGCCGATACCTGTCCTGCGAAGACCAAGGCCTTAGTGATGCAACCCTTAGATACGCAATTGCCCGAACAAAAACATTACGACTATTTGCATACTAACGTAGGTTACAAGGATACCGTTCAGGATAAAAAACAAAATCTGAAAAACAGTCAATTTGCACAGCCGCTCTTTGAATTTTCGGGCGCCTGCGCCGGCTGTGGCGAGACGCCTTACATCAAAGCTATCACCCAACTCTTCGGCGACCGCATGATGGTGTCGAATGCTACCGGCTGCTCCTCTATCTATGGCGGTTCCTATCCTTCTTCTCCATACACCTGCAATAAGAACGGACAAGGCCCGGCCTGGGCGAACTCCCTGTTTGAAGACAATGCGGAATACGGTTTTGGTATGCACTTAGGCTCCGAGCGGGTACGCGACCGTTTGGTTAAACTCATGTTAGACGGACAGGATTGCAAGGATTGTACTTCTGAACAGAAAGTATTGTTCGCAGAATGGATAAGTAATCGCGCCGATGTTGCCAAGACCCGCGAAATCGCTGTGAAATTACTTCCTTTGATAGAGAAGTGCAGCTGCGAAATCTGTAAAGAAATTTATATATTACGCGATTATTTTGTACCCCGCTCACAATGGATTTTCGGCGGCGACGGTTGGGCCTATGACATAGGATTCGGCGGATTAGACCACGTATTGGCTTCCGGCGCAAATGTGAATATGCTGGTAATGGATACTGAAGTGTATTCCAATACCGGCGGACAATCATCGAAGGCCACGCCTACAGGCGCAGTGGCTAAATTTGCCACTTCCGGCAAACGTATCCGCAAGAAAGACTTGGGCATGATGGCCATGAGTTACGGATATGTGTATGTGGCGCAGGTGGCCATGGGTGCGGGACAGGCGCAATTCTTCAATGCCCTGAAAGAAGCTGAAGCTTACGACGGGCCTTCATTGATTATTGCTTATTCTCCCTGCATCAATCACGGTTTAAAAGACGGTATGGGCTTCACGCAGCGCGAAGAAAAATTAGCGGTAGAATGCGGATACTGGCACAACTATCGTTACAATCCCCTGTTGGAGCAAGAAGGCAAGAACCCCTTTATCCTCGACAGCAAAGAGCCCGATTGGAGCAAGTTCCAGGACTTCCTCAAGAACGAAGTACGCTTCAGTTCATTGATGCTGACCTTCCCTGAAGAAGCTAAAGAACTTTTCGTCTTAACGGAAGAATATGCCAAATGGCGCTACAACAGCTATAAACGCATGGCGGCAGCTTTGTAGTATTTCTTCGTATAATATTAATAAAGAACCGACTTAAAAATAAATTATTAAAAATTTCTGCCTATGGGAAAATAATTATGTGTTAAAAATGATGTCCAATAGGACATAAAACATAATAAAGCGTTAGCTTTAATCTTGCTTTCGAAACTACCATATTTGAAGCAGTTGAGAATAAAGTCTGAACGCTCACGGGAACGTGGGCTTTATTCATTTATTTAACTGCAAGGTTGTGGTAGACCTCGAAAGCAAGTAAAAGTTATGCCTCACGTTTTTTTATGTTCTTTAATTTAAAATGTTTATAACCAAACTAAACTGCTTAGGGGCATGGCAAAAAACATACCAAATTATGAAAAGGATCATTATTTTTATTTGTTTTGCTTTGACAGTAAGTGCTTTACAGGCACAGCAAAACACTAACGAAGAAATGCGAAGACATATTCGCAGAGCGGAAACAGCCCTTAGGACGAGCAATTTAGACGACGCCCTTGCCGAGTATAAAATGGCGCAAGCATTAGCGCCGCAATACCCCGGATTGTACAAAGCCATTGGCGGCGTATATGAACAAATGGGAGGAACTGCCGACCTTGACGAAGCCATTGCCTATTATAAACGTTATTTGGAATTGGCTCCCAATGCGGAAGATAGCCGTGCTATACAGGATAAAATCTACGACCTCGAATATCTGCATGGAAAATCAGAGGTGCACGATAAATTTCTTGATGACCTGAGCGGTACTTGGGTGGCAATGGATAATCTTACAATTGAAAATCAGGGGACAGGGAACATCTCATACCATGCGGATTTCGTTTTTAAAATTGTAGAAATTCAAAAAACAGGAAAATATCGAGTTACTATCAGGAAAGAGGGTAGCCGATATTACAGTGAAAGCATTATTGACAAAACCGTAAATATTGTGCCGCAAAAAGATGCTTCCTTCAATTTTACCCTTGCCGATGTTCAAACATATAAGCCTAAACAGTCCAATTATTCGTGGGCAAGGTTTGGCGCCGGATTGCTTGGAAATTTAACAGACTCACCCCTCCTGACCGATGCAGCCAATATAGCTATTGACGCCGCACAGGAGTCGGATTTGCCAAACAGTACCCAAACAGCCTATGTTTTTGCACTTAAATACAGGAATGGCAAATTGGAAGGATTGGTAAATGTGATACAGAAATTTGCTAATCCTGACCAACAAAGAACATTGGAAGAGGGCGTTTATGAGATAAATTTTGTAAAACAAGAAGAGGCTGTTAACATTGTCAAAAGAAAGATTGAAGATGATAAAAAAAATATTGAAAACGAACCGGATATTATATCTAACTATGCCTATGATAAATGGGGAAATAAGCTGTCTAATAAAGAAATAAAAAATAAATTAGCCAATGTAAATCCTCAATTGCTACAGTCTTATAAAAATGCAAAAACACAAGAAGCAGTGTGGGGGGGAATAGGCTGGACAGGTTATGCAGCATCTATGACAGGAATGCTATTATTAGCGCTCCATACTCCAGATAGAGATGGAAAAAGGACGGTAGAGGGTATAAATGAACCACTTGCCTGGTGGCTGTTTGGTGGTGGCATTGGCGGTTTGGTTCTTGGAGCTACTATTAGCACATCGGGCATATCTAAAAAGCACAAAATAATAGATGAATATAATAATCAAGTAAGATCCGAAGTAAAGAGCAAATACACCTCCGAATTGCGCTTTGGCCTCACTTCTTCGGGCGGCATAGGATTGGTGTTAACATTTTAGCAATATGAAACGGTATATTCTTTTGCTGCTTGTTTGTTCTTGTCAGAATGTTTATTCGCAAGTCTTTAGCCCGGAAAAACACCTGATGCAGGCGGCACAAAAATTAGAAAAAAAACTTAGCGAATTAGCGCAAGGTTGGGAGCGTAGTTCCAAGTTTTCGACAAGGCCTACCCAAAAAGAAGTTTATGCACTATATATGAAAGGAAAAAAAGTAGCTGCCTTCGCTGATGAATTTGGCTGCAAGGGACAGATTAGAGTATTTCAATCTACACTGGACAATTGGCTGAAAGAGACTATTGCAGGCTATCCGAGCAGTATGCGTAAACATCAGGAACAAGAAGCGCGAAGCGCTTTTAATAAATACTTTAATGAGGCCAACTGTACGTGCAGAAAAGAACAGAATCCCAATTATCAAGAATCGGTCGGCAACATCGGTTGGGGAGGAGGGGGTAATGTACCGATACCTCCTCCTGTAACTCCCCTGCCAAATGACAGGCTCGATTTGCCTGATAATTCACTAATACCTGAGGGCGGCAGCACGCAAATTACGAATCCTCTTGACGCAACAACGCTTGGAGCACGCGAAAGGCCTCCAGCCAACACACAAACAGCAGCGCTCCCGCTTTCGGTGAACTTTGAGGATATGGGAAATTATGTGTCCGACATTGGCCCGAACACTACTCCGCGAATTTTTGAAAATATGCAGTCACCGGAGATAATTAGTACAATAGATGAGTATGGGAGAGAACATGCAAGAATAGCTGCGTTAAAACCTCTTGAAATAGAAGCGTTGGAGATGAAAAAGAAAGCGTTAGAAGTAAAATATTGGGAAGATTTTACTACTTGCCTTAAATACAATATAAAATCTGATTGTAGTAACGCACAATTCAAGCCAATATTAGATAAAATCAAGTCCATAGATAACCTGATTGAAGGTGGCGGCGTTGAACTAATAGATCGAGAAATTGGAAAAAATCAAGAAAAATATGCGACACAAAATTTTCAAAATAATACACCATGGGAAGATATGTCTGCAAGCATAGACAATCCGCAACGCCTTACTACTATTACAAATCAACTTGTACAACTCAATTCAGGCAGCATGCCAACATATACTGGACCAACAGGAGATGGGGGATACGGTTTTATAGATGAAGAAAAAGGAGCGGTATTTTTTGTGGATAAAGACGGTAATACTATAAAATTTGTAAAACACAAAATACAAAATCCTATTGATATAAATCCGGAACTTACCATAGGAAAAGTTGCTAGCATTAAAGTTGAGGACGGTAAGTCGTCTGTTTCTGTAACTGCACCTATTGGAGAAGAAGTCAGTATTAAAGGAGAATCTAACTTACATGGAAATATAAAAATGGAAATAGCGGAGAAAATTGAAATAGCGAAGAAAAAAACTGAGGATTTTTTGAATAAAGACGAATATCAAGAAAAAATGAAGGAATTGGAACTTATCAAATTTGAGATTGCAGGAAAGCCTGCTGTAATTATAGAGTTATCAAGAGTAGATATATTTGAAAGTGGTGATGCTGTTAAAACGACTTTTAATATTGAAGCAGGGAAGTTAAAAATAGGAGGTTCAGCGGGAATAACTGGTGAAGACGCGGGAATAACTGGTGGAGCAACACTAGATATAGCATCTGCAAAAGGTGCTGTTTCGTATATCAGTTCTCCCTTAATAGCATTGAATAATGATAATTTTACAATACATCAAAGTGAAATAGGAATGAGCGTTGGCATAGGCGCTAGCGTTGGTTATAAAGTGTCCGTAGGAGTAAAAAGCAAAGGAGGTGAAGGAAGTGCCATTGTAAAAGCAGGCTTTGTGTTAAACGAGTATGACAGCAACAAACATATAAATTATTTACCTGATAATGAACAAAGAAAAGTGTATTATAATTTATTTGAAAATCTTATAAAATAAATAATGTACAAAAGTCAACGAGTCCTTTCTCGTGCTTCGCGCTCACGGCTTTCCCTTTCCTGTCTTTCTCGTGCTTCGCGTTCACGGCTTTCCCTTTCCTGCCTTTCTCTCGCTTCACGTTCACGGCTTTCCCTTTCCTGTCTTTCTCTTGCTTCGCGCTCACGGCTTTCCCTTTCCTGCCTTTCTCTCGCTTCACGTTCACGGCTTTCCCTTTCCTGTCTTTCTCTTGCTTCGCGCTCACGGCTTTCCCTTTCCTGTCTTTCTCTCGCTTCACGCTCGCGGCTTTCCCTTTCTCTTTCCTGTCTTTCTCTTGCTTCACGTTCACGGCTTTCCCTTTCCTGCCTGTCTCGTGCTTCACGCTCACGGTTTTCTCTTTCCTGTCTTTCTCTTGCTTCGCGTTCACGACTTTCTCTTGCTTGTATCTCTCGTGCTCCGCGCTCGCGGTTATCCCTTTCCTGCCTTTCTTGTGCTTCGCGCTCGTTATTTTCTCTTTCCTGTATCTCTCTTGTTTCGCGCTCGCGATTTTCCCTTTCCTGTCTCACTCTTTCGTCTCCGGGTATTCTCTCCCTTTCGTCTCCGGGCCTTCTATCCCTGTTGTCTTCCGGCCTTCTGTCTCTTTCATCTCTCGGCCTTCTATCCATGTGTTCGCTATCACGCCTATCTTTCTCCTCTTTTTCGCGACTGTACCTTTCGTCTCTCATGCGATGGTACGCGTCTTTTCGCCTTCTCCAATCCTCAGCCATGCTGAAATTACTCTTAGGGTAATAATAATAGTAGTAATAATAGTAATAGCTGTGATTATTAATATATTGCACATTAACAGGGGGAGCTAAAACCCCCTCATAATACCTGATTTCCCAAGTAAGCGTGTCTAATACCTCATACGCGATTTCTTTATGGTTCATGTCGTAGATATGCGCTATAAGATAGTCTTGGGGATAAGGCATTTTGTAACCCACCCGCTTATAGGCGGCATCATAGATATTGACCCTCTCCATATTGTAAGGGTCAACAACTTCAAATCCTGTGATAATATTTCTATTATCAAAACTTACAATAGAATCTCCGTAAAAGTGAACTTCTTTATGGCCTGCAATTTTTCCATATACGTCATAGATATTATATCTATTTTCGTATAAGGGGTCAGGGACAAAAATGTATTTAAGTATTCTTTCGGTAAAGCTGAGAGATACAGCTCCGATAATGATTATAATAATTAATCGTTTCATGGCCTTATAATATTTTAAGATGAATATTTAGCGCCTTTATTAATTAGACTGTAATTTTGAGAAAAGGTTTAATTTACCTATTTTTGCAGCATGAATAAAAAAGCCGATATCAATGTGGTTACTATGGGCTGCTCTAAGAATTTGGTTGATTCGGAGCGATTGATGCGACAATTAGTTGCAGTCGGATATACCGTAGCGCATGATGCGGAAACGGATAGCGCGCCTGTGGTTATTATCAACACCTGCGGGTTTATTGGCGATGCCAAGGAAGAATCCATCAATACGATTTTACTCTTTGTTGAAGCCAAAAAGCAGCAGCTTATTAAACAACTGTATGTCTTCGGCTGTCTGTCGCAACGCTACAAAAACATGTTGGAACAGGAAATTCCTGAAGTGGACGCTTATTTCGGCGTACACGATATGGAGGCCGTCTTACAGACGATGAATGCAAGTTTGCAGCCCCATTTACTGAACGAACGGCAATTGTCCACGCCTGCACATTATGCTTATTTAAAAATTTCTGAAGGCTGCAATTGGGGCTGCGCCTATTGCGCCATACCTTTGATTCGCGGTAAGCATATTTCCGTTCCCATAGAACAATTGGTAGATGAAACCGAAAAGCTCGCAGCGCAAGGGGTGAAAGAGTTATTGGTGGTAGCGCAGGATACGACTTATTATGGTATGGACTGCTACGGCCGCCGCCGTTTGGCCGATTTGCTCAACGCCTTATCGGCAGTGGAGGGGATTGAGTGGATTCGTTTGCATTATACCTATCCGACTGCTTTTCCCGATGATGTGATAGCCCTGCTGCGCGATAATCCGAAGCTGTGCAAATATATTGATATTCCGCTACAGCACGTGGCTGATGAAGTGTTGACAAAGATGCGCCGCGGCATCAACGGTCAACAGACACGAGAGTTGATAGCGCGTTTGCGGAGCGAAGCGCCGGGTATAGCTATCCGTACCACGCTTATTGTGGGTCATCCGGGCGAAGATGAGGCGGCATTTCAAGAATTAAAAGAGTTTGTTCGGGCTGTGCGCTTTGAGCGTTTAGGCGTTTTCTGTTATTCTGAAGAAGAAGGCACCTATTCTGCCGACAATTATGAAGATGAGATTTCCGAAGAAATAAAACAGGCGCGCCGCGATGAATTGATGGCCTTGCAAGCAAGTATTGTTGCCACAGAGTCAGCGGCTAAAATCGGAACTGTCTGCAAGGTGATTATCGACAGAAAAGAAGGCGGCTATTACGCAGCCCGAACGGAGCATGATTCTCCTGAAGTGGATAATGAAGTGTTGATTAAGGCGGAACAGCTTGTTATCGGTAATTTTTATCAAGTACGCATCACCAACGCCTATATTTATGATGTATATGCTGAAATAATATAAACTATGAAGAAGAAAATATTTTTTTATTACAAAAAAGCCTTTCGCTTTGTAACACGCGATGTGTGGAATGCCGATGCGCATAAATATAACCGACCGAGCGCTTTTTTAATACGACAATTACGCATATTCCTGATTACGTTAAGAGGCGCCAAGGAAGATAAGGTGGCTCTCCATTCTGCCGCACTCACTTTTTATACTTTAATGGCCTTAGTGCCTATTGTTGCAATGATTTTTGCATTGGCTAAGGGATTTGGTATTTCGGAACAGTTGCAACAAGTGCTTTGGAACGCCTTTCCTGAACAGGACGAGATGATTGAACAGTTGACTGTTTTTGCCGAAAATGCTATCAACAATACTAAAAGCGGCTGGTTAGGCTCATTGGGGATAGTATTCCTGTTGTGGTCGGTAATAAAGGTGATGAACCGTATAGAAATGTCGTTCAATAATGTGTGGCAGGTGAAACGCGCCCGCTCTTGGGCGCGCAAGTTTACCGACTACTTAGCCGTTCTTATTGTAACGCCCTTCTTTTTTGTCGTATCCTCGTCTATATCATTGAGTATCCGCTATAAAGTGGGTGGTTGGTTTGAAGGAGTGCCGCTGCTGGAACATGCGAGCCACTTATTCGGCACTCTGATGCCCTTTGTTTTGGTGTATATCATGCTTACCGTATTGTATGTGGTTATTCCGAATACCAAGGTAAAGGTTTTACCTGCTCTTTGGGGTGCGATTTTCGCAGGAACGCTCTTTCAGTTGACGCAAAATTTGTATATTTACACACAGTTATCAGTGTCGAAATACAGCGCCATTTACGGAGCTTTTGCCGCCTTGCCTCTACTCTTCCTTTTGGTAAACATCAGTTGGCAGTTAGTATTGCTGGGCGCCGAATTATCCTTTGCTTACCAAAATGCAGAACGCTATCGTTATGAAATGACGGCAGAACGCATCAGCACATATCAGCGGAAATTGGCCGCCTTAGTAATAATGCAGGAAATAGCCCGTAATTTTGTCAACAATAAAACGCCTTATACCAATTCCGAATTGTCGGAGCGCCTTGATTTGCCTTACCGTTTGGTGAGCAATACCATCAATGAATTGCAGCAATGCCGATTTGTAACGGAGGTAGTCCTCGACAAGAAGGAGCGCGACAGCGCTTACCACCCCGCCTTCGATGTACATAAGTTAACAGTGGGTATGGTGGTGCATAGCATCGATGATTTGGGGCAATCGCCCATGTCGAAGTCGGCTACTGAGGACATGGCTGCCTTCAGCCGCATCTTGTCTGAACAGGCCGCTATTTTCGACGCCTCTCCGGAGAATAAATTGTTGATAGACGTGTAGAGAGGGGGCGTAACCCTTCCCTATAATATAAACCCTAACTTTTTTTAATTCCGATAGCGTCATAAACAAAAAATAAATTCTTATCTTTGTATAAAATTATAATCCGCCCTGTCAAGGGCATAAAAGTATAGACATGAAAACACGTATCAAAGCACTTATCTGCATTATAGCTACAGCGCTTATCCTTACCGGCTGCGTACCTGCAACCTATGTTCGAACCGGCGCCGGTTACAGCCCGTCTTATGGTTACAGTTACGGCGATGGACAACCGAGCGGTTATTATTATAACCCTAATACACAGACTTTTCAATATCAGCAATCGGCCACTGTTGTTACCAATCAGCAGGCCTTGAGTTTTAACGATTTTTATGCCCATCTGTCGCCTCACGGTATTTGGGTAAATATAGCGCCTTATGGACAGGTTTGGGTTGCCAATGTACGCAATTTTCAACCCTATTCCACCAATGGATATTGGTCCTACACTACTTACGGTTGGACCTGGGTTTCCAATTATTCGTGGGGCTGGGCGCCATTTCACTATGGCCGTTGGGGTTACGACAGTAGATACGGCTGGTACTGGGTACCGGGCTACGAGTGGGGCCCAGCCTGGGTAGCGTGGAGTTCCGGCGGCGATATGTACGGCTGGGCGCCATTGATGCCGGGAATGCACTACGGCGTTACGCTTACTGTAAATCTGTTTCCTTCAAGTTATTGGACATTTATGCCTTGCCGACACATGGGCAGCACCAATATTGGAGGGTATTATGTAAATAGATCCAGAAATACCACCATTATTAACAATATTACAATTATTAATAATTATGGCACCGAGAACAACAGGCGCTACGGTATGGGGCCGAGCGCTGCCGATGTTCAAAGGCACACGGGCAGAAATTTCCAACCTATACCTGTAACAAATGTTTCGGACAGTAGAAATACCGGAGTTAGCAATAACGAACTGCGCGTTTACCGCCCCGGAACCACCGCCGATAATACGAGGCCAACTACAACTGACAACACCCGACCGACCGTTACTGATAATACAAGGCCAACCACAACTGATAACACTCGACCGACCGTTACTGATAATACGAGGCCAACCACAACTGATAACATCCGACCGACCGTTACTGATAATACGAGGCCAACCACAACTGACAACACCAGACCAACCGTTACTGATAATACGAGGCCAACTACGACTGACAACACCCGACCGACCGTTACTGATAATACCAGACCGACTACTTCTCCGACAGTGGTACAACCGAATCAACCTGCAACACAAGACAACGAATACCGTGCTAATCCGGCTCAACCAAGGGTAAGGAACACTGCTGCGCCGCAAACGACACGGCAAATTCAAAATGCACAAACCGATAATAATAAACAACAGCAACAGACGCAACAAACGCAACGGCAACAACCGGCACAACAGCAGCAGTCAACACAAACACAGCGGCAACAACCAACACAACAGCAGCAATCAACACAGCAGTCGCAAGAGCGTTCTTCATCATCGGGTACAAGAAGATAGTGAAACCGCAACGAGGGAAAGAGATTGGCAGTGGTTAATGTGCGATGGGTGAAATAAAAGCGACCCTTGCGGTCGCCCTGATAAAATTGAAAATTTTTCTGTAAGGAAAAACAGAGAGGTACCTTGCAGATTCGAACTGCAGTACACGGTTTTGCAGACCGCTGCCTAACCACTCGGCCAAGGTACCCTGAATCATTTGGATTGCAAAGATAGTCAATTTTTGGGAAATAGCAAAAAAATGTTGATTGATGATTTTTTACGAAATAGAGACGAGGTGTCCACCGTTTCTATTTTGCCTTGCGTTTGCGCTCGTTTTCGTCTAAAATAATTTTGCGGAGACGCATAAAATGCGGGGTTATTTCCACATATTCGTCTTCCTGAATGTATTCCAATGCTTCTTCCAAGCTAAAAATCACAGGAGGTGCTATGGCCATCTTCTCATCTGCGCCGGAGGCGCGTATATTGGTCAATTTCTTTGTTTTACACAGGTTGAGCCCTAAGTCGCCGGCACGGGTATGCTCCCCTATAACCTGACCGGTATATACCTCATCGCCCGGAGCCACGAAAAACTTGCCCCTGTCCTGCAATTTGTCCAAGGCGTAGGCAATAGCCATGCCTGTTTCGATAGACACCAAAGAGCCGTTGATGCGCTGTTCTATTTCGCCCTTGTAAGGCTCAAAACCCTTGAAGCGATGCGCTACAATAGCCTCGCCCTGAGTGGCGGTCAACAGGTTGCTGCGCAGGCCTATCAAGCCGCGCGCCGGAATATCGAAGTCTAAGTGCGTGCGCTCATCGCGGCTCTGCATGTGCAGGAGCATTCCCTTACGGCGGGTGGTCATTTCAATCACGCGGCCGGCAAAGGCTTCGGGAACATCAATGGTCAGGTGTTCTACCGGCTCGCAACGCATACCGTCAATATTCTTATCAATCACCTTGGGTTGGCCTACCTGCAGTTCATAACCCTCGCGGCGCATAGTTTCAATCAGTATGCTCAGGTGCAGCACACCGCGGCCATACACATAGAAAGAATCAGCCGTAGGTCCCTCCTTTATCCGCATGGCAAGGTTCTTCTCTAATTCACGTTCTAAGCGCTCTTTCAGGTGCCGCGAGGTTACATATTTACCGTCACGGCCATAGAAAGGCGAGTCGTTAATGGTAAAGAGCATGCTCATGGTAGGCTCGTCAATAACTATGGGCGGCAAGGCTTCCGGCGCTTCGTAATCGGCTACCGTATCGCCTATTTCGAAGCCTTCGATGCCCACCAGTGCGCAAATATCCCCGCACTTCACCTCTCCTGCCTTGGTTTTGCCTAATCCCTCGAAGACCATCAATTCTTTAATTTTCGACTTTTCTACCGTTCCATCGCGTTTGCATAGCGACACATTCATTCCCGAACGCAATACGCCGCGGGTAATACGACCCACGGCCAAACGTCCCACATAAGGCGAATATTCCAGCGAGGTAATCAGCATTTGCGGCGTACCTTCCGCCATAGCCGGCGCGGGCACCTCGTCCAATATCAAATCAAGCAAAGAGGTAATATCATGAGCGGGTTTATGCCAGTCGAGCGACGTCCAGCCCTGCTTGGCGCTGCCGTACACGGTTTTGAAGTCGAGTTGTTCTTCCGAAGCGCCCAGACTGAACATCAGGTCGAATACCTGTTCGTTCACCTCGTCGGGGCGGCAGTTCTGTTTGTCCACTTTGTTAATCACCACCACAGGTTTTTTATTCAGCGACAAGGCTTTTTGCAGCACAAAACGGGTTTGGGGCATGGTACCTTCAAAGGCGTCAACCAGCAACAGCACTCCGTCGGCCATATTTAGCACACGCTCCACTTCGCCGCCGAAATCGGCATGCCCGGGCGTGTCAATGATGTTAATTTTATAGCCTTTGTACATCACCGACACATTTTTGGCTAATATGGTTATTCCGCGTTCGCGTTCCAAATCGTTATTATCCAATATCAATTCGCCGGGTTTTTCCGAGTCGCGGAAAATTTTTCCTTGCATTATCATTCTGTCCACCAAGGTAGTTTTACCATGGTCAACGTGGGCAATAATAGCAATATTTCTGATTTTTTGCATGCGATATTATAAAAGGATGCAAAGGTAGGAAAAAAATGTGATAATATGATAATGATTGGTTTTGGCCACAAAACCGTATTTTCGGAGTAATACACAAATATACAAAAATCCCAATAGACTCAAAATGAATTTGTTGGAATTTTAATTTTATTTACTGAATACCCCTAAATAGTATTTTACAACTTGAAATCAGCTATATTATGAAGCGTAAAATTTTAGATTTACGAATTGAGTTGAAAGTCGACAATGAAGGTAAACCTTTAATTGAAACGATAATGTACACCCACTGCTCCGGACAAAGAAGAAAGATTAATGCTTTCCGGATTTATATTCAACTAATTAAATAACTGTATTTCATAACTCATACCCCTTCTCACTTCAGCACAAAACTCAGCGGCAGCAAGTCCTTGACGCCCTTAACGATTTTGATGTTCTTTACGCCGCCCATAATCACCTTTATAGGCTTGCCGAAACGGTTTTCGCACTCTAAGAGCACCTGACGGCAATCGCCGCAGGGAAATACAGGGTCGTCATTGTCTTTTCCGTTCACCGCCGAATTAACGGCAATAGCCTTTACAGGCACATTCGGGAAATGAGAGTTGGCATAGAATAAAGCTACCCGCTCGGCGCACAAGCCTGAGGGGTAGGCAGCATTTTCCTGATTGCTGCCGTAGATAATTTCGCCGTTTTCCATTAGTACGGCCGCGCCAACATTGAATTTAGAATAAGGAGCGTAAGATTGTTTGGTGGCAGCCGTAGCTTCCTTGAGCAAGGCGGCGTCGGCTTCCTGCAATTCGTGTATGCCGTCGGCCTCATATACGGTAATTTCCAGTTTTACTTCTTTCATAGTAAGAACGTTTTTAATAATTATTTTGCAAAGATAAGTATTTTTTATTTCCTGCATTGTAAATCGTGATATAACCCTTGGGTAGCAACTCTTCACGGCTTCTTCCTTCTGGAAGTCGGTGCGGGTAATAGCGGACCATGCTTTGCGGGTGAACAAGGAAGGCTTGCGGAGGGGTATCTGCTACACAAGTGAATCCTAACTGCTCATAGCTTTGCCCTATAGACCAGTCGCGGTCGGCGTAGGTCATAATATCGTCGGGGCGCACTTCTGCAATGAAAGCATTCAGCAGCTTGCTCAGTCCGCCTGTAACCGTATAGCCGCTGCGATTGGCAAAACGTATCAATTCGTAGGATTGGTGCATTTTTCCGTTTCGGGGCAAGGGACGCACAGCGCTGAACGAGGCGACTGCCATCAACACTCCTTCGTGAAAAAGTCCGTATTTATACTTAGCCTGTGTACTGCCTTGCAGGTGGTGAATATTTAAGAAATCATTCAGTACCGATTGGTCTATCCGCCGTACCTCGGTGTTACGCGCGAAAATCCGCTCCGAATTGCCCAGCAAGGCGCATATACGGCTTTGTGCTAACGGCGTTTGGCGGACATACACATCTTCCCATAGATGAACCAAACGAATGCCACGCTGTTCGTAACGAATAGAAAGGTCTTGAAAAAAAGCAGGATAGAGAGAAGGCTCCAGTTCGACCAAATGGAAAGAAAGCCGCCGTTGCGCAAAATGTACAAAGGGCGGCTCTACAGCATATTCAACGTCAAAAGACGCTAAGAAAGCGCCAGCCTGTTGAACGAAAGCGCTCATTTTTTAACCTTGGCCTTAGTTGTTTTGGTTGGTTTGGAATACAGTTTAGCCCATTCAAATTGTTTGCGTTTCTTCCAGTCGCCTTTATGGTATGCGTAGCTGACGATAAGCGGTACAACCGTTGTGGCCTCGGCATAGACCATCTGCTCGTGAACAGTATCCACCTTGCCCCACGACGAGGCTTCTTTCAGCGTAGAGCTGGAGCAGGCGCCGTCGCGCGGGTCGGCCACGGTGATTTGCACGGCATATTGGTGCATCGGCACGTCATGGCCTAATATCTCGGCGCAGACTACTGTGTCTTGGGCGAAGTTTTTAGGTACGCCGCCGCCTATCATAAACAGACCGCTGGTTTTAGCGGCGAGCTTGATTTGGGTAAGTTCGTAGAAGTCGGCCACTGAATCGATAGTCAGAAAAGGCTTGCCCGCTTTACGCCGATTTACCTGGTGCATGACCAATCCGAAGCCTGCGCTACAGTCGGAGAATGCAGGAACAAAGATAGGAACATTATGTTCATAGCAGGTTTGAATCAGGGAATTTTTCTTCTTAGCGTTTTTTGTCAGCCATTTACCTGTTTCCCAAATAAACTCGCGGGAAGAGTAGGGGCGAGGCTCCAGACTGTCGGCAATTTTTCTAATAGTGGCGTCGCAATACTGTAGTTCTTCCTCATCAATGTAAGTATCGTAAATACGGTCGATATAATGCTTACGCAACAGGCTGTCGTCAATAAAGGGCGTTCCCTTATAATGCTTGTAGCCCAAGGCCTCGAAGAAATCCATGTCGATGATGGAAGCGCCCGTAGCCACCACGCAGTCAATCATATTAAAGCGAATCATGTCAACGTAGGCCTGCATACACCCGCCGGCGCTGGTGCTGCCTGCCAAAATCAGCCAGTTGGTACAGTTTTTGTTCTTAATCATCAACTGCAAAATATCGGCGGCATTGGCCGTATCGCGCGACGAGAACGACATATCGCGCATAGAGTCAATAATTTTGGTACTGTCAATTTTTGTAATGTCAATGTGTTTAATTACTTCTTTCAGTAGAGGTTTTTGTTTTTTAGCCATGATTATGTTTGTTTAATTGTTGATTTGTTTAATTGTTGATTTGTTTAATTGTTGATTTGTTTGTCATTGCGAGGGACGAAGCAATCATTGTTGATTTGTTGATTTGGTTATTTGATGAAGATTGTTTTTCGTTCCGGCGGCTTTGGTTTTTCGGGGGGTTCCTTGCCTGTGTTTCGGGGGGCCAAGTCGCGCATGCTCTCAGCCAATCCGTACGGGTCGGCG
>WRMN01000025.1 GCA_009777095.1 Bacteroidales bacterium | reverse complement strand
TTACAATGTGTACAGATGTACAATAAAAGCAACGTTTTTAACCATTTCTCTATAAATGCTGCAAATATATAAATATCAAATGACTATAGCGTTTTCATCATACTTTTTGACCATTAAGCCAGCATTTTAAAAATTTGGTGAGCTATAAGAAAAAAACAGGCTGTTGTTTTTACACGACAGCCTGTTTTTTTAATACGCTAGTTTTGTTTAGTTGAAGATGTAACGCAAACCAAACTGCAATGCCCAGGTAGCCAATTGCGTACTGGGAGCACTTGTGGCAGAAGTATGGTAAACATTGGCTCTTGCTGTATTCATTGATACGATTGCTTTGCCGGTTGCTGCATCACGACCTATATAATTCAAAATAGGAAAAGCTGAGAAAGAACCATTCAAATCATCAACGATACCCCAATTGGAATTGAGCATATTGCCAAAGTTGATGATGTCAACCGAAAATTGTAAGGTATTGGTAGTCTTGCCTACTTTGATTTTGAAATCTTGTGCAACGCGCAGGTCAAAACGACTGTTCCAAGGCAGATAAGCACCATATTTTTCGGCATATTTACCAAGGTTCTTGCTCACATATTTATCGTTAACGGCAAACCACTTGTATGCTTCCCAATCGGCGTCCGACGCCCAAACAACATCATTCTTTTCTTGCGGCAAGTAAGCAATCCATGTTCCGGCAGGATAGTTGCTTGGACGACCGGCATACACATAAGTATAGGCGTTTCCTGTTCTTCCGGTGTAGAACAAACTTATCGTTGTAGCAAAATACTTGGCATAAGCAATATGATAATTAACGGAGGCCATAATGCGGTGCGGCGTATTCATCAAACTAAGAGCTAATTCACTTGTATTTAGCGAATTAATTGTTTGACGATTGCTCCAGGCCGAGAAGGGGTCGCTACCGTTGCTTCTTGCAGTAACTTCTTCCGCATAGCTGTAAGTATAAGCCAAGTCGCCGCTTAATCCGTTCCAATTAGGCAATTTAAGTTGCGTAGAAAACGAGAAACCATGCCCCTCATTGGTATTCTTCATCACAACCACATCGGCATTCACATTGGTATTGATATATTGTCGGCCGCTTGTGTAGAAATCGCGTTCATAAGCGCCTTCAATGATTGTACCGTCCGGTTCGGCAATATTAATGTTTTCAAAGGTTACGGCATTAATATCTTTGGTGTATATCCCTTCTATCGTGAGCATCATGTCGAGCGGTAATTTAATATCGGCAGCTAAACTGGTACGCCATACCTGCGGCAATTTAAAGTCTTTGTCAATAACTGCCAAGCGGCCGCCTCTAACTGCATTTTCTTGTGGAAAAATGTCATTCAAGGCAGTATTTTGCAGCAAAGTCCTTACATCGGCTGCAAAAGGAATACGTGCCAGCATAGCTCGGTTGGCTACGTTAGGCGTCGCTCCGCCATGCCAAAGCGATAATTGATACTGCAACATGCCGCTATTGGTGGGCTGATTAGTAAACCAAACAAAGGGGATACGGCCGGTAAAAATACCCGTGCCTCCGCGAACCGTGAGGCTGCGATTTTTATTTACGTCCCAATTAAATCCAAGGCGCGGCGACCAAAGCAACTTGGCCTTGGGCCAGGTGCCCACGTCAACGGCTTCGCAATCGCAGAAGATTTCATCTTTAATACCGGGATTGTCAATGGCGCCGGAGAAATATGCCGGTATATCAACACGCAAACCCATCGTAAGTTTCAGATTGTCGAGCACGCTCCACTCGTCTTGCAGGTAAGCGGCAAATTGTCCAAAGGAGAGTTCGGCCTTGGGGTCGGTATAGCCATTAATAGGATAAGTGTAAGCAAAGCCAAGCGGATGGTAATCCTCATTCCATGGCTGTCCGTTGCCTACGCCATTAACATGGTTCACAAAAGCATTATAATCTTTGTAGCGGTAATATCCTGTTCCATTACGCAGATAGCTGTTAGCAAAATACTGATAATCAAGCGACAATCCGGCAGTAATTACATGTTGATCCAATTGGTAAGTAAGGTTATTCGCAATGACCAAGGTATTGTTTTGTACCCTGTTTTGATACGAAAACAACTCATAGCCGGCAGTCATGTAAGAATTGGTGGCGGTGATATCGCCGCGCATAATATCCACCATGGGAAATATATCGCTGGTGGTGCTTCGGGGCTGGTCGTAGTTGGTATAAGCCACTAAGAAGTGATTCGAGAGTTGATTGGTGAAGCGACTGTGCAACTCGCCTGTGATGGAGTGCATGATACCATCGCCGCGATACTGGCTGTTTTCAAAGGACATACCGCCTGTTTGGGAATGGCGGCTTGGGTTGATGGCGCCACCGGCATCGTTACTGGTAGAAGGACGATTCAGGTTCGATGATTTTGAATAATTATAACGCAGGGTTACCTTGTGGTTCTTGTGGGCATTCCAGTCAAGGCGTGCCATCAACTTGTTGTTGTAAACATTGTCGCCGCCCCAATCTTCATAACGTCCGGTGTCATACCCGAATTGTTGTTGCAAAAAGTTTGAGAACTGTTGCAAGTCGCTTGCCATTACAGTATTACTCACGTTTGGTATATTAGCAGTCGTACCATCGGCGGGCGTACGGGCGCGCAACGTGTTACCGGGAGTAAGGTTATTATCTAATTCGCCATTAACAAAAAGGAACAATTTATCTTTTATGATGGGTGCGCCTACACTAAAGCCGTATATTTGCCTTTTCGATTCCGGAATATTGCTTATCTCCTTGTCGCGGATTTTTTTACCAGCCATATCTTGATTACGGTAATAGCCATAAATTGTACCCCTTACCTCGTTGGTACCACTCTTGGTAACCGCATTGATGCCTGCGCCCGTAAAGTTGGACTGGCGAACATCGTAAGGAGCAATAACCACCTGCATTTCTTCGATAGCGTCCATAGAAATAGGTTCGCCTGAAGTACCCGGCATACCGCCGCCCGAAAGGCCAAAATTATTGTTGAAGTTCGCACCGTCAACCGTAATGTTGGTTGCAAAAGACTCGCGTCCAAGGAAAGAATTGCTGCCGGTCATGTAGGGCGACAATTTTGCTGCATCTGTCATATTGCGCGACAGAGAAGGTATTCGAGTCATTTCGCGGTTGCTGATGTTAGTAGAAGCGCCTGTACGTTCCTTGTTGAAGGCCGATGAACGCTCTCCATACACTACAACCTGCTCTAAGGCAAGGCTTTCCTCTTTAAGAGCAAAATTTAAGCTAACCGGATCACCCAAAGAAACTACAACCTTAGCTATGGTTTCAGTACCATAACCAATGAAAGAAGCTTCCACAGCATAGTCGCTGCCTACCCGCACGCCGTTTATCAGGAAACGGCCATTCGACTGGGTCATACCATAATAGATACTTCCGGAAGGCAGATGAGTAGCTTTCACCGTTGCTCCTACCAAAGTTTGTCCCTGAGCATCATTAACAAGACCTGTAATGGAACCGGTTGTTACCTGCGCCATAATCGGCGCACACAATGCTAAAGCCATGGTTAGCATTGCTAATCGTTTAAAAAGTGTTAGTTTCATAAAAATTATTGTTGTTTAGTTTAGAATTATAGTCTTACGATTTTACATGGCAAAATTAACAATATAATGTAACGGAAATATTAAGACGAAATTAAGTATTCAACAATTTTTCAACAAGGTTATACTACTTTGCTGATTTTATGTATAAAAGTGTTTAGCAGACAATGTTGAGAGGAGAGAAATTAGCAATCGAAAGCTACGAATATTAAAACTGAAATAATTCAAAAAAAAATGCTACCTTTGCAAATCTAATTTTAAAAAGAAATATACATGGAAGCGACAACAGCACATACGCCTTTAAATGCAGTTCAACAGCATTTATTACAGATGTTTACGTTTAACAAGCGTGAAGAGGGATTGAAAGAAATGCAATCCGTGCTTTTCAATTATTATCGCAATAAATTGAAAGTCCAAACTCGCGATTTTTGGGAAAGCAACCAATTAGATAGTGACAGAATGGAAGAGATTATGTACGGACATAATCGTATACCAACAAAATGAAAATAGTGTTAGACACAAATTGCTTGCTGCCTGCAATTTTCGACCACTCGCCATATAGTTGGTTGTGGGAAGCGTTTGGAGAGGGTAAATTTTACTTGTGTTCTTCTACCGAAATATTAGAAGAATACGAGGAATTATTGGCAAGTTTTTATTCTGTGGAAATTAGTGAAAGTGTGATAAATACAATTACAAATGCAAGTAATTTTATACCTGTTATTCCATACTTCAAATGGAATTTAATAACAGCCGACCCCGAAGACAACAAATTTGCAGATTGCGCTTTAAATGCAGGAGCAGATTATATTGTTACCAACGATAAGCATTTCAACATACTGAAAGAAATAAATTTCCCATATATAAAAGTAGTTGATATTGAAATATTTAAAAAGATAATTTATTAATTGAATTAACTCTAATATAAATTTTGAAGTGATGGCAAAGTTCCAAAGAAAAAAAGATAACAGAACAAACCACCGCTGTTAACGAACGAAGGTTTCACGCAAGCGGGGGTGTAAGCTCGCAGAAACATTTGGAAATATTAGAATTTTTCGTACCTTTGTGCCATTATTAACATTTCGTGTGGAAAGATTTGACTGCTTGCAACCACGGAAAAAAAATGCTAAAACGATGAAAAATTACCTGTTTACATCAGAATCGGTGTCGGAAGGACACCCCGACAAGGTAGCAGACCGGATTTCGGACGCTATTTTAGATGAATTTTTACGCCAGGACCCTGAGTCTAAGGTGGCGTGCGAAACTTTTGTTACAACCGGACTTGCCGTTGTAGGCGGCGAAGTGCGCACTACCGGCTATGTGGACGTGCAGGAAGTAACCCGACGAGTAATTAACCGCATAGGCTACAATAAAGCAGCCTATAAATTCGACGGCGATTCCTGCGGCGTACTGTCGGCTATCCACGAACAATCGCCCGACATCAATCAGGGGGTTGTACGGAAGAAAGCCGAAGAACAGGGCGCCGGCGATCAGGGAATGATGTTCGGCTACGCTACCAATGAGACCGACGACCTTATGCCCTTGCCGCTTACCTTGTCGCATATCATATTGCATGAATTAGCGGTTATCCGCCGCGAGGAGAAGCTCATGCCCTACCTCCGCCCCGACGCCAAATCGCAATTCACGGTTGAATATAATGCCAAGAGACAGCCGGTGCGCATACATACCATTGTACTATCTACACAGCACGATGAATTTGACAGCGAAGCCAAAATGCAGGCTAAAATCCGCAAGGACGTACAGGACATCTTGCTTCCCCGCTTCATCAAACGCCTTCCTAAGCGCCTGCATAAACTATTCGATAAGAAATATATCCTCCATGTTAACCCTACCGGTAAATTCGTCATCGGCGGACCGCACGGCGACACGGGGCTTACAGGTCGCAAAATTATTGTTGATACCTACGGCGGACGCGGCGCCCACGGCGGCGGCGCTTTTTCGGGAAAAGACGCCAGCAAGGTTGACCGCTCGGCTGCTTACGCCGCAAGGCATATTGCCAAAAATATGGCAGCCGCCGGCATTGCCGACGAGGTGCTGGTACAATTGGCCTATGCCATTGGCATCGCCCGACCGGTAAGCGTGAACGTGAATACCTACGGCACCGCCAAGGTTCAGCTTAGCGATGCGGAAATCGGTGATATTGTACATAAACTGTTCGACCTGCGTCCGGCAAAGATTATTGAGAAATTCGGTCTGAAATATCCTATTTTTGAAGAAACTGCCGCCTACGGACACTTTGGCCGCGACTGTGTAAAAAAAGAAGTACAGTTGAATTATAACGGCAAAAAAAGTGTCAAAAAAGTGGAGTTCTTCGCATGGGAGAAGTTAGATGCAGTGGAAATGCTGAGGAAAGCATTCGATAATTCAAAACTTTGAAACATAAAATCAGTTGGAAATCTTTCGGCATTACGCTTCCAACTTCGTCTTATAATTTGCGGAGGCTTTGCCGCGCGACATGTTTTTCAGTTTTCCGCTAATCAGCTTACGGCGGATTGGCGATAATTTTTCTGTAAACACACTACCTTCTAAATGGTCGTATTCGTGTTGTACTATACGCGCTGCAATGCCGGAGAGCCACTCCTCGTGCTCTACAAAATTTTCGTCGAAGTAGCGCAGGTATATTTTCTGCGGACGTACTACATCTTCATGAATATCAGGAACACTCAGGCAGCCTTCGTTAAATGTCCATTTTTCCTCGCTGTATTCCAAAATTTCGACATTAATCATTACCCTTTGGAAATTTGCCAGCTCCGGTTCTTTTTCTTTAAAAGGCGCGCCGTCGGTAATAAACAAACGGACGGAATGCCCCACCTGCGGAGCGGCTAATCCGACTCCTTCAGTATGAGCCAGCGTTTCGCGCATGTCGGAAATCAATTCTTGCAGTCCCGGATAATCGGGCGTTAGTAGTTCTGCTTTTTGCTTTAATACTGCAGAGCCGTATATGTAGATTGGAAGAACCATGAGTATTTATTATTTTATAAGTTATGAGTTATGAATTATGAGTTGTGCGGGAGAGGAAAGATTGGAGAATGATGGTTGCGCTGATTTTATCAACGGTGGCTTTGTTTCTTCTATTCATTTTTTTTATACCAACGTCAATCATGGTTTGGAATGCAATTTTCGATGTGAAGCGCTCGTCTTCAATACTTATTAATATGTTCGGGAAAGATTGCTGTAATTGTTTTAAAAAAACATCTATATGCTGTGCGGCTTCCGAAGGGGTATTATCCATATTGCGCGGATAGCCGACCACAAAACGATCCACCGCTTCTTTCCCTGTATATTTTTTCAGGTAATCCAAGAGCTCCGCCGTTGGCACCGTGTCTAAGGCCGTAGCAATAATCTGCAAGGGGTCGGTTACCGCCAGCCCTGTGCGTTTTAAGCCATAGTCGATTGATAGTATGCGGGGCATTTGTTAATTGTTTATTTATTGAAAATTGTTTTCTTCTATTTGAACTTTGAACTAATCAGTACGCTCTGGCGAAGACTACGCGGTGGGCGGAGGGTTGGCCGGTAAGCATACATTTGCCGGGCTCGGAAGGCATATCAAAGGGTATGCAACGTATGGTAGCCTTAGTTTCTTCCTTAATCTTCTCTTCAGTTTCGGCAGTGCCGTCCCAATGGCAAAGGAAAAAGCCACCATCTTCTATCCGCGTCTTAAATTCTTCATAATTATCTACAACAAAAGTATTTTTTTCACGAAAAGCCAATGCCTTATTGTAGATATTTTCCTGAATAGATTGAAGCAAATCTGTTACATAAGCTGCCGCGTCAGCCATTGGAATGACTTGCTTTTCAAGCGTATCGCGCCGTGCGATTTCTAATGCGCCGTTTTGCATATCGCGGGGGCCTATGGCTATGCGCACAGGTACGCCTTTCAGTTCCCACTCTGCAAATTTATAGCCGGAGCGCAGATTATCGCGGTCGTCTAACTTCACGCTGATACCCGCTGCTTCCAACTCGGCTTTCACTTTCAGCAATTGTTCGCGCATAGTGTTCAGTTCTTCTTCTCCTTTAAAAATCGGCACTAAAACCACTTGTATGGGCGCTAATTTCGGAGGCAGCACCAAGCCGTTATTATCGCTATGCGCCATAATCAGCGCGCCGATCAGGCGGGTAGAAACGCCCCATGAAGTAGCCCATACATAGTCGAGCTTACCGTCTTTACCTGTAAACTGCACATCAAAGGCCTTGGCAAAATTCTGTCCAAGGAAATGTGAAGTTCCTGACTGCAAGGCCTTTCCGTCTTGCATCATAGCCTCTATACAAAGAGTGTCGATAGCGCCTGCAAAGCGCTCGGTAGCGGTTTTACTGCCTACGATTACCGGCATGGCCATAAATTCGCGGGCAAAGCGGGCGTATATATTCACCATTCTTTCGGTTTCTTCAATAGCTTCTTGTTCAGTAGCGTGCGCCGTATGGCCTTCCTGCCACAGGAATTCGGCAGTGCGCAGAAATAAGCGGGTACGCATTTCCCAGCGCACCACATTAGCCCATTGGTTACACAAGAGCGGCAAGTCGCGGTAAGATGTAATCCAATTCTTATAGGTATTCCATATAATAGTCTCAGAGGTAGGGCGTATCACCAATTCTTCTTCCAATTTAGCCGCAGGGTCAACCACGAGGCCCTTGCCGTCTGGGCTATTCATCAAACGATGGTGGGTAACCACAGCGCACTCTTTAGCAAAGCCTTCCACATGCTCGGCCTCCTTGCTCAGAAACGATTTAGGGATAAACAAAGGGAAATAAGCATTCACATGCCCTGTATCTTTAAACATCTTATCCAATGCCGCCTGCATCTTTTCCCAGATAGCATAGCCGTAAGGCTTAATTACCATACAGCCTCTAACTGCCGAATTTTCAGCCAAATCGGCCTTCATTACTAAATTATTGTACCATAATGAATAATTCTCTTCCTTGTTCGTTACTTCTTTTGCCATGTTAAATTTATTATTTTTTTTGAGGTTCTTTTGAGGTTTTTTTGAGATTTTTGAGGTTTATTTGATGATTTTTTGATATTTATTTTTGTTTTTTATTATTTTTTTCATTAAATTTGCAGAAATTACCTGCAAAGGTAAGCATTTTAAATGAATTTTTAAAAAATAAGGAGGACAAATTATGAAAACTTTACGTTACATTATCACGATGGCGACCTTGCTAATGACCTATGGCTGTTCCTCTTCCTATCACTCTTCCGGCGGAGGAGACGGAATTTATTATTCCAAACGACCGACCACTGCTACTACCACTGTAACTGCTACTACAGTCAGAAACAATGATGCTCAGGCTTTGTATGAAAAAACCCAACTTGTAATGGCCCAACCAACCGACGCAAGTAATACTACTGTTACTACCGCCACAACAACGAACGACGAACAGCCTGCTGCTGTGAGTTACAGCGTTACCACGCAGATAGACCTTGATGATGAAGATGATTCCTACGCCCGCAGGCTGCGTATGTTTGATGAGTTGGAATATACTCGCCCTTCTTCCAATGTGTACATCAGCTATAGTTATGGCTATGGCGGTTATTCACCCTACTGGGATCCGTGGTATAGTTGGAGATGGGGATACAGGCCTTACTATTACAGTTCATGGTATTGGGGCTGGAGTCCATTCTATTCTTACTGGCACTATCCGTATTATGGCTCCTATTGGAACTGGGGCTGGGGTTGTTATTATCCTCACTATGGGCATTATGGTTACTATGGCGGGTATAGGCCTTATTACAACCACTATTATTCACCGCATTATCGCTCCTATTATTCGTCCGGTTACGGGTCTAATTACGGCAACCGTAATGTTTATTACGGACAGCGCGGGCAACAAATAGGAAATGCTACCCCTGTAACTAACACACGTTCACCGCGGCTACAGCAAGTAGGCGGAGTTCCCATCGGCACTACTCGCGGTGATGCTAATATCAACACGGGGCAAACCGGCAGCCGACGTGATCCTGCAGTTAATAATAATGCCTCCGACCGTCCTAACACAGGTAATACCACTTACCGCCGTCCGACCTCACAGGGTAATACGAATGTTGCTACAACGCCTAATACAGGTGGAACAACTTACAACCGCCGTCCAACCTCGCAGGGCAATACGAATGTTGCTACAACGCCAAATACAGGCGGAACAACCTACAACCGCCGCCCGACGACGCAAAGCAACAGCTCTGTTACAAATACCACTACCAGGCCTGTCTCTACTAATAGCAGCGGAACGCAACCGCAATATACCCGCATAAGGACAGAAAGCAATACACCAACCTCTACGAGTAGCGGCAGCAGCGGCTACAGCCGCCCCAGCAATTCGTCAAGCAGTTATCCAAGTTCAAGTTCGAGCGGAAACTCATCTTCCGGTTACCGCAGCAGCTCTAACAGCAGCAGTTCGTCGGGCTACAGTTCGTCATCAAGCGGTAGCTCCGGCTATTCCCGCAGTAGTTCTTCCTCCGGAGGGTCTTCAAGCAGCGGCAGTTCTTCCTCCGGTAGCAGTAGAAGTAGCAGCAGTGGATCATCAGACAGAGGTTCAAGAAGATAAATGATATGAAGAAAATATTTTTACTATTATTAATAGCGCCATTTCTGGGTGTAGCCACTGCACAAACGGCCTGGGACGGATTACAATTCTCTCAAAATTTTTATGGCGGAACGGCACGTTTTACGGCCATGGGCGGAGCATTTGCAGCCTTGGGAGGCGATTTTTCTTCCCTCAGTGTGAACCCTGCCGGCATAGGCGTTTTCCGCAGTTGGGATATTATGTTTACTCCTTCTGTAAGTTATAACATTACTGATGCCAAATACATAGGAGAAACAAACTCCGATTCTTATAGTTCTTTCGGCTTTGATAACATAGGCCTTGTTTTTGACATCTTTGACAGCGATGCACTAAGGTTTAATCTCGGTATAGGATATAATAAACTGAACCATTATATTGACCGCACCTCTGCTTACGGTGTCAATAATAACAATTCTTATGCAGCTGCTATTGCCATGGCTACAGATGGAATAGAAACGAGTGTTTTAAATGGCAACGATGCTTGGGATCAAGCTAATTGGGCTAGTGTCTTGGGTTGGGATACATGGCTATTAGAAGAAGACGGCGCCAGTAATAAATATATTGCTGCTACACAAAATTATTCATTGACCGGAACTCCTGTTCATGGAGGGCCTTTAAAGCAATCCTACTATAAGGAAACCAGCGGAAACACCAATGAATTTGTGTTTTGTTTCGGCGGTAATCTACACGACCAATTCTATTTCGGTATGAATATCGGAATACAAAACATTTGGAGAGAGATATACGAATCCTTTACGGAACAAGCTGTTAATCCAACGGATTTTCATGTCGGATTTAATAGATTTATCCACGAATCGGAAGTAGAAACCCGCGGGATAGGCTGCAATATTAAATTAGGCATACTTTGGCGGCCTGTAGAAGGCTTGCGTTGGGGCGCCTATTTCCATACGCCCACATGGATGTACCTGACCGATAAGTACAGGCAATATATGCACACATGGTTCAATGCGACAGCCTCTGCTCCGCGTGCAGACTATTCTGCCGAAAGCCCTGAAGGGGTTTATGATTACAAGGTTACCACTCCTTTTAAATGGGGTACAGGCTTAGCTTATATTTTCAACAATATGGCTATTATCAGTGTTGAGTATGAAGGTCTGAATTATGCTTCTACCAGAATGTCGGGTTACGACGGCCATCGCTATACTAAGCTACCCTATAGCGGCAGCGAAACTAATTATCGCTTTGTAGATGATTACACCAAGGACAATTTCGGCTTAGTTACCAATCTCCGCGTCGGCGCCGAACTCCGTTTAAATCCGGTATCCATACGTGCAGGATTCGCCCATTATGGAAGTCCGCTGAAAAATAACAGTAACTTTTCCTCTAACATCATATCTTTAGGTTTAGGCTATGATGGCGGCAGTTTCTATATCGACGGCGCATATTCGGGCGCATTAGGCAGCGACAGGGATTATACGCTTTACGAAGGTAGCCCTGTTATGACTGCCAACTCCTATCTCGGCAAGGTAGCCGTAACCTTAGGGTTCAGATTTTAGACGCTTGCAGTACCGACAGACTGTTGTTGCCCTCGTTGCACAATAAGTCAAGAATACTTAAATTGGCCGCAAAGCCGTGCTTCGGGGCAAAAACCTGATAATAGCTTTGCGGCTTAAATTTTGTATCGGCGGTAAAGTCAACTTTTGGACTAATCAAAGTCCGCCAGTCGGGCATATCGCCGTCGGAAGGTATAAACTCAGCAGTATAACCTACTTTCGTATGAAGGCCTGTTAGTTCCAAAGTCAAATGCAGTATCTTCTCGTTCAAATCGAATAAAAAAGTTTCTTCGCGCTCATAAAAGGAACGAAAATCGTCTTCATAATATTCAAAAAAAGCAGAAGAACGGTAGGCCGACACAATGGCTTTCCAATGCACCCGCTGCCATGGGGTGCTGTAATCAATACGCACATCGCGGATAGGCATTTTACGTCCCTGCATTCTTATTATCGGTATCACTAAGGCCGTAGGGCCGTTAGCGGCATAAATCACACAGCGGTTGCGGTAAGTCTGCTTTTGGTAGTGCTCATGCTGTTCTAAATAAATTGCCTGCTGCCCTACTATCTTTGTATAGTATTGCACGGGAGGCCAGTAGGCGGTGGGCAGAAGAGGTGAGCATTGATTGCTTCGTACCTCGCAATGACGGTTGAGAATTGAGAGTTGTGCAGGCATGGATAATGATTTACGGATTTAGCAGCCATTTCCAAATAGAAATCACTTCAATTTTATTCTATTCACAACACAAAAATAATACCTTTTTATTTTATATGCAAAACAAAATTGTTATTATTATTTTTCAATACTATAAGACTACTCAATGCGTTCAGGGGTGATTTTGCCCTGTTTTACAGCCCTAAAAATAATATTAACCGCCTTTGTGGCAATGCGGCCGTCATAAGTTTTCCCATTATTGGACAGGCAAAGAATATCGGCGCCAGCTTCTATGGCCTTTATGGGAGGCTTTCTATAGTAAAGACATTCAGTGATAAAAATTAGCCCTAACCACTTTTTGGGGAATAAATATTTAACTTCAAATTTTTGCATTTCTGATTTTCTTTTGCTAACTTGCATCGATTTTTTCATTTTTTTATTAAAATAAAAAAATATGCTTTTTAATTATTTGATATTATGCAAGATAAGTTACAGGAACTAACAGACAAATTGTATAAGGAAGGTTTGTCGAAGGGTCAGGAAGAAGCTGCACAGTTGGTGGAGGCTGCGAAAAAAGAATCTGCCCAAATTATTGCCGAGGCCAAGGCTACGGCAGAACAATTGGTAGCCGAGGCGAAAAAGGCTGCTATTGAAGCTAAAACTAACGCCGACGGCGATATTCAACTGGCTGCCCGCCAAATGATGGCTAAGGTGAAACAAACGGTCGAAAGCCTTATTGTAGCGAAGGTAATTGCTGCACCCTCGACTGCCGCCATGAATGATTCGGAATTTCTGAAAACAATCATTAAAACAGCTATAGAACGCTTTGACCCCAAAACTTCGGGTATGCAGTTAGCAGTACTTTTGCCGACCGACAAGCAGCAGGCGCTGCAAAGTTTTGTGGCCGAACAAGCTAAACAACAATTATTCGGAGGCATCGATTTTCAATTCCACGACAGTATTAAGGCAGGATTTAAAATCGGCCCTAAAGATGGAGGTTATCATATCAGTTTAACCGATAAAGATTTTGAAAACCTTTTTGCCGCAGCCTTGCGTCCACATATCCGCAACCTGCTTTTCGGACAATAAATGAGCCGTTTGTATCCATATCTTGTGGCAGGCCTTCCGGATATTACTTTTAAGGAGAGCAAAGCTTTTGATTATGCCCATATATGCCAACGCTTGCAAGAGCATCTTATCGGCAGTGACGGACGTTTGCTGCGCTTGCTGTTGATAGGACTTCAACCATACAGGCAGACGCCCTACTGGTATTCTACTGCCGCCAAAAGCGATTGCCGTTTTATTCAGGAATATTTTGATTATGATCGCCTGTTGCGCAACGCTCAGGCTGTAGCTGCCGCAAAGAAAATGAAGGTAGAACCTTATGATTATTTGATAGGCGACTACGATCCAACTACGCTTCCCGAAGAATTTGTACAGGTATTGGATAAGCCCGATATTCTCGCAAGGGAAGAAGAAATAGATAAATTACGCTGGCAAAAGGCCAATGAAATTACTGCATTAAATTATTTAGACATAGATTACCTGCTGGCTTATGTAACAAAAGCTGCTATTATTGATAGATGGCTGAAACTTGATAAAACCAAAGGGGAAGCCTTTTTTAAGCTTTTGGTATCGGAAGTAAGAGGTACATTTGATATAAGGAAAACATTATGACAAAAACAAGAGGAAAAGTCGTTGGTATCATTGCCAACCTGATTACAGTGCAGGTAAACGGAGCGGTAGCGCAAAATGAAATCTGCCATATCGACCTGAAAGGCGTCAAGTTGATGGCCGAAGTAATCAAAGTGGTAGGCGACAAAGCTTATGTACAGGTATTTGAAAGTTCGCGCGGGTTAAGCGTTGGCTGCGAAGTGGAATTTGAACAACACATGTTGGAGGCTACCTTAGGCCCCGGCATACTGTCGCGTAATTATGACGGTTTGCAGCATAATCTCGAGATTATGGAAGGAGTCTTCCTGCAACGCGGAGATTACACTGCACCCTTGAACTACCAACAGCAATACCGTTTTACCCCTATTGCCAATTTAGGCGATAAGGTACAGGCTGCAAGCTGGTTAGGCGAAGTGCCCGAAGGCTGGCTTTCGCACAAAATTATGGTACCCTTTTCATTTGAAGGAAACTATACGGTGAAATGGCTCGCTGCTCCTGGCGATTATACTATAGAAGAAAAAATAGCCGTACTGACAGATGAAAACGGAAGCGAGCACCCTGTTACTATGGTGCAAAAATGGCCGGTAAAGAAGGCGATTACTGCTTATAAAGAGAAACCGCGCCCCAACCGTGTAATGGAAACAGGCGTGCGGGTTATTGATACCTTTAATCCTATAGCCGAGGGCGGAACAGGCTTTATTCCAGGCCCCTTCGGTTGCGGAAAAACAGTGATGCAACACGCTATCTCGAAACAGGCCGATGCCGATATTATTATTATGGCTGCCTGCGGCGAACGTGCCAACGAGGTAGTGGAAATTTTTACCGAATTTCCGAGATTGGACGACCCGCGCACAGGCCGTAAATTGATGGAACGTACTACTATTATATGTAATACGTCGAACATGCCTGTGGCTGCCCGCGAAGCATCGGTATATACGGCCATGACCATTGCCGAATATTACCGCGCCATGGGCTTTAAGGTGCTTTTGCTGGCCGACTCTACTTCACGCTGGGCGCAAGCTTTGCGCGAAATGAGTAACCGCTTGGAAGAACTGCCCGGCGCCGATGCTTTTCCTATGGACCTTTCGGCGATTATCTCTAATTTCTACGCCCGCGCAGGTTTTGTTTATCTGAATAACGGCGAAACAGGCTCGGTAACCTTTATAGGTACGGTGTCGCCTGCAGGCGGTAATCTCAAAGAGCCTGTAACCGAATCGACTAAAAAGGCCGCCCGCTGTTTCTACGCCTTGGTGCAAAACCGCGCCGACAGTAAGCGCTACCCCGCTATCGACCCTGTGGAAAGTTATTCTAAATATCTGGAATATCCTGAAATTATAAGCTATCTTGATGAAAAAATAATTGAAGGCTGGGTGAGTACTGTGAGGGAAGCGAGGAATGTCATATTGCGCGGAAAGGAAGCCTACGAGCAAATCAACATCTTAGGCGACGACGGCGTGCCGATGGATTATCATGTGCGCTACTGGAAGTCGGAATTAATTGACTTTGTGCTTTTGCAGCAGGACGCCTTTGATAAGATAGACGCTTCTACTCCGCTGAAACGTCAGCAATATATGCTCTATAAACTGATGGAGATTTGTCGCCAAAACCCGATTTTCGATAACTTTGAACAATGCTCCGTTTTTTATAAAGACATTATTAATATATGTCGCCAAATGAACTACTCGGAATTTGAAAGCCCCAAATTCAAAGAACACGAAACCGCCTTAGAAGCCCTAATTCATAATTCATAACTTTACGAACTTTATAAACTTTTTACTCATAACATGACAACTGCATTTCAACGTATATATACAAAACTCGAAGGCATCACTAAGGCTACGGTATCGTTACATGCCAAGGGAGTGGTGGCGGAAGAGCTGGCTACGGTAGCGGGGCGTCTGGCGCAGGTGGTGAAAATCAACGGCGATTTGATTACCTTGCAGATATTCGCAGGTACCGAAGGAATTGCTACCAACGCCGAAGTAGTATTTTTCGGCGAACCGCCCACGCTGAATGTGAGCGACGACTTGGCAGGCCGCTTCTTTAATGCCTACGGACAGCCTATTGACGGCGGTCCGGAAGTAGAAGGCGAAAAACGCGAAATCGGCGGTCCGTCGGTGAACCCATTCCGCCGTAAACAGCCTTCGCAGCTGATTGCTACGGGCATTGCAGGGATTGACCTGAACAATACCTTAGTGTCGGGGCAAAAAATTCCCTTCTTCGCCGACCCCGACCAACCCTACAATCAGGTAATGGCCGACGTAGCCCTGCGCGCTAAGGTCGATAAGATTATACTCGGCGGCATGGGACTGAGCAACGACGATTACCTGTATTATAAGCAAGTATTTGAAAATGCAGGCGCTTTGGGGCGTATTATCAGTTTTGTGAATACCACCGAGCAGCCTCCTGTAGAACGTTTGTTAGTGCCCGATATGGCCCTTACCGCAGCCGAATACTTTGCGGTGGATAAGAATGAAAAGGTGCTGGTGCTGCTGACCGACATGACGCTTTACGCCGACGCCCTCAGTATAGTGAGTAACCGTATGGACCAAATTCCCTCGAAAGACAGTATGCCCGGCTCCTTGTACAGCGATTTAGCCAAACTCTATGAGAAAGCTGTGCAGTTGCCCGATGGTGGTTCCATTACCATTATTGCCGTAACCACGTTGAGCGGCGGCGATATTACACACGCTATTCCCGACAATACGGGATATATCACCGAGGGACAACTATTCCTGCGTACCGACAGCGACACAGGCAAGGTGATTGTTGACCCCTTCCGCTCGCTCTCGCGCTTGAAACAATTAGTGATAGGCAAGGCCACCCGCAACGACCACCCTCAGGTGATGAACGCCGCCGTGCGCCTCTATGCCGACGCCGCCAACGCCAAAACAAAGCTGGAAAACGGCTTCGACCTCAGCGATTACGACCGCCGCGCCCTGGAATTTGCTAAAGATTATTCGCAAAATATACTGTCAATTGACATTAATATTGATATAACCGAGATGCTCGACCGCACTTGGAAACTCTTTGCCAAATATTTCTCCAAGGCCGAAACAGCCATCAAACAGGAAATTGCAGACCAATACTGGACGAAGTAAATTGAGAGTTGAGAATTGATAATTGAGAATTAAGGCAATGAATAAGCAGTTAAACGGCAAATAAGTAAATAGTAAATAAGTGAATAGTAAATAATGATTAATAAGTAGCAAATCAACAAATCAACAAATAAGCAATGATTGCTTCGTGCATCGCAATGACTAACAAATAAACAACTCATAACCCATAACTCATAACTCATAACTCATAACTCATAACCCCAATCCATGGCCATAAAATATCAACTCAATAAAACATCGCTCAACGACCTCGAAAAGCAGCTCAAGGTGCGGCTAAAGGCCTTGCCTACGCTGAAAAATAAAGAGTCGGCTTTGCGCATGGAAGTGAAGCGTGCCAAGCAACGTGCGGAAGAATTGCTGCGGGAGTTGGAACAAAAGATGGCTTCCTACGATTACATGGTCGGACTGTGGAACGAGTTTCATCAGGGCCTGATTGCCGTGCGCGATGTGGAAATGGAAATGGTGAAAATAGCAGGCGTGAAGGTGCCTGTGTTGAAAAAAGTATTATTCGACGTCAAACCCTACAACCTCTTCCGTAATCCGCTATGGTTTGCCGATGGGGTGCAAATATTGCAAGACTTGGCGCAGGTGGGTATTGAGAGCGAATTTTATACAGAGAAAATGCGTATATTAGACCATACGCGGAAAAAAACTACGCAGAAAGTAAACCTGTATGAGAAGGTGCAAATACCAGGGTACCAAGAGGCTATATTGAAAATAAAACGCTTTATGGAAGACGAAGAAAACCTTTCTAAGGCAGCGCAGAAAATAGTGAAAGAACGACAACAAAAAGAGGAGGCAGCTGCATGATTGTACCGATGATTAAATATGATTTGGTGCTTTACCGCCGCGATACGACAGCATTTTTAGAACGCTTGCAGGCCTTAGGCGTGGTAGACGTGCGGCGCAGCAACCGTCCGATTGATAAGCAGTCCGCTTCTTTGTTGGAAGAAATTAACCGCTGCAATGCTGCCTGCAAATTGCTGTCTAAGCATAAAACCGATGAGGTTGCTGTCGGCCTTGCATCGGAAGAGCAGCCATTGCAGATACTGCATACAGTAGAAAAATTGTGGACAGAACATACGCAGTTAACCGACCGACGGGCTAAACTTATGCTCGAAATTGAAGTATCGCGTCCATGGGGAAACTGGGGAACAGCGCCGATTGACTGCTTGAAAACCTTGGATATAACTCCTCACTTTTATATTGCTGCGGAAAAAAATTATGCGGCGAATGCCGAACAGTGGGAGCAGGAATATGTAGTGAAAATAATTAACAGGGAAAGAGATAAGGTTTACTTTGCCGTATTGGAACTTTCGGGCGAAGCCTATAGCTTCCCCTTACAGGAAGCCCGCTTGCCTGTGGCTTCGGAAACCGTATTGAAAAACGAATTAGACAATATAGACCACCGCAAAGGTGTCATATTGCGCGAATTAGAGAAATATGCCTTGCAAAAGGAACGCTTAGCCGACTACCGCAATGACTTGGTAGAACAATTAGAGCTATACTTGGCGGGACAAAGCGCACAAGCGGAGGCGGAAGATACTTTGTCGGTGTTGACAGCCTTCGTTCCTAAGCCGCAGAATGACGAGGTGATGGCATTTCTGGAGCAGGAACAGGCGGTGTATCTGCAAACTGAGGCTACCATAGAGGACGACCCGCCTGTAAAATTGAAAAACAATAAGTTTTCCCGACTTTTCGAGCCTATAGGCAGCATGTATATGCCGCCGCGCTACGATGAGTTAGATGTTACCGCCTACTTTTCGCCCTTCTATATGCTCTTCTTCGGCTTCTGTTTGGGCGATATGGGCTACGGCTTAGTCCTGCTGCTGGGAGCCACAATAGCTAAATTCAAATTACCCAAGATGCGGCCGATATTAACCTTGGCGCAATTCTTAGGCATAGGCGCTATCATCATGCCACTGACCTCAGGTGGATTTTTCGGCATGAAGTTAGGCGAACTTTTCAATGTTGAAGGCGTATTTCTCGACGACTTGGCAATGTTTTGGTTAGCCATTGCGTTCGGGGGTGCGCAAATTATTTTTGCTAAAGCTATACAAACTATCAATCTTATGTGCCGCTACGGCTGGCAACATGGCCTTGACCAGTTAGGCTGGACCCTGCTCCTTATTGACGCCGCTTTATTGTCGGCCAAGTCGTTTTTGGGGCTGCCGCTGCCGAGTTGGGCGATGCTTGCCATATTATGTATAGGATTAACCTTGGTACTGTTTTTCACAGGTCGGTCGAAAAATATTTTTGTTCGTTTCGCTAAAGGTATTGCTTCTTTATGGGATATTACAGGCATTTTCGGTGACCTGCTCTCTTATATCCGTTTATTCGGCTTGGGTGCTGCAGGAGGTATTTTGGGCTTTGTAGTAAACACGGTAGGGCTGATGTGCATGAATATCTCTTATGTGGGCTGGCTAATCGGCGGCTTGATATTAATAGTGGGACACATAGGGGTATTGGCCCTGTCGGCCTTGGGCGCCTTTGTACACCCCATGCGTTTAACCTTTGTGGAATTTTATAAAAATGTAGGATTTACGGGCGGCGGCCGTTATTATAACCCGCTTAAGAAATTGAAAATTGAGAATTGAAAATTGAGAATGTTTCTAAACAAATAAAAACAATATTAACATGGAAAATTTAACGTTACCCTTTATTTTAGTTGTAATCGGAATGGCAACAATGCTGACAGGTTCCTGCATAGGAAGCGCAATAGGAGTAACCAATGGCGCTAATGCGCTGATTGGCGGATTGAAGAAGAATGCCGATATTTTCGGTAAGGGAATGATTCTTGCCGCATTGCCGGCAACACAAGGACTGTACGGCTTTGCTGCCTTCTTCCTGTATCTGCTGAAAGTTAGAGAAATGCTTGCCTTTACCTACATGCAAGGGGTCTTGGTTTGTGCCGTAGGCATTGCTTTGGGGCTTGTCGGTTACATTTCGGCTTCCTGGCAGTCGAAAATATCTGCCAATTCCATAGTGGAAATGAGTAACGGTCAAGATGTTTTCGGAAAATCTATGATTTTGATTGTATTTCCCGAACTCTACGCTATCTTGGCCTTCGCCTCTGCCTTCCTTGTCTTGGTGTTCATGCTGTAGTAAGGGATTTGGGGTAAGGGTGAACTTCATCTATTCTTCATCAAATAACAAATCAACAACTAATAACCATTATGCCTCTAATCACTTCCATATCAGGTATCCGCGGCACGGTTGGGGGACAATTGGGAGAAGCCTTGACGCCCATTGACGCTGTACATTTTGCAGCAGGGTATGCGGCTTGGCTGCGCATGCAACACCCCTCTGCCCGCCTCAAAGTGGTGGTAGGGCGCGATGCCCGTATTTCAGGGCCTGTGTTTGATAAATTGGTGTGCGGCACTTTGACGGCTTGCGGGGTTGATGTGGTAAATATAGGTCTGGCTGCCACGCCAACGGTAGAAATGGCCGTAGTATGGGAAAAAGCTTTCGGCGGTATTATCCTTACCGCCTCGCATAATCCTAAAGAGTGGAATGCCCTGAAATTATTGAACGAAAAGGGGGAATTTCTCTCGGCAGCCGACGGCGAAGCCTTGCTTCGCTTGGTTAAGGAACAAGCCTTTGAGTTTGTAGATGTTGACCGATTAGGCGCTATGCGGCACGATGCGACTTATACCGATAAACACATAGATGCTGTATGCCAGCACCCTTTGGTTGACGTGGAGGCTATTTACAAGGTTGGATTCAAGGTAGTACTTGACGCGGTAAATTCGGTGGGCGGAGTAGTTATTCCTAAACTGCTGATGACTTTAGGCGTTCAGGTAGTGGAATTGTATTGCGAGCCTGACGGGCGCTTCCCGCATAATCCTGAGCCCCTGCCCGAACATCTGACTGAAATCTCAAAACGAGTAGTGGCCGAGCAGGCCGACTGCGGCATAGTGGTTGACCCCGACGTTGACCGTTTGGCCTTGGTCTGTGAAAACGGGGAAATGTTTGGCGAAGAATATACCTTAGTGGCAGTGGCTGACTACGTCTTGTCGTGCAGGAAGGGAAATGCGGTGTCCAACCTTTCCTCCTCGCGCGCGTTGCGCGATGTTGCCGAAAAGCATGGCGGTCAATATTTTGCATCGGCAGTAGGGGAGGTGAATGTAGTGGCTCAGATGAAAGCCTGCCAAGCGGTAATTGGCGGGGAAGGCAATGGTGGAGTGATTGTACCCGACCTGCACTACGGCCGCGATGCGCTGATAGGAATCGCTTTGTTCCTCTCGCATCTGGCGCATAAAGCAATAAAATGTTCCGACCTGCGCGCCGAATATCCGATTTATGTTATGTCGAAAAACAAAGTAGAACTAACTCCCGATGTGAATATAGAGGCCTTATTGGACAGTTTGAAAAAAGCGTATAGCCAATACCGTATTACCGATATAGACGGCGTTCGTATTGATTTTGACGAAGATAGACGATGGGTACACCTGCGCAGGAGCAATACGGAACCGATTATCAGGATATATGCGGAAGCAGAAGCTAAAACGGCGGCGGATACTTTAGTCGAAGAAATTAAGCAATTTTTCTTGCAAAATAAAAAATAATGCTTATCTTTGCAGCCCAATTTGAAAAAGTAAAAAAATTACGCGTTAATTATGAAAAAAGAAATTCATCCCGATGTCTACCGTTTAGTAGCTTTCAAGGATATGTCGAATGAGCATACTTTTATTACCCGTTCCTGTGTTAACACCAAAGAGAACATCACGATTGATGGCGTTGAATATCCTTTGTACAAGGTTGAAATATCCAATACTTCTCACCCTTTCTACACCGGTAAGATGAAACTGGTTGATACGGCAGGCCGCGTGGATAAATTCCGTAGCCGCTACAAATCACATTTAGAGAAAAAATAATTTTTTAATTTATAAAGTTGCTCGCACTCGTTTCTTTCAAGGAACGGGTGTTTTTTGTAATAATTTCTGTGTTCATTGTAGTTTTAAAAAAAATCGGCTTAATGGTCAAAAAGTATGATGAAAACGCTATAGTCATTTGATATTTATATATTTGCAGCATTTATAGAGAAATGGTTAAAAACGTTGCTTTTATTGTACATCTGTACACATTGTAAGAAATGG
>WRMN01000024.1 GCA_009777095.1 Bacteroidales bacterium | reverse complement strand
TTTCCTCATATTCAAGAAAAATGCATCAGTTTCTGTAAAGTAAATCCAATCGCCTGATTTTACTTTTTCGCGTGCATTTTCTAATATTTTTTCTAATTCGTTCATTTACATTACGAATTAAGGGGCTTCCGCCCTCCATATATAGCGGTTATTCCCCAGGTTTTCTTTGTTTTCCCGAATCCCAATAACTAAAACCAGATGAATGTCTATCCCAACCTGTATCGCCTATTGACCCACTTGGCGAATCCCCCTTTGAACTTCCACCACTCATCAATGCTTGCATAAGGAACATAGCACCAACGGCAACAACACCGCCAAGTACAACATCTAATGCAAGTATGGTAATGGGAACAACACCAATTACAAAAACAGGTAGAAACAGAAGTCTTTCCCAAAATCTGTCACAGGAAAACATCGCAGTAATGGTAACTATTCCTATCAAAATCCAGTAACCAATGCCAATATATTTTCCCCACATTTCATAGTTTTCTGCTGCAACAAATACAAACATAACAAGCCACGTAACAACGACAGCCAGCGAAGACAGAGCCGTACCCACCATTGCCGTTCCAACCGCATCAGCAGAAATATAAGCGAGTGTTTTTACCCAAAGATAAATATGTGCAACAAGAAAAATGGCTAAAAACAGGAAACCTATTATTGCCTTTTTCCAGCCTACAACGGTGGGCAAATAGAACGTAAAGCCTTCTGTTTGGGTTAAAAACCAAAATTCGAGCGCACTAAGAAACATAACCGCGACTATCATCAAAATTAACTTCCAACGTCCGAGAAAACTCATAAACGATACGACTATTCCGACAACAAGAAAAATTACCGCAAATGTTACCACTTTCCATTGTCCAAGTGTAAAATTGTTTCTTTGTTCTTTCATTTGTGCAGCCACATCGTCAAGAGGTTTCAGTACCTGCATTTTGGTGTAACCTTCAATTTCCTTGCCTTCGGAATTTGTGTATTTCACTTTACACCAACCTGTCGCCATTGATTCCTCGACAAAAACTTTCTCTGTCTTTTTGACTGACGCAACTCTCATGCTACTTACAATTGCTTTCTCAAACAGAAAAAGGAACTCATCTTCTTCCGGAATGTCAGGGCTGAACCACTGTGCCGACGCTATCATCGGCAACATCGCTAAAATAATAAATACTACTTTCTTCATTTTACTAATTATTAATTCGTTTATTCTAATTTATTAATTACCAGATAAATACAAGGATTGCCATATTAAAGAAATACAACGCCTATATGGGGTTATAAATTATGAAGGATCCATATATCTTATAAAAATTACAGTAAAAGCAACATATAATAATGGAAATAAAGCGTATTCTTATGAAGTTCTGCAAATACCCATCACCGCTAAAGGAGCGGGAGGCGGCTTATCTGCATAAAAACACAAATATGCGACCTCCCGGCAAGTTTGGAATTACTTCCAACAGCAAAGGTATAAACAATTATCCAATTAAACAAATTTTTCATTTCATCATCTCCAAACAATAGGCACGCTGTTGAAAATAAGATTTTGCCCTGTTTTTCCACTATGGTGCTCAGCATTAAAGTACCATTGTATCTCTATTCGGTCGAACTGCACAAGGTAATCGGGGACGTTACGAATGTCGGCAATTACTACTTCGGAAAGATAACCTCGCACTAACTCTACCTTTGTGCCGGAAGAATTATAAGGCTCGTATGCTGTGCCTCGCGCCACAAACTTCGTATTGGGACGCTGCCCCAAAACCCCTGATGTAATGAGATTACTGTGCGCCGTTACCGTAAATACAAATTCTACCGTTGCCGCACTGCGATTGCCGTAGCAGCCCACTAACTGTACATCGGCAAGCTGATAAAAAGGATTAGAAACAGGCGGAGTAATACCGCCCGAATAAGGCAATAATACTCCGCAAGCGTTAGAAATCAGCATACTTGATAATAAGATTGCCGATATAAAGAGGGTTTTCCGCGAACTCATGCTGCGCTTTTAATTCTTTTCCAACCTATAATCGTCAAGATGAAACCGACGAGACTCAATATTAACATGAAAACCCAGCCAATTAAGGGAATCAGGTCAAGAATAGTTCCTATTATCAAAAGAATCAGGGCAATAAACAATAACGAGGCTCCGCTGCGCGCCGACTCCGGGAATGTCGTCGATTTCTTTAAGGCTGAAAATTCAATCAGCATCAGAATGTAAGCAACTATGCACAAAATGACATTCGCCAGGCTTCCCAACCAACCGGCAAAAGGAATAAATCCGAAAAGAAATGCAACTCCCCAGCCAAGCAGTACTAAAATAACGCCGGTGCGTATTTTTTTGACGGAATTGCTGTCTGCCGGATTTACGGCTAAACTGAAATTAGCTAAACCATTCAAATACAGATAGTAGCCAAAAATAATACCTGCTAACAGGACGTAGCAAGTAATCGTAAACACTAAAGCGCTGCCGCTAAGCGCTGAAGAACTTTCTCCCACAAAAGAGGCTACACTGCTGAGACCAGACGCTGTTGATTTGAGAAAATTAAAAATAGGGTACAGTACGCCGGCTACAGAAAAGAGCAATACCCCGTTAATAATAGCTTTGGTCGATTTTGACCACATTTCATTTGATTGTTTCATAGACATAATAATTAAGTGTTAATATGCCGCAAAAGTAGGGCTTGAGTCTATGAAAAATATAGACAAAAATAGATTTTTTTTACAAAATCGTCCGAAATGTATCTTCTTTTGAGAATTTTTTCCTGATACGATAACGCACGGTATGTACGCTTGCAGGTTCGATGTTGAAAATCAAACTGATATCCTGTACGTCAATGTCGGCGGAAAAGCAAACGATATATTTCATATCCATGCTGGTAATCTTCGTTTTAGCGCTTTGGTAGGCTTCTTCAAGCAGCTTAGCATCAATTTTCGTAAGGCGTTCGAGATAAGCTTTTTTACTATCTTTTTCGATAATGGAATTTTCTATTAACCAGATAATTTTTTCTATGGTATTTTTGACGGGGCGCTGTTCTACCTGCTGTTTCAGGTTGTGTATTTTTTCCAGCTCATTTTGACGCAGTTCTGCAAGCAGCGCCGTTTCATAGAGTTGTTGTTCTACGTTTTTCCGTTTTAAACGGCTCGACAGAAAGATTAAAACGAATGTAGTCAGCAATGCTAACGATAAACCGGCAATCAACCACAAAATACGCTGAGCGGCTTGCTTTTCCTTTTCTAAAGTGGCAATTTGAATTTCTTTCTTTTCTGTTTCATATTTTATCGACATATCAGTGATTGCCTGTATTTTTTCGGTTTCGTAGCGTTGCTCATCGCTCTCTTTCAGTAATTTATAATATTTTAACGCTTCGACGGGTCGGTTTATATTTTCATAATAATCAGCCATGAATTGATAAGCCACATAGTACTGTTCGCCAAAAATTTGATACCCTTTCAATTGCTTGAGCAGGTTCAGCGATTCGTTCATAAAATGATATGCTTCTTCCATTTTCCCTTGACCCAAAAGGGTTTTAGCGCGTAACTGATGAATGTATATTTTCAATTCCTTTTCGCCGCTGAGTTCTAATTTTCGGTTATATAAATCCTGTTCTATTAATTCGGAAGACCTGTTCAAATAATGAAAAATGCTGTCGGTTTGCTCCGGGTAATGGTCGTAAAATGCTTTTGATAAATAGTAGTAAGCCCAACCGTGCAGAAAAGTACGATATAATTCATCGCGAAAATTTTCTACCAGAAAAATATTGTCCCTGATTACGAGCAAAAGCGTATCAACTAATTGATAATCTAACGGATTTCCTTCTTTTTTCGTCTTTTCAAGCAGTATTTCAAGACTCATTTTTTTGACAACATTGTATTGATAGAGCGTTTGTTTCGACTTGTCTTTTTTGAGATAGGGTTCCATTTGCGTTACTACTCTTTGCAGCCCATCTACATCTTTAATTTGAAAAAAATTGAGGCTTATCACATACAGCATAGTCGTGGAAGTTTCATACTTTCCCATCTTATCGTAAAGTTCAATCGCCTGATAAAAATACTCGTTCCCTTTTTGTAAATTGCCACGTTTACATTCCATAAGTCCAAACCCGTAAAGGCAATGAGAATAAATGGAATCGTTGCTCGATTCTTTAGCGGTTTCCACAGCTTTTATAAACGTGTTCCGTTCCTGTTCGTAGCGGTCGTCGCCACCGCGTTCGCGATAACAAATGCCGATAGTAAGATACAGTTCCGCCAGATGACTCAAGCGGTCGGACTTGCTTTTCCACGATTTTTGGACAAAAGGATATACGACCGTTTGGCACAAAAGTTCCGCTTCCTCGGGCAAAGAATTGCGAGATATAAGAATGTAAGCATTTCTGAAACGTGTTTCCACGTCAATGGTATCGTTCTGCAAAATAGTTTGAAGACTGTCTTGCACGTTAATTTGACCGTACATTGTCGGTGAAATGAGCATAGCTAATGCTACAAGGGTGTAAAATCTCAGGTGATTCATTTGGTTTTACCTTATTAATTTCAACAAAGATACATTTTTATATTATTATTTTGGCAGCCAGTGTACTTTCAGTTGGCGATAGTTGAATTGGTCTAACAAGCGGGCGGCGTTGGGACAATCAAAACGATGGATTTTAATGCCTTCGTTAATGGTTACGAAGCCGAAAACATCATCGCCATACGCCGGTTTGCAACACTTCGCCAATTTACAACTCGTACGGCCAAGATCGGCGTCTATCGCTAAATAATTAAGGTCATTGTCGGAAAGCTCCACCGAGTGTAACGGTTTTTCCACCTTCTTTTTTTCTACAGGCGGAGCTCCGCCCGTCAAGACTTCCCGAACGTTAGCGATATTAATTTTCTCTTTGGCTATTTCGACATATAAATCGGTAATAGTCTTCAACTTATAATGCTTCATAAGGCTTGCCAGCACCTCGTCGTTGAATTCCATTTTCCAGTTTTTCAGCCTGCGCACCAACAATTCCTTTCCTACCTCGCTATATTTTTTGGTTTCTTCCTCCACCAATTTTTGTTTGATTTTAGACCTGGCTTTGGGGACTACAACATAGTCTAACCAAGCTAATGCGGGCTTCTGGTTTTTCGCCGTAAGAATTTCTACCACATCTCCCGTGGTTAGTTTTTCCTTAATAGAAACATGGCGGCCATTCACTAAGGCAGCCGCACACTTTAAGCCTATATTGGTATGAATGGCAAAGGCAAAGTCAAGCGCCGAGGCATTGGCTGGTAAGCGCCGTAATTCGCCGGTGGGTGTAAAAACGAAGATTTCATCTGCCTTTAATTTAGAAAAATCGTGTTTATACTCGGCAGGTTTTTCGAGTAGTGCTGTCACGTTATCCAGCCAAAACTGTAATCCTTCGGAACCTTTCATTCCCTTATACAGCCAATGGGCTGCGCGGCCTCTTTCCGCCTCGTCATCCATTCTCCGCGTGCGTATTTGCACCTCCACATATCTTTGCCGCGGAAGAATAGCGGTAACATGCAGCGCCTCGTAACCGCTCGATTTAGGTTTAGAAAGCCAGTTGCGGGTTCGTTGCGAGGCTATTTCATACAAATTTTCGATAATGGTATAAACTTCCCAGCAGAGCGCTTCTTCTTTTGCCCTGTCGTCTTTGGGCACTTCTATAATTATGCGTATGGCAAAAATATCATAAATTTTTTCAAAATCCACCTGTTGCGCCTGCATCTTCCGCCAAATAGAATATACCGACTTTGTGCGGCTTTTAATTTCGTATTGTATGCCCCGTTTTTTCAATTCTTTTTCCACAGGAGCCAGGTACTCTTCGATTAATTGCTGCCGCTCGCCGCCCGAACTTTTCAATTTATTACTAATGAAGCGGTACTTTTCAGGCTCCGTATAACGCAAAGAAAGCTCTTCCAGTTCTGTTTTAAGGTTATACATTCCTAACTGATGCGCTATTGGAGCGTATAACAACAAGGTTTCCGCCGCTTTCTTCTCCTGTTTATTTTTTGGGAAGAAATCCAAAGATCGCATAACTTCCAACCTGTCAGCTAACTTAATAAGCGTTACCCTTGGGTCGTCGGAATACGTTACTAAAAATTTACGCAGGTTATCGGCGCTTAATTTGGTATCGGTAAGGTTAATGGAGGATATTTTATTCATTCCGCGTACCATTTGGGCTACTTCGGCGCTGTACTGCTTAGCTATAGCCTCTAAGGCTTTTTCTTGCCGTTTCAGTTCTTCCTCTCCTGAGCGGCCTGCCAATTCGGTGATTTTAGTATGTTTAAACGATTCATGCAGCAATACGGCGGTAGCTGTCGGCAGCAACAATCCTATTTCGCGGAGTAAAATTAAGGCAACACCCAAAGCATGGCATAAAAAGGGATCACCATTTTCACGGAATTTACCTTCCATGGCCTTTTCAGCCTGCTTCAAAGCTTCATTAAATAATTGTATATCAAGAGCTGAACTATTGGTGCATACTTTTAAAATTTCATCAAATATTTGCTGCATTTTCATTGTGCCCTGTAATTTCACTGCAAATATAACAAAAATAGAATTAAATAAAAAATTTGTTTTTTTATAAAAAAGGCGTATCTTAGCAGATTAGAACATAAGCGAAATTTCTTATGAAACTGCGTTATTTTTTAGCTACAGTGCTGTTTTTGTGCATTTTCTGTTACGGATTAATCATCTTGATTACTGCTATGGTTGACCGCGCCACCACGCCGCCTGAAACTAATAGAGTTGCTATTGTAACTGATGTTCAGGAAGGCAAAACGGCTACTCCTCATACTATATCCTCTAAGACCGACACTACGAAAAACGTTTCCGAAGCAGCGCCGGAAGAGTTGCAAATACAGGAGCAAGAACCGGTGCAAGAAAGCAAAATTCTTCAAAGAGAGGGTACGCCGCCGTCTGTTGAAATAATTATTATTCCTCAAAAACCAAGCCAATGGGGAGAAGCTACCCGCGGTATTGTTCGTCGTGTAAATGTAGAAAGCCCGGCCAATACCAAAACGCTGTTCCTCACCATTAATGCCTACTCTTTTCATCAAGAAGACTTAATACAAGAACTTATCAATCATAAGGTTAAAGCTACTTTTTTCGTATCCGGCTACTATGTGCGCCGTAATCAGGAGGCAGTAAAACAAATAGCTGCTAACCCATTATTCGATATCGAAAATTTAGGCAACCGCAACCGTTCCCTTTCTGTAGAAGGCCGCAGCGTATATGGAATAGCCGGCACTACCGACAGAGATGATGTAATGAAAGAAGTGGCCGATGGCGCTGCAAGTATTGCTGCTGTTACAGGAAAACAAGTCAGATATGTTCGTTCGGCTACAGGTTATACCGATGATGTAGCGGTAGCAGTAATTAACGCCGCAGGCAATAAGGTAATAGGCTATCAAACGGTTACCGACGGCGGCGGAACGCTTTCTTCCGAAGAAATTAAAAACCGTATTCTGCAAGCGGAAAACGGCAGTATTTTGGTCATCAGCATCAATCCTAACCGACCCAGTATTCTCCAAGGATTAAAAGCTGCGCTGGAAGAAATAAAGGCAAAAAAATTGCCTTTGCGATTTGAAAAATTGATAGACCACGAATCGGCTTTTGAAATAATACGCTGATATGTCGCGCCGCAAATATCCGGTTATAGAAAACCTTGAAATTACCAATATTGCAGCCGAAGGCAAGGCTTTAGGCAAATATAACGGCAAAGTAATCTTTGTCCCCTACGCTACTCCGGGCGATGTAGTAAATGTGCAGGTTGTCCGTAGCCGTTCGGGTTATATGGAAGGTATAATAAGCGAATTTATTCATCAGTCCGAAACGCGGGTGCAGCCTTTTTGCAGCCATTTCGGTATATGCGGAGGCTGCAAATGGCAGCATATCCCTTACTCCGAACAATTAGCCTTCAAACAACAACAGGTAGTTGACCAACTGAGCCGCATAGGAAAATTTACGGAGCTGAACATGCAGTCCATACTTGGCTCGGCCAACGAGCAGTACTACCGAAACAAATTAGAATTTACTTTTTCCAATAAACGTTGGCGCACTAAGGAAGAAATGAACTGCGAAAGCCCTCTCCCCTCCGAAGCTTTAGGCTTTCACATTCCCGGCCTGTTCGACAAGGTGCTCGATATTGATGCCTGCTTCCTGCAGCCCGAACCCTCGAATGCCTTGCGCCGCGCCGTGAAAGACTATGCCGTCAATCACGGATTAAGTTTCTTCGATATCAGAACGCAAAGCGGTTTTCTGCGCACCATGATTGTACGCAACAGTGTTAGTAGCGGCGAAGTAATGGTGGTGATGGTTTTCGGCGAAGATAAGGAAAAGGAACGCATTCGGCTCCTGCAATATTTACAGCAGCAATTTCCTGCAATTACTTCGCTGCAATATGTGATTAACACTAAAGGCAACGATACTATCAACGACCTTGAAGTAGTTTGTTTTCACGGCAAACCTTACATAGAAGAAAAGATGGACGGCATAGTGTTTAGCATTAGCCCTAAATCATTTTTCCAAACCAATACCCTGCAGGCGCAAAAACTGTATCGCTTAGTACGCGATTTTGCCGCATTGCAAGGACATGAAATACTTTACGACCTCTATACCGGTATCGGCACCATTGCGCTGTATTTAGCTGCTCAGGCTAAGAAAGCAGTCGGCATTGAATATGTTCCGGAAGCTATTGAAGATGCCAAAAAGAACGCTGAACGCAACAATATCCGCAACACGATTTTTTACGCCGGCGATATGAAAGATTTGCTGACGCCGGCTTTTTTTGCCGCTAACGGAGATCCTGATGTAATTGTGCTCGACCCGCCCCGCGCAGGTATACATCTTACAGTTGCCGAGAATGTGTTGAAAAGCGGAGCGCAACGCTTGGTGTATGTAAGCTGCAACCCCGCCACACAAGCGCGCGATATGGCCGTTTTAGCCGCTGCCTACCGTATTGTGAAGGTACAACCTGTAGATATGTTTCCGCATACGCATCATGTAGAAAACGTTATTCTCGCCGAAAAAATACAGTAGAACTAATGCAATAATCAATCTTTGGCCAAGCCGAAGTAGGGGATATTTCCCTGTAACGGCAGCGCCTTTCCCGTATAACATTTAATCATGCCGAAAGGTTGCGCTGTAACGGTTTCAGGCCTTTGCATGGCATAGAAAATATACTTCCTGTGCGTGCCGAATTTCTGTTGTAACAAGCGAACAGCTAAGGGATATAAATCACCGTCAAGCCAACTTTCTTTTACTATTACGGTATTATCCGACATAGGATAGGCTAACAGAAATCCTTCCCTTGCTGCCGTGTGCAGGCGATAGGCTAAGCCGCCTGTCAACCTGCAGTCCTGTAGCGCAAAATCCAAGGCGTCCGTACTCCACTGCACATAATAACCGCCGCCAGAATAGGCTTCCTTTCTTAAGCGAAAATAGTCGCCGACTTCTAATTCAGAGGCCTGCAAAACCGTGTCTGACTCCTTGTCCGTGCAAGCGGCCTCATATTTTTCCACAAAAAACTTCGTTTCATAGCCTAATTTCGCATAATAATCGAATAATGGAGCAGAAGCCGGCACTAATAGCGAAGCCGCCACTCCCCGCGCCTGCAAATAGTCATCGGCATATTTTGATAAGGCGGCGGCTATTCCTCTGCCGCGCCAATTCGGTAAGGTAGCCACGCTGTACACATAAGCCACAGGAAAAACATGTCCATCGGCAGTTAGCAGTTCGGCATCTAATAAGGTAAGCGAAGCCACAGGGCTATCTTGCTCCAAATATGTCAGGGTATTGTTTTCGGTGAAACGGGTAGCAAAATAAAAGGCCGAATAAGCCTCGCTTTCACCGAAGCAAATTTTTCGGATATGCTTCAAGGCCGGAATGTCGTGATATGTTGCTAATCGAATCAAGGAGCAGGGTTATTGTTTAATGCAATATTTAGTTCTTGTTAATACCGGTTTGCTTCGTAGGCCTGCGGCCACGGGTGGGATGTAGGAACATTCTCAACTCTCAATTCTCAACTCTCACTGCCAAATACTTCTCCTGCATAAACACAGGCTGGTAGGATTCTTTTGCTTTGCGCAAGCCAAGGTCGCCCGCATCATCTTCACGATTTACGTAAACGAAATCCAAGGCATTATGGCAAATAAATTGCCGATTAATCATCTGATATGCGCCCGCATATTCCGTAAAAGCCTTTTCTATATGCACAATAAAGGTGTCTTTATTCAAAGGCTCGCCAATGGTGAAAGCAATTACCTTACCGTCAACACGTAAAAGGCCGCCTTTTAAATCCAAGGCAAAAAAACAGTTAAGCATTTGAATGGCTACTGAATTTTCCATTGCCATACCGCCGTCTTCTTCACAACAATTCAGCCTGCACCATTCCCTGCTCATCGCAACGCATTCTTCTATATTTTCTGCAGTGATAGCTTCGTAATTCCAGTTATAGGTTTTCATGAAACGCGATGCCAAATTACGCTTGGGCTGAAATTTACGGCCGACTAATTCCGACAGGTCTTTCACCGTATAAACATAGTCGGCAAAGTCGCGCAAGGGGGTATAATCAAATTTGCTCGGAAATAAACGTTCCAATTCTTCCTTAGCGGTTTGACTCAGCCCCCGCAACACCAAAGGCGCTCCACGTTCCCTTGCGTCCTGCATTATACAATTGATTGCATAGCGCATATCCCCTTTTCCCCGCGGGTACATGTAAGCCGATGATTCAGCAGAGCGGGATAGCAGGAAATCGTCTATTCTGGCGGCTTCCATCTTATAGAAATTCCCCCAAATCAAAGCATTGGCAAAGGAATACTCTGCGCCATGCTCTCCTGCCTCCCACAGTAAAGGCCTTGCCCATGAAGCATCGTGTATGGTTAATGGTTTAAAATTTATCATCATACTAAATTAAAGGGTACAAATTTACGGCAATATTTTCAAAAAATAATTATATTTGCAAAAAAAACGATGATGGAAATCTTGTCTAAGTTGCTCGGAGAAGCCAACGACCTGTTATGGGGTTGGTTTATGATTATTTTATTGCTCTTCACTCACTTTTTTTTGACCATACGCACCGGTTTTATTCAACGGTATCTTGGCAAAGCCATAAAATTAACCTTTAAAAAATCCGACAAAAATACGCCCGGCGATGTCAGCCATTTCAGTTCGCTGATGATTGCCTTGTCGGCCACCATAGGCGTGGGGAACATTGTAGGCGTAGCTACCGCCATTGGCTTGGGCGGACCCGGGGCTGTGTTCTGGTGTTGGTTTACAGGTATTCTCGGCATCGCCACCAAATACGGCGAAGCGGTGCTGGCCTTGAAATACCGTGTAGTCAAGAAAAACGGCAGCTACGCCGGAGGGCCGATGTATGCCTTGGAAAAGGGCGTCAAATCGAAATTTTTAGCAGTTGCCTTTAGCTTGCTGACGGTTTTTGCCTCTTTCGGCATAGGAAATATGGCGCAATCCAATTCTTTAGCCGACGCCGTTAACCATAGCCTGAATATTCCGTTTTGGGCAATAGGCGGCGTTACTGCTTTATTAGTAGGCGCGGTTATTCTGGGCGGCGTAAAATCTATAGCCGCCGTGTGCAACAAACTTATTCCGTTTATGGTAATAATGTATGTTTTAGGCTGTTTAACCGTATTGGGCTATAATTTTGATTTCATTCTTCCGGCGCTTTCTTTGATTATCAAAAGCGCCTTCTCGGCCAAGGCCATAGGCGGCGGCCTCTTGGGCGGAACTATTATTATGGCTATGCGCTACGGTATAGCCCGTGGCCTTTTCTCGAACGAATCGGGCATGGGCTCTGCGCCAATAGCAGCAGCGGTTGCAAAAACGAAAGTTCCGGCTGAGCAAGGCTTGGTTTCCATGAGCGGCACCTTCTGGGACACCGTGGTAGTATGTGCCCTCACCGGCATCACCATAGTTTCCGGAATCCTGAAAAGCCCCGAAGGCTACGCAGGATTGGAAGGGGTGAAAATCACCTATAAAACCTTCAGTATTATTCCTTTCGGGGAGTACTTTCTTATGATCAGCCTTGTTTTTGTTACTTTTTCTACCCTTCTCGGCTGGTCGTATTATGGCGAAAAGGCCTTGGAGTACCTTTCGGGCGGCAAGGGGATAATGCTCTACCGTATCATGTGGATTATCGTTGCTTACATCGGAGCTACTACTTCACTAAAAGTAGTTTGGGATTTTTCCGACTTTGCCAATGCGCTGATGGTTATCCCCAATGTGATTTGCCTTATAGCGCTGCATAAAATTATTAAGCAGGAAACAGTGGGGTATTTGGGGAGTAAACTATAAAGGCGAAGGGGTAGTCTTCGCCTTTATAAAAACTGCTTGTTTTACATTGATTTCAGCAGGTCATCATAATATTCGTACTTATTAGCCATTTCCTCGCTATCTTCGCGAAGACGGAAATATATCGTCTTCAACAAGTCAATTGCAGAACGCTCTGCATTATTCAATTCGTATGCTTTTTCTAAAGGAAGAATAGCTTGCTTAAATACATCATGCGCCTGCGCCATCAATGCCTCATATTTGTTCTGATCAAGTTCATCAATGGCTGCATTATTGATACGCGCTCCTTCGTTATAGTATAATACGCCAAGGTTATAGTAGGCAAAAAAGTAATTTTCATCTTTTTCTATAGCTGTTTTATAAGCTTTTTCCGCATTGACAAAATCATCTAACTGCTCATATACTATCCCTTCCACGTAATACACAGAAGCGTTATCAGGATCGTTTTCTATTGCCTTATAAACATAAGGGAGGATACTCGTAGGCTCTTCCCCCTTTTCCATATAGGTATTAATGAGGGTAAAAATAATTTCTTTGTTGGTTGGAAAGAGTGAAAAACCGGTTTTTAAGGCTTCGATGGCAGCAGTAGTATCTGTCTTTGCTTTTAAAACCTTAGCGTAATCGGCATAGACATCTCCGCCGGCAGTAAAACCGGCATCCATAGCTTTTTTATAATAAGTAACTGCTTTATCAGCGTCGTTCAAAGCATAGGCTACAATACCAACCATATACATGGCATTTGTATCCGGCGCTGCGACCAAGGGCTGCACAGAGCAGTCTATAGCTGCCTCGTAATATTCTGAAGCCACCGGATAATCCTGCATAATATAGGCTACATAGCCCTCGTAGCTCAATTTCGGCTGTATATTTTGTAAAGCTTCTTTGATTTTTTTAACATTGGCGCCTTTAGCATCTAATGCAGCTGCCCGTTTGTAAGCTTCCAACGACTTCAATAAAGGCTTATCGGCAGCATAGTCGGTTACTACCCAAAGTACCAATTGTCCTGCCGCATCATAATACAATTCTTTATCTGCATATACATCTACATCGTAAGTCTCCCCTAATAAATCTACGGTTTTACTATCGATAACTTTTTCCTTGGCTAAAAGTAATTTAATATCTCTATGGCCCATGCCTGCCATTAATTGTTTAGTAGGAGCGTTATACACATCATTAAACAAGTCTGCCCGACTCAACCATGTTTTAGGCTGCTCGGCTTTTTTAGGATCATTAATTTCCACGTCGCTTTTAGCTACTTGCGACTGAAGTTTCGCTTTATCCTGTGCTATTAACGATACCGACAGGAAAAGACAACTGAGAAGAACTATCTTTTTCATACAATTTTGATAATAAATTAGACTACAAATATAAATATTTTTTTATAATTCCACAATTTCTTCTGTTTGTGTTGTCGTTTCCTCTCCATTTTCCTCCTCGCTCTTGCTTACCTTACAAACAGCTGCAATACTATCCTTCCCTTTCAGGTTAATCAACTTAACACCCTGAGTAACACGACCTGTAATACGAATTTCGGATACTGCTAAACGAATGGTCAAGCCTGATTTATTGATGATCATCAAATCAGAGTCGTCCATAACGTCCTTAATAGCAATCAATTGACCAGTCTTCTCCGTAACGTTAATAGTACGCACGCCTTTTCCGCCACGGTTAGTAACCCTATAATCATCTAAATCAGAACGTTTTCCATAACCGTTTTCGCTCACCACCATAATATTGATTTTATCCTTATCGGGGGAATTGGGGTCAACACATACCATGCCAATCACTTCATTATGGTCTTCAATATTAATGCCTCTCACTCCGGCACCGGTACGCCCGATAGCGCGCACCTTTTCTTCGTTGAAACGCACGCATTTACCGGCACGAGCCGCCAATAGTATTTCACAATTCCCGTTGGTTAATACGGCTTCGAGCAATTCGTCGCCTTCGCGTACAGTAATGGCATTCACGCCATTAGCCCGCGGGCGAGAATAGGCCTCTAAAGAAGTTTTTTTCACTGTGCCGCGCTTGGTACATAAAACAATGTAGTTATTATTAATATAGTCGGCTTGGCTCAGGGTTCTCACATTAATGTAGGCGCAAACCTTATCGTCCGGCTCTATATTGATAACATTTTGAATAGCACGGCCTTTAGAAGCTTTTGTGCCTTCCGGAACCTCATATACCTTGAGCCAGTAACAGCGGCCTTTTTGGGTAAAGAACAACATAGTACTGTGCATATTAGCTACGTAGATATGTTCCAAAAAGTCCTCGTCGCGCGTATTGCTGCCCTTGGCCCCCACTCCTCCGCGGTTTTGCAGGCGATATTCCTGTAGAGAAGTACGTTTGATGTAGCCCATGTGCGAAATGGTAATTACCATATCTTCGTCGGCATAAAAATCTTCGGGATTAAATTCACCTGCAGCCAGCACTATATCCGTACGACGCTCGTCGCCATACTTGTCGCGCACGGCGATGGTTTCATCTTTTATAATTTGGAACTGTAATGTTTCATCGGCTAAAATACGACTAAGTTCAGCGATTAACTTTTGCAGTTCGGCGTATTCATTTTTAATCTTGTCGCGCTCAAGGCCTGTCAACTGGCGCAGGCGCATTTCAATTATGGCATTGGCCTGAATTTCCGACAAGCCGAATTGACTCATCAAGCCGATGCGGGCTTCTTCGGGAGTTTTCGATGCCCTTATTAAGGCTATTACAGCATCAAGATGGTCTAAGGCAATCAGCAATCCTTCGAGGATATGGGCTCTTTTTTCGGCCTGTTCCAATTCATAACGTGTACGGCGCAACACTACCTCGTGGCGATGGCGCACGAAATATTTTATCAACTGTCTTAAGTTCAGCAGGCAAGGCCGACCATCAACCAAAGCTATATTGTTGATGGAAAAAGTGCTTTGCAGAGCCGTGTATTTAAACAGGTTGTTAAGCACCACGTTAGCCACAGCGCCCTGCTTCAGTTTCACTACAATACGCATGCCGTTGCGGTCGCTTTCATCGTTGACAAAGGCAATACCTTCCACCTTCTTTTCTTCTACCAAGGCGGCAATTTTCTCAATCAGTTCCTTTTTATTTACCTGATACGGAATCTCGCTGATGACAATGGTTTCACGGCCGCTGGAAGAAGTTTCCACATCGGTTTTCGAGCGCAATACTACACGCCCTCTGCCCGTTTCGTAAGCCTCTTTTATTCCCTGAATCCCATAGATAGTAGCTCCTGTAGGAAAATCGGGCGCTTTCACGTATTGCATTAAATCTTCGATGGTTATGTCTTTATTGTCAATATAGGCGCATATAGCATTGCATATTTCTGTCAGGTTGTGCGGGGCCATATTGGTAGCCATACCCACAGCTATACCCGAAGCGCCGTTAATTAACAATAAAGGAACTTTAGTAGCCAATACGCTTGGCTCCATATATTCTTCACTATAGTTCGGACGAAAGTCCACCGTATTTTTATCTAAATCGGCCAAGACCTCTTCCGACATTTTTTGCAGGCGTGCCTCGGTATATCGCATGGCTGCCGGCTGGTCGCCGTCAACAGAACCGTAATTACCCTGTCCGTCAACTAATAAATAGCGCAAACTCCACTCCTGCGCCATACGCACCATAGCGTCATACAAGGCTGTGTCGCCATGCGGGTGGTATTTACCCATTACATCGCCCACTATACGCGCCGATTTTTTATAAGGTTTACCGGCTGTAAGGCCTAATTCCGACATTCCGAAAAGGATACGGCGGTGTACGGGTTTTAATCCATCGCGCACGTCGGGAAGGGCGCGCGATACGATAACCGACATAGAATAGTCAATATAAGAAGATTTCATTTCTTCCTCTATGTTGACCCTGATGATTCGCTCTGTGCTTTCGCTGTTTTCTATCATTTTTTATTTATTTACAAAAAGAACGCTAAGGTAAGCATAATTATCGGATTGGCGAAATTTTTTTTTAATAGTTTTCAACATGTAAGTATCCATAAAAATCCTACAGTTTAAAAATGTAATAAACAAAACTATTTTCATACACAGCCCCTCTTCATCAAATTCGTAATTTCGCAAATTTTGCTTATTTTTGCAGTTTATTTTATGAATTGAAAACGATGAATTTAGAGTTATCATTTTCCGAAGAGGTAAATAAGATTATTGTTTACAGTTACGAAGAAGCTATGAGAATGGGCGACTATAGCGTTAGTCCCGAACACTTGGTGCTGGGTATTTTACGCCATAACGATAATAGCGCGGTAAAACTACTTGCGAGCTTTATCGCAAGCCCTCAAATACTTAAAAAGCAAATTGAAGATGTGGTAAGAAAGGGACGGCCTATTCCTTTTGAGGAAAATAAAAGTGTCTATATTCTACAGGAAACCACCCAATTATTAAGTAAAATGACCTTGGAAGCACGTAATACACAGGACAATCAGCCAACAGCAGTTCATCTTTTATTAGCCATACTGCACGAGGAAGAAAACCTGCACCCCGCGCTCCTGCCTATCTTTGCAGGATATAATCTCGACTATGCTTCGGCTTACGCCAAATTAACCAATCAACCGACTCCTGCCAAATCAAGCGTTGATTATGAAGAAGATGACGATAATACCAAAGAAAATAAAGGCCATCATAATCCCTTTTCTTCCGGAACAAACAGCCGGCCTTCAGAGGCTACGCTCAACACTAAGCCGAAAAGCGATACGCCTGCCTTGGATAATTATGGGGTTGACCTCACAGCCATAGCCAAAGAAGGGAAATTAGATCCGGTAATCGGACGGGACAAGGAAATAGAACGTTTAGCTCAGATTTTGAGCCGCCGCAAAAAGAATAATCCGGCGCTGATCGGCGAACCGGGGGTGGGTAAATCGGCTATAGCGGAAGGATTGGCGCTGCGCATTGCCCAACGCAAGGTGTCGCGCATTTTATTGGATAAACGCATTGTAGCCCTTGATGTGGCGGCTATAGTGGCTGGCACAAAATACCGCGGTCAGTTTGAAGAACGCATGAAAACCATTCTTAACGAGCTGACGAAAACCCCTAATCTGATACTGTTTATTGACGAATTGCACACCTTGGTCGGCGCGGGCGGGGCGGGCGGTTCCTTAGATGCCGCCAATATCTTGAAACCTGCATTGGCGCGCGGCGAAATTCAATGTATAGGCGCTACTACGCTCGACGAATACCGTCAACATATAGAAAAAGACGGCGCTTTGGAACGGCGGTTTCAAAAAATTATGGTAGAACCCACTTCTACTGAGGAGACGGTGGAAATCTTGATGAATATTAAGGAACGTTACGAGCAGCATCACAATGCGGTTTACACGCCTGAGGCCATACGCGCCTGCGTGTACCTCACGCAACGCTATATTACCGACCGCTGTTTGCCCGACAAGGCTATCGACGCCATGGACGAGGCAGGCGCGCGCGTACATATCGCTCAGGTAAAAGCGCCATTGGGTATTGAAGACTTGGAAAGCAGGTTGGAAATCCTGCGCGAAGAAAAACGCAAGGTGCTGAAAGCGCAAGACTACATTAAGGCGGCAGCCTTGCGCGACGAGGAAGTAAACCTGCAAAAAGACTTAGACGAAGCACATAATGTATGGAAGTCCGAACAGGAAAAGCAGCGCGAGCCTGTAGATGCCGAAAAAGTAGCGGAAGTAGTATCAATGATGGCCAATGTTCCCATTCACCGCGTAGCCGAAGCCGAAAGCGCCCGCCTGATGAAAATGGGCGAGGCTCTCAAAGGCATGGTCATCGGCCAAAATGAGGCAGTAGATAAGGTAGCGCGCGCTATTCAGCGGAACAGGGCCGGCCTGAAAGACCCGAATAAGCCCATAGGAAGTTTTGTTTTCTTAGGGCCTACGGGTGTGGGTAAAACGCAATTAGCCAAGGCACTTACCGAATATTTATTTGATTCGGCCGAGAATATGATACGCATTGATATGAGCGAATATATGGAAAAACATGCGCTCAGCCGCCTCATCGGATCGCCTCCGGGCTATGTGGGTTACGAGGAAGGCGGACAACTGACCGAGCGCGTGCGCCGCAAACCTTATGCCGTAGTCTTATTAGACGAAATAGAAAAGGCGCACCCCGATATTTTCAACCTCTTGCTGCAAGTATTAGACGAAGGTACGCTGAACGACAGCGCCGGCCGTAAAATCGATTTCCGCAACACGGTACTCATTATGACTTCAAATATCGGTAGTCGCGAGTTGAAAGATTTCGGTCAGGGCGTTGGCTTTGCCAATGCTACCAAGCGCAACATCGCTGAAAATACGCGCAGCATTATCGAAAAAGCGCTGCGGAAAACTTTCACGCCTGAATTTCTGAACCGTGTCGATGAGCAGATATTATTCAATACCCTCAGTCAGGACGACATTTATAAGATTATAGACATTGAATTAAAAGATTTGTATGAACGCATCAAAAATGCAGGCTATAGCGTAGAAATTAGCGAGGAAGCCAAGAAATTTGTAGCCGAACAGGGTTTCGACCCGCAATTCGGCGCCCGTCCCTTGAAAAGGGCTATGCAACGTTATTTTGAGGACCCCATAGCCGAAGCTATCCTGCAGCAGCAAATCAGCATCGGCGGCGCCTTTCACATAGGGCTGACGGAGGACGGGAAGGGAACGAAGATTGATGAAGGTTGATGAAGATAGGAAAAACAATCTTCATCAAATAAACAATGAAACAATGACATTTAAGGGGCTAACTGCTCATAATAAACTAACCGGTGTTCAGGCAACAAGTCGGGGTGCAGAATCCTGATTAAATCGCGGAGTATAATGTGGGGCTGCACCACGCCCGACTCCCAGAAATCGCTTCCGCCTTCGGGCCTTCGGCGAAGGGTGTTGTTAAAAACGCGATGTTGCCTAAAGGCCGGTATGGCGGCAAAACGCGGGTCGTTACTTTTTAGCTCTGCTAAACTATGGGCCATATTAGGGTGTAACCAATAATTGGCTTGTAAGGCGTAGGTGTAAGCTTTTTCCAAACTTATCGGAGCACTCTCGCGGCTTCCCTCGCGGGCACCCAGCACCTCCCCTCCTGCATCGGTAATAAGCGTTGAAAGATAATTGGCGCCTCCGGGAATATACCAGGCATTGCGCCAGGGAGCATTCAGTATCACTTTAGGCCGATAAGTCGGTTCGGCGGCCAAGACCTTGACGGCAGTATAATCTTCAACTACACATGCAAAAAGCGCTTCGGCCTCCGCTTCTTTACCGTAAAAGGCCGATACGGCTACCATATATTCTGCCTTGCCAAGGGGGGAATCTTCCAAATAATCGCCCAAAAAGACAACCCTGATGCCCATACTGTTGATTTTATCAACTACTGCGCTCATTTCGCCAGCTACGCCATAAGCAAAAACCACATCGGGCTGCAAAACGGCTAAGCTTTCATAGGATATGCCGGATTCATAGCCCACATCTTTCACTTTGCCTTTGCTCAGCGCCGCACGAATAAGCGCATTCGACACATAGCCCGCACCGGAAATACCGATAACGGTTTCCGTTTCCTGCAGCGCATCAATGTAGGCTAAATGAGTAGTAGAAAGGCAAACTACCCGTTTCAATGGCACCGGAATATTCATTAACGAAGTTGTCAGGGCTTCCTTATCCTCTCTACTTACTAAACGATAGCTATATTGTACGCCTTCGGCGCCTTGCCATGGGTTTTTAATATGCAGCACCTTATCATCGCCCGATTGCTCTATCCAAAAACCTTTGGCATACTGCGGAAGGTAGAAAGGTTCTGCTTGAGTTGAAGGGGTGTGAGGGTTGGAGCAGGCGGTAAAAAAGAAACAAATAACACTAAGTAAGATTATCTGTAAGCAACGAGATTGCTTCGGTGTCATTGCGAACCGCGTCAGCGGCGAAGCAACCTGTTCCTGCAATGACGTTGGGTTGTGGAAAATTAGTGATAATTTCTTACTGACAACTGACAACTGGCAACTAACAACTAAAAAAGAGCCTCTCATGGGATTTGAACCCACGACCTGCTCATTACGAATGAGCTGCTCTACCGCTGAGCTAAAGAGGCTTAATTTAAAGGACAGCAAAGGTACAAAATAATTTTAATCTGTCAACTGCTGTTCAATAAGTTTTTTATCGGCAATCCGCTGTTGGAGGCGTTTAACATAACCGTTTATTTCAGGTAAATCGGCTTTATTTCTCGCCACAGTCAGCCATTCGATAGCTAATGGATATTCGCCCAGCATCTCGCAGCCCAGCGCCATGTTAAATGCCGCATAAGCCGCAGTTTTCCCTTTGGCTTCCATAGCTATTTGCCCCCAATAATACATGGCTTGTTTCCAGTCGCGTTTCTCAGCGCCGGTAGTAGCTGCATAACCTTTACCTCCCGATAATTCGTAAAAATAGCGCTTGTCGGATTTCCAGTAGGGCAAGGTAGCCTTAGCCATTAATTTCCCTACTTGTTCGGCAGCCAAGGTATTGGCCTCAGCTACTTCGGGTACTTTTGTCAAAGCTTCCGTAGCTTTATAGGCCGCAGCTTCCCAACGAATAGTATCATTTATTTCATAATTGACTAAATAACGCTGCTGCTCTGCGTCATAATAACGAAACAAAGCCTTGTATGGAACAAATGTTACAGCATAGAATGCTTTATTCGAACCATAGTAACCCCAGTACGACCAGTACGACCAGTTATCAACAGATATTTGGCCTATGATTTGCTCGGCCTGAGCTATTTCAATAGTATCAACTACAATCAGCAGGGCCGACTCTGTTTGCTCGGCAATACTATTCATATATTCGGTATCCGCCAATTCTTCGCATTGGTTATTAGTACAGTTCAACAAAAGATTATAAACAGGAATATCATAACCGCTGAACAGGTTATCGGCTTCCATTCCTTCTTTCAAACCCATGGACGCCAAATTGGTCAAAAGGCTGTCAGAATAATTAATAGTTCCATCGAAATTATTGACTTTCAAAGCATTCAAAATCGCAATAGATTTATCGGAGTATGCTACCGGGTACTTTGCCGGCATTAAGGATTCCACTTCCACCACTTTAATAAGAGGCCCGCAAGCGGCGAAGAACAAGGAACAGCCTAAAAGATATGAGCATATTTTTTTCATCATTTATGAGATATTTGTTGATTTGCTTATTTTGTAACAGGATATTTTGAACTTTAAACTTTGAACTTTAAAACTTTATTACATATTCATTCCGCCGTCCACGGTAATAACCTGTCCGCTGACGTAAGCCGAAAGGTCGGAAGCAAGGAAGAGGGCTGCATTAGCTACGTCTTCGGGGGTTCCGCCGCGACGTAAAGGAATCGTTTCCAGCCATTTTTCACGTACTTCCTCGGAAAGTTGATGAGTCATTTCGGTAACAATAAAACCGGGCGCAATAGCATTGGCGCGAATGCCGCGCGAGCCCAGTTCCTTGGCTACCGATTTGGCCAAGCCTATCATTCCCGCCTTGGAAGCTGCATAGTTAGCCTGAGCGGCATTGCCGGATACGCCGACCACAGAGCTCATGTTGATAATGCTGCCCGATTTTTGGCGCATCATGGCAGGCGCTACCGCATGAATAAAGTTAAACGCCGATTTCAGATTTACATTGATTACCGTGTCCCACTGGGCTTCGCTCATACGCATCAACAAACCATCGCGGGCAATGCCTGCGTTGTTTACCAAGACGTCAATACGGCCAAAATCCTTTACAATTTGCTCTACTAAGGCATGAGTATCGTCATATAAAGCGGCGTTGGAAGCGTAGCCCTTAACCTTCACGCCTAAGGCGGCAATTTCCGCTTCCGTTGCTTTAGCATTATCATCATAAGCCAAATCGGTAAAAGCAATATTACAGCCTTCCTGAGCAAGGCGCAAAGCTACTGCTTTGCCAATTCCACGAGCCGCCCCCGTTATAATAGCTACTTTTCCTTCTAATAATTTCATTCCTTTTTCTTTTAAAGATTAAACAAAGATACGTTTTTTTTTCGAGATTTGCAAGCATTACCTGCAATAGGTATCCAGGGCCTCCTGCGCACGGGCATCGCCTAAGCTCAAGGCTCTGTTCAAACTGGCGCAGGCAGCTTCCCGCTGCCCCAAATTCAGCAAGGCGTAACCACGCATAAAATAAGCATTTGCACGATTGGGGTCTATTTTCAACAGTTCGTTATAATCGGTCAAAGCCTCTTGCCACCGACCAAAGTGCATTTCTAAATAACCCTTAATTTCCAAAGATTCTACCTGTTTTATCGGATCAATGTTGTTTTGCAGCGCATAAGGGGCATACATCAGGGCAGAATCTAACTTATTCATTGATATATAAGACTTGGTTATACGAAGATAAGTTCCCGGATAAACATTACCATATCGATACTTCCGACAGGCCTCCACAGTAAGCTTACTCCATTTAACCATATTGTGCCATTTTACCGAATCGGCTACTTCCCTATTGATTTCATAATGTTCGGCCATCTTTTCAAAGCCTTCTATAAAATAAGGGTGCTTCTTTATAACATCATCAAATAAGGTAACTGTATCTTTCCAAACCTTTGTGCGGTGGTAAGAAATGAAGGTGAATGAGCTTGCAAAAAGCAGTATAACGATAAGGAAAATCGTTGATTTGTTGATTTGTCGATTTGTCGGTTTACTGGTTTGTTGATTAGCCGTTGCAAGCGTTGTCTGCTCTTTTTGCCGTAGATAGACGTACAGACAGGCTACGATAAAGAGGAAGGCGACCATGGGAAAATAGGCATAGCGGTCGTGCGCCGATATAGCCACAATCGGTATGATCTGCATCACCGGAAAGATAGTGGTGCCGTACAAAAGCCCCGCAAAGATTAACTGCCGACGCATAGGTTTGGCTTTCCAAATAATGTAACATGCCGCAATAAGTATCAAGGGTGAAGACCATACCAAAAAGGGTAGTGTCTGGTTATTGTAAAAATAATAGGACACATGCGGGTAAATAAAGCAGAGCGGCAGGGGAAATACAAATTTAACAATGTAAAAAGCTAAAGGATAGCTAATAAACAGATAGCCCTTGTAGCTCTTAAAAAATTCCATAAAGTCTCCTACCGGCGGAGCTCCCGCGCCCCTCAATTCGATAGATAATATACCCAGTATGACGGCTATTGCGATAAAAGGAATTTTTTCCAAGAAAACCCTTTGGCTGAAGATTTTCCGCTTATAGTACCAGTCAAATGCGAATAGTGTGATAGGCAGCGCCATAGCAGTTGGTTTCGCCAGGCCGGAAAGCACAAAGAAGAGAAAAGAATAGATTAAATATTTATTTTTCAGTCCATTTTTAATGTATTTGATATAAAAAATCAGGGCAGGGAAGCCAAAGAATGCAAGAAGCAGGTCGCCCCTGCCGGTAACCCACGACACTGTTTCTACCGAGAGGGGGTGTACCGCATAAAGCAGTGCGGCGGCGAGCGAGGCGGCCGAATTACCCACCAGGATATATATCAGCATAAACACCAGCACTATATTAATCAGGTGATAAAGCAACGACATCAGGTGATAGCCGGCAGGGTCTAATTCAAACAATTGATAATCTAATGAATGCGAAAGGATTTTCATCGGACAATACATATCGTAGTACGATTTGGTAAACATATTTTTAACATGTTCTCCGGTAAAGGAGCGGATATCAGGGTTTTGCACTACGATTGATTCATCGTCCCAATAGCGGGTAAAGTCATTTTCGAGGGAAGAGGGAAAATAAATAGCTGCTGTCAACAGCAGAATTGCACCCAGTATAAAGTAACGGTAAGTTCTAAAAAAACCGGTGTCGGGCAGTTCTATCAGTCTCTTGTCGGTAGCAATCGGCTTTTTTTTGGGTTGTTGGTACTTTTTATTCATAACAATCTTATATAAAGGTATTTAAATTTAAAAATAACAATTTTATTACTTCATAAAACAACAATGTTATATTATTAAATAATACACATAAAATCAGCCGACTAAAGACATTCCCATGATATTAAAAAAAATTGAATTTCTTAGCCAACATTTAGACAAATATACGATTTTTTGGTCTAATGGTCAAAAAGTATGATGAATTTACCCTAAAAAAGGCTTAATGGTCAAAAAGTATGATATTTTTTAGCAAGAGAGATGCCCAATTGGGCATCTCTCTTGCTAAAAAGACCCCTTAA
>WRMN01000023.1 GCA_009777095.1 Bacteroidales bacterium | reverse complement strand
ACTGGCCGAAGATTTGGACCTACACAAGCCTTGGCCTCTTGCTGTTTTTACTGAGCGAATGGATGGACGTTACGCCCCTGTGGTTAAAGTGGAGCCTACACGCCCTGCTGCTCGTCGGCTATGTGTTTGTTTGGTTTAAAATGGAAAAAATTAAATTGGATTTAAAGAAATTTTTACGGCGATAGCGCTACGCAGGATTAAACCTTTCCGGCTAAATGCCGACGAGTCCTAAGAAAGTGTTACAGATTTTTAATTTTTCGTTAAACAATTTTCTGGTTAAATATTTAATAATCAAAAATTTATAAATCATATTGCTCTTTATGTCTTTCTTCCGAAACAGTAAATAGCATTGTCTAATCATAAATTGATGCATTATTAAACATTGAACTTTAAAGTTTTTTTGTATCTTTACGGAATAAATTAAGAAAAAAACGCTATGAAAAAAAATTTAATCATTGCAACATTACTGTTTGCCATTTGCCTCTTAGGCCTGAATGCAAACGCCCAAACACCTGCACCTGTTGACCCTGCATGGCGCGTGGGAACCTTGTCAAACGGCATGAAATACTATATCCGTAAAAATGCCAAACCCGAAGGCAAGGCCTGTTTCTGGATTGCTCACGACATCGGAGCCTTGCACGAAAGCCACAACCAAAACGGATTAGCGCACTTCCTCGAACACATGGCTTTCAACGGATTGAAGAATTTCCCCGATAAAACTATGCTGGAATACATGCAGTCTATCGGTTGTGCGTTCGGCGCTAACATCAACGCTTCTACCAGTCAACAACTTACGCAATATATGCTTACCGATGTGCCTATCAGTCGGGAAGGCGTTATTGATACCTGCCTGCTCATTTTGCACGATTGGAGCGGACATATCCTCTGCGAACAGGAAGAACTTGATGCTGAACGCGGCGTTATCCGCGAAGAATGGCGCACCGGACGTTCCGCCATGCGGCGCAGCTATGCCGAGATGGCGAAAACACTTTATCCGGGAACGCCTTACGCCACCCGAACTGTAATTGGCGACACCTCTATCATTAATAATTTTACGCAAAAAGATATTTTAGACTTTTACCATGATTGGTATAGACCAAACCTTCAGGCTGTTGTTGTTGTCGGCGATTTCGATATAAATATGATGGAAAACAAGGTGAAAAACCTGTTCGGCACTTTGAAAAATCCCGACAACATGAAAACTAAAACTGAGTTTAATGTATCGGATAATGTTGAGCCCATTATCAACGTTTACAAGGATCCTGAATTGACGCAAAGCAATGTGCAACTGTTCGTTAAATTCCCTGCCAAGTTCAACAAAACCAATCGTAATTCCGAAGAAGCCGTGCGCTACGATTTGGCGAACGGTTACATCTCGGCCATGTTGAGCGCCCGTTTGAGCGAAGCGCAGCAACGCCCGACTACAAAATTCCTTAACGCATTTGCAAGTATTCGTAACCTTGCCGGCGATAGAGACGCTTTTTCTTTAACCGTAAGCGCTAAAAACAATGAATTGGAAGTCGGTTTCGACGAGGCGCTGACCATTGTTGAACAGGCACGGCGTTTTGGTTTTACGCCAAGTGAACTGGAGCGCGCAAAAGCTAATCTGATGCAACGCTACGAAAGTAACTACGCCGAGCGCAACAGTAAAAAACATACCGATTACAATCGCTTCGCTTATCGTAATTTTCAGGACAATGCCACGATCATGAGCGAAGAGCAATCGCTGAATCTTGCAAAAAAATTCAACCCCGATATTCAGGTAGAAGAACTTAACGATATTATCAAAAAGATGATTGTGTTCGGCCCGAATACGGTTATCTATGCTGCCGGCCCCGATAAAGCCGATGTGAGTATGCCTAACGACGAAATTCTTGGCATTGTAATGTACGGCGTTGGTAAAAAACAACTTTCGCCCTATGAAGATGCGGATACGGATAAACCGCTTATTACTAAAGCCATTAAAGCCGGAAAAGTAAGTAAGGAAACTACCAATGCCGCTATGGACGCAATAGAATGGACCTTAAGTAATGGCGCAAAGGTTGTGATTAAACAGACACCTTTTAAACAAGATGAAATTACGCTCAATGGTTTCAGCTTCGGCGGATTTTCCATACTCCCAACCGCCGAATGGGAAGCTACCAGAAATATTATGGCAGTAGTTGACAACTCCGGCGTTGGCGAGTTTGACCGTACGACCCTGAACAAAATGCTGACCGGTAAAAAAGTAAATGCATCGCCTGCCCTCTCAGAACTCAACCAGGGTATTAACGGAACTTGCTCGCCCAAGGATTTTGAAACAATGCTGCAGTTAGTACACCTTTATTTTACGGCGCCCCGCTTTGATCAAAACGATTTCGACATCGTTATAGGACGTTCAAGAAACTTCTTAAAAAATCAATCGGCAGATCCTGCCAATGCGCTAAGGGACACGTTGGTCAATTTGCTGAATAATTATAATCCCCGCTCAAAGCCTATGAAGGAAGAGGATTTAGACAAGTTCAACTTAGCCAAAATGCAGGAAATATATAAACAGCGTTTCGCTAATCCGGGCGCATTTACCTTTATATTCCTTGGAAATATCGATGTAAAAACTGCAAAACCCTTAATCGAAAAATATATAGGCAGCCTTACCGGAAATAAGAAGGAAAGCTTTAAAGATCTAAATAAATACCCAATTAAAGGCGAGGTAAAACGGCATTTCACACGTGCGATGAAAGTAGAAAAGGCCAGCGTTAATATTGTTTACACAGGCGAATTAGCCAACACCTCGGAAAATAATATGGCCATGAATTATCTGGCACGTATTCTTCGTTTACGTTATACCGAAGAAATTCGCGAGAAACGCGGAGGAACTTACGGAGCTTCTGTTCGCGGCACTATATCCAACTTTCCGAAAGAGCGTTTCAACCTAACAATTGCCTTCGACACCGATCCGAAAATGATGGAGGAATTGGTAGAGGTAGCGCACGACGAGTTGAAGAAAATTGCAGAAAACGGACCCTTGTCCGAAGATTTTCAAAAGACGGAAGGCAATCTAAAATCTCAATTTGAGCAAAACCAAAAAGAGAATATCTATTGGGTCGGCGTGCTGTTTAGCTACTATTCCACTGGAAAAGATACGCACAATACTTGGTTAGACGCCTTTTCAAAAACTGATGCCAAGGCTATTCAAGACCTCGCTAAAGAAATTTTGAAACAGAAGAACGCCATTGAGGTAGTGATGTTGCCGGAAGAATAGAGTCGGACGCTATTTCTTCCTGTATTTTTCTTTCACTTGCTCGGCAATAGCTGACTTTTTGATTTTCATGATATTACTTGGCGTCGGACTTTCGGAACAATTACTGAAACCGACGCCTTGTTGCGGACACACGTCATCTTTCCATACGCTCCAATGCACATTATGTAATAATGAGTTGGGAACCGTACCTGTCAATTGGTTTTGCGCCAACCAGAGTTCGGATAGTTTGGGCAGGTCGCCCAAATCGTCGGGAATGGTGCCTGTGAGATTGTTACCGTCCAATGCCAGCGACTCCAATGCCGTAAACGTCCGAGCGGCTTGGCGCAGACGGGGGCACAAAGGTTCGGGCGGGTCAGGTTGATCATGAAAATCAGACAGATAAATCTGTAGCTTAAAAAAATATTGAAACTTTAATCGCTTTTATTTGGAAATGAACATAGAATTCCGCTCGTTGTAGGCAGTGCTTCTCTTTGCTCATCGCCATTATAATACAAATAATATGATTATTAAAAAAAATACAAGGAGAAAACCCAAAATAACTACTTCGAATAAATTTTCGCTGACCCACCTTAACATTGTATTTTTGTATTCAAGCCTATCAACGCTACCATCTCTCACAATCAGGTTTTTTGCTTTGCTAAAATTAATGACAGCGTTGTCAACTTGTTCATCAAACATATAAACATAATCACCTCTACTTATGGCATAATTGTCCTGCTGTTGAACAAATATGTCAAAACCATCAGGATTTGTGTATTTAGTCTCGGTTAATATTTTATAAATCACACTTTTTTTTATCTCAAAATATTCTCGTTCGGATAATTGATACATACCATCTTCTATGAGTTCTGCATCTATCGTAACAGGGTTTCCAACTTTTGGGAGTTGCCATTTTTCTTCTCTTTGTATTTCTAAAATTTTACCGTCAACAAGCATTTTTTCTTTGATATTCAGTCGCTGATATCGCAGTTTCTTCAAATATTTATTTGCATCGAGGTCAGGAACTATATTTTCATTTGCAAGCATAAAAAAACGATTGTCTGTTCCGTCAAGACGTAAAATCATAACACCGCTATCAATGAAAGCCTCGTTACAAAGTATTTTGTCTGCGCCTCTATCTATCAACAAAGACTTTGCTTCTGGAAAATAATCCCATTTCCCCATTTGCACTTGTCCATTTTTTGATAATACTAACTCTTTATTTTTTCGAAATATAAGTTTTTGCATTTCGAACTCCTCGTCAATCATTGCCCAAGGTTTTTCAATCAAAATTGAAGTTTTGTCGAGACTTGCACTAAATCTTTGCAATTGCCTGACGACACTTTTAAGATAAATCTTCATTGTTACTTTTCTTTTTATACTTTTTTTTATACTTTTTTCGCTTTTATTACTGTTGTCGGCTATTTCGGTCGCTCGCCTCGCACTACTACCGCGTCTCGCCCGCATTCTGACTAACGTCAAAATTAGTTATTTATTATCAGGTCATTACGTATCCAAGTTCGTTAGCTCAAAAACTCAACTGTTTTTACAGTAGGGGGATTGCTGCTAACGTCCCAGCGGCTTGGCGTAGTGGCGGCTCCCACTACACCCCTTGCGGGGTACAAAGTTTCAAGTTTGCACTGCCGTTTCCGCGGGGTTACTGCCGCCATTACGCCAAGCCGCACGTTGCACGCAGGCGTCTTTCATCAGATTAATCTCTCTCCCTCTGTTCCGTCCCATTCTTGCTTTCTTGCAGATTTCTCCCTAAAAAGTTTAACATACTCCTTTATTTCCTCTAAGGTAAGATCAGGGTAATTCTTACATACATAGTCAACAAGTTCGTCATTAGAAACAGGAAGTGCTTGTCGTTTGCTCAATAGAATAAAAGCCTCTCGTATTAATTTTATTGCTTCACTTTGATTTAATCCATGCTTCTTGCTCGACTTTCCTAAGGAGTATAAACAATATGCTTTCATATAAGGATCTGAAAAATAATATGTCGCATATTCTTTATTGAAACTTAAAATTTTGTCTCTTTTGTCAGAGCATAGTTCGTTTAATATGCTTTTCAAATTATTTATCTCATAATATTTTCCTGTTTTTTTCAATGATTCCTGAATATCAGGAATAGAGGCACTATCTTCTTTTTCTAATAAATCTAATAAAGCGTTTAAAATCTCAGTGGTTTTTATTTTCGTATCAATGGTTTTTGTTGCACGTTCAAATTTTGATTTAAAGGAATCTGAATTATGTGAAAAAGCCTCTTGCATCGCTTTATAGAAAATGTTAGCAGGAATTTTGAAATACTCTTTTGACATACAAGTATCAAGAATCTTGCTTTCTTTGCATAAATGATATGCTAGATTATGAATTACTATTGGTAGCCCACCTGAATAATAAACGATTTGTTCTGCTACTTCATTAGGAATTTCTATTCTAAGTAATTCTTGTCCCTTATCTAAAATACCTTTTAACTCTCTACGAGTCATTAAAGGCACTTCAATTTCCGAAACTCGATATCTCATTTCATTATCTAAGTGAACAACATCTCTCGCCTTATTAACCGCTCCAGTTGCAATTATCTTTAAATCAGGATAGTCAACTGAAGAATCCATGAAAATTTTCATAATTTGAGCCATTTGTTTTTTTTCTTCCTTATTTATTTTATGAAAATCTTCAATAACCCAACAACACTTAGCTTCTCCCATATATTTCGCTAAAATACGTGGTTTTATTGGCAATTCAACTGCTCTTTTGATAATTGATTTTGAAGTTCCTTCTTTTTTAGCACTAAGTGAGGCTTTAAATACAAAATAATCTGCGCCTAATGAACCACCGATTTTACCTGAACTGGATTTTTCAAAAGATTCCGTATAGAAAATATTAAGTTCATTAAAAGCATCTAATATAATATCATTTAATGTATTGCTACCGTCACAGCGAGTAATGATACATTTTATTTTACCTGATTTAATTTTATTAGATAGAAGTGTCGTTTTACCTACACCCGTACTCCCATATAGAATAACTTGATTTCCAGGTATTTCCAATGCACTGTCTAACTTGTAGTTTATACCCTCACGTTCCACATAAGTATGAAATGCTGGTAGCGTTGGTGTAAAAACTTCCTTTAATTTATAAGTTGGTATTTTCGCCATAAATGTTTATTTTATTGATTATCTAATATTTTCATGTCTGTCAATATCTATTATTCCTGATTTTTCATTGTTGCAAAAATATATAAAATTTTGCTTAAAGCAGTGGGTTGGCAAAGGCAAGAAAATGGCTAACGCCATTATCTTGCGCGGGTTTTGCGTAGCAGTGCGAGCGTAGCAAACACGGCTACACAAACTTGGCAAACTATCCGCTAACGGTGAAATCTTGTATCTGCTCAAAACATTTTTCATTATCCAACTAAGTTTTATCAAATCTGCCATATTGCATATAATTTTTTCATCTTTTCCTTTTCCAACCGCACTGTCGCTTCCTGCTTGCGTGCAACGCAGCAATATACGCAGGAATGTTGCCATCAAGTGAGTTTTTGTATAAATACAAAATTTTCATACGGTTTGGTTTTAGGAGATATTTACATGCAAAGTTATAACATTTTTTTAATTTTGAATTTAAACCTTAAACCTCAGTTCCGTAAACCGCAATTTCCCCCTACCTTTAATAAAGAAATCCCAGACAATGCTGCGCCGATAAAATCCCGACATAACCATGGCTGAGGCGGGGCGAGGCGTCTTACGCAAATTACGCTTAGTTCGCCAAAAGCGAAAGTGGGCGCGGCAGACCGCCGAAAAGAAAGAAAATTTTCCGCTGAACAAATAGACTATGGCCGATAAACAGTCTAAGATTATCCGAACCAGAAAGGTGAAAAACCGTTTCGAGCGCGGCAGGTTTTTATAAAGCAGGTACAAGCTGTTTCGGTAGTTGTAATACAGTTTGTGCGGATTATTGTTCGGCAAGGTGCCGCCGCCAACGTGATAAACAACCGAGGTCGGCTCGCATACTACCTTGTGGCCGGCAATCTGTACCCGCCAGCAAAAATCAATTTCTTCCATGTGGGCAAAAAAATGTTCGTCGAAACCTCCTAACTCGTGAAAAAGTTGCGCCCGCACCATCATGCAAGCGCCGGTAGCCCAAAAAACCTCCTGTCGGTTGTCGTACTGCTGTCGGTCTTCTTCTATGCAGGAAAGAATGCGTCCGCGGCAAAAAGGAAAGCCGAAACGATCAATAAACCCGCCGGCAGCCCCCGCATATTCAAAGGATTGCGGAGCATTATAGTCCTTTATTTTAGGCATACATACCCCTACCCTCTCCTCGCTATCCATCAGAGCTACCAGAGGATTCAACCAACCGTCCGAAACTTCCACATCGGAATTCAATAAAACATAATAATCGGCCTTTACTTGTTGTAAACCAATATTATACCCTCCCGTGTAGCCATAATTTTTATCCAAATGTATAACTTGCACTTTCGGATAATTTTCGCTGACAAAGGTGCAGGAATCATCGGTAGAGCCATTGTCTATCAGCACAAACGACACTCCTTCACAAGCAGTGCGTGCTACTAACGGAGCAAGGAACTTTTCCAAGAAATTCCGTCCGTTCCAATTCAATATAACAATAGCTATAGTTGTCACTTTTATCCAATTTCGTCAACAAATATAATATAAAAAACCGATTTTAGCAAATTTTTGTATATCTTTGTGGGTTATTTTTTTTTATATTAAATTGAGAAACATGGCCGAAAATAGAATAATAAACTGCCATAGAGGATATACCGCAAAGCAAAACGCACAAAAAGAATATACTTATACGCCCAAAGACGGTTGCTGTAAATTACATGTTTTTAACTGGCTCGGCGATTTACCGACTAATAAGGTGTATGATCTTTTTGAAGTGCGTTTTAAGAATACCCATAAAGGTTTTTACCGTAATGTGAATGGCTTGCAATTGGAAAAGGGCGATATTATTGCCGTAGAAGCCGCTACCGGGCACGACATTGGTATTGTCAGCTGCAGTGGTCCTCTGGTAGAATTACAAATCAGGCACAGTCGGATAAAACCCGACTATGAGTTCAAGAAAATATACCGCAAAGCCAAACCGGCGGATATTGACAAGTGGCAGGAAGTGATTGCCCGCGAGCATGGTATAATGATTAGAAGTCGGCAAATTGCCGCTGAACTTAAGTTGGATATGAAGATAGGCGATGTGGAGTTTCAGGGCGATGGCACTAAGGCTATTTTCTATTATATTGCCGACGAGCGGGTTGACTTTCGCGAGTTAATTAAGGTTTTTGCCGAAGAATTTCGCATAAGAATTGAAATGCGGCAAATCGGTGCACGGCAGGAAGCCGGTCTTATAGGGGGTATCGGGGTTTGCGGCCGCGAGCTTTGCTGCGCCCAATGGATGTCCGAATTTATGTCGGTCAACACCGGTTCTGCCCGCGTGCAGGAACTGTCGCTTAATCCGCAGAAGTTAGCCGGCCAATGCAGTAAACTCAAATGTTGCCTTAACTATGAGGTAGCGGTATATGTCGATGCTCAAAAAGATTTTCCTGAAATAAAAAATCCACTCGAAACCCTTGACGGAACATTTTTCTGGCAAAAAACAGATGTTCTGAAACGATTGATGTGGTTTAGTTCCGACCCTCAACTGCCGGTGAATCTGACTGCAGTATCGATAGATCGGGTAAAGGAAATTATTGAACTCAACCGACAGGGTAAAAAACCTGATGATTTAGCAGATGAAAATACTGTGCTCTCCGCTACTACTACCGATTTTATCAGTTCGGCCGGTGAAGACAGCATTACCCGTTTCGACAAAAATGAGAAAAAGCCAAAACGGCATAACCCTAAAAACCATCGTAAAGGAAACCATCATCACCGCCGCCACGAGTATCGGGGAGAGCATAAGCATAATAACAACCCTAAAAGGAGCAACGATGCAAAGACTTAGCTATCTTCTGTCTTGCGCTCTCTGTGCATTTTTATTGCTATCCTGTCGGAATCCTGCCGCATTTGAAGAGATTGTAACTATTCCGAACAGCGCTTGGTCAAAAGAGGCTTTGGTACAAATCAGCATACCCGCGCCGCCCGACAGCATAACCGATTATTACCGCTTAATTATTAATCTTCGCAATACCGAAGACTATGCTTACCGAAATATCTTCTTTTTTATTACTGCAACAGCTCCCGATGGCGCTTGCTTACGCGATACCATAGAGTACGAATTAGCCGGCGAACGCGGAAAATGGTTAGGGAAGACAGGAAGATATTGGATTGACCATCGCCTGCTTTACCGTTCGCGCGTACGTTTTCCGCAACAAGGCGACTATAGCTTCAGCATACAGCACGGCATGCGCGCCGACACCTTACAAGGGATAGGCGCTATCGGTCTGAGATTAGAAAAAATGAAAGAGTAAGGAATGAGCAGTAAAGGCAAACTTCAACGATTTAAAGAAAACGAAACATTTACACTCTTGCATCAGCCGGCTTTTGACACTATATTCCGGAGAGATTTTCATTTAAAAGGAAACTGGCGGCAGGATTTCTTTCATAACAATAATCCTATAGTATTGGAATTAGGCTGCGGCAAAGGCGAATACTCCATAGCTTTGGCGCGTAAGTATCCTGAAAAAAATTTTATCGGCATTGATATAAAAGGAGCGCGACTGTGGCGCGGCGCCAAAACAGCAACTATGGAAGAAATGGCTAATGTAGCCTTTATCCGTACTCGCATTGATTGTATTGAGTCCTTTTTTGCAGCAGGCGAGGTCAGCGAAATTTGGATTACCTTCCCCGACCCTCAGCCAAAGAATGCGCGCAAGCGGCTTACTTCAACGCTTTTTCTTTCCCGCTATCGGCATTTCCTGCAAGCGCGCGGCCTTGTGCATCTGAAGACCGACAGCCAACTGCTGCACGAATATACCAAAACATCTATTCTACATAATCAATTGGAATTAGTGGAAGCGAACGCCGACATTTACGGCTCGGAGCGTGCCGATGAACTCTTATCCATCAAAACGCACTACGAACAATTATTTCTGAAACAGGGATTGCCTATCACCTATATCCGCTTCCGCATTGACGGCGGGCAGCCGCTCACCGAGCCAATCAACGAATGATAATTTACGGAATGTCTTAGCGTAAAAAATACGCTAACTACTCATAACTACCTTTTATTTTCAGTCTTTTTCTTCCGCTTTCCTGCAATTATTTTCCGTCCTTGGCTCACAATTCTTTTCCTGACACTTTTCTTTTTCGTCTTTGTTGAAGCGGTAGTTTCATCTTGACGTATGACCATCATTATCGTTCCGCGCGGCAGTTTGCTGCCTGTTTCCACAAGAATGGCCGTTACCGTTCCGGCAAATGGTGCGCGAATAATGTTGTGCATCTTCATCGCTACGTAAATCATGATTTCCTGCCCGGCGGTCACTTGCTCACCGATCTTTACCATGATTTTTTCCACTGTTCCCGGTATGAACGATTTAATTTCTTCGGGATTGGGACGTACCCAGGGAATACGTTTTTCGTATTTTTTAGTATAAGTCGTTTCGTAGTTACGGCCTGCTTCAAAAACACGAATAATTTGTTTAGATACATTTTCCATAATAACAGCGATTTAGAATGGTGGAACACCATGTTTTTTGTTCGGTCGGCTTACGTTTTTATCCTTCGATATATTAATAGCGTGCAGGATAAATTTGCGGGTGTCCTTAGGTTCAATTACGGCGTCGATATATCCTTTGGCCGCCGCTACATAAGGGTTAGCAAATTTTTCCTTGTATTCGACTACCTTTTGTTTACGCATAGCCACCGGGTCGGGCGCTTCCATAATTTCTTTACGAAAGATAATATTGGCAGCGCCATCAGGACCCATTACCGCGATTTCAGCCATTGGCCAGGCAAATACAAAGTCGGCGCGCAAATGACGCGAATTCATTGCAATGTAACCTCCGCCGTAAGCCTTGCGAAGAATAACAGTGATGCGAGGAACCGTTGCTTCGCTGTAGGCATACAACAATTTGGCGCCATGGCGTATAACTCCGGCATGTTCCTGATCAACTCCCGGAAGATAGCCCGGCAAGTCTTCCAAGGTTACTATCGGAATATTGAAACTATCGCAGAAGCGAATGAAACGCGCTGCTTTATCAGATGAATCGCAATCAAGTACACCGGCCAGCGCCATGGGTTGATTAGCCACAAAACCGACAGTGCGTCCGCCCATACGGCCATAGCCTGTTACGATGTTTGCCGCCCACTTTTCCTGTACTTCAAAAAAATCGGAACCGTCGGTTATAGCGCGGATAACGTCGCGTACATCATACGGCTTGGTAGGGTCAACAGGCACAATCCTTTCAATATTGCACTTTTTGTTGGGTTCTTTGGTTTCGGTTTGAATTAAGCTGTTGGTATTGTTGTTCCAGGGAATGTATGACAACAATTTTTTGATTTGCTCAAAACATTCTTGTTCGGTAAGGGCATAGAAATGTGCATTACCGGTAATTTCGCTGTGAACGCGGGCGCCGCCGAGTTCTTCCATCGAGATTTCCTCCCCTAATACCGATTTAATTACCTCCGGTCCGGTGATAAACATTTTTGAAATATTTTCTACTACAAATACATAGTCTGTAAGAGCGGGGGAATAAACCGCACCGCCGGCGCAGGGTCCGAGGATAACGGAAATCTGAGGTATAACCCCACTGTTCAAGGTGTTACGGAAGAAAATTTCCCCATAGCCGGCCAAGGAATTTACGCCTTCCTGAATGCGGGCTCCTCCCGAATCGTTAATACCGATTAATGGAATGCGCATACGCAGCGCATAGTCCATTATTTTTGTAATCTTACGGGCGTGCATTGAGCCCAAAGAGCCGCCGGCTACCGTAAAATCTTGTGCGAAAATTGCCACCGATCGGCCGTGAATGGTGCCGGTAGCAATGATTACTCCATCGCCGGGCATTTCTTTGCTGTCCATACCGAATTCACGGGCATCGTGCTCAATGAACAAATCGTATTCATGGAACGAACCATCGTCTAATAATTGGTTGATGCGCTCGCGTGCGGGGAGCTTGCCCATGGCTATTTGTTTAGCAATAGCTTGTTGGCCGCCGCCTTGTTCGGCTTTTGCGCGCCGTCTGTGCAGTTCTTTCTTTAGAGTGCCTAAATTTGCCATAATTTTATTAGTTAATTATACATAGGTGACTTAAATTAAGGAAATGCAATAATAGGCATTTTTTATGGATTGTTTAAAGTTTTTGCTTATATTTGTAGTTTAATGTTAAAAACTTTTATCTATGAAAAAGATTATGGTATTGATTACTGCATGTTTACTGATTTCTTCGGAAATTTATGCACAAGACATCACATTGCCCGCTCCGCAAACTGATGGCGGACTTCCTCTAATGCAGGCGCTTAGCCAGCGTCAAACACAGAGAGCGTTCTCTTCCAAAGAGTTAGACGCACAAACCCTTTCCAACCTGCTTTGGGCTGCTAATGGCTTCAATCGCAGCGATAAACGCACAGCTCCGACAGCCATGAACCGTCAAGAACTGGAAATTTATGTTGTCTTGCCAACCGGCGCTTATTGGCATGATGCAAAAAATAATATTTTAGTGCAAAAAACTACGGAGGATTTGCGCTCGCTTCCCGGCCAACAGGAATTTGTAGCTGCGGCTCCGCTGAATATTGTGATTGTAGCCGATACGGAAAAACAGGGCAATAAGGAATTTTGCTACATTGATGCAGGATATATTTCTCAAAACATATACCTGTTCTGTGCTTCGGAAGGCTTGGCTACCGTAGTGCGCGGTATGGTCAACCGTGAGGCCTTGTCAAAAGCCTTGAATTTGCCCGAAAAACAAATAATAGTTGTTGCGCAAACTGTAGGGTATCCGCAATAATAGCTATTATTTAGGATTTATGAGTGATGATTTATGCATTGATAGATTATCTGCATAAGTTTTGAGTAAGGAACAAAGATAGCAAGAGCAGGGACATTTTCAAGTCTTTGGTCTTATATGTCTATTTTAAAGCAAGGGGCCTAATTCCGCTGACAATTTCGACATTAACGTCAGCAATGTACCCAACGGACTGTATTCATTGCTTCTGTTGCAAGGGAATGAAATAGTGCAGCAGCAAACGATATTAATTCAACATTAACTACTATAACTACATTTAACTACTTTCAACTTTATAAACTTTACAAACTTTCAACTAAACTTATGACTAATCAATTTGTACAACGCCACAATGGCCCGCGCGACTGCGATGTCGAAGAAATGTTAAAAGCGCTTGGCGCAGCTTCATTAGATGAGCTTATTAACCAAACCGTACCTGCGGATATTCGCCTGCAAGCGCCTTTGACGCTTGACGCTCCGATGAGCGAATATGAATACCTTAAAAAAATAAGAAATATTGCCGCCAAGAATAAAAACTTCCGCTCTTTCATCGGAATGGGCTGGTATGGCACGGCTACCCTGCCTGTAGTATTGCGCAATATCTTTGAAAATCCCGCGTGGTACACATCTTATACGCCCTACCAAGCCGAAATATCGCAAGGCCGTTTAGAGGCTTTGCTGAATTTCCAAACCATGGTAACGAGCCTTACAGGGTTTAATATAGCCAATTGTTCGCTGCTTGACGAGGCTACCGCCGCCGCCGAAGCCATGAAAATGATGTTCGACCTGCGCTCGCGTGAAGCTGTAAAGGCAGGCAAGAATATTCTTTTTGTCGATAATAATATTTTCCCGCAAACCTTAGATGTTTTGATAAGCCGTTCGGCCCCACTGGGCATCGAAATTGTTCAAGGCGATTTTGCAACTTATGCTTTCGATGAAAAATGTTTCGGCGCCATCGTGCAATATCCTGCCGCCAATGGCGCAGTGTGCGATTATAGCCGTTTCTGCGCAACGGCTCATGAACATCAGGCCTTGGTTACCGCCGTGTGCGATATTCTTTCCTTAGTACTGCTGAAAGAGCCTGCCGCTTGGGGCGCCGACGTGGCTGTGGGCAGTACGCAACGCTTCGGCATTCCCATGGGCTTCGGCGGACCTTCGGCTGCCTACTTCTCCACCAAAGACGAATACAAACGCAATATACCCGGCCGCATCATCGGCGTATCCGTTGACCGCCTCGGCAATACCGCACTGCGCATGGCGCTGCAAACGCGCGAACAGCATATCAAACGCGAAAAAGCAAGCTCTAATATCTGCACGGCGCAGGCTCTGATGGCTACCATGGCCGGCATGTATGCCGTATATCACGGCGCGGAAGGACTGAAACAAATAGCAGACCATGTTCATAAAGTAACAACGGTCATAGCCGAAAAACTGAAGGCTGCAGGTTATCAATTAAGCGCTGAGCATTTTTTCGATACTATAGAAATAACAGGAATAGACGCCGAAGCCATTCGCGTTAAAGCTTTGGCCAAAGGTATTAATTTTTACTATCCTTCCGAGAATAGCGTGCGCATCAGTTTTGATGAGGTTACCGTTTGTGAAGAAGCCCTGGCGGTGATGGATATTTTCGGCGTCCAAAAAGAATGCTCTTGCGGCGACGTGCTGAAAAACCTCGGTCTGCCGCGCGAAACAGCTATTTTAACAGAAAAAGTGTTTCAGGTAAATCGTTCCGAAACGGAAATGATGCGTTATATTAAAAAGCTGGAACGCCGCGATATTTCTTTAGCCCATTCCATGATTTCCTTAGGTTCCTGCACCATGAAACTGAATGCAGCCGTAGAAATGTTGCCTTTGAGTTGGCCGGAGTTCGGCAATGTACACCCTTATGCTCCCGCCGACCAAACGGAAGGGTATAACGAATTGATTAAGGAGATGGAACACGATTTGGCGGTAATTACCGGTTTCGACGCCGTATCGCTACAGCCCAATTCGGGCGCCGCAGGTGAATATGCGGGGCTAATGGTGATTCGGGCTTATCATATTGCTAACGGCAATGCTCATCGCAATGTGGTGCTGATTCCCACCTCGGCACACGGCACTAACCCAGCCAGCGCAAGTATGGCCGGCATGGACATTGTGTTAGTGAACTGCGACGACAAGGGCAATATTGATATAGAAGATTTACGTGCAAAAGCCGTTTTGCATAAAGAAAAACTGTCGTGCCTCATGATTACCTACCCATCGACCCATGGAGTCTTCGAAAGCCGAATTTGCGACATTCACCAAATCATTCATGAAAACGGCGGACAGGTTTATATGGACGGTGCGAATATGAATGCGCAGGTAGGCCTGACCAATCCGGGTGTTATTGGCGCCGACGTATGCCACCTAAACCTGCATAAGACCTTTGCCGTGCCTCATGGCGGCGGCGGTCCCGGCGCCGGACCCATTGCAGTAGCCAAGCACCTGAGCCCTTTCCTGCCCTCGCACCCTGTGGTGAAAGTCGGCGGCGACAAAGGCGTTCATGCTGTGGCGGCAGCTCCTTACGGAAATGTTGTGCCGCTGCTTATCACCTATGCTTACATTAAGTTATTGGGCGCCGAAGGGCTTAAGAAAGCCACCGAAATAGCCATCTTGAACGCCAATTACTTATCGGCTAAATTGCGCCCATATTATAACACGCTTTATACCGGCGAAACAGGCCGTGTTGCCCACGAATGTATTATTGATGTACGCAGTTTCAAAAAAGAATACGGCGTTGATGCTACGGATATTGCCAAACGTTTAATGGATTTTGGCTTTCATGCGCCGACCCTTTCTTTCCCTGTGCCCGACACCCTGATGGTTGAGCCTACCGAAAGCGAGCCGCTGGCAGAGCTTGACCGCTTTATCCAGGCCATGATTGCCATTAAGCAGGAATGTGAGGCGATTAAGTTGGGACAGCTTGATGCTGAGGATAATCCGTTAAAAATGGCGCCCCATACCGCCTTGGAGGTTACCAGCGATGAGTGGAAGCATCAATATCCTCGTACACAGGCAGCTTACCCCTTGTCATGGATAGCCGATAACAAGTTCTGGCCTCATGTAGCCCGGGTGGACAATGGATACGGAGATCGTAATTTATTCTGTTCCTGTAGCTTAATAAGTTTTTACTTATAAAAAATAGCACTAAAGCGCTTGTTTTTTAAAATTTTGTTTATCTTTGTTTGTTATTTTAATATGAAAATTGATGACAGAAGCTAACACTAACCTTATGCGTGAGCGCTTTAAATCGTATCGTGAACCCCAGAAAGTGCAGCAAGCCGGTGTGTATCCATACTACCGCGCCATAGAATCGGAGCAAGATGCTGAGGTGATTATGAACGGTAAGAAGGTACTCATGTTTGGCTCTAATAGTTATTTAGGCCTGACCAACCACCCCAAAGTAAAGGAAGCGGCTATCAATGCTGTGAAAAAATATGGTTCGGGCTGCGCCGGCTCCCGTTTCCTTAACGGTACATTAGACATACATATTGAACTGGAAAACCGCTTAGCCGAATTTGTAGGCAAGGACGAAGCCTTGGTGTATAGTACCGGATTTCAATCGAACCTCGGTGCTATTCCTACCGTTACTTCCCGAAATGATTATGTTATTCTTGACGAACTCGACCATGCCTCTATCATTGAAGGCGCCCGCTTGTCTTTTGCTAAGACACTGAAATTCAAGCATAACAATATGCATTCGTTGGAGAAAATACTGAAACAATGCGAACCCGACAGGGTAAAACTTATAGTGGTTGACGGTATTTTTAGTATGGAGGGCGATATTATCAACCTGCCTGAAATAGTGCGATTGGCCGAACAATACAAGGCTAATATAATGGTGGACGATGCCCACTCTTTGGGAGTGATCGGAAAGGGAGGCCGCGGCGCTTCGTCCCATTTCGGCCTTACCGATAAGGTGGACATTATTATGGGAACTTTCAGTAAATCACTGGCTTCTATCGGCGGTTTTTTGGCTTCCGACAGCGACACTATTAATTATATCAAACATAATTCCCGCTCGTTGATTTTTAGCGCCAGTATTACTCCGGCTGCTACAGCCAGCGCTCTGGCTGCGCTTGACATCATACTTAGCGAACCCGAACGTATCGAACGTTTATGGGATAATACCCATTTTTGCTTGGAAAGTCTCCGCAACTTGGGCTTTGATATAGGGCATACCTGCTCGCCTATTATTCCTTTGATGATCCGCGACAACATGAAAACGTTCCTCTTTACAAAAATGGCTTGGGAAGAAGGATTGTTTGTGAATCCCGTAGTGTCGCCTGCAGTGAGGAACGAATCAACATTAATTCGCTTCTCGCTCATGGCTACACACACGCGGCCGCAATTAGAAACGGCGATGGAAAAAATGCAAGAGATCGGCCGTCGGTTGGAAATTATTAAATAAAATATTTATACTATGATAAGCATCAAAGAGGTTAAAACAACCAAAGAACTAATGCAGTTCATTAAATTTCCCTTTGAGCTTTATAAGGGGCATTCGCAATGGGTTCCGCCTTTAATTGCAGATGAAAAGAAAACCCTAAGCCCAAAAACCAATCCGTCTTTTGAGGCCTGCGAGGCCGCTTATTTTTTAGCTTATAAAAACGGCAAATTAGCAGGCCGTGTAGCGGCAATTATCAATCATCGCGCCAACGAAAAATACAACAACAAACTGACCCGTTTCGGCTGGCTTGATTTTATTGATGATGAAGAAGTGTCGGGCGCTTTATTAAAGGCTGTGGAAGATTGGGGTAAGAATAAAGATATGGACGGCGCACATGGCCCGCTGGGGTTTACCGACTTTGATTTGCACGGAGTGGTTGTGGAAGGATTTGAAAACATACCTCCTATTATCAGCGCTTATAATTATCCTTATTATCCGGAACACCTCGAAAAGCACGGCTACAAAAAAGCGGTTGATTGGCTGCAATACCGCTTTAATGCTTCGCAACAGGTGCCCGAAAAAGTAGAACGCATTAATAAACTGATTGCCGAGAAATATAAACTACGAGTATATATACCTGAAAAGCGCAAAGAGCTTTTGCCATACGCCCACAAGCTGTTTCATACCATCAACGACGCTTTCGACGGAGGCGGAATTTACGGTTTTGTCAAAATGTCGCCTGCTCAAATTGATTATTACATCAAATCATACCTGCCCTTTGTTCAACCGAAGTTGGCCTGCGTCATCATTGATGAGAACGACAATCTGGTGGGTTTCGGCTTAAGTCTGCCCACGCTTTCCAAGGCTTTCCAAAAAGCTAAAGGGAAACTTTTCCCCTTCGGATTTATTCATATTTTGAGGGCCTTACGTAATTATTCGGAAATAGACCTATACTTTAACGGCGTACACCCCGACTGGCAAAATAAGGGTGTTCATTCGCTTTATTATGTAGCAATGAATAAATCGTACATAAAAAATAATGTAAAAATAGCTATTTCTTCCTCGCAGTTGGAAACCAACACTAATGCTGTAGGTATATGGGATAATTACGAGAAGGAACTGTTATTCCGTACCCGTTGTTTTATTAAGGAAAATATTTAAAAATGGCTTGGAGGTTAAAAAAAATCTTCCCTATCGAAGGGTTGACTTTGTTTTATGTGGTGGCGACGGCTTTATACATGTTAGTATGGCCAGGAGCGGTAGATAAACAAATCATGCTGTCTTTATTGGGTATCCGCCTCTTAGTAGTAACGGCTATACTGCTGTTTAATTTGATGCCCCTGACAAAGTTCATGGCGCTCATTCGTCAGGTGATGCCGGCTGCGCTTATCCTTCATTGGTATCCTGAAACTTATCATATAAATAGCTGCCTGTTTGCTAACTTAGACAGCTTTTTCATGAAGATAGACGGCCTCCTCTTCTGCTGCCAGCCCAGCTTAGAATTTAGCAGCGCGATACCTTGGGTTTGGTTCAGCGAATTAATGAATTTCACTTATATTTCGTTTTATGTGATTATCAACGTTACGGTATTCTATCTTTATTACAAAGAAGCGGCTAAGGGAGCGCATGCGGCTTTTATGCTCCTCTTCGCGTTTATGTCTTACTATGTACTTTTTATTCTGATACCGGTGATAGGGCCGCAATATCATATAACTACCCCCGAAGAAGCGCTTCCTTATTCATGGCCCTTCCGCGCCTTTTTACGTATTTTGCAGGAAATGGGCGAAAAACCTACCGGCGCCTTCCCCAGCTCCCACGTAGGAGTTACGATTATTTGCCTGATAATATTATATGTCCGGAAAGAACGTAAACTCTGTTCTTATTTCCTCCCCTTGTCTGTCTTGTTGATAGCCTCAACCGTGTATATCAAAGCGCATTATTTGATAGACGTTGTCGCCGGCTTGCTCACCGCTCCGTTGTTTTATTGGTTAGGTTTGTGTGTTTGGAAGAAAGTAGGAGGACAGGGTTTGATTACACAGAGTAGAATTGTTGAAGATGGTTGAAATGATGAGCTATTCTCTCAAACTGTTAAAGGCAAAGCAGAACGGACTAAGATCTATACAAATTTACTAATATCCTTTTTTCTTTTTCCAAAAAAATTTGCAAATCCGAAAAATATCACTACCTTTGCACTCGTTCTTATGTGGTTAAGGGGGCTTGAAAGTCCCCTTATTTAATATCAAAAATATGATAAAAAAAGCTGATATTCAAAGTCTTGTAGAAAAAAGCATTGCCAGAACCGACTTATTTTTAGTAGGCATAAAAGTAAGTGCGGATAATTGCATTGAAGTCTTGGTCGACAGCCCTAAAGGGGTTGATTTAGACCACTGTACGGCTATCAGCAGAGCTATAGAAAGCGGCCTTGACCGCGATGTGGAGGATTTTGAACTGACCGTCTCATCGGCAGGCTTGGATTTGCCCTTTCAGGTGCTGCAACAATACCTGAAGTACATCGGCAAGGAGGTTGAGATTGTATTTAAGAATGGGAAAAAATTAAAAGCAACGCTCACTGCCGCCGATGCCGAAAGCCTAAGCATCAGCTATATTGTTCTGAAGAAAGAAGAGGGCGCCAAGCGCAAAAAACCGATAACCGAAACAGCGACATATCAAATGAACGAAATAAAATCAACGAAACCCGTAATTAATTTTTAATTAACAAACAAATGGAAGGTTTAAATTTAGTAAGCACTTTTGCCGAATTTAAAGAATTAAAAAATATCGACCGCCCAACAATGATGAGCGTATTGGAAGATGTATTCTGCAACCTGCTTACCAGAATGTACGGCAGCGCCGACAATTTTAATATCATTATCAATATCGATAAGGGCGATTTCGAAATATGGCATAACCGCATGGTGGTGGAGAGTGTCAAAGACCCTCAGTCCGAAATTTCTTTGGCCGATGCAAAGAAGATTGACGAGGACTATGAAGTAGGCGAAGAAGTGTCGGAAGAAGTGAAACTCGAAAGCTTTGGCCGCCGCGGTATTCTTGCCCTGCGCCAAAATCTGGCAGGCCGTATTATGGACATCGAAAAAGCCAATTTGTTCAGCAAATATAAAGAACGCGTAGGAGAAATTATTGTCGGAGAAGTGTATCAGGCATGGAAAAAAGAAGTGCTGGTGCTCGACGATGAAGGGAATGAATTACTCTTGCCGAAAAGCGAACAAATTCCTACGGACTTCTTCCGTAAAGGCGATACGCTGCGTGCAGTGGTAGCCAAGGTAGAAATGAAAAATAGCGCGCCGGTTATCATCTTATCGCGAACTGCCAACACTTTCCTTGAGCGCTTATTTGAACAGGAAGTGCCCGAAATTTTCGACGGTTTAATTACCATAAAGAGGATTGTGCGTCAGCCCGGCGAACGTGCTAAAGTAGCCGTTGAGTCTTACGATGACCGTATTGACCCCGTAGGCGCCTGCGTTGGTGTGAAAGGCTCGCGTATTCACGGTATCGTGCGTGAATTACGTAACGAAAATATTGATATTATTAACTGGACAAGCAACACACAGTTATTGGTGCAACGCGCATTAAGCCCTGCTAAAATATCGTCTATAAAAATTCATGACGATACTAAGCGCATCGGGGTATTCCTGAAACCTGCCGAGGTGTCGGCAGCCATCGGCAAAGGTGGTTTGAATATTAAATTAGCAGGCCAGTTGGTAGGTTATGAAATTGACGTATATCGTGAAATTGACGAGGAAGAAGAAGATGTGCGTTTAGACGAGTTCAGCGATGAAATTGAAAAATGGATCATTGATGCCCTCAAAGCTATAGGCTGCGATACAGCCAAGAGCGTACTTTCCATTGCCCCTGCCGAATTAATGAAACGCGCCGACCTGGAAGAAGAAACAGTAAATGAAGTATTGAAAGTATTAAAAGCCGAATTTGAAGAAGCAGCAGAGTAACGTTAACATATAACAGATAATGAGCGAAACTATCAGAATAAGTAAGGTTGTCAAGGAATTTAACATCGCGGTTAATACGCTTGTTGAATTTCTGAAGAAGAAAGGCTTTGAAGTCGAAGCCTCTCCTAACGCTAAAATTACAACGGAGGAATACAATCTTGCGCTGAAAGAATTTGGCAAAGAGTTAACGTTGAAAGAAGAATCTAAAAAGGTAAGCCTTAAGGTTAAGGAAAAACAGGAAACCATTTCTATTGACGACCTCAAGGAAAAGAAAAAAGAAGAGGACGAAGAAAAAGAAATTTTTATTAAAACTACCTTGGTGGAGCGTCCGACTATCAAGTCGGTTGAAAAGCCTGAAACAGAAAAGAAGAAAAAAGAGACTGAACCTGTAGAAACGCCAAAGGAAAAACCTGCTCAATCTCAACCGAAAGAAGATAAAGAGGAAAAGCCTGTAACAGATGTAGAAACAGTTCCGGAAGAAGCGCCGAAAAAAGAACAAAAACAAACAAAAAAACCGGAAGAAGAAGTAGTAGGCGTAAAGATTGTAGATAAAATCGATCTTGATTCGCTCAATACCAAAACCCGTCCGGACAAGAAAAGTAAAAAAGACAAGAAGAAGCAAAAAGAAAAACCAAAGCCGAAAAAACAGCAAGAAGCGCCTAAGCAAGGGAAACCGGCAACTGCGAAAAAAGACCTCGTAGTTGGAAAAACGGAAGCTTCCGAACCCGTAGAACCGACTACTGAGCCGCCGAAAGTAATTGAACATATTGCCACCCGCATAGAGAAACTTAGCGGCCCAAAGATTGTAGAAGGCCAAAAGATAGACCTTGCTCAGTTTGAGAAGAAAAAACCACAGCCGGAAAGCCGCGCCGAAAGAAATAAAAAGAAACGCGAGCGCATCAAAAAAGACGCTAAACAACGTGTCGATGTGCAGCACGAAAAACAAAAACAACAGTCGGATAAGGGCGGAAAGAAAAAAGATAAGGGACGTTTTAAACCCATACACAAAGAGGTGGACGAAGATGCCGTACAGCGTCAAATTAAAGAGACCTACGCCCGCATGACCGAAGGCAAGGGAAAAACCAAGAGTTCCAAATACCGCCGCGAGAAACGCGACTTGGTAAGCCAGCGTTTATCCGAAGAACAGGAAATGCACGAACAGCAAAGCAGCATACTTCAACTGACCGAATTTGTTACCGTAAACGAATTGGCCAACATGATGGACGTTCCCGTTATTAAAGTTATAGAAGCCTGTATGAACCTTGGCTTGATGGTGTCTATCAATCAACGTTTAGATGCCGAGGCCTTAGTGGTCGTTGCCGAAGAATTTGGTTTCACCGTAGAATTTGTAACCGCCGATATTCAGGACGCCATTCCTGCTGATGCAGATGCGCCGGAAGATTTACAGTACCGCCCGCCGATTATTACGGTAATGGGACACGTTGACCACGGTAAAACTTCATTACTGGACTACATTCGTAAATCAAACGTGATTGCGGGTGAAGCCGGCGGCATTACACAACATATCGGGGCCTACAGTGTGGAACTTTCAGACGACCGCCGCATTACCTTCCTTGATACGCCCGGCCACGAAGCCTTTACCGCTATGCGCGCCCGCGGAGCCAAAATCACCGACGTAGCTATTATCATCATCGCAGCCGACGATGCCGTGATGCCTCAAACCATAGAGGCTATCAACCACGCTGTGGCGGCCAATGTTCCTATGGTGTTTGCCATCAGTAAAATTGATAAGAACAGTGCAAATCCCGAAAAAATCAGGGAACAATTAGCCAATATGAATTATTTGGTGGAAGACTGGGGCGGCAAATACCAATGTCAGGAAGTAGATGCCAAACATGGTACGAACATAGACAAGCTGCTCGAAAAAGTGTTGCTCGAAGCCGAAATGCTCGAGCTAAAAGCTAATCCCGATAGAAATGCTATGGGCTCTGTTATTGAGTCATCGTTGGATAAGGGACGCGGCTACGTGGCTACCATTCTCGTACAAAACGGCACCCTGCATATCGGCGACCTCTTACTGAGTGGTAATCACTTCGGTAAAGTGAAAGCTATGTTCAACGAGCGCGGGCAACGCATTACCGAGGCAGGCCCCTCTACGCCCGTATTAGTATTGGGGTTGAACGGCGCTCCTGCCGCCGGCGAAACCTTCAACGTAATGGACGATGAAAAAGAAGCCAAAGAAATTGCCAACAAACGCGAACAATTACTGCGCATGCAAGGCATCAAGGCCAAAAAACATATCACTTTGGAAGAAATCGGACGCCGCATAGCAATTGGTAATTTCAAAGAACTGAACGTTATTGTCAAAGGCGATGTTGACGGCTCTATCGAAGCCTTGGCCGACTCCCTGCTGAAACTGTCAACCGAAGAAGTACACGTGAATGTCATACATAAAGCGGTAGGCGCCATTTCCGAATCTGATGTATTGTTGGCTGCCGCTTCCAATGCTATCATTATTGGTTTTCAGGTACGGCCGAGCGCTAATGCGCGCAGGTTAGCCGAGCAGGAAGAAATTGAAATCCGCCTTTATTCTATCATTTACGACGCTATTAACGAAGTGAGAGACGGTATTGAAGGTATGTTAGCGCCCGTACAAAAAGAGGAAATTACTTCAACGGTTGAGGTGCGCGAAACCTTCAAAATTACCAAAGTGGGAACGGTAGCCGGCTGTATGGTGAAAGAAGGAAAGATTACCCGTCATGCAAAAATACGCGTTATTCGCGACGGCATTGTGGTATATACCGGCTCGCTCGGCTCGCTCAAGCGGTTTAAAGATGATGTAAAAGAAGTGTCTAACGGCTACGACTGCGGCCTGAATATCGACAACTTCAACGACATCAAGGTAGGCGACATTATTGAAGCCTACGAAATCGTGGAAATCAAGCGGAAATTGTAAGTCAAATTTAATCTTCTACAATAAACACCTCTTCATCGTCCTTGTGAAAGCCAAAGTTTTCACGGGCAAATTTTTCAAGGCTGTCATTATTGTTTGTCAAATCCTCAATAGCAGTAGAGGTTGCATTCAACAACTGCCGATAGTTTTGTTGTTCTGTCTCTATCTTGGCAAGCCGCATTCTGTTTTGCACCCAGCTGATGATGCTATTATTATCGAATATGGTTATCCACACTCCAAAAAGCAAGAGTGTGAGCACATATTTATTCCGTAAAAAACGCGGAATTTTTGATTTTATTTTAGTCCAATTTATCATATTAGTATAATTACATGCAGGATTTTGTACAAAGATAGAAAATTTATAGCTTTGTGCAAAATAATAAAATGATGAAACGTTTATTCAGCTATAATCCCAATCTATCCCAATCGTGGATGCTTTTAGGCTTAATATTAGCCTGTATGTTGATGTCTGGTATTGCGAGTGGCATACTATCAATCATTTTCGGTCAGGAAGCCCAACCATGGACAAACCTCTTTGCTTATGTATTTGCTTTTATTTTAATGGGCGTAGTTGTCATTCAATTAGAAAAGTGGCAAGAACAGGCAGAAGCGCCTGCAACACAAAACATAAAAACAACATTTTCGCTCTATCTCCTGCTGCTGTTTTTCATGCCCCTGTTATCCATTTCTATTGAACCCTTGTATATGTGGATACCTATGCCTGAATGTATGGAGAATATTTTTGCTTTAGCCTTTACCGCTAACCTCCCCACTCTTATTCTAGCAGTGATTGCGGCTCCTCTTGCCGAGGAATGGTTGTGCCGCGGGGTTATTTTAAAAGGATTACTAACCAATCAAACACCCCCTTATAAGGCTATTGCCTGGTCGTCGCTGATATTTGCCGTGCTACATCTTAATCCCTGGCAGGCTATTCCGGCCTTTTTTCTGGGTTTTGCCATAGGTTGGGTTTATTGGCGGACGAAATCGCTGTGGCCATGTATTTTCATGCACGCGGTCAACAATGGAGTAGCTTTTATCATAATATTGCTGTATCCCGACATATCGGCCAATGCCAACTTGTACGACATTACCGGCCCCCACTACCTCTTCATCTACACCGGATCCGTCATCTTTAGCATAGCCCTTGCTCATGAGCTTTGGCGAATGATAGGGAAAGAAGTAAATTAAACCTTTTCGCTTAGGGATATTCAGGAAATAGAAATATATCCCCCTGAGAATTGCCTCTAAAATATTTCCTGTACCCTCCACAGGATGGATTCATATATTCAATTCTCCAAGAGAAAAATTATTCCAAAAAAGTATTATGTTCGAAAATTCTGACTGGACTGAAAAAACGACAAAAAACAATTACCCCGATTTTGGCCGGTAAACCGTACTTTTGGAGTAATGCACAAAAACATAAAAAATCCCAACATCTTCAAAATGAATTTGTTGGGATTTGAATTTTATTTACTGAATACCCTAATCCGGCACTCCCGTTAGCGTTATCCCCGGCAGCACTAATGGCGTCATCGTCATAACTATGCTGTTAGATGTAACCGGATTCGGAGTGGCACAGGCGGCGTTTGAGGTCATTTCGCAGCTAATGCTATCGCCGTTATCGGGTACATAAACGAAGGTCGAATTGGTTGCGCCGCCCACCGGCGAAGCATTTACCTGCCACTGATAGCTTGGCGAGCTTC
>WRMN01000022.1 GCA_009777095.1 Bacteroidales bacterium | reverse complement strand
TTTTTTTGGCTTTTCTTCTTTTTTCTCAACTTTTCCTCTCCATTTTTTTTTACTCTATGCCACCCAAAACATCCTATATTATTAAAAAAAAACCTTTTCCCCCCCCCCCCCCCCCCACCAACATACTCATTATCAGTGCTTTACAATAAAATTAACCATTTGGCAATTAGGGAAGAATAATTTTGACTAAATGGGCCGTTGCTATGATTTCCCTTGTTAGCAACGGCCTATAATATAACGATTACACGGAACCCTCTTATAAGGGAATGTTTAGAGATATTAAGGAAAACGTAACATCCTGAATGTATAAAGGTAGTGGTTCCGAAAAGTTTTTTAAATTAAGTAAAGCAAAAAATTACAATTATGAAAACCTTAACGGAGTTAAACAATAATTATAAGGATATAGATTCCACTAATGTCCTTTCAGATGAAGAAATGAGGAATGCCCTTGGCGGCGCTTGCAAAAGCGGTTGTGAGCAAAGTTGTAAGGATAGCTGTCAGCCGGGGTACAAAAACTCATCAACAGGAGGTGGCTCAATTAATGACACAAAACCTCAAGAGAAAGATCTAGTTGACAAGGTAATAGATGCAGTTTTATAATTTTATAGAGAGAGGCTTATTGTATGGGCGTTTTACGTATCAGAAATATAAGCCTCTCTTTTGAGTTTTTATGTTATATTTAAATATTGGATCATTTATTAGCAATTCCCAAAAACACTGGAGTATTAGTCTATGGGGTATAATATTGACAGATATGAAATTTTTGCGGACTCATCGTTCGACTATTACTTTTTTAGTGAAGGGCCAAATGGTAAAATAAAAAAACAGGTTTGCTTTAGGGAGACAGATTTGAAAAATTATTATCAGCTTAATTTTGGTGATGTAATAGAAGGCAATATTAAAGAAGATGTTGTGTCAGATAATAAAGATACGGATAAGGTTATAGCAACTATATCATGGATTCTCTTTAGATTTGTACAGCAATCACCCTCTCGTCATGTTCGTTTTTCCGGATTAACGGTATCAAGAAAGAGATTGATCTGTAGATGGATGAGCCAAAACTATGACAAAATCATACAGTACGCGCATATTTATGGATATAGACAAGATAAATGGGAAAAGTTTTACCCGAACAGGTATTACGGAGCAATTTTAATTAAGAAATAAATCACTATGACACAAGAGATATTAACAAAAAAATATATTTTTAATCCCTGCTACATCATACGAAACGATATTAATCGTATTGTACTGGCAGATGCGAGCAAGGAGATTTATAGCCATTTGGGTAAAAACAGTTTTTCTACATTTATTCATCCCATACATGCTATGTTGTTTTGCTTTTTTAAAGGAAATAAAACGCTTAAGGAAATTCTTATACAAGAGGTATGTCCGTTTTTTGATTTGTCGGAAGAAAAGGCTCTGGCTTTAGTCTCTCAATTTATAGAAAACAAAGGGATGATTGTAGTTGAATATGATAATTATTATTTTTATATGCCCCAATTATTGCTCATAGAAAATAAAGATTATCCTTTAAGGAATTATATAGTTGAAGATTTTAATATTTTGCAAAATCTTGATTTTGAATCTGCGCGGTATAACATCCCTATAGATACAACCCTTATGATAAATACGCTTTGTGCCACCAATTGTATCTATTGTTATGCCGACAGACGGATAAAAATGCAAACTGTAATGCCTTTTGAAAGAATCAAAGAATTTATAAAAGAAACTAAAGAGCTAAAATTTAGAAATGTGGATATTACGGGTGGGGAGCTATTTTTATATGATTATTGGAAAGATTTACTTTCGGAACTTTATCTGAATGATTACGATCCTTTCTTATCTACAAAAGTGCCGTTAAATAGTTATGACATAGATATATTAAAAGACTTGGGAGTAAAAAACATTCAAATTTCATTGGATTCTGTTTTTTATGAAGATTTAAAAATGAATCTAGAAGTTGGTGAAATTTATTATCATAATATGCTCAAGACGATTAATATATTAGACCAAAAAGGCATTGAAACAAAAATAAAATCGGTACTTACCTCTTCTATTTTTGATATTGATAAAATTAATACCTTCGTTGATTATTTTCAACAGTATAAAAATGTAACAAAACTTGAATTTACTGCGCCCGGCTACTCCCTTTATAAGACACCGGAGCAATTTATTAACTTTCGTTTGTCATTAGAACAAATCAAAATGTTAAATGAGGTTGTTGATAAAAAAAGAATGAGATCTCGTTGTATCATAAATGTTGATGCACCGATACTCGAAAGCAAATTATATAATGATTCGTTTGAAAACAAGAAACAAAATTTTGAAAAACGGGCTAAATGCACAGGCAATGAGCGCTCCTTTCTAATATTACCTAATGGTGATGTTACCATTTGTGAGGAAGCCTATTTTAATAAAAATTTAAAAATGGGTAATCTTTTACATAATTCTATTATGGAAATGTGGAATAGTGCGCAGGCAAAGGATTTATTTTATATTGCTCAAAATAAATTTCCAAAAGAAAGTGCTTGCTCGCGTTGCAACGAATTTACAGCATGCAGGCACAATACCGGTGTTTGTTGGATTGATATTATAGCTGCCTATGGGGAAGACAATTGGCTATTTCCGTATCCCGAATGTCCTTACGCTCCTCCTTTGATAAATAAAATATATTATGAATAACATTTAATAGTTCTTATATGAAAAAATTATTGATTTTATCTTATTGTATGTTCTTCTTTTTATCCGGCTATTCAAAGGATATGCGTATTCGCGGATCTATTGTTGATAGCCTGAGCCTCTCGCCCATTGCATATGCCACCTTTCAGGTCTTCGACAGTGATAATCACAATGTATTTAATGCTATACTTGTAGATTCACTGGGCTTTTTCGACTTTCGCAATGTCCACTTGGAAAACAATGGCTATATTACTATAAGCCACCTTGGATACGAAAAAAAAACTATAAATATTACTGCCCAACAACGGGAATTAGCCTTGGGGCAAATTAAGATGGTGCCAAACAATTTTACACTAAGCGAGGTGTATGTGATAGCCGATGCCAAAACTATGTTTATGGCCGATAAGGTTGTGCATCTTGTTGATAGCGCTATGTTAGCAAATGTGAGTGTTACGGCCGAGCTGTTGAAAAAAATACCTCAGGTATCGGTAAATGAGTTGACTAGAGTTGCCCGCATACAAGGCTTAGAAAACACTCTAGTACTTGTTAACGGCATAAATACGGGTTCCTCGGTTGATTTACGTACTGTGAATCCTAACGATATTCTTAAAGTTGAGGTTATAACTATACCTTCTTCCGGAGTAGAAATTGCGTATGACGGGGTTATCAATATTATACTGAGAGAGGAGCCACGAAAAGGAGTATCGGGCGATACGGAAGTTTCCTTTTTACTGAATGGCCGACATTTGGACGCTTATGCCGGGGTTATTGTCGGCTTCGAAAAAGTGAGGATAAATTTGGCTTATAGGAATTATTACCGCGCATATGCTTCGGAAGGTACAGAAATACGTACCAATACTAATACCCAAGATGTGTATAAAACAAAGACATATGCCGCCAAGCCTTGGGAAGTGAACAATGATGTAAGGCTAAATATTGACTATTATATAAATAAGAAGCATTACCTTAACGTATCAACAAAAACCGATTTTTTAATGCAGTGCAATAAAAACTGGGATGTTCAACCATCTAAAACAAGCAATAATATAACAGAAGATCTGACAAAATTCACACAACAGCTCCAATACAATTATTTTGTGGGTAACTACACCCTGTTTTACAAGTATAAAATCAAGGAAGATGAGCATTATCTTACGGCTAATTTCAACCTTAATGTAATGAACACAGATGAAAATACTACTACATTATATGAAAGCGGTGAAACATACGGGGGTAAAGAACAAGTTGAGAAGTTAGCCGGCAATCTAATGATAGATTATTCAAATACGCTGAATAATTGGTTAAGAGTAAATGCCGGATTTCAATGCTATAACCAAAATTTTGATGGAATATTAAATAATGGACTTGGGGATAACAAGTTTCATGAGTTGCGTTATAGTGGCTTTTTGGACCTCTATCTTACGGTAATGGGGCTTACTTGCCGATTAGGAATAAAGGCAGAAGAAAACAGGACAAATTTCCGAGTCTCAGGTACTGAAACGGTCGTTCAACAATTTCTTTCCCCTCTGCTATTGTTGAATAAACAAATTAACAAGTACAACACCATTCGGGCGCTTTATCGAAAAACCTCCTACTACCCTTCAGCCTGGCAACTTGCCCCCTATAGTATTCAATACGATAGCTTAACCATACGCCAGGGAAATCCCTTACTACAAGCACAGACTCAGCATTCATTATCGTTGCGCTATAACTTTAGTAAGCCCAGTATTAACTTAAGCGCTGCCTTATTTTACAATTACAGTGGACGTTTAATTCGTTCTCAGGTTACTTATGACAATAATTTATTTTACACTATTATGCCAAAGAATTTGGGGCAAAGGGAAACATTTGGGATTGCATTGTCTGGCTCATCTGTTATTTTAGGATTTATGGAAATAGAACCTGAAATGAGCCTGTATCGTGACATATATAAAATTGAAAATATTATGCGTAGCAATTGGTTTTTTACCGCCAATTTATCCTTGACTGTAGGACTGCCTTGGCGTATGGCTATGGGCACTTGGGGCTCCTTCTCAACAAAACGTTTAACTATACAAGGACATATTGAACCTCAATACGAGCTTGATGCCATATTTGTTATGAAAAAATTTCAGAACCTCAATGTATTTCTTGCTTTGAGAAGTGTAGTAAAATCTAATGAGACATCCTATATTTTTAGCGAGAACCTTGCTCATCAATCAATTTTTGAGCATAAGACCTTTGGTTTTGCTTTTAGGATTAATTATTTCTTCAATACGGGGAAGAAATATAAAATGGAAAAGATAGACTCTTTACATGAAATGGACAAAAAATAATATCATTCCTTCAATATTTTCAGCGATTTTCTTTACATTTTTAAATCTTGTTTCCTGAATCTTTAAATTTATGTCTCGCTTTCCCTTTACCCATCAACACGATGCGATGGATTGCGGCCCGGCCTGCCTGCAAATGGTAGCCAAGCATTATGGCCGGAACTATTCCTTGCAAGGCTTACGTGACAACTGTTTTCTTACACGTCAGGGAGTATCGCTATTGGGCATTAGCGATGCAGCCGAAAAAATTGGGTTTCGCACCACAGGAGTAAAGATTACTTTTGAACAATTAACTACTATTGTCCTACCTTGTATTGTTCATGTTAAGCAGTGTCATTTTGTAATTATTTATCACATAGAAAAGAAAAATGAAAATGATTACACGCTACATATAGCCGATCCGGGATATGGAAAAATTAAATGTACAAAGGATGAATTTTGTCAGTATTGGATTAACACGAGAAATAAGGGCGAAGACCGCGGCTTAGCTCTGCTACTCGAACCTACGCCTGATTTCTACGCGCAGGAAGGCGAACGTGACGACCGGACTAAATTTTTCTTTTTGTTCAAATATTTGAGGCCATACTATAAATTGATAATGCAGTTGTTCTTTGGCATGTTACTGGGCACCTTGCTGCTCCTTATTTTTCCTTTTCTTACCCAAAGCATAGTCGATTACGGAATCAACAATAATAATCTCTCCTTCGTAACGCTTATTCTCATTGCGCAGCTTACCCTCTTTACCGCACAAACCGCCGTGGAGTTTATCCGCTCATGGATATTGCTGCACATTAGTACGCGCATCAACATTTCCATCATATCCGACTTTCTCATCAAACTCATGAAGCTGCCCATCGGATTTTTCGATACCAAGATGATCGGCGATATCATGCAGCGCATCGGCGACCATAGCCGCATTCAATCATTCCTGACCTCTACCACGCTAACAACGCTTTTTTCAATAGTGAGTTTTGTGGTCTTTGTCGGAGTTTTAGCTTTTTACAACGCAACCCTGCTCTTGGTCTTTTTGATTGCAAGTACGCTGTACGTGCTGTGGGTGCTACTCTTTCTCAAACGGCGAAAAGATTTGGATTATAAACGTTTTATTCAAGCCTCTACATTGCAAAGCAATCTCTACCAAATGATTACCGGCATGCAGGAAATCAAGCAGAACAACTGTGAGCGGCAAAAACGCTGGGAGTGGGAACGCATTCAGGCAAAGCTGTTCCGCATAAGCGTTAAGGGGTTGGCATTAAGTCAGTATCAGCAGAGTGGCGCCTTTTTTATCAACGAAACCAAGAATATCATTATCTCCTTTTTCGCAGCACAGGCCGTTATCACTGGAAACATGACCCTTGGTATGATGATGGCCGTGCAGTATATCATCGGACAATTGAATGCCCCCATTTCGCAATTTATAGGCTTCATACAATCAGCGCAGGACGCCAAAATCAGTTTGGAGCGCTTGGGCGAAATACACACGCGCGAAGATGAGGAGCAACAGGAGGGAGGGATAATATCGTTTCTGCCCGAAGAGCACAGTTTTACGCTCCGCAGCCTTTCTTTTCAATACGAGGGGCCGCATTCCGAGATGGTGTTGAAAGACCTGAATTTGCATATTCCAGCCAACAAAACCACCGCCATAGTGGGCATGAGCGGCAGCGGAAAAACCACCTTAGTAAAACTCCTACTGGGTTTTTATCCGCCTGTTAAGGGCGAAATTTTAGTCGGTGATACCCTACTAGACAATCTAAGCAAGCGAATATGGCGCGATACCTGCGGCGCAGTGATGCAGGAAGGCTTCATCTTTTCCGATACCATTGCCCGCAATATCGCCGTAAGCGACGAGACGATTAACACCCAACAGTTATTACACGCTTTAAAAGTGGCTAATCTGAGGGATTTAATAGATACTTTGCCTTTAGGCGTAAACACAAAAATAGGTCAGGAAGGTCACGGTTTGAGTCAGGGACAAAAGCAGCGCATTCTCATAGCCCGTGCGGTATATAAGAATCCTTCCTTCCTGTTTTTCGATGAAGCCACTAATGCATTAGATGCAAGCAATGAACGGGTAATTATGAAAAATTTAGACGCCTTTTTCAAAGGAAAAACAGTAGTGATAGTGGCACACCGCCTCAGCACGGTAAAGAATGCCGACCGGATTGTAGTACTGAACAGGGGCTGCATCACGGAAACAGGTACGCACACTGAACTTACCGCGCTGCGAGGGGAGTATTATGAGTTGGTGAAAAATCAGTTAGAATTAGGAAATTAATATGACAACCAAGGAAAAAGACATAGAAATTCGCTCAGAAGAAGTGCAAGAAATTTTAGGCCGACCACCGCGTTGGCTAATACGTTGGGGGATTACGGTTATTTTTACCGTAGTAGCGCTATTGTTTATCGGTAGTTATTTCTTTAAATATCCTGAAATAATTATTGCTCCGATAGAAGTTACTCCAAAAAAGTTGTTGGCTAATGTTATTTCCGAAACCATCGGCAGGATAGATAGCTTGTTGGCAGATGAAAAACAGACGGTGATGTCCGATAGTATAACATGTTTTAAAGGGAAAATTTATTTACCCCCGCAAGGAACGGGTAAAATAAAAGCAGGGCAGACCGTGAATGTCAAGTTAGACAATTTCCCTTATATGGAATATGGAATGATAAAGCTACAAGTGAAAAACGCAGCATTAGTATCCATAATGCGCAATGGGGAGCTACGCTACATTTTAGAAGTGGACTTTCTAGATGTGTTACAGACTAACTACGGAAAAATTCTGACTTTCAGTCAGGAGATGCAGGGCACAGCTGAAATAGTAACCGACGACCTGCGCCTGTTAGACAGGTTTTTGAGGCCGATTAAGGCACTGTGGGTCAATTGACAGTTGAGAATTGAGAGTTGAGAATTAAGGTGAAAGGTACAAGGGTAAAGGGTACAAGGTATCAAGTATCAGTCAAACTCATATCTCAAATCGCAAATCGCTAAGTCGCAAATCGCAAATCGCATATCCGAAACTAAATGACCCTGCACTCAAGGGGCAGGGGTTATACAAGAAAAAAATGAAATTTTTTAACAGCAGCCACATTAAAAACGACGAAAATAATCATCACCTGCCTGCAAACAAAGCATATACGGCGAAGCTGGCCAACCAGTGTTCGCCCATATAGTCGCCGTCGGCAATTAGCGGAATGGTTTTAGCCAAGTGTTGTGCTGCTGCCGTTATCAGTGTTTGACCTAAGGCGCTGTCACTGGCGCTTGCCGCAATATTCAGAAAGCACCATGCGCGGCTGAGGTTCAAGCCGTCTAAATGTACGAGATGGCCGTCGGAACGGTCGGTTACACTTACCGGATTGAATAAAATGGCTGGTTGTCCCTCTTTTAGCTGTGGTAAAAAGGCCTTTAGCCAGTTTTGAAAATCGCTCTTATTCAAGATTTTGGCCATTAATTCGGCTTCTATCAAACAGGGCGAAAAGAAATCGGTGCCGCCCGGCTCCCACTGCGCGGGACAATCGCGGTCTTGGGCATAATAGTCCAAGGCCCTACTGCCAATGCTGAACGTCAGGCTTTCATCGCTTATTGTTACCGCATAATCCCAAGCTAAAGACAACCCGAAAGCGGTGTTGGGGTGAACGCCTGTACGATTGGGAAAGCTTTGCTTGGGCAAAAAATCAATATATAAGTCGGCTATATGTTTGGCTAAGGGTTGGATATTGGCATACCATTCCTGCCCCTGCGGGTCGTTCCATGTGTAGAGCTCCTCTGTTAGCTTCAGCAGCCAGGCCCAACCATAGGTGCGCTCAAAACTTTTATTGTGTTTTGAGTCAAAATAGGCTAATTCAAACGCTATTTTGTCGCGGGTCAGATGATTGTTTATGGTTTCGCGGATAACGGCCGCCTGCGCCATGTCGGGAAATTCTTTCAGTAATTTAACTAATATCCAATGCCCATGCACGGCCGAATGCCAGTCGAAACAGCCGTAGAAGGTCGGGTGATAGCCCGAAGGTTGCTGGAAATCGCTCGAATCAACCTGTACATGTTGGGTTTTATTCGGAAATTCTTGCGTAATACATTTCAGGGCTAAGGCGGCAAAATGATCGGCGCCCTCGCGGGTTAATTTAAAAAATCCATTAGCCTCCTGCGTATAGAATTGCGCATAGCTTGTAAGCGGAATTAGCAGACTGATGATTAAAAGACGAAGTGTTTTCATATATGGATAAAATTTTGATTTGCAAGGCACTAAAAATAAAATATTAGTTGTTAGTTGTAAATTATTAGTTGTTAGTTATTAGAAATATAAACGTTTGATAGGTAGATGTTTGTGTTAATTGGTTAAATTTTGAATCTTAAACCTTGTAATTAAGCAGATGTCTCAATTTCGTTTGACATGGCGACTTTGAACTCCTCACTTATGGCCAATTGAAGTTGCTTCGGCTTCCCCACATCTACAATGTCGGCATCGCCAATGTCGAAGCAATTAATAAGATTAGTTGCAGCGAGTTGCAAATAGGCATCAATGATAGAAAAAGCGCCGACCTGATTAACTTGCCGCAACAGTTCGGGGTGAATAATATGAATGCCGCTGAATGCCATGCGCCGTATTTCATCTGCCGCAACAGGAATAGCCGTCTTTTGCTCTCCCGTTTGGTCGTTTTCCCAGCCGCAGAGCCGCAGTTGCTTGTTAAACAGAAAGTAACGTGACGAAGGCCGTTCCTTACAGGCTAAGGTCGCCATAGCCTGCGTATTGAGATGATATTGATACAAGGCCTTTAAGTCAATGTTGCTGATAATATCTACATTATGTACTAAAAAAGGCTGATTGTCATTAAAAAACCATTCGGCTTTCTTAATGCCGCCGCCGGTGTCGAGCAGGGCTTCCCGCTCGTCGGAAATGCTGATTTGCAATCTGAAATTATTATGCGCCTGCAGGTATTGTATGATTTGTTCGGCAAAATGATGTACGTTGATAATAATTTCATCGAAACCGAAGCGCTGTAAACGCCGAATGACCAAGGTTAACAATGGCGTACCGTTAAGCTCCACTAAGGCTTTTGGTCGGTTGGCCGTAATCGGGCCGAGGCGGGTGCCTAATCCGGCGGCAAGAATCATTGCTTTCATGGTTCAGGAGTGAGGTGTTCTTCAATATGCAACTCGCGGTGTGCCAAACGCACATTTATCTTATATTTTTCGACTAAGTACTTGGCGGTTTGCTCGGCGCAATACACCGAGCGGTGCTGGCCGCCGGTGCAGCCGAAAGCCACAGACAGATGGGTAAACCCGCGTTCAATATAATTACCGACACTGACATCTAAGGAGGCAAAAACAGCTTGTAAAAAAGCTTTAACATTCGGCTCTTTTTCTAAATAATCAACTACTGCCGGATTACGACCGCTGAGGTTGCTGAACTCGGGCAGGCGGCCGGGGTTGCTAAGCCCCCTGCAGTCGAACACAAAGCCTCCGCCGTGGCCGCTGTTATCGTTCGGATAACCTTTTTTGTAAGAGAAGCTGGTAAGGGTAACGGTTAAGGGGTTTATGAGTGATGATTTATGATTTATGAGTGATGTGTAATTGCTGTTATCTGTTTTTTGACCCGCGCTTCGCATCAAATCAAAGAGATAATCGGTAGAAAGGTGGTTTAGCCTGCCGCTGTCGATTAAGGTGCAGAGGAGGTCAATAGCCTGCGGTATGCTTTGCAGGAATAGATTCTTTTGCTCAAATATTCCGCGATAGCCATAAGTGCCGAGGTTCTGCAAGCCTTTAAAGAAAGCAAAGGCATACAATTGTTCGGTAAAAATGGATTTATTTACAGTAGTTAATTTTTCAAGCGCCTTCAAATAATGTTCTAATAAATCCATACGTGTTTTTTCGCTGAAATTAGCACGTACCTGAAACAGGAAAGAAGCTACATCGTAGGCTAAGGGGCCGCGGCGGCCGCCCTGAAAATCAATAAACCAAGGTTCGCCGTTGTGTATCATCACATTGCGGCTTTGAAAGTCGCGGTACATGAAAAACGAGCTGTCGGCAATTAAAAGATAGTCGGCCAAGCGGTTAAAATCTTCTTCTAATCTGACTTCGTCAATATCTACTTTGGTAAATTTTAAAAAATTGTATTTAAAATAATTAAGGTCCCAAAATAAAGATTGCCGATCGAAACTTGCAATCGGATAGCATTGAGTATAGTCAAAATCCTGCAAACCTTTCACTTGCATATATGCCAAGGCCTCCACGGCTTTCCGAAGCAAGGCAGGGGCTTCCGAAGCGCCGAGCAGGTCGAACAGAGAGGTGTCGCCTACATCTTCTTGCAGGTAATGCAGTTCATCGTCGGCAACGGCGTAAATAGCAGGGACATTAATTCCTTGTAGGCGCGCATGTCGCCCGATAGCAAAAAACGCTTTGTTTTCAAGCTGGTTAGTGCCATAAGTAGCTACAGCCTGTTTCCCTCTTCCGAATATGCGGAAATATTGTCGATTAGAGCCTGCGGCTTTTAAGGCAGTTATATTCTCTACAGGCGCCTGCGCCCATTTCTGAAATAAATCTCTAATTATCTGTTCGTTATATGGCATCGCAAAAGGTATAATTAAACAAGAATACTAAAAATATTGCCGTCATTATGGTGGTCCTTCTAATTTTTTACAAAGTTAAATATTTATTGGTGTTTTTGCAAAAATTTACATTTTTTTTCTATGGTTTCATAAAAAATGACTACCTTAGCTTTTTAAACCAAAATAAAAATTATATTATGAAGCTACTTTTAATCAGCAACTCTACCAATGCCGGCGAAGCTTATTTGGAATATTGCAAGCAGAATATTGCCGATTTCCTGCAGGAAAACAAGGTGAAAAAAATTCTTTTTGTGCCTTTTGCGGCAGTTACTTTTAGCTATGACGCTTATCAGCAAAAAGTGCAGGACAAATTAGCGCCCTTCGGTATAGAAGTTGACAGCGTACACCGTTATGCAGACGCTCCCAAAGCAGTAGCTGAAGCGCAGGCTATCGTGGTAGGCGGCGGCAACACCTTCCACCTGTTAAAGTACGTGCAGGAATTGGGGTTAATAGCACCTATCCGCGAAAAAGTTCAGGCGGGTACGCCTTACATCGGCTGGAGCGCAGGCTCGAATTTAACCTGCCCTACCATTTGCACCACCAACGATATGCCTATTGTAGAACCGCCCAGTTTTTCGGCTTTCAACCTTATTCCCTTCCAGATTAATCCGCATTATCTTGATGGACACCCTACGGGGCATGCAGGCGAAACGCGCGAACAACGCATAGAAGAATATATAGCGGCCAACCCTAACCGCTTTGTGGCTGGCCTGCGCGAGGCTTGTATGTTTTATGTCGAAGGTAATCAAATTCGCTTGCATGGCAGTCGTTCCCTGCGTGTCTTCAAAAAAGGAGTAGAGCCAAAGGAGTACCAGGCTTCCGACGATATTAATTTCTTAATGAAATAAATTATGAATCCCGTCTCTCGACCCTCCTCCCTCCTTACCCTTTTTACCTTTTGCCTTTTCACCCTTCTACCCTTTACTGCGGTAGCTTGGGGCGCCACAGCTCATCGCGCTATTGGCGAAATGAGCGAATCGCTGTTGACCGATAAAGCAAAAAAAGAAGTAACCGCCATATTCGGCAACAGCAGCGTGGCCATGATGTCGATTTGGGGCGACATGGTGCGCTCCGACACTCTTTATGATTATGCACGGACATGGCATTATACCAATCTTGATGCCGAGCTTACCCGCGAGGCTTTTGATACCTTGTCCGTAAAACAAAACAGCGGCGAAGCGGTATATCAGGCGATGACGCTTACGGCTTACTTGAAGCAAAACCCCAACGACACCAATATGTTGAAAATGCTGGTGCATATAGTACAGGATATGCACTGTCCCATGCACCTTGGACGACTCGAAGACCTTGGCGGCAATCGTATTCCAATTAAATGGTTTGAGCGCAATACCAACTTGCACAGTTTGTGGGACGACATCTTTGTCGATTTTCAGAAACTGAGTTATACCGAATATGCCGCTCATTTGCAACGAGTGTATCCCTTACAGGAAGTGGTTTTCGACGGCAATAATGCCATTATTCTTGATTGGGCATGGGAAACTTATCAAACTACACAAATCGTATATGACTCCCATACCTACACGGAAAAACCGTATATCTATAATTACAAATATGCCTCATTACTCGAAAAACGCTTGGTAACAGCTGCCGAGCATTTAGCCGCCATTTTGAATTATATTTACGATTAATTAATAATAGAGGGCGCAAGCGTTGCGCCCCTACACTGAACTTTAAATTTTAAACATAATTATTATGACAAAAAAATTAACTGCCGAATTTTTCGGTACTTTTTGGCTCGTAATGGGCGGTTGCGGAACGGCTGTATTGGCCGGTTCTTACGTTGGTGTTTTAGGCATAGCGCTTGCCTTTGGTTTAACGGTGTTGACCATGGCTTATGCCATAGGCCACATTTCAGGTTGCCATCTGAATCCTGCTGTAACTATAGGTTTGTGGGCAGGCGGCAAATTTGACTCCAAAGAAATAGTGTCCTACATTTCTGCTCAAATATTAGGCGCTATTGTGGCTGCTGCTGTTCTTTTCGCTGTTATGAGCGGCAAGGTGGGCAGTTTTGCCTCCAATGGTTTCGGCGCTGCTTCTCCCGGCGGCTATGAGCTGCTTCCTGCCCTGCTTATGGAAATTGTGATGACTTTCATGTTCCTGTTCATCATTCTTGGCGCTACCGACGAAAAAGCCCCCAAGGGTTTTGCTCCCGTTGCCATTGGTTTGGGCCTGACCCTGATTCACCTCATCAGTATTCCCGTAACCAACACTTCGGTGAATCCCGCACGCAGTATTTCACAGGCTTTATTTGCAGGCGGTGTAGCCATAGAGCAATTGTGGCTGTTTGTAGTAGCCCCCATCGCAGGCGCTGTCTTGGCTGGCATGCTGTACAAGTGGCTGAAGAGGTAACTCAAAGAAATATCAATAGCCATTGCAGCCACCAATATACCCTACCTGCAGCGGCGGCTTTTCGGGCATTGTTCAGGTCGAGCTGCAATTGCCCCTGTATTGCTTTGGCAACCGGTAATTCGCTGAACAGCTGAAGCGGTCGTTCTTCTTTGAATAATTCGTAGTAGCGTGTGCCGGGGGCGAAAAAAGGGTCGTTGCGCATTGATCTTTCATGCGAGCCGTAATACATAATGCGCGTGATGAGAACTCGCAACTCCTCATCGGACAGTCGAAAAATATCTTCTATATCCGTTGTAAGCACTGTGGTGTCGGCAAAATGGCCTTGGGTTATTGGAACAACGGCGGTATCTAATTGTTGCGCTTTGCCCGACAAGCCGCAAAACAAGAACATCGTAACGCAAAGCAATGTCCTGAAGTTATATGAAAAAGACAAATACCGCATCACGCTTGGCAGGTTTTTGTATTCTCTATCATTCATTTTTTGCATTCTTTTGTGTTTTATAAAGTACAAAATTAATATAAAAATTGCTCTAACAGACAAAAAGTATGATGATTTTACCCTATTAAGCGCTAAAAATTATAAGCGTACCCAATAGTAGCGGTTATTCCATGCGTATTATCTTTTCCTGTATAAGAGCGGAGCTGGTAGATACAGTTGGCTGTCAACTGATGGTGTTTCCATAGCCGACAGCCTATGTTTCCCCGTATGTTAGCGATGTTGTTTTGTGCATTTCCGTCGGCAAAGTTGGTATTATAAGAAGTCAAAATTCCGACCGATAATGTTTTTTCTAAGAAATGTCCGCTAACACCGACCGACGGGCCTACGGTCAGCTGATTGCTAATGCCCATATCGTTGTAAGAAATATTGAAGGCCGAAATAAGCTGAATGCCTTTAGGGAATTGCAGGCCGTAGGTTGTCGCAAAGGTGTAGAAACGTGTGATGTCGCCGATATAGGCAATATCGCCATGTTTACTTACCGCTTCCTGAAAATTGAGATTAAAGGATAATTGATGCCTGATAACGTCTTTGCCGGATTTCCCGAACGAAAAGTTCAGCATGACGCCCGCATTTTGCGACAGTTGGGAGAAGTTAAGCGTATCCAGATTTTCCGTAGGCAAGGTTTGGTTAATGTAATCGAAAGGCGATTTTATATTCGTGTGCGATTGAAAATTGGAGTAGGAAACATGAGCGTTAATGCGCTCAGAAGGGACGTAGGAGATGTTTACCGAGCTTACATAACGATTGGTTTTAGAATTATTTTGAGAAGATAAATCATCTTGCTGTATCCCGAAATTGAGGGCTACATTCAGCTTGTCGTTAAACAGCGGACGGGCATAATTCAGTGTGATGTTTTCAAAGTCGTTATTAAAATAGTAAGCGCCCAGCGTGGCATAGTTGGGGCCTACATATTCGTAAGTAATACCGATGGAATTTTTCCAAAGTTGCCAATTAAACCCGACTTTAAAAGCGTTGAAATTTTGTGTGATGTCATGGGCATTATCCGTTAATATGCTGTGGGCATATTCGGCCATCAGACTTAGGTTTTGTAATAGCTGTACCGACACATCGCCGCTTAAAACCAGATTTTGTTGCGGCACCACATTCAAACTGTCGGGAGGCGGAGCTATGGACGAAGCATTGTCCTTGGCAAAAAAACCGATAACGCCTATTTTGTATTTTTCCCGCTCGCAGCGAACTTTCGTTCCGTAGCCCATACGCTGATAATAGGGAAAAGAGTAAGGGTTGAGCGTATCATAGGCTACGCTGCGTTGCAATCGGCCGGCCATGGCGCTTATTTTCCAATCGCCGGGCGTTAAATCAACGCCTGCGCCTGTAAACTGATGACCATTTAAAGTATAGGGCGAAAAGGTCATCGCCACATCGCCAATGTGGGCGCTAATCCACTTGTAAGTCGGGTGTAAACTGAAACGGTTAGGCAGCGTGGGATAAGCCATGTTGGCGCCGGAATTGGTGAGGTTGAAAGAAAAAGGCAGGTCGAGTAATTCGTAAATAGAAAAATTAATGCTCCCCGACAAAAAGTAATTCCAGAAATCACGATTATAATTCTCATTGCCTCCGTAAAGAACGCTATTAGCCGCCAACCCTCCTGTAATCTTTAACGGCTTCTTGTTGGCTATATCCCCCACGTTTTCCAAATCGACTTGTTGCGCTCTCAGTGCGATAATGCTTGTCAGCAGTAACAGTATGGTAATTATATTTTTCATGTAATAACAATTATAGGAGGTTAAAGCGGTTGTTTTTGAATTTTAATATCACAAAGCAGAAAAGAATTGTCGCCATCACTTACAAAATCAATGACCTTAACAGCGCCTTTTCGTCCGTCTTCAGTTTCAAACAGCACTACCCGTTGGCCCTCGTCCTTGCTGAAGAAGGCGCGTCCGCTGTCATGAGCGGCAATAGCTAACGGTTGCAGCGGCAAGTCGTTTTCCATATTATCAAAATCGGCTATGGACAAGTTGGGGCTTCCTGTTTCCGACTTGTTGATAACTGCTGTTTTTTGGACGTTAACGATAGGATACAACGAATAGAAAGCCGAGCTGTCGGGAGATAGGAAGCGGCACATATCAAAGTTGGCATTTATGCCAAGGAATACCAAATCAATCGTCTGCCCATCGGTTGTTGTCAATTCCTCTTCGTTTAGTACCGCGCGGGACTTGGACGAAAAAGCGTAGCCTACGGCAGCGCCTGCTCGTACAATCCCGAATTTCAGTTCTTGAAAATAATATAAATTAGTGTTGGGTGAAATAACTATTGATTGAGTTGCATTTTTACTGTCCTTGCTGTTGCTTGCCTGCAAATTCACCGTATAAGTGCCGGGATTGTCAATATAAAGCAGCGGCTCTCTGTCGCTGTTGTTGCTAAAAGTTCCGCCGCTACATTGCCACAGAAAAGCGGCGGCGCTGATGCTGCTGTTTTTCAATTTCGCTATAAACGGAACTTGATAGTCGTAACATTCTTCATTAGGAATAATATCGAAAAGAGCGACTAATTCCGGTTTAAACCGAATGGTTTTGGATATACTTCGTGAAATACGGCCATTAGCGGCAGTAAGCACAATTTCGTGCTGCTCGCCGAAAGTGTAAACTACAGTTTCAGGTTGCTGTACCGTTTGAACGGCGGGCGTTGCTCCTTCAAAAGACCAAGTGTAGGAGCTTGCCCCGCTGCTCTTGTTAATACATTGGACAATTGACGGAAGGGTATCGTTATTAGTGAAAACAATCTCGAAGTCGAGCGTCATTTCTGCATCTATTTGTATTACTTGTGAGCTTTCCTTACGCTCGCTGTTGTTCCATGCCGCTAAGCTAATGGTATAACTTCCCGGATAGGCATAATGAATAGTGCCGGGCGATTTGTTATTGGAAGAAGTCGGAGAAGCGCCCTCAAATGTCCACAGAAAATAATCAGCGCCGACAGTGGCGTTGGTGATACGAATAGCCGACGGCGCAGTATAATTTTCATTAACCGCACTGTAAGAAAAATCAACATTCAATGCTCGCGGCTGCTCCTTACTGCAAGTGCATACTAAGACTACCATTAAAAAGGCAAAAAGCAAAACAAGGATTTTTTTCATGATTATTTTAATTGTTTTATAAATCTGTTTTTTCATTTTAAGTTAATATTTCAATGGATAATATGGATATTGTTTATTAAATTCTTCCAATTTTGATTTTATACTAGGTATATACATATTGCTCTATTTTATTGTTATTCATCTACTTAAAATTTTTCATTAGCGCACGGACGAGATGTCCGCGCTAGCTTTGGGGTCTATCTCATAATAATTAGCAAAATAGGAAATAATATCTTGATATAATTTCCCCATTTTACTATTCAAAAAATCAATACTGCCTTGATATATGTCTGGATAAAATTTATAGTTCTCAAATATTGTAAAACAACCACAACGGGGAATGACATAATCAATTTGTCGGAAATATAAAGGTTGTTGAAGAAAAACGATACAATAAATTTCTTGTAAATGTATATACAATTCCATTTGTCCTCCTTCTAATGGACCTCTTTGCATTTCAGTTTCAAATTTTTCTTTTAAAAAGATTAGGTGTTGCTTAAAATCGTTATCTGTTGAAATGACAACATCTGATATATATGATTTGTAATTCATATTATGCGCAACCATGGATACATTATACCCTATTAGTTGTGACGATGGTATTTTGTATTTTGCAGAAAAATAGAATAGTGTATCTACTATTTTTTTCCCCTCCTTTGTGTTCTGTATAAATTCCCAACCATCAGAAAAAGCATCTTCTAAATTACGAGTATTTACACCTGGTGTATGTAAACTGCAAAATGGTTGATTGTTAAAAACAACTTGATATATAGGAAATATCCGACAACATTCTATGTAATGCAGATCTTTCGTTAATTTATTGTCTTTTCTTAAATTTTCAAAGAAGATTATAAGTTCTAATAAACTGTTCTTAAATTCAATATCATTATTCATAGTATCATCTACTTTAATGGGTTAACTATTTTTTCAATAAATGTTATTTCTAACAAATGTTCATTTAAAAAGTAAAGTTGATTTCCGCCACCTGTAGCGTAAGTACCAAAATCAGTCATATCGTGCACTTGGCTTGCAACTTTACCTTCAATATATGGTGTTCCTTCTTTCACTTTTACTTTAACGATATATTCTGCCGTATTGGTTTTTGGTAATGCTAACAATCTCCTTGCGTCTTCAGGCGACTCCATTGTGCGGCTAAACCAATAACTTATTTCTTTTCCATCAATACTGACATGCCTATAAAGCTCCATATCTTTTGTGGCATATTTCACAACAGAAGGAACTCCGTCAAATGCGTCTTGAATTTTATTAACAAAATTATCTGGTATTCTTGCCCAAAAATCATTGATATTGTTGACAGTTGCACTGTTTATATCCAATGCTCGCCAAACTTGTATTTGTTTAGACAGCAACTGTTTTTCTGCTTCCGTTAACTCATCAATATTATATAGTGTTATTCGCCAATCTAAATATTTTGCCGTAATCAGATTTTTCAAACTTTGGTTTTTGGACAACAACTCTTTTGTAGTTTCTGACAATTCCTTAGCATAATTCATCACCCCTTTACGAACATTATTGAAACCTATAACTCCCATTCCGATATTAAAGGCATTAACCGCTTTGCCTAAATCGCTGTTAGGGTCTATGGTTTGAGTATTTACGGCGATATTTCCTGCTGCCCCTGCTACTTCCATTAATGCCCAAACTCTGCGCACCCAATGTACTTTGGTAGCACTTGCGAATATAGTGGCAACATCAAGTGTAGTAACAATGCCTTTTTCTATATAATCGTTTCTGATTTTATCTGCGTTATATTTCAAAAAAACAGCAGGAACCATATAGGCTCCGTTTCCAAAATCATACCCGTCCAATGCTGCCTGCACCAATGGTATTTTGTCTTCATCGGGTATAATAATGACAGGCGTAAGTGGCGATATCTCGCTAAGTTTCTCTTTCTCTTCGGTTTGGCTTACCATTTCATCATAATATACGTAGGTTGTATAAACATCATAAAGCGTAATATTTCCTGTTGTGCTGTTATATTCACCTTCGTTACGTTTTTTTGTTTCATACGGTTGTGTAAATGAAGATAAATCTCTTTCGTATTGGACAGAATTCAGATTGATAACTTGCTGTACAAAATCGTCTTCGCTTGTAATCCATCTGTCGGCAACAGATTCGGAATTTTCATTAAACAAAGTTATCAATGCTCCTATAAAATTGGTATAATATTCTTCATTCTTCCAAAAAAAGATGGAAACATCATTCATTTCTTCGATTAAATGCTTAATCAGTTCATTATTGTTCAGTTCCAACAATTGGTAAAAATCTTTATAATCTGTCGAACGCAATGCGTTCATTAAGCGCAAAACGGCTAATTCAGACTCCGTTTTTAGTGTTTGTTGCTTGGCAATCACCGTGAACAGTATTATCTTTTCATCGTAATTTAATGCACTGATTGCAGATAAACAAACACTATTAACTACATTTACAAGATGTTCGGCATCTGTTGCCGTGAGATTTGCTTTTAATAAATTTATGCCGTTTGCCAATTGTTCTGCCGAACATTCTAACCTGTCGTTAGCCAATACGGAATTTATAAAGTTATTATCACAAGCCATATCCCGCGCTGTGTAAGGATATATTATCCATTGCGTATTGTCGGATATTTTTGAGGCTATTGTTTGCAAAACATCGGACGTTTGTTCATCTGTTTGTGTCCAATCAACAACCGTATAGTAATATTGACATTCGTCTCCAACCCTTTTAAACAGATTAACTTTTGTCGGCTTGCCTGTATCTTTCTTTACAAATATCTTACTTCCATTATTCATGTACGCTTTAGCATTGCTGTTCCATTCATACGCATTATGGTTATATATTATGTATGTAATGGTATATGGCCTATCCGACACACCCAGCGACACATTAACGGATTGTTCCTTTCCGTTTAACACAAGATAAAAGTTATCAATTAAATCTCCGCTTGGTGTTAGAGCTATGTGTACACTTGTATTTACCATTCCCTCCTCATCTTTATCAAATATCACTAACCAAGCGGGGTCGTGCAGAATGTCCCACTGCCACTTGGCAAGCGTGTCGTTGATGAGGGCAGTGTTCATCAGGTTGGGCAAGTCTTTTAAGCTGCCGTAAGCGCCGTCAATGGGGTGCATAAGGGTAAACTTGCCGTGTCCCAACTCGTGCGCCAAGGTGCGGTAAACATCGCCTAAAGCATCGGTGAAGATATAACCGAACTGCGAGCGGCGGGGCATGTCGCCTGCTAAATTGCTTACTCCCGCATTTTTCATTACAAAGACATAATTGGCGCTCTCGTCAAAATTCTCACCTTTGTAGTCGCGGTACTTGGCGTGCAGTCGCTTCATACCCTCGGTGTATTGGCTGAGCCGGCTGCTGCCTGTGAATTGCAGACTGTCGGCAGAGACAGCATTGCCTGCGTCAAAACCGTTGTCTTCGCTTACTTCCCAGCTGAAGCCCAAGGGAGCATAAATTTGGTTTAACTTTTCCCGCGCCGTTGCTGCGTTTATTTGGCCGTCAATGTTTACCAATACCAATTTTAAGTTGTGGTTGGTGTTGTAATTAGCCAACCCCAATTTTCCGAGAGTGTAGTAGTTTTTCAGGTCGCCGCTTTGGTCGGAGGGGTGGCGCTTGGCTATGGCATACACTTCGGTTACGGTGCGGTCTTCAGCGCCCGACAGGGTAATGGTATAGGTCTTGGTAGGCTGCTCGTAAACGGCATGGTAACGCAATCCTGTCGGCGTAACAAAGAAAACAGAATCTTCATGCACGAAGTTTTGGCCAAATTCGGTTAAGCTGAGTTGAGCCTTAACCTGTGCAGTGCCGTTGGTCGGCACAAGCTGGTAAGGCGGGTAATAACGGTCATAACTGTTAGCCCCCGACGACAGCGAGGCAAGATAAGCCTGACGAACTTCCGGTGCACCCTGATACTCCGACTTCCATCGGTCAAAAGTATTTTCCTTGCCACTAACGGGGAAGAAGTCCACGCGGCCTATGTTGGTATGTATGCGGTCAACGGCCATATCGTTTTCACCGTAGGGAGCGCCAACCTTTCCCAAATAACTTGCCTTCAGCTTCGGCGGCGGAATGGGGTTGCCGTTTTCGTCCACCTCCGTGTTTTCATCGTCAATCTGATACAGGTTGCCGTCTGCGTCCTGTATGACAATCGGAATTTCGGGATAGCCCAAATTGTTGCGCCCTGCCGCAATGACGAAGGTTTCGCCGTTGCTGCCCGTGATAATTATTTCGCAGTCGAGGTCGGCATTTTCGCAGTTAAAGCTGAAGGCCTCAACGCTCGGAATGGTAAAATCAATCAGGTAATCGGGGGCGGGCAGGTTGTTGGAAATGCCGTTCACGCCTCCGCCATGCACGGCCTGTCCGAAATCGCCGATAAAGGGCGCATTGGGGTCATATACCGATACCAATTTCCCCTGAAATATCTGCTTATCGGTATTCACCTTTATATTCTCGAAAGTAACGCGTATCCTCACTTCGGCTAAGGCCATAAACTTGGTTACCACTCCCGCTTCGCCGCTGAACACGCCGTTGCCGCCCGTTACGCTCAAAAGGTGAACTTTTGCAGTATTAATGGTAAGCATATCTCCTGCTTTGAGACTGGCTATCGGTTCAAAGTTGGTAATCACAAAGGGCACGGGCGGCTCTCCGCAATTGGCCAAAACGCTGCTGTCGGCCACAGGAACGGTTATTTCTTTATGGTAAGGCGGATAAAAGGGCGCATTGCTGCAAACCCCGCCTACGCGGTACAGGTAAGTCTTTCCGGGCGTTAAACGCTCTATCAGTAAGGTGTCCTGCATCGGGTTGTTCACTGGAACTGATGTCCAGTTTTCTTCGTCATAGCGGCGGTAATCCACCACCGCAGCTTTGTGCAAGACCTGAGGCGTCCACTCCACCACCATACTGCGGTTGTCGGGCGCGTAGGCGTCGAAGAACAGCGGCGGCTGGCAGTCTTCGCCTATGGTAAAGTAACGGATTTCGCTGTACCCGTTGTTTTCAAAGGCATTGATTTCGTCAAGGCCGTCAGGCACAAAGGCACGCACGCACCAGCCGTAGCGCTTGGCGGCTTGCAGGGGCATATCCATCAGGGTATAGTTGTAGGCCGTAACGCCCTGCACCACCTGCGAGAACCGAGCGGGCGCATAGTTGAAAGCCGCCTGCGGCGGCGCAACGGTGTCGGAGAGTTCGCGCACCATCAGCTCGTAATGCACGGGCGCCACGCCGTCGTTGCGGGGCGTCCAGCTCAGCTGGAACTGCGGCATTCCGTTGTTGTAGGGAATACGCGCAGCCTGCAGCGGCACGTTCAACAGCGGCGGCTTGGGGTTATGCAGAAAAAGAAAAGCCGAAGCGGGATTGGAGAGCCGCTGGTTGGTGTAGGCGTCAAATACTTCGACGGTGAATTGCAGGCTGCCCGGGTTGAAGCGGCCGTTGGTCAGATTTACCGTCATGTTGTTAGGCGAGAAACAGTCGGCGAGTTCACTGCCCGAAAGTCGGAGCGGAAATCCTGCGTAGAGGTCGATAGGCAGCATCTGCAGGTTGGGCTTGGACTGCGCCACCGTCGTTCCGTTATTGGTAACGGTTATGCGCAGCCTGATGCGCAACGTCGGCTGGTTGAGGTCGCGGTTATGCAGAGTAACAATAAGTCGGTCGCGCATGGACGGCGCGTAGTAGTCGCTCAGTATGGGCGACACAGGCGGCGGCACAACCACATTCACCAGCACAGGATAGGTCTGCGCCTGCAAATTCGTTGCAGCGACTGTCATCAGCAGGCAGCAGGTCGTAAGCAGTATATGGCGGCATTTTTTTAACATAAAGTTATTTCTGCGGTTCTTCCGTGTAAAATAAATTTTTCGGGGATTATTCTTTTTTTATTGAAAAATCAGTTGTCTGGAAGCCGTTTCATTCCCTGCGTTCAGCAACAGCAAATACCAGCCCGCCGAAAGCCCCGAAAGGCTTTCCGTGAAAGCGTAGGTGCTGTTGCCCTGTAATTGCTTCGACCATCGCTGCGCACCTGACATATCATACAACAGCAGCATAATATCGGCCTGTTCGCGCAGTTCGATAAGAATGTTCATCTGTCCTGCGGCAACAGGATTGGGATATACTACAAACTGCATGATAAAAGGGCTTTGGCTGTCGGGCTCGTAGGGAAGGTCATACTCATCAACCACCTCAACATCTTTTGTCAGGGTAACCACGCATTCGCCTGTTTGCCCGATAAGCCCGAAAGCATAAACACCTGTTTTATAAAATTCGACGCTTAACAGTTCTTCCGACTGTGAGAGCACAGAGAAAGCCGTTCCATCGGTCGGCAGTATCCACTCCTGCCGTTCCGGTGCGGGATAACTGATATTAACAATTTTAATTTCCTTATACGTGGCTACTTTGGAAGCCACGGCAAATTCTACCGGAACTTCATGGAGCAGTTCGGTTACATTGAAATGATGCTCTACAGCGCAGTTGTTTTGAATATCGGTTACAATCCTCAAAAGATAACTCCCTGCATCGCAAATGGATACTTGGCTTTCCTGAGAGAAAAGAATACCGTTGTTATACCAGAAATACTGCTTGGCGTCGAGGCAGTCGGGGACAGCTTCAAAACATTGGTTTCGGCAGACGGTTATCTGTTCGGGAATGTTATCAATAGTCCTGCCTTCGGGACTTAGCAGCGTGAAGGTATAGGTTTCGGCGCACCCCTGCGCATCGGTCAGGGTCAGATTGTAACTTCCGGCAGTGAGGTTGCTTAGAGCAATAACTCCGTCGGTGCTTCCCGCAGTTCCGTTATTCCATTGGTATTGGTAGGGCGCCTGTCCGCCGCTTACCGTAAGGTTGACGGCTCCGTTGTCGCCATTATGGCAGGAAGGGTGCGTCAAGGCAGAGCTAACATTCATTCCGATATGCGGCACTACGGCATAGTCGGTAAATAAACAGTCCCATTTATCGGTAATTTTTAAGAAATAAATACCCCCGTTAACATTGGTTAAGGAAGGTGTTTCAGCCAAACATTCTTCATCACCCGACGAGTACCAGGCATAACGGTAGGGAGGTGTAGCTCCGCTCGCAACGGCAGTCAACGCGCCGCCGGGATTGGAACCGCAAAGGGAGGGCGCAGCCTCCAGACTGACATTGAAGGCCTCAGGCTCAGGAACAGTAATCAAACTTTGGGAAGTAATACTGTTGCCGTCTATGACTTCTACGGCATATTGTCCTGCGGCCAGGTGAGTAAACGAGTCGGAGGTACCGTATGACTGTATCCAGCTGATATTGCCGGGGCCGTTATAACGGCCGACCCTGTAACGGTAACTGTCGGAAGAATTTAAGTATCCGCCTTCGCCGTTAAAATGAATGACGCCGGAAGCCGTGCCGTTACAGCGAATACTGTCTTGCAGCGTTATATTTACTTTTAACAGAGGCGGCTCCGTTAATTGTACGGAAAGCGTATCAAAACAACCGCGCAGGTCGGACGGCAATCCTGTGTCAACGGAAGTATAATGACTGTCATATACGGCTAAGTGATAATATCCGTCGCCTAACTCAGTATTTTTCAGGTAAAATCCGTCGGATTGAATATTGTCGGGGGGCAGTCCGACTGTTTGATTTATCCATGTCCAGGCATAGCCGCCGACAGCAGGCGTTCCGCCGTTGATTTGCGCTTCAATAATTCCGTCGGTATAACCGAAAGCGAGGGGATCGGATTGTTGGGTTAACGATAAGGAAACGGAAGAAGTCGGCACAGTGATAACATGTTGCGCCGCAGCCGCAGCTAAACAGTTATACCTGTCGGTGAAGGCGACGGTGTAGGTATCCGCAGCCAAGCCGCTCAGCGTGTACGAGCCGTTAACGGTGTGGCTGTCGGCGCTGCCAGAAGAAGGTGTGATGCTGAAACTGTAAGGTAAAGTGCCGCCGTTGGGCGAAAGTGTAATCTTTCCGTCGCTGCCGCCGAAACAGTGAACATGACTGAGTTGGTGCTGCACCTCAAGCGCATCAGGTTCTGCGATGGTAAAAGCTTTGGAAGCAATAATACCGTTTTCGTCAATTACCGCAGCCACATACGTTCCTGCCGACAACTCGGAATACATGGATTCAGGGTGGAAGGAAGGATATATCCATACAGTATCGGAAGGGGAAGTTATTTTTCCCAAATTGAATTTATAATTCAGGGCGGCGGCAAAGTAACCGCCTTCGGCCGTCAGGTGAACGGCGGCGGTTTGGTGGCCGTAGCAGCGGATACTGTCCGTTTGTTCGGTGTAAGGTATGAGTTTCGGCGGCTGAGGAACATAAAAACCAAGGGTATCGAAACAGCCGCGCAGGTCGGCAGCTGCCAAATAGTTAATGCTTTCAAAAAAGTCGGTTTCAGCGCGGGCTGAGTAGCTGCCCGCCGTTAAATTGGACGCGGTAAGGGCTGACGAACCGCCTATATCGGTCAACGTGGCAGCTGTTGCCACCCCCAGACTGTCGTAAAGGTAAACCTTGTATGCGGCATCTTCATAAGGCCCGTAACAGCCGATTACGGGAATGGTAATTTGGCCGTTATCAGCCCCGAAATATGTTGGCTGTGTAATGGTGGGCGTCAGTAATTGCACAGGGGTGGCAGGCTCGGAAATCACTTGCTGTGTCGGGGAGTAAGAGCAACCGTATTTATCGGACAGGACAACAGCGTAAGTAGCCGACGACAGCCCGACAACAGACAGCGTAGTGTTTTGAGTATATGGGCTGCCATTCTTAAAAAATTGGGAAGTATAGGGAGCTGTTCCTCCTGCGGCGTTCACGGCAATGCTGCCTGAGCTGCCGCCAAAACAGCGAACATCGGCGCTTTCCAGCGTAGCCGATAGCGGTGGCGGTTGAAGCACAATGAGCGTGTCGTATTTGGAAATATTGTTATTATCGGTAACCGAAGCGTTGTAAGTCCCGGCCGAAAGTCCCTCATAAATACCGTTTGACGTAAGGGTAGCCGCGGCCATTCCTCTGCCGAGCGAAAAGGTATATGAGCCGGTGTCGGCAAGATAGCCTCCGACAGCGGAGAGCTGTATTTTAGCGGTATTTTGACTGTTGCAGCGAATGGTGTCGGCCAGCTGTGCATTCAGGACTAACAGCGGCGGTTCCACAAGCACTACCTGCGCAGAGGCGGTGCAGTTGTTTTCGTCGGTAACGGTAACAGTATAGGTGCCGTCCTTAGCATCGGTAATATCGAAAACAGCAGCATCGGTATGTGATGTAAATCCTGCGGGGCCTGTGCAGGAAAAGGTATAGCTGCCGGTGCCGCCGAAGGCGGCTATGCTAAACGAACCGTTGGTGTCTCCGAAAAATTTAGGGTGATCCACTGCTGTAACCGACAGCGCAGTGGCCGATGCGGGAGCGGTGATAATAGCTGTAAAAGTTTGCGGTGTTTGGTCGGGCGGACAGCCGTTGGCATTTTCCATGCCTAAGGCGTAGGTGCCCGCTTCGTAGCCGCTCAAGGTATAACTGCCGAAATCGGTGAAAGTTGCTGACGGAGAATTGTCAATAAACAGCGTATAGGGTGCGCTGCTCCCTGATACGGTAATCTCAAACCCGCCGTTATCTTGACCGAAACACAGCACGTCATTAACCGATGCAGTATAAGTATAGGTGGAAGGCGCAGGGATAGTGAAAACTACCGTCCTGCGGCTGCTGTCCAATACAGCTATGGATTGACTCCAATCATTGTTATGCTTTTTAATGCGGCCGGTTTCTAAAATTAATGTGTCAGGGCCGACCGACAGGCTGTCTATCGTTATCCACCTGTCCCTTGTTGGGCCTGCAACCGTTCGTCCTGCCTGCACCCCTCCTCCAATCTCAGCCGGAGCGGCAAAAGACAGCTCTTCATCATCATATAAATCCCTGTTCAAAAGTATTCTTAACTTTCCGTCACTTTTTCCCGGACAGGAAGGTGCGACCGTAGTGTGGCTTAAAATGCTTGGTAAGGACATTTTGGCTTCTAATACTGTAGAATAAAAAACCGGCGCCTGACCATAAAATGAAGCACTTGTGACAGCGGAACAATGTTGAGCTCTAAATTCTACCGATAAGCCTTGTTTTACTATATTAATAAAATCAGAAATCGTACCATCGCCTTTAACATTAAGCGATGAGGTGTTGGCTATAGTTGTCCATGAAGCGTTACCTATTCGATATTGCCAAGCGGTTACCATTTCCGAATAACGAGATTTTAATGTTGTAAAAGCATCAGGTAATATATAAGTAATATTTGGTTCTGTATATATTACAAATTCCGGATTAGACGGGTTAGGAGCTATTGATAGGTCTATGTTTAAACCATTATTTGAACTATGATACATATCCGGCAGGAAAAGACAATTTCCATTCAACATAAGATTAATATAAAATGGAGGAGGATCTGTCATCGCTCCAATATGAAATTCTATTTCCGCAGCGGTAACTCTGTTTGGGAGAGAACAAACATGTTTATGTCTATATTGGTCAAAAGTAAAATCACCGGAGGTTATCCGAATGGCTCCCGGCATAAATGTAGCAATTAATGTTAAATGCTGATGCACCGGAAGAGGAATACCACCAGTATAAGGATCTACAAGCGTTATCGTTGCTTCATAGCCAAATGTAGGTGTCTGGCCTGTCAAGGAGTAGCAGCAGAAAGCCAATAATGCGGTGATGCAAATTAATTTTTTCATAATATATTATTTCAAACAATTTTTTACAATTTGACTTCTTTGTCGGTCATCTCTCCGTAACGGCCGTCCTGTAATACGGGGCGGACGGCATAACGGAATTTTTTCGTTTCTTTCCAAGGCGTGGTATCGGTAATGGCTTTTTGGTCGCCGTCAACACTTTTCCATAAGGAGAGCGGCTCGTCGCCGAAAG
>WRMN01000021.1 GCA_009777095.1 Bacteroidales bacterium | reverse complement strand
CATTCTTTACAATGGCGGTAGAACCGCAGTAAAAGCATTTTTTTGTTCATATATTTTAAAAGGCGGCAAATATATGAAATTTAATCGTTTAAATGGAGTTTCATCACCACTTTTGACTATTAAGCCAATTTTTGGAAGATTTGGAATTGATTTGGGAGCTTCGGCATTGGATACCTAAGCCTTAATGGTAAAATTATACATTACATCATAAACCGATACAAAAGATTTTTAAACCTTGTCTTCTCAATATAGTGGTTCACAAAAAGTTTTATTTACAACCCTGTCCCTCATTAAGACTTTATCTTTAAAATTACGTGAAATATTACTGACAATATCACTATAATTATTCTCTGTATCACTTTTTTTATGAAAAAACGGCTTAATAGAAGCACAGTTTTCATGTTCAAACATGGCCTTTAAAAGTGTTTTATCAGAAGTCCCACAAGAATGCCCCATAATAAATATTTGATAAGGAGCTATTTCAAGAAAGCTAATTAGTTTTCTATAATTATCAGTATCTGAATAACGTATTGATTTTATATTCTGAAGATATTTATTATCATTTAATTTTTCTAATTGATGATAATCGTCATCTGATTCATCTCCATACCCAAAAATCATAGAATTATTTTCCTTATTAATTTCACCATGTATATGAATGGTTTCAACTATGGACGAAGGTTTAATGTATTTTTCTTCAGTGTGAGTATAGTTAAAACTTAGAAATAAAAGATTATCAGGTGCTAAAAAATAATCGGGGATACCTCCTTTTTCTATTTCATGTTTAAGAATATGTTTTGGCAAGTCTAATTTACTAAAATCAACAATATGTTTCTTATTAAAGCCAAAATTGTCATAAACTTTAATATATTCATCGTAAGCAAGTTCAAAAATCTCCTTTTCTCGAAGGGATGCCATTTTAATGGCTACATCATTTACAAAAACATCAATAAAAGGAAGGGACATATCTCTTAATTGAAATCTGGAGAAAATGTTTTTTCTTATTTGAGGAATTGCAACATCAGTGGAATGGTCTTGTTCTATTTTAGTTAAATATTTTTCAAGAGATTTTCTTATTGATTCCAGATTATTATTAAGGGTTTCTATAGACAATCTTAAGTAGTCACGACGACGAGGCTTATTAAATGATGTAAGCTGTTTATAATATTCATTTTCAACATCTACCCATTGTTTAAGCCCTATTTCTTCGCTAATATGTCCAAGAAATCTATTATTTGAGAAATCAATTGCAATATTTAAATATCCATTTCGTGTTATTAGTTTGGAATCATTAAGTATTTCTATACGTCTTACAAACTCTTGATAAGAATCCACAGACTGTAAATCTATGACATCTCTAAAAGAAGTAGGGATATTCGCTTTTACTTCTAAATCCTCATTCTTGAATGATTGATACGCATTTGAGGTGTTTTCTGTCACCCCTTTGTAATAATTATTGAGAAAATCCACATAACTGGTTGGCATTCCATGAGCCTTATCGAAACCATTCCCAATAAGTATAATTCTATTCATAGTATTAATTTTAAAGTAAAAAAGGGAGTTTTATTCCTAATGATAATTTTTAAATGCAAATTAAGGTGTTAGTTACTATTCTTCGCTAACACCTTAAACCATAGATATTAATTAAGCTATGCTAAGCTAACTAATATCCATGTTGCCGCATGCCCACCACCCCAGCTACAAGGGGGAAAAGTTTCTCCTTTAGATAAGGGGATTGTGTTACTCGGATGCACAGAACACTTGTACACACCACTTTGGGGGCATTTTTGACCAGTTGAATAACTCATACTTAAATCAAAAAAAAGTTAAACAATATAAGAAAGACTTAAGTAAACTTAAAAAGTCAAAATATTTTTGTATCTTTGCATTGAACCTGATAGATACAAAACACTCTATCTTTCTGAGAGTCTTGTAGTCCTTTCTTTTAACTACAAGACTTTTTTATTTTATATTTCACTCTTATTAATGATTCTCCTGTTTAGTTTATATATTTTAGTTCCATTATAATCAGTTGGATAGATGTCGAAAATAATAGTTGTTTTCGTATCGGTGTAGTCAATATTCAATTCATTTAATAAATTTTTTGCTTTAATATAATAATATTCACCTGCCTTACTGATATTATAAGCCTTTCCATCATTTTCCTTTTCCATTACCATGTATAATACCTTACTTTTCTCATTGTTGTTTTCATCGTAAGCAAATTTGCAGTATCTATTAACTGTAATATCTAATAATTTCATAGCGCTCTTAGATATACCTAATTTTCCTGATTTATGTACAGTCAATTTCGCAACACCGTTATCTTCAATTGGATCTATAAATTTTAGATTAATCATAATTTATTTTTTTGCAAAATTAGATATTGTTTTTCATATATGCAAATTTTTAATTAAAAAACATTCAACAATTTTACTTGTTTGTTTTTTTGCATGCTTATTTGTGTGTGTTTTTATCATTTTATAACATGTTTTTATAAAAGATGTTTATAAAACATAGTGTTTCACATTACACTTAACTAAATTTTTTCTTTTCATAAATTATTTCAAAAGTTAATTTTAATATTGAAAGTAAAAGCCTTTTCATGAACTAATAAAATGTAATTCATTCAATATTAGTATTTTATAGTGAAAATGTTTTAATAGTATCATTGATAAAGCTGTTGGTTTAACTCTTGATAATCATGCAAATATGGTCTAATGAACATTGGGGAATACTCACATAGTGTTAGAGGCTCTATCTTCTTCCTTTAACATTCACAATTAAATCCACCAACTATTTATTATTTCACCAATCGTACTTAATTATACTATAAAACACAAAATATATTATGAAATATTTAAGCATTATAAAAAAGCCTCATGTTACCACTTATCAAGGTAACAAAACTTGTTATTTAGCAAACTCAAATAATTTGTTTAACCCTTTAAATCCTTATGATATGTTTTGATAAATTAAAAATTATAACATCCCCAAATAATGTCCAAGACATTAATATGAATGAATTCCAAGCTGTTTATAAAAATGGTGATTTACAATATTACAAATACAACCAGAAATTCCCATCATTATTTATTATGAAAAACTTCTTGAATGATGAACTTGCTATTGAAATTACATCAAAAATCTTAAAAGATAACTGTATAAACCTTATTAACATTGATAACATATATGAGTGTTTTGAAAACATCAATAAACTAAATATTTGCCAGTTAAATATCCATGATATTATAGACCACTCAATGGTGGTTAAATGTGATCCATGCAAAGATATAGTTTATAGTTCCATTAAGGGCATTAAGGACTTCATCACAACCGAAGAAATTTTAAAAAATGGGCTTGTAAGCCCCATAAAATGGATTTACATTACAAAATATCGCAGATACAGCCAGATATAGAAAACGTCTTATTATTTATAATAAGGGGTGTAAGTACCCGAAACAATTACAACATCGTAGGGGATTATCCTGAAGATTATAGCGCAAAAGATTTTAAAAGTCGTCCCGAAATCAAAAAAATGATGGACTATTGCAGGAAACACCCTAATAGTGTTGATGAAATCCTATTTCTGCGTTGGGATCGATATTCTCGTAATTTGGAATATGCGCTAACCAATATTAGACAATTAAAAAAACTTGGTATAACAGTAAATGCCATAGAAAATTTTTTAGACCATAACTCCCCTGATTTTCCTACCATGTTGGGGGTGTATATTGGTAATGCGGAGGCGGAAAACAATAAAATATCCAGGCGCACAAAAGAATGTACAGTAGCGCATCTTGAGAAAGGGAGGTGTGTAAACAAAGCACCAAGAGGCTATCGAAACGTTAGAATTAACGATAAACTCAAATACGTTGAAGTAGTCGAAAAAGATGCTGAAACTATACAAAAACTGTTCCAAGAGGTTGCTAAAGGCGTGGAAACTCCATGTTATATTCGGAGGCAATTTATTAGAAAGGGGCTTAAGCTATCAATGTCTCATTACTACAGACTGCTAAGAAACCGTTTTTATGTGGGGGAGGTATTTGTACCCGAATTTAATGAGAAGCCTGCCCACTATGTGCAAGGACAGCATGAGCCAATCATTCAGATAGATACCTTTAATGCGGTACAGGATGTATTAGATGGTAAAAGGAAAAATACCCCAAAGCTATCAAAGAAAATACATCCTGACGCTTTTTTAAGAGGGTATTTAAAATGTCCTATCTGTGAGGGTACTATAACTGGTGCTGAAAGTAGTGGTCGAGGTGGAAAATACTATTATTATAACTGTAGTCGTAATCCAAAACATTTTAGGTGTAGGGCTGACGAAGCCATAAAAAACTTCACACGATTTATAGCAGGATTAAAACCCAATACGGAAGTGCTAAACTTATACCATGAAATTCTTTGTGATTTAAAAGGCAAAAAAGATGGGGAAAGAAAAGCCGAAGCCATCAATTTGGAAGCAAATTTATCTGTAGCGACACAAAGGTTGCATAATATGGAAGATATGTATATAGATAAAAAAATAACCGAAGAATCATATCTCAATATACAACAAAGGTATAATACTGAAATAAACGACTTAAAGAACAAAATAGCATTCCTAAAAGATAGTAGGCAGTCTAATCTCGAACCAAAGTTAGGATACTCTATTAATTTGATAAACAGAATGGATAGCTATATATCAGCAGCCAAAGTAGAGGTCAAATGTAAGCTACTTGGTTCGATATTTCCACAAAAAATCACCTATGACGGAAAAACTTATCGAACCACCAATTACAATTCAGTGCTTGACTTAATCTATAAGCAGACCAATACTTTACGAGGGGTAGAAAATAAAAACGGAAAGAATTTTAACACTCTTTCCGCTGACGTACCCGGGGCGGGAATCGAACCCGCACAGGCATTACTGCCCACAGGATTTTAAGTCCTGCGTGTCTACCTATTCCACCACCCGGGCAAGAACATTTTATATAAAAAAAAGACCTCGTAACTAACAGAGGCTTTTTTAGAGCGGAAAACGAGGTTCGAACTCGCGACCCCGACCTTGGCAAGGTCGTGCTCTACCAACTGAGCTACTTCCGCATTTGGGGCAACAAATATACAGCTTTTTTTTGAATTTGCAAAATTTTCTCCAAAAAAACACAAGTTTGTTGATTATTTATAAAAATTAAAAGCAAGCAAATATTAAATTATCAATTGTTTATCCGCTTAACGTTTCACATCTTAGGCTTAATTTTTATATTATTTTTTGCTCTATCGCCATTTTCACCAAAACAGCGGTGTTTCGGGCTTGTAGTTTAAAAAGCAGGTTTTTACGGTAACTGTTAATGGTTTCGACGCCAAGGCACATTTTGTCGGCAATTTCGATGTTGATATAGCCTTCACAAATCAAACGCAACAACTCCTCTTCTCTTCCGGTAAGCACTACGGCTTGTCCTGACTGTTTTTTCAACAGGAGATTTACCTCTTCGCAAATGAATTTTTCGCCCATATTCACGGTTTCAATGCCTTGAAGAATTTCTTCGGCCATGGCATTTTTCAGCAGGTAACCCAATGCGCCGTTGTTCAGCATTCGATTAACTACGGTGTATTCAGAAAAACTGGTCAGGGCGAGGATTTTCATGTTCGGGTATTTGGTCAGGATTTCGGCGCAAAGGTCAATTCCGTTGCCATCGGGTAAATGAATGTCAAGCAACAGCACATCGGCTTGTTCGCCCGAAAGCATTAACCTGCCTTCACGGACGGTATAAGCCTTAGCAACGACTTGGGCTATTCCCGATTCATTGATTATTCGCTCAATTCCTTCGACGAACATTTTGTGATCGTCTATTATCATAACCTTGATTAATTGAGAATTGATTGCTTCGTGCCTCGCAATGACTGTTGAGCATGGAGGGTTATTTTGATCTTTCATTTTAATTAATTTTTAATATTTACTATATATTTTATTATTACCCAATTCTCAATTCTCAACTCTCAATTAAACTAAACTCCACGCTTGCTTCCGTTCCGCCGCCGAATTTCGACCAGATATCCATGCGCCCGTTATATAATTCCACGCGGTTACGGATATTCTTCAGGCCTGTTCCGCCTGTTTTTTCCGAAAGGTCGAAGCCGCACCCATCGTCCTGCACGGTGAGCGCCAGTCGGTCGGCTTCATGCACAATTTGCACGACAATCCGATTAGCCTCTGCATGTTTCAAGGCATTATTCACCAATTCGTGCGCTGTGCGGTAAATCATCACCTCCAGTTTTGGGTCAAGCCTTTCATCATTTCCGAAATAATGAAATTCTGCAATGGGAATACTGTTGCAGAAATCGTTTAAGGAAACTTTCAGTCCGTAGCTGGTAAGCGAATCGGGCATCAGGTTGTGCGCCACGCGGCGAAGCTCGTGAACTGCATCTTCGAGTACGTTTAAAGCCTGATTGAAGCGCATAACGTCTTCGCCTTCCATGCTTGCACCTTTTTTCACGTCATTCAAATTTAGTTTGACCACCGACAACATGCCGCCCAAACCGTCGTGCAGGTCGCGCGCCAAGCGTGTGCGTTCGGCCGTTTCGCCCTCCAGCACCGCCTGTGTGGCCATTAATTGTTTTTCCTGTTCTAATTGTTTGACCTGTTGCTCGGCCAATTTACGTCTGTTCACAGCCAATCGCTGTCGTACAATGAAAAATGCCAACACTAATAATAAAATCAATCCGCAGGCAATGCTTAACCAAATCATAAGCAGTCTTTCCTCTTCCATTGCAGTTATTTTAAGTTCTTTTTTCTCGGTTTCGTATTTGACTTCCATCTCGGAAAGAGAAGATTGAAAATTTTTATTGGAAAAATCTGATATTTCATTATCCAATTTTTCCCAGTAAAAAATAGCTTTTTCAATGTTCCGTTTAGCAGCGTAGGCCATAAGCAGATTAGCATAAGCTATTTTACGGATAGGATGTGCCTCGGAGTCTATTTCCAACATTTTTAAAGCAGCCTCTTCGCAATCATTATATTTGCCGAGTTGGAAAGAAATATTGGCCAACAATTGGTAACTGTCAGCTTCCGTATATGGGAAATTATGCTCTTGCGCCATTTTCAACGCTTTTTTAGAATATTCAAGCGCTTTTTCATAATCTTTTTCGACCGAATACAATGATGCGTATCCTTGATTTACACGAATTTGCCCTTTAATAAGATTTAGGTTACAATACAATTTATCAGCTTCTTTGAGACATTCCAAGGCTTTGTCGTAGTCTTTTTTGTCGTGGTAAATCAAGGATAAATTCAGGAAATTGACAGCCATTCCCTCTTCGTCATTTATAATTTTTTTTATTTCTACAGATTTCAGAATATATGCTATTGCTTGATCATAGTTTTTCATGTCAACATATATGGCTCCTATATTGGAGAGTATAACTCCGACTACATATTCTTTACCTTCTACTTTTTCGTAAAAAGCCAAGGCTTTGAAAAAATGTTCCAGGGCTTCGGAAAATTTGGATTGCACTCGACAGGTTGACCCTAAGGTAATAAAAACATCAATTTCCCTGTAAATGTTTTTAGCTTTTTTCGCATATTCAATAGCTTTATAAAGATGTATTGTTGCGCTGTCATATAAATTCATACTGGTATAGGCTATTCCAAGAAATCTATATAATAGCGAGGCTGTTGATTCGTCTTTTTCCTGTTTTGCCAGTCTGATTCCTTCATTGCAGGTAGCTACGGCTTTTCTGGCATCTGCATCTATATACAACCATGATAGTTCTTTTATAGTTGCAAGCCGCTCCGTCGGCGTCTGTTCTTTTGTTTGCAGTATCAGTTCAAGCGAGTCAATGGTTGAAGACTGTGCATACATATTCGGTGTCCGGGTAAAATAACCCGCCATTAGACAAAAAAACAGCAATAAGATGTGTCGTGTTTTCATAATTTAAATTTATTAATATCCTGACAAATGTACAAAAAAATTATCTTATTTTCATTCCTGAAAATCAACTTTAAATGTATGGTGCAAAGTTAGGGCTTGCGGTTTTTCTAAAAAACCCCTTTTTTGGGGTTTCCTGTCGAAAAATTGTCCCCTAATTTTGTCCTTGTAAATTTGAATTATAAACCTTTAAAAAAAATTATTATGAAAAAACTTCTTATTTTATTAGTTGTCGTACTGATGGGTACTCCGCAAGTATTTGCACAGAAAACCTCAGGTTACGAAGGCACCATTGATTTCGGCTATGGGATAGGTTTAGATGACAGCACTGCTGATTTTCTTCATTTTTCGGCCATCAACGGCTATCGGTTTAGTCCTTATTTTTCAGTCGGTTTGGGAACAGCATTAAGGTACAATATGTCCACCGAAGGGCTTTCTTTTCCGTTGACTGCAGAATTTAAAGGCGTCTTTTCCAACAGCAAAGTTGCTCCTTTCATTGGCTTGGGCGTAGGTTATACTATTTCGGTCTCGCCTGTTTTTGACGGAGTCGGATTTTTATTTACGCCGTCTCTCGGTGTTCAGTACAAACTGAACGATGCTATGGGTTTAAATCTGAGCGTCGGCTACAGCGGACAGTTGTATAACGATTATTGGGACGAGATTGACCTTGCCAGCGCCATTACTATTAAAGTAGGCTTGGTATTGTTTTAAAACAGCGCTTTGTAAAATGGAAAAGGGCAGAAGCAAGGGCATAAAGCCAGGTCTCCTGCCCTTTTTTCAAGTTTATCAAAAGTTAAAAGTTAGGACGAATAGGGTTATATATTAAATTTTAATAAATCATTTAATAACAATAATTATGTTTAAAAAATTTTTATTCGGCATTTTATTAACGGCTTGGGCCTTTTCGGTATATGCACAGGAAACGGAAGGCGCCACCGTAATTTTTTATCGTGATAAAATGCTTTTACCGCAGCATGGAATGGCTGTTATCAGCGTTGCTCACGATGAGGTATTGGTATTTCTCAAATACAAAACCTTCTTTCAACATCATACTACAGAGTTGGGCGAATGGAATTTTATCGGCGGCGTGGGTAAAAACCTCAGCGCTCAGTTAAATTTAACGCTTGAAGAGGGCAAAACCTATTATGTAAGATGTTGGATGGCGGAAGCAGGCCTCCTGAAATATACCGCTAATTTCGAACTGGTGGACGAAACCACAGCCTTGCCGGTCATCAAAAAATATAAAGAAATGAAAACCAAAAACAAATAATTGAATTTTAAAATAACGATGCAAAGGTGTTTGTTACCTCACAAAATTCGGGCAGCAATTACGGCGCAGGCCTCCGCATCGGCTAAGGCGTGATGGTGGCGGCTGAGGTCAAAACCGCAGTGTGCGGCTACAGTCGGCAATTTGTGGTTAGGCAACAACTTGCCGAATTTTTTCCGCGAAGCACGGCAGGTGCAGTAAAAAGTGTAGTTGGGATAAGGTATCCGATAAAGCGCATGCACAGCCCTCAAACAACCCTCGTCGAAGGGACTGTTATGAGCCACTAAGGGCAAGTCGGCAATGAGGGGTACAATGGATTGCCATACATCAGGAAAGTCCGGCGCCTCATCGGTATCTTCGCAACTTAATCCGTGTACGCGGGTATTCCAATAGCTGTAAACATTAGGGCGCGGACGAATTAATTGATATGTTTTCTCCATCATTCGGCCTCCGCGCACAATGACTACGCCCACGCTGCAAACACTGCAGGGCTGTCCGTTGGCGGTTTCAAAGTCTATGGCGGCGAAGTTGGTCATGTTGTTATAAATGTTACATAGTTTTCCGGCGTAATGATTTGCGTTTCGGCTTTAGGATAAGCCTTAGTAAAGGTTTTGGTAATTCTTGCTTTAGTGTGAGAATTCCATTTAAATTCAAAGGCTCGCAATTCGCTGTTTTCTTCTTCGAGATAATCAATTTCCTGTTGATCTTTAGTGCGCCAAAAATAGCGATTGACCCAACGTTCATTGTTTTTCAACAATTTCATTCGTTCGGAAATCAAAAAATTTTCCCACAAAGCACCTGTGTCGGCACGAATTTCCACAGGAGATAAATTATCAATCAGCGCATTACGAATACCGTTATCATAAAAATAAATTTTACGCGATTTTGATAATTCATTTCGTAAATTACGGGAAAAACCACCCAAGCGAAAGAGGACAAATGACTGTTCCAACATGATAATATATTTTTCAACCGTTGCAGTATTAAGGCCAACTATTTTACTGATTTCGTTGTATGATACTTGATTTCCGACCTGAAAAGCCAAGGCTTGAAGAAGTTTTACGATCTTATCGGTTTTTTTCACACTTTCCAACAAAAGCATGTCTTTATAAAGAAAATTCTGAACCAGATTTTGTAAAATCTTTTTGCTATCCTCAGGTTGTACGACCACATTAGGATAATATCCGTAAATCATGCGATAAGGCAATAACCGTTTTTCTTCTCGCAAGGTATGAAAATCTGCCATTTCTGAAAAAGACAAAGGGCATAGCTGGTACTCGAAAATTCTGCCCATTAACGATTCGTTTAAACGATTGGATAGCTCAAATGCCGAACTGCCTGTTACCAAAAGTTGAATTTTTTTCAGATGGTCGGTAATCAATTTCAGGCCTAATCCCACATTAGGTAAGCGTTGCGCCTCATCAATAATTAAGTATTTTATTCCTGAAAACTCTGCCTTGAAGCGTGTTATCGTGGGATTTTCAAACAAACGTTGTATTTCCAATTCATCTCCTGTCAGCCAGAGCGTATCATTCCATGCTTTGGATAAATCTTGCAACAATGTGGTTTTTCCGACTTGTCGTGCGCCTAACAATATTAATGCCTTATTTTTGTTTAGGTCTTTTTGGAGAATTTTTGATAAAGCTCGTTTTATCATGGTCATATTTTTCACAAAAATACAACTTTTTTCTATTAAAACAAAAAAAAGTTACAACTTTTTTCTATTTCAATAGAAAATATAAGAGATTTTAAGAACAATAATGAAAATAAATAGTTACTATATGGCCTCGGTTAATCGTTTTGCCGCAGCCACGAAAGCCCTGATATCCTCTTCAGTAGTGTCGAAGGAGCACATCAGGCGGATTTCGTTGCGTTCTTCATTCCACACGTAGAAGAAATACTCTTTCAACAGAGCATTAATGACCTTGCGTGGCATGGCTACAAACACGCCGTTGGCTTGTACGGGATACGCCAATTTAACACCGGGCAGTTTGGCCAATTCCTCGCCCAACAAGGCCGCCATGCGGTTACTGTGCAAAGCTAAGGTTTTCCATAAATCGTTGGCAAGAAAGGCTTCAAACTGCACTGACACAAAGCGCATCTTGGAATAGAGCTGTGCGGCTTGCTTACGCATGTACAGCGCATCGCGCGATAATTCGGGGCGCAACAATACTACTACTTCTCCTATTAACAGGCCGCATTTGGTACCCCCGAAAGAAAAGGCGTCCACGCCGCAATCGGTAGTGAAGGCTTTAAAAGGCATGTTCAACGCCGCTGCCGCATTGCACAGGCGCGAGCCGTCGATGTGCAGGAACATATCATGCGCATGCGCCAAATCGGCCAGCGCTTTAATTTCGGCAGGGGTATATACGGTGCCCAATTCCGTGGCTTGTGAAATGGAAATCACCTTAGGCTGCGAATGGTGCTGAAAGCCGAAGGCCTCAAAGTGCTTTTTCACCCTATCGGGGGTTAGTTTGCCGTCGGTTGTGGGAACGGTAAGCAGTTTGCAGCCCGTATGTTTCTCCGGAGCGCCGCACTCATCGACATTGATGTGGGCTGTGTCGGCACAGATGATGCCATGGTGCGAACGGGTCATGGTTTGCAGACATACCACATTGGCGCCCGTACCGTTGAACACCGGCACAATCTCGGCCTGCTCGCCGATCAACTGCTTAAATAATAGCTGCAAACTTGCGGTAATTTTATCATCGCCATAAGCTAAGTCGTGTTCAACATTAGCCGCTGCAATGGCTTTCAAGATGTCGGAATGTACGCCCGAATGATTATCGCTTCCAAAACTTTTCATAGTATGAATAAATATTTACAAAGATAGTAAGAATTTTATTTTTTATTTGTAATAATAATTTCTTATCTTTGTAAGATATTAAATTAATTGCCTTATGGAACTTTGGTGGACATCTTTGGACCTGTATCTGCAAATCATGTGGGGAATAGCGATTCCCTTTAGCGTTATCTTTATTATTCAGATGATTATGACCTTTATCGGCATGGGCGACAGTAGCGATGTTGCCGGTGATGCAGACGTAGATGCTAATGCGGGAATGCCGATGCACTTTTTTACCTTCCGCAACTTGGTCAACTTCTTTCTGGGGTTTTCCTGGACAGGGATATCATGTTACGAAATTATCGGTAATAAAGCCTGGCTGACCCTGTTAGGCGTATTTGTCGGCTTGCTGTTAGTATCTATTGTCATGGGGCTTTTATATGCGCTCAGCAGGGCTACCCAAAGCGGCAATATTGATATTAACAATGCCGTAGGCCATACGGCTACCGTATATTATACCATTCCTGCCGCAGGGAAAGGCGCAGGGAAGGTGCAGATGAGCATACAACAAGCCATACGCGAATATGATGCGCTTTCCGAAGCAGACGAAGCTATTCCCACCGGCCGCATGGTACGGATTAAAAGCGTAGTTGACGCCCACACACTGCTTGTAGAAACCCTTTAGATTTAAGTTCTTTGTTTTTTAATCCATCGTTCTTTAATCCCCAATAATAAATAATCAATAATAAATTATAGATATGAATATCATTGCTCTTTATGTTGTTTTTGCAATAGTGGTTTTTGTCGCTTTTGCATCAGTTTTGTCGCGTTATAAACGTTGTCCTTCCGACCGTATATTGGTTGTATATGGTAAAACCGGCAAAAATAAGGAAGGAGGAATCAATTCCGCTAAGTGTATTCACGGAGGCGCGGCCTTTATCTGGCCGGTGTTCCAAAGTTATTCTTTTCTGAATTTAACGCCTATTCCTATTGAATGTAATCTTACCAATGCCTTGAGTAAGCAGAATATCCGCGTTGATGTGCCCTGTCGCTTTACGGTGGGTATTTCAACCGACCCCGATAATATGACCAATGCGGCGGAACGTTTGCTGGGCTTGTCGCAGGACAATATTCAGGACCTTGCCAAAGATATTCTCTTCGGGCAATTGCGTTTGGTTATTGCTACCATGGACATTGAAGAAATTAATGCCGACCGCGATAAATTCCTCATTAATGTTAGTCAAAACGTGGAGTTGGAATTGCGCAAAATCGGTTTAAAGCTGATTAACGTAAACGTAACCGACATTCGCGACGAGTCGGGCTATATTGAAGCCTTAGGTAAGGAAGCAGCTGCAAAGGCTATCAACGAGGCGAAGAAAAGCGTTGCCGAGCAAAACCGTTTTGGTGAGATTGGTAAAGCTGAGGCCGATCGCGATAAGGACATTCGCATTGCCGAGACCCAGCGCGACACCCGCGTACGTACAGCCGACGCCAATGCAACCGCTGTGCAGGGAGAAAATGTGGCTAAAGTGTCGATAGCCAACTCTGATGCCGAGCGCCGCGAGAGAGAAGCAGAGGCCATGCGCCGCGCTATTGCTGCGGAAAAGGTACAAAGCGCTAAAGCCCTTGAGGAAGCATACGCTGCCGAGCGTCAGGCTGAAGTGGTGCGCGCCGAGCGTGAGCGCGCTGCCCAAACCGCCAACATTGTGGTTAGCGCCGAAATTGAAAAGCAGAAAGTGGTTATTGAAGCTGAAGCTGAAGCCGAAATGGCTCGTCGTATAGCCAAAGGAGAGGCTGATGCTATTTTTGCCAAGATGGAAGCGCAGGCGCGCGGTATTAACGAAATTCTTACCAAACAGGCAGCCGGTTTCGGCGAAATAGTGAAAGCCGCCAACGACGATGCTGAAAAAGCGGTGTTGATGATGATTTCCGACAAACTGCCCGAATTAGTAAAAACGCAGGTGGAAGCTATTAAGAACATCAAGATCGACAAAATTACCGTTTGGGACGGACAAAATAGCGCAAACTCCAACGGCAAGACCTCTACCGCTAACTTCCTGTCGGGCCTCATGCAGTCGGTTCCGCCGCTGAATGACCTCTTCAACATGGCCGGCATGCAACTGCCTAAGTATTTAGGCGATGTGAAGATAGAAGAAGTAGTAAAACCCGAAGCGGAAAACGAAGCGTAAGTATTATAAAATGCCGCTTAGTGCATGATAATACAACAAGTCCCAACAAATTCAAAATGAATTTGTTGGGACTTGTGATTTTTGTTTTCTCATCTACAATAATAAGACCGTAAAACGAGATGAATATCCCGCCTTACGGTCTTACGTGTTTTTTGGTGCTAATACAAACGGTTTTAAACCCGCCTATCCGACGCTGCTATCAAACTTTGATTTCTACCTCAACGCCGCTGGGGAGTTCTAATTTCATCAAAGCATCAACGGTTTTGGCGGTTGAGCTGTAGATGTCAAGCAAGCGGCAAAAAGAGTTTAACTCAAATTGTTCGCGTGATTTTTTGTTCACGAAGGTCGAACGGTTTACCGTAAAAATTTTCTTGTTGGTAGGAAGAGGAATAGGTCCGCTCACTACTGCGCCGGTGGCTTTCACCGTTTTTACAATTTTGTCGGCCGATTTGTCAACCAACATGTGGTCGTAAGATTTCAGTTTTATTCTTATTTTTTGACTCATAATTTTAAGTCTGTTTTTTATTAATTTTTACTCTTTATAATTTAATTATTCATCATCGTTTTGCGTTCTGCGTCCACCTGCTTTTTCAATGATTTCATTGGCTAAATTGGCGGGCAATTCGGCATAGTGCGAAAATTCCATAGTGCTGGTAGCGCGTCCCGACGAGAGGGTACGCAAGACCGTTACGTAACCAAATTGTTCGGACAGCGGAACTTCTGCTTTTATAATACGGACATTGCCTTTGGAGTCCATATTGGTAACATGTCCGCGGCGTTTATTCAGGTCGCCAATGATATCGCCCATATAATCTTCGGGAGTTACTACTTCCAAGGCCATGACTGGCTCCATCAACACAGGCTTGGCTTTCGGCAAGGCGTGGCGGAAAGCCGCACGGGCGCAGATTTCAAACGACAGGGAGTCGGAATCCACAGGGTGGAACGAGCCGTCTTTGAGGATTACCTTCATCGAAGGCACTTCGAAGCCTGCAAGCACGCCATTGGCCATAGCCGATTTGAAGCCTTTCTCCACGGAGGGAATATATTCGCGGGGTATGTTACCGCCTTTCACATCATTCACAAATTGGAGGCCGGTCATACCCTCGTCGGCAGGTCCGATTTCAACAATAATATCAGCGAATTTACCACGGCCGCCGGTTTGCTTTTTGAACACCTCGCGATGTTGTACAATACCGCGAATGGCTTCTTTGTAGTTCACCTGAGGAGCGCCCTGGTTGATTTCAACGCTGAATTCGCGTTTCAGGCGGTCAACAATAATTTCCAAATGCAATTCACCCATACCGCTAATGATAGTTTGACCTGTTTCGTGGTCGCTACGCACGGTAAAGGTAGGGTCTTCTTCCGAGAGTTTGCCTAAGGCAATACCCAATTTATCCAAATCTTTTTGGGTTTTGGGTTCTACCGCCAAACCGATAACCGGATCGGGGAATGATATTGACTCTAAGATAATCGGGTGTTTTTCATCGCACACGGTATCGCCGGTGCGCAGGTCTTTAAAACCTACCGCCGCGCAAATATCTCCGGCTTCAACAAACTCAATGGGATTTTGTTTGTTGGAGTGCATCTGGTAGAGACGGGCTACACGTTCTTTCTTGTCGGAGCGTGTGTTGTACAGATAGCTTCCTGCATCTAATTTACCTGAGTAGGCGCGAATAAAGGCTAAACGGCCGACAAAAGGGTCGGTAGCAATTTTGAATACCAATCCGCAGAAAGGTTCTTTCGGCTCAGGTTTACGTTCTACCTCTTTCCCTATGTAGGGATTAGTACCAATAACATTACCTTTGTCGAGAGGAGAAGGGAGATAACGAGTTATCGCATCAAGCAGAAATTGCACGCCTTTGTTTTTGAATGAAGAACCACAGCAAGCCGGCACCACTGCCATATCAATGGTAGCTTTCCGCAAGGTTGTGATAATTTCTTCTTCGGTAATAGAGTCCGGGTTTTCAAAGAATTTTTCCAAGAGGGCATCGTTGTATTCGGCAATGCCTTCAACGAGTTTAGCGCGCCATTCTTCCATCTCGGCCTTCATGTTGGCGGGGACCTCTTTGATTTCGTAGTTCGCCAATTCTTTCGAATCGTTATAGTAAATTGCTTTTTGTGCAATAATATCAATAATACCTTCAAACTTATCTTCGGCGCCAATCGGAAGGCATACAGGCAGGGCTTTAGCGCCTAACTTATCGTGAATTTCATCAATAACAGCCAAAAAGTCGGCGCCCACGCGGTCCATTTTATTAATGTAAGCCATTTTCGGAACGCGGTATTTGTCGGCTTGACGCCATACGGTTTCCGATTGCGGCTGCACGCGGCCTACAGCACAAAAAGTAGCCACTGTGCCGTCTAATACGCGCAGCGAACGTTCCACTTCAACAGTAAAGTCAACGTGCCCCGGCGTGTCGATAAGGTTAATCTGATAGGTTTGTTCGTTGTAATTCCAGAAAGCGGTAGTAGCGGCGGAGGTAATGGTAATACCCCGTTCCTGCTCCTGCACCATCCAGTCCATAGTAGCGGCGCCTTCATGCACCTCGCCTAATTTGTGGGTCTTTCCGGTATAATACAAGATACGTTCCGACGTGGTTGTTTTTCCCGCGTCGATATGTGCCATGATTCCAATATTTCGTGTATATTTTAAATCTCTCGCCATTCCGTATTTTAGAATCTAAAGTGCGCAAAAGCCTTATTAGCTTCAGCCATCTTGTGCATGTCTTCCTTACGTTTGAAAGCACCACCTTCTTCGTTGTAGGCCGCCAAAATTTCGGCGCACAGTTTTTCTGCCATTGATTTTCCACTGCGTTTCCGCGAATAGTTAACCATGTTTTTCATACTCAATGAAACTTTTCTTTCGGGGCGCACCTCTGTAGGAACTTGAAAGTTAGCGCCACCCACGCGACGGCTTTTTACTTCTACCTGCGGGGTAATGTTGTCGAGCGCTTTCTTCCAAACATCGAGAGGAGCCTTGTCAGAATCTTTCATCTTCTCGCCTACCATGTTAATAGCATCATAAAAAATGCCGTAGGCAATACTCTTCTTCCCCTTTAACATCAGATTGTTAACAAACTGTGTAACAAGTACATCACCGTACTTTGGATCAGGAAGTAGAATCCTCTTTTTAGGCTTCGTTTTTCTCATTTGTTTATTTTTATTATTAGTTTACGGTTAGTTATTTCTTCGCTGCTTTAGGACGTTTGGCGCCATAGAGCGAGCGGCTTTGTTTACGGCCGTCAACGCCTGCAGTGTCTAATGCACCGCGTAAGATGTGGTAACGCACGCCCGGAAGGTCTTTCACACGGCCGCCACGCACCAATACAATGGAGTGTTCCTGCAAGTTATGGCCTTCGCCCGGAATGTAGGCATTCACTTCTTTTTGATTGGTGAGGCGTACACGGGCTACTTTACGCATAGCCGAATTAGGTTTTTTAGGCGTGGTGGTATATACACGTACACATACTCCACGGCGTTGAGGACAAGCATCTAAGGCGCGTGATTTACTCTTTTCTACGATTACATCGCGCCCGTTACGAACAAGTTGTTGAATTGTTGGCATAATTTATTGTTAATCTTAATATTATCTTCATTTTTGACCATTTACATAAATGGGGCTGCAAAGATAGTAATAATTTTTGAATTGCCAACAGGTTTTTAACAATTATCCTCCTTATAAGAATGTATATTATCATTGAATTTAGTCAAGTGACATGTATTTGTCTGTTTTTTAAGCAGTTACTAAGAAATCGTTTTGAATTTTAAAAATAACATATAAATATTTGTTTATCAGTATATTAATTAAATAATATTTTGTGTCTTTGTACCATGATAAAATTAATGCTTATGTAATTTCAATTAGCAAATGAAAAATTTAAAACAGTTGCTGAATTAAGAATTTTTTGTACCTTTGTAAGATATACTTAAATTTTATGCAAAAGACAAAAATAATATTAATTGCCTTATTATTGGGAATTTCAACAATTGCGTTCGGACAAGCAGCAGATTCCTTGAGAGCTACGGATACTATTATTGTAAATATTGAATCCGTATTGTCGGAAAAAGATGCTGTTGCCCAAAAGCAATCTACTATAGAGCGTGTTGCCGCTTGGTACATGGACAATATGAATTACGGAACAATTGCACTCCTGATGACTGTTGAAAGTTCGTTCATTCCCTTTCCTTCCGAAGTGGTGGTTCCCCCTGCCGCTTATAAGGCTTGTCAAGATGATAGTGATTTGAATCTTATTTTGATTGTTATTTTTGCTACCATAGGAGCCATTATAGGGGCTTTAATCAATTATTACCTTGCCTTGTGGTTGGGGCGTCCCATTATTCATAAATTTGCCGATAGCAAATTAGGAAGAATGTGTTTGCTGAGTTCGGATAAAGTACAGAAAGCCGAAGATTATTTTGTGAAACACGGAAAGGTCTCTACCTTTATAGGACGCTTAATTCCGGGCATTCGGCAATTAATATCTATTCCGGCAGGGCTATCCAAAATGCCGCTTATGCCCTTCCTTTTATATACAACGCTGGGGGCAGGAGTATGGAATATTATTTTAGCAATTATTGGCTATCTTGCTCATGGACAGGCCTCATTAATAGACAAATACAGCAGGGAACTTGCTGTTATAGCACTCATCTTAGGCGTACTTTTCGTACTTTATTTAGTTTACAGTGGCTTTATAAAGAAACGGAAAAATTAAAAACTTTTAAGGTGGCACAAAAAAGTGGTTGACTAAAGCGATTAAGATAAAATTCCTTATCTTTGTTGTATGAACTCAGGATTTTTTTCCCGCACATTAACTGCAGCGAAAACAGCCATTCCCGGCGCTTCCCGCACTGCCTGGTGGATGGTTAGGTTAGTCGTAGTCATCTCTTTTGGAGTAGAAGTATTGCGTTATTTTGGCATAATATCCTTGTTATCGGACTTCTTATCACCCTTTTTTGAATTGATCGGCTTGCCCGGCGAAGCCTCGCTTGCTTTTATTTCCGGCTATTTCGGCAACGTATATGCCGCCATAGCTGTGATGAGCAGCCTTGAGTTGACAACCCGCGCTATTTCTATTTTGGCTGTTATGATATTGTGCGCTCATAATATGATTCTTGAGAGTGCAGTGCAAAAAAAATGCGGGACTTCCTTAGTACGTACTTTCGTTACCAGAACGCTGAGCGCTTTTATTTTAGGCTTTGCGCTGAATTTCATTATGCCCGATTTGAGCGGTAGCGTATCGGCCGTGGCAATAGATGATATTGTTACCCCATTAACTATAGTTGGTTTGTTACAAAAATGGGCTGTTTCCACTTTATTGCTGATAATTAAGATGATAATACTCATTTTCGGACTTTCTATTATGCAGCGCTTGCTTTCGGAATTTGGAATTATACGCTTGTTATCCAAACTGTTCAGACCTCTGTTAACGATTTTCGGACTGCCTGCCCGCACTTCTTTTTTGTGGATTGTAGCCAATGTCTTGGGATTAGCCTATGGCTCGGCAGTGATGATTGAGGAGGTAGAGGCCGGTAACATTTCACCGAAAGATGCTGATTTACTGAATCATCATATAGGGGTCTCGCATAGTAATTTAGAAGATGTGTTCTTATGCTTTGCCGCCGGCGCGTTGTTTTGGTGGATGTTGCTGTCGCGTTGGGCTATGTCGCTGATTTTGGTATGGGAACGCCGATTAGAAAGAATAATTGTTCATAAAATTTAGGGAAAAATGAATGAATAAACCTGAAAATATAGTTACTTTGTAGCGTTTTAAATATTTTATTAATATGAAAGCTGATGTTGTACTTGGCCTCCAGTGGGGCGATGAAGGAAAAGGTAAAATTGTAGATGTGCTGACACCTGCTTACCGTGTAATTGCTCGTTTTCAGGGAGGACCGAATGCAGGTCATTCCTTGGAATTTGAAGACAAAAAATTTGTGTTGCATACTATTCCATCGGGGATTTTCCACGAAACGGTAACGAATATCATCGGGAACGGCGTAGTGATAGACCCTGTTATCTTAATGGCCGAGATAAACAAACTTAATGCGCTGGGCGTGGACGTTAGCAAACGCTTGCTGATTTCCAAAAAGGCGCACCTTATCTTGCCTACCCACCGCATTATTGATGCGGCTGCGGAGGCTGCCAAAGGAAAGACCAAAATAGGTTCTACCCTCAAGGGCATAGGCCCGACGTATATGGATAAGACCGGCCGTAACGGTTTGAGAGTGGGCGACATTCTTTCGTCGGCTTTCATGGAGCGTTATACCGCTTTGAAGAATAAACACATCGAATTTCTAAAACAGTTTGATTATGCTTACGAGGTTGAGGAGTATGAAAAACAGTGGATGGAAGGAATTGAAAACCTGCGCTCTTTTTCGTTTGTAGAGAGCGAATATGCAATCAATAAGTATTTTTCGGAAGGCCATAAAATTTTAGCGGAAGGCGCTCAGGGTTCTCTCTTAGATGTTGATTTCGGTTCTTACCCTTACGTTACTTCTTCGAGCACCATTTGTGCGGGAGCCTGTACCGGTTTGGGCATTGCGCCCGGAAAAATAGGAGTGGTAATGGGGATTTTTAAGGCTTACTGTACCCGCGTAGGTTCGGGGCCTTTTCCTACGGAGTTGGATAATGAGGTCGGCGAACGCATTCGTCAAGCAGGACGTGAATTCGGCGCTACTACCGGCCGTGCACGCCGCACCGGCTGGCTCGATTTGGTAGCACTCAAATATGCTGTGATGATAAGCGGCGTTACGCAACTTATCATGACCAAAGCCGATGTGTTGGACGATTTCGATGAAATACAAGTAGCTGTGGCTTATACGTCGAACGGAGAAGAAATACAACATTTACCCTTTGAAATTAATGACCCTTTGGAGCCTGTTTACAAAACCTTTAAGGGCTGGAAGAGGCCTATTTCGGGAATTAAAAATGAGGCGGAATTGCCTTTTGAATTGATGAATTATGTGCGTTTTATAGAAAAAGAAACCGGTGTTCCGGTAAAAATTATTTCGGTAGGCCCCGATCGTGCACAAACCATTGTTCGATAAAATTTAATTATTATCATAAAACTTAATACTATGAACACTTTAAGAGATTCAGTAACAGCTCGTTGGACAGCTCTCGTTTTTCTGTCCTTTGCTATGTTTTGCGCTTATATCTTTATGGATATATTGTCGCCGGTGAAAGATATTTTGGAATCAACAAGAGGGTGGAGTTCTACTGCATTTGGGACTTACGCCGGTTCCGAAACATTTTTAAATGTATTTATTTTCTTCCTGATTTTCGCGGGGATTATTTTGGATAAAATGGGAGTCCGTTTTACGGCTCTTTTATCAGGTGTAGTAATGATTATAGGCGCTGCCATAAATTGGTTTTCGGTAACCGAAATGTTTGCCGGCACCGGTTTGGAAACTTGGTTTAACAATAATTTGAACTACATTCCGGGGTTTGACGAATTAGGGGTTTCGCCCTTTTATGCAGGAATGCCCGCTTCTGCAAAATGCGCCTCGGTGGGTTTCATGATATTCGGTTGCGGGGTTGAAATGGCCGGCATTACGGTTTCGCGCGGTATTGTAAAATGGTTTAAAGGCAGAGAAATGGCTATGGCTATGGGCTCAGAAATGGCCTTGGCACGTTTGGGCGTGGCTACCTGTATGATTTTCTCACCGCTGATTGCTAAGGCAAATATATTCGGAGGCGCCAACGTTTCCCACTCTGCTGCATTTGGCGTTATCTTACTGATGATTGCTTTAATCATGTTTGTCGCTTATTTCTTTATGGATAAGAAATTAGACCTTCAATTAGGCGCATCGGAAGAAAAAGATGACCCGTTTAAAGTTAGCGATATAGGTAAAATATTTACCAGCGGCGGTTTCTGGTTAGTAGCTTTGCTTTGCGTATTGTATTATTCAGCTATTTTCCCCTTTCAAAAATATGCGGTTAATATGTTGCAATGCAACCTTACATTTACAGCGCCGCCGGAAGGTTCGTTTTGGGCAGCATCTCAGATTACATTCATTCAATATGGCATTATGTTGATTGTTGCTGCAACGGCATTTATCAGTAACTTCCAAAAAAAGACCTTAAAAATCACACTTCTGGCAACATCTGTCGTGTTTTTGGTTATCTTCTGCATTATGGGCTATATGCGCCAATCGGCAGAAACAATCTTTGCAGTATTTCCGCTGTTAGCTGTGGGGATTACGCCTATCTTAGGAAACTATATTGACAAAAAAGGAAAAGCGGCCTCTATGTTAATGATTGGTTCTATACTGCTGATTGTTTGTCATTTAACCTTTGCATTCATTTTACCGATGTTTAAGGGGCAAGAAATCGGAGGCGTAATACTGGCTTATATAACCATATTGGTATTAGGCGCTTCCTTCTCCTTAGTGCCGGCTTCCTTGTGGCCTTCGGTGCCAAAATTAGTTAGTCAAAAGGTTATCGGATCGGCTTATGCCCTTATATTCTGGATACAAAATATTGGTTTGTGGCTCTTCCCCTTGTTGATTGGCAAGGTCTTAGACAGTTCAAACCCTGAAATAATAGCGCAGGTAGAAGAGGGTGTTTTGACCTCAAAAGAGGCTGCGGTAATGTACAATTATACTAATCCGTTAATCATGCTGGCCTGCCTTGGGGTTGCTGCCTTAGTTCTTGGCTTTGTACTGAAAATTGTAGATAGGAAACAAGGCCTCGGCCTCGAACTGCCGAACATCAAGAAATAGCGACCTCAGCGATTAGCGGAAAATTACGTCCCTTGCCGTATTGCAAGGAAGTTCCATGTTGCAAAATGCCGTAGAACGCGCATTACGGGTAACTATTGAATCTATATAAGAAACGGAATATGAATGCAATATAGAAATAGTAACAATATGGGAACATTAGTAAATCACTTACTTGCCTTTTTATCAATACTTCTTGTTACAGGCTGTGCTTCGATGAAAATGAATCAATTAAGTCAGTTGAGTTCTAATTATTCTTCTATTCCGGAAACTGTAAAAGAACTTGATATTCCCACATACGAAGAAAAACAACAATTCAATGGTTATCCTTTTCTTTATTGGCATTTTTCCAAACAGAAAGAAAAACAACTTGGTTTAGAAAGTGCCGAACTCGCTAATGACAGTTTGATTTTTCGCGTATGGATAACAAATCCTATTGGAAAAAGGGGACAGCCTCACGGATTAATTGAACTCAAATATGACTCTTCTAAATGGGTGGCTAATCTATACGCTATGTATGTAGATTTTAACACAAATAATCTTTCAGAGACGATTGTAAAATTTGAAAAAATGGAAATTACTCCAAAGAGAAATGATTGGGATTTTATAGTCGATAGTCTTTATCAATTGAAATTTGACATTTTACCAACTGATGAATCTATACCAAATTATTATAAAGATAATTCGGGTTACAGTAACAATTTGCCTACTTTTTCTTTTGAATACGCAACAAAAAAGCAGTATCGTTTTTATCAATACAATTATCCTGCGCGAAAATCAAATGAATTTTGGCAGGCAAAAAACGTTTTGAAAATTTTAGATTTACTTGACGATGAATTTACTTGGGACGACTTAATGGGCAATTCTTTGGACTCGCTTTCCAAATATGTAAGTTACATAGACCACCAATGCACAGGAATATATTATGGTTGGAGGATTGACGCAGGTGTTTTTGTTCCATTGGATAACTTAAAAAATACTTTGGGAGTAAGTCCTCATATTGGATTATACTTTGGTGTTCCTTTGACTGAAAAATATAGAATAGATTTGGGCGTAAGTGTGTTTATTCCTGTCAACCGAAAGGAAATGGAATATTTCTTGCCTAATGAAGCACTAACAGGAAAACCAAGTTTTAGCGGAACAATGGGAATCTATGCAAGCAGGGCAGATTTGCTGAAAAATTGTTGGGTAATTGAAAATAGATTTGGTACAGGACTTGGGGTTTTTGGAACAAACATAAAAAAAGACAAACCTAAACACGAATATGCTGAATGGTACAGTGCAGAGACAATTTTTCTTTCTCTTGGGACAGGTATAAGAAAAGGAAACCTTGGTTTATCTCTTAATTATTTTTTTATTCCGTACAACGCATTTAAGAAAAATTTTAAGACTGACTTCGGAAGTCAATATTTGACAATAAGTACTTATTTTACTTTCTAAAATTTATACTGAGGGATATTCAGTAAAATCAAAAACATCTTATTGCTCACAGCCTCTTCACTTCCACTTTAATTACCGTTTCTTCCAATTCTACCTCAAAGCCGGAGGGTAAATCGGCTACCAAGGTTAGGGAGTCAGCCAAGGTTTGCGACTTAATCAACTCCAGCATATCCGTATCGGCTACTACCGACTGTAATAAGTTTTCGCCGTCCTGCAAGGTTATTGTTATGCGGTCGGTTACATTGAAACCGCTGTCTTTGCGCAGGTTCTGAATACGGTTAATGAGTTCGCGGGCAATACCCTCGCGGCGCAAGGCCTCAGTTACCGTTACATCTAAGGCTACGGTCAGCTTGCCTTCCGATGCCACTAACCAGCCGGGCATGTCTTCAGATGTGATTTCCACATCTTCGGGCAGCAACAGCGCCTCGCCGGAAGCCAAAATTAAACGGTATTCGCTGCTTGTTTCTATTTCGGCTATTTGCTGTTGGGTGAAATTATTGACAAGATCGGCAATTTCTTTCATCTGCTTGCCGTATTTCTTACCCAAAGTTTTAAAATTGGGCTTGATTTTTTTTACAATTACGCCGGTAGTATCGTGCAGAAATTCCATTTCTTTGACGTTAACCTCGTTCAATATCAATTGCTGCACTGCTTCCAATTGTTGCTGCATGGCGGCGTCCAGCACCGGAATCATAATCTTGGTCAGGGGTTGGCGTACCTTGATATTGACCTTGCGGCGCAAAGCCAGCGCCATAGAGGAAGCGCGTTGCGCCAGCGTCATCTGTTCTTCCAATTCACGATTAATGTAATTTTCGTTATAGTTTGGGAACAAAGCCAAATGCACGGAATTTACCGAATAACGATTGGTAACGGCACTCAAATCGCCGAACAGCCGTTCCATAAAGAAGGGAGCGATGGGAGCGGATAACAAGGCTACGGTTTCCAAGCAACTGCAAAGGGTTTGGTAGGCGGCTAATTTATCGGTAGTGAGTCCGCCGCCCCAAAAACGTTTGCGGTTTAAGCGCACATACCAGTTGCTCAGATGGTCGCACACAAAGTCCTGAATCAAGCGGCCGGCAAGGGTTACATCATAGTCGGAATAAGCCTCGTCAACGGCTTTTATCAGTGAATGCTGTAAGGAAATTATCCAACGGTCGATTTCGGGGCGTTCTGTTATCGGAACTTCTTTTTCATTCCCTTGATAGTGGTCAACATTAGCATAGAGGGCAAAGAAAGAGTAAGTATTATAAAGCGTTCCGAAGAATTTACGTTTCACTTCGTCCACGCCGGACAGGTCGAATTTCAGGTTGTCCCATGGCTGCGCATTGGTAAGCATATACCAACGCAGGGCATCGGCGCCCTGTTCGTTCAACACCTTGAAAGGCTCTACAGCATTGCCCAGACGCTTACTCATCTTGTTGCCTTCCCTGTCGAGCACCAATCCGTTGGAAATTACATTGCGGAACGATACGCTGTCTCTTACCATTGTAGCTATAGCGTGTAAGGTAAAGAACCAGCCTCGGGTTTGGTCCACTCCTTCGGCGATAAAGTCCGCAGGAAATTGCTGCGGCGTTTCATTGCCTGCGCCTACGAACTCCTGTGCAAAAGGCATGGCGCCCGAGTCGAACCATACGTCAATGAGGTCAAGTTCGCGTTTCATGGGTTTGCCTGAGGCCGACACTAAGGTATATTCATCAACAAAGGGACGGTGCAAGTCTATTTTATCATAATTTTCAGCGGTTTTTTCGCCGAGGATAAAGCCCTTTTCTTTCAAGGGATTTTTTTCCATGAAGCCTTTGGCAACGGCTTTTTCTATTTCATCATAAAGTTCTGCCGTCGAGCCGATGCAGATTTCTTCGCTGCCGTCTTCGGTACGCCAGATAGGTAACGGCGTTCCCCAGTAGCGACTGCGCGACAGATTCCAATCCTGCAAGTTTTCCAACCACTTACCAAAACGTCCCGTACCGGTGCTTTCGGGCTTCCAGTTGATGGTGTCATTCAACTCCATCATGCGTTCTTTCATGGCCGTAGTGCGGATAAACCATGAGTCGAGCGGGTAGTAAAGAACAGGTTTGTCGGTGCGCCAGCAGTGCGGGTAGCTGTGAACAAATTTCTCTATACGAAAAGCCAATCCTTGCTGTTTCAGCATCACGCAAATATCCACATCAAGCGTAGTTTCGGAGGTCGGTTCTCCCCCTGTGGAGGAGTTGGAGGGAGCTATGTACTCATTCTTCACATACCTTCCTGCAAAAGCTGCATATTTTTCGACATTTACCTTCTCTCTGACAAAGGTTGCATCAAGGTCTTCTATGCGGAAAAACTTACCGGTTCTATCCACCATGGGTTGGCGGTTGCCGTCCTTATCAATCAAGAGCATGGGCGGAACGCCGTTGGCCTTGGCCACGCGGTCATCGTCGGCACCGAAAGTGGGAGCAATGTGCACGATGCCCGTACCGTCTTCGGTGGTTACAAAATCCCCACAAAGCACGCTAAAGGCAGTGTTTTCGATTTCCCCAAGATAGGGACATGACCAGGGAATTAACTGTTCGTATTTTTTGCCTGCTAACTCTTTACCGACATAGGCAGCCAATATGGGCGAAGTTTCCAAACCATAGCGGGTTAAGGCTTCCTTCGCTAAAATTACCTTTACCGTTTCTTTGGTGTAAGGGTTGGCAGTTTCCACCAAAACATAAGTAATAGCAGACCCTACCGCCAGTGCTGTATTAGAAGGCAGTGTCCACGGAGTGGTTGTCCATGCTAAGAAAAAAGCGTCTAATTCGGCACATTTAAACATGGCCACGCAAGAAGTGTCTTTCACATCGCGGTAACAGCCGGGCTGGTTCAATTCGTGCGAACTTAATCCTGTGCCTGCAGCGGGAGAGTAAGGTTGTATGGTATAGCCCTTATAAAGCAGGTTTTTTTTATAAATTTCTTTTAATAAATACCACAGGCTCTCAATATAACGATTATCGCAGGTAATATATGGGTCTTGCATATCCACCCAATAGCCCATGCGGTTGGTCAGCATTTCCCACTCTTTAGTATATTTCATTACCTCCTTGCGGCAGGCGGCATTATATTCTTCAACGCTAATTTTTTTACCTATGTCTTCCTTGGTAATTTCAAGCATCTTTTCTACTCCTAACTCTACAGGCAAGCCATGGGTATCCCAGCCGGCCTTGCGCTCTACCAGAAAACCTTTCTGCGTTTTATAACGACAAAACACGTCTTTAATCGCCCGCGCCATTACGTGATGAATGCCCGGCATGCCATTCGCCGATGGCGGCCCTTCGTAAAAGATGAAAGTCGGACTTCCGCGCCGAACTTCCAACGATTGTTCAAAAGTTTTTTTCTCAGCCCATAAAGCTTGAATTTCCTCATTAATTTTAGCTAAATCAAGCCCCTTGTACTCCTTAAATTTGTTCATAAAAATCATAAATAACCTGCAAAAATACAAAAATAAAACGTATATTTGTCATTTAATTCTAAAAATTGTGAAAAGAATACTCGGAATAGGCAATGCCTTAGTTGATGTGCTGGTAAACCTGCCGGACGACTCTCTTTTAAACGAATTTAACCTGCCCAAGGGCAGTATGCAACATGTTGACGAAGCTACGGCCAATAATTTGTGGAATAAAATACAAGCACTTGGCACACAGGTGGTAGCGGGAGGATCGGCAGCTAATACCATAACCGGTATTGCCCAATTAGGTCTTGACTGCAAATTTATTGGAAAAACAGGAGACGACGATTTAGGTCATCGTTTTGCCCACGACCAAATTGTTAATGGTATTCAATCGCTATTGCTGAAAAGTCGGACGGCTACCGGCCGCTGCACCGTGTCGATTACCCCCGATGCCGAGCGCACCATGGCCACCTACTTAGGCGCCGCCATTGAATTAGCGCCTGAAGATTTGAACGAGCAAATGTTTGATGGCTACGATTATTTCCATATTGAAGGTTACTTGGTACAAAATCATGCTTTGGTGCGCCGCTCCGTGGAATTAGCCAAGGCTAAGCAACAAATCATATCCCTCGACTTAGCCAGTTACAATGTAGTGGAGCAAAACCTTGAGTTCCTTCGCGACATCTTGCATAACTACGTAGATATTGTGTTTGCCAATGAGGCTGAAGCTGAGGTTTTCACCGGAAAGCAGCCGCAGGAAGCCTTGCACGAACTCGCTAAGTCTTGTACTGTTGCCGCAGTAAAATTGGGGCGGCATGGTTCATTGGTAAAATCGGGAGACAAGAGCTACACCATTGCTCCTTATCCCACTAAGGCCATTGACGCCACCGGCGCAGGCGATTTGTACGCTTCAGGTTTCCTCTACGCGCACGCCTTGGGCATGCCTTTGGATAAATGCGGCGACATCGGCTCTTATGTATCCGACAAGGTGGTGGGCATTATCGGGCCTAAGCTGACGGAAGCGATATGGAAAGATATTCGGCAATTTGTTTTAAAGTTCAACAAATAAAACAAATCAACAATGAGCATTTTCGATATTATCATACTGCTGATACTTGTAGCAGCCTTTATTTTTGGAATGATGAAAGGCATTGTCCGACAGGTTTTCGGTCTGTTGGCGCTCTTTCTCGGCGTATATTGCGCCTTTAAATTTTCGTACTGGGCAGGCGGTTATATCGCCCAATGGTTTCACACCGGCGAGGCGCTGACTCGGGGTCTTGCTTTTACCGTAACGTTTACGGTTGTAGTTGTAGCCGTTATTCTTTTCGGAAAGTTTGTAGCGCGGCTAATCAATTTAGCAGCCCTCGGCATCTTTGATAAAATTCTCGGCGGGATTTTCGGGGCACTCAAATTTGCTTGCATATTATGCGTCTTGCTTTACATAGCGCAGCATTTCGACACACAGTTTCATTTTTTATCTTCGGAAATAAAACACTCTTTTTTCTATCAATTTTTCGACACCCTTACCAAAATGAGCTTTCCGTATTTGCAATAAATAATTGAGGTATCGGGATATGAGATACCTGACCATATGGGGGACAGCGCAGCGGGACAATGAAGCACGAAAATAGACGTTAAGTAAATGAATAACAATAAATAATAATTTAAAAAGTAAAGATAGATGAAAAAGTTAATTTTCTTTTTAATGTGTAGTGTACTTGCCAGTTGTAGCAATGGACAGGAACCTATTTCACAGGGAAACACGCTTTCTGATGCAGAAAAAATTGTCGGCTTGTCGAAATGTTGGTCTGAAGCAAAATACAACTTTGTGTATTTCGACAGACTGACTTTTAATTGGGATAGTTTATATCAAGCAACCATTCCTGTTGTGCTTGCCACGAAAAACGATTTTGAATATTATCGGGAATTACAGCGTTTCGTGGCAACTTTACAAGATGGACATACTAGAGTTTCGTGGAATCGTAGAGACTTATGGGATAATTGGGTAACTATTCCTGTCATTACAAGACTAATTGATGGAAAAATGATTGTTACTGAAGTTCTTAACAATGAATTAGGCCAACTACAAGGGATAAAACGTGGATTGGAAATCATTAAAATTAACGGAGTAGATGTTCACGAATATGTTTCAACTAATATCAAACCTTTTGTTTTTTCTTCCACAGAACAGTGGACGAATTTGATGGCATACGGAAGAGAAGCAACAAGAGGCAAAAGGTCGGAATCAATTCGTTTAACTTTCAATGACGGAAACAATCAAGTTTTTGAATCTACCATTAGCCACTCTATGTCGGAAAATGATTTACGGCCAATGCCATTATTCGATTTCAGCGTAATGGAAGATAATATCGGTATGTTGAGAATTGATGACTTTTGGCGCGACAATTTCACAGCGCACTTTGATTCGATTTACACAAAAATACTCGCAACCGATGCCTTAATTATTGATATACGAGGAAACGGTGGAGGTAACTCCAACAACTCGGAATACATTTTATCTCATTTGACAAATGAAAGTTTCAACATGTCGGCTTGGAGTAGTCCGCGTTATGTTCCTGCCTTTGCTTCGTGGAATCGTCCAAAAGAGTGGCATATTGGTGAACCTTGGATTGGGCAACCTGTCAAAAACAAGTCGTTTTACAATAAACCTGTAGTGGTGCTTATAGACGAAAGTACATTTTCCGCAGCGGAAGATTTTTGTGTCGGCTTCCGAAATATGAAAAGAGGTAACATTATCGGAACTCCAAGCGGAGGAAGTACCGGAAATCCTATTGGATTTGGTCTGCCGGGTGATGGTTGGGTACTACTTTGCACTAAAAAAGATACTTATCCCGATGGTACTGAGTTTGTCGGAGTGGGGATCTTACCCGATATTGAAGTGCGGGAAACAGTTTCGAGTTTTTTATCCAAGGCGGAAACAGGTATTGACAACTCCAATGCGACACGCAAAGCGAAAGAAGTATTGAAAAGTAGTATGAAGTGAAACGCCCGCAGAAACATTTGTGCTAATTTGCAAGTGCATCGCCCGCCCGAACCTTTGTGGAACCCCCGCCTGCGTGAAGCCGCTTCTACGATATACGACATGAGATATGAGATTTGCCACAGCACAATTAAACCTTAATTCATAATTCATCAATAATAAATAATTAGGTGTCCCCAATCATACAAATAGACGACAAGCTAATCAGCGCCGATGTTTTTGAAAAACACTTTGCCTGCGATGTGACGCAGTGCGCCGGAATATGTTGCGTGC
>WRMN01000020.1 GCA_009777095.1 Bacteroidales bacterium | reverse complement strand
CCAGCTCAGCTGGAACTGCGGCATTCCGTTGTTGTAGGGAATACGCGCAGCCTGCAGCGGCACGTTCAACAGCGGCGGCTTGGGGTTATGCAGAAAAAGAAAAGCAGAAGCGGGATTGGAGAGTCGCTGGTTGGTGTAAGCGTCAAATACTTCGACGGTGAATTGCAGGCTGCCGGGGTTGAAACGGCCGTTGGTCAGGTTTACCGTCATGTTATTGGGCGAGAAACAGTCGGCGAGTTCACTGCCCGAAAGTCGGAGCGGAAATCCTGCGTAGAGGTCAATAGGCAGCATCTGCAGGTTGGGCTTGGACTGCGCCACCGTCGTTCCGTTATTGGTAACGGTTATGCGCAGCCTGATGCGCAGCGTCGGCTGGTTGAGGTCGCGGTTATGCAGGCTGACAATAAGTCGGTCGCGCATGGACGGCGCGTAGTAGTCGCTCAGTATGGGCGACACAGGCGGCGGCACAACCACATTCACCAGCACAGGATAGGTCTGTGCCTGCAAATTCGCTGCTCCGACTGTCAGTGCCAATAATACTATGTATATCCTTTTCATTAAAATGTATGTTGATACCAGAAGGGCACAGTCGAAGTTTGCGTTCCGTCGGGCAGGGTGTAAGTAATGGCAGTATTGTAGGTTCCTTCTTCAAAATAAGGACAGCCATACCATGCAATGGGCTGCAAGGCTATGGGTATAGTCGTTTCTACATAGCGGTTCACAATCTGGGTGGCAATGTTGTGATAGTCGTTCTTATACGCCTGCCGCAGTCCGTAATAGAAGGGGAAATACTGCTGTAAAACAGATTGATTGTTATTGAAGATGCCATCGGTAATGTAGGCAGGGATAATAAAGACGGCTTTTGTCGGCACGATGCCCAATTCGGCGGTATTTCTGTTCGTGAAATAGAAGATGCCGCCTACAGGGTAGTTGTGGTAAATCAAGGGTCCGATTTTTTGGGTGAAATAATTGTCGTCCAACGTAGCTTTGACAGCGAGCAGGGGCTTGTTTTCGGTAAAATTATTGCCTTCCAATTCCGTTAAATCGAATGCTTCGCCTATTTGTCCCTTGCGGATAAGGTGAATTACGTCGTTGCCCAGCGACCACCACAGTCCGGGAGCGGTAACGCCTGATAGCTTTTCTGCCAAAGTATTGTAGCGGCTGGTAGCAAAGTCGTATTCCAGCAAAAGAATTTCCTCTATATCGCCTATTACATCGGCAGCCTGTTTTTCGGTAATAATAATTTCCGTTTCTTCCTCTTCATTATTTATTGTAGTAACCTTGTCATCTTTTTCAACCGTTGCGGCCATTTCAACCGATGCAGATACAAAATTGAGGGTATAGGCCCGGTCGTTTTGTGTGTATGGAATAACATAATTCAGCCGTTTAGTGAGGGAATGGTAGGTAAGCGGTTGCTCGGCGGTTGCTCCGTTGTCGGCTGTTGCGCGTACGCGGTAAACAAAATCGTTGGCAAAGAGGTAGGACTGTCCTTTATCCAATTGCACATAACCTTGACTCGCCTCATTTTTCAGGAAATACTGCTGGTCAACTATCGGATAAGTATGTACGATATTCTGAACAGGGATATAGTTTGGCGCATCGCCGGTAGTAAAGGCGGTTTCCTTTATTTCCTGCGCTTCTACGCCGCCGGTTTTGCAAATTACCCACTGCCCGTTAACCCGCTCTTCAAAGCCCACTCTGACTTTAACCGTCAGCGGTTTGTTCGGCGGAAGCACCTCATGGGTAACAAGGTCGGCGATATTGCGCTCGCCGTTAAATTTTATAACGGCGTCTATAACCTGATTGCCGTCTTTTATGGCGAGTTCATTAATTTTGATACGGTAGCTTTTGTTGACACCGTCATCATCAGTTACCTGAAATACTTTATTAACCGCCATATTGAAAGTTACTTGCGGATTGCTGAACACGTCCACATCTTGACTTCCCCTGTTCGGCGAAATATCGGCAATCATTTCCATATCAACAGGCGGGCTTCCGGGCGAAACAATTACACACTCTTTTCCAATGGTGAATTTAAAGTTGCAACTTCCTTTGATTAATCCGCCCAACACATTATAGCGCACGCCCAGCATACCCCTGAACCATGAGGGGTTGGGCAGTTTGGCCTGCAATAAGGCGGCTGCACCGGCAGAGATAATAGGTATGCGGGCGGAGAAAAACCACATTTTAACAAGAATGCCTAATTCCCCTTGCAGGTAAGCATAAGCCTGTCCGTTGGCAAACCAGCCGTTCATGCCAATAGGCGCGTTGCTTCCCTCACAGTAAGCGTTTTCATACTCTTTTACCATTATGTCGAAGCCTAAACCTGCCTCAAATTTGGCATAGAACATAAGGAAGCGCAAATCGCCTGTTGATACATTGAGCCGTGCGCCGAAAGCAATGCCGCGACCTGCGCCTAAGGCGTTCAGACTGCTCATGTAATCAATATCGCTCAGCGCTACGCCCAATATGTCGGCTACCTGTTGGGGCGGCGGAGGAGAGTTCAGTATTTGAGTACCCAGCATAAAGTAAGACGAGGTGGAAACATTGATAGGCCCCAACGAGAGGGTAACCCCAACAGGGTCATCGGGAACGCCCAGATATAAATACCAATCGTCAGGGTCGATATGCAACTCAGCCCAGCCTGCCCTCTTGTTAGGCCCGCTGCCGTGAATAAACCCTCCTGCAACATCTAAATACATATTAAAGCAGGCGTGCAACGATTGGGCTTCAAAGTCGAACATAATACCTGCATCAGCCGTAATTACGGCGGAAGAACTCATCGGCACTTCCGAAGTATTGCCTTTGTTGACCACAGCCGCCGCCATGTTTGGATTTTCCGTCTTGGCTTTTTCCAATTCGGCTTCTTTAGCCTGATTCCCTTGTGTATAGGCCTGCTGGTTTTGCAGAAAGCTCTTATACTGAGCAGCCATATTTCCTGGCAGGTTTGCTTTTGCCATGATGTCTATTGTTCCGAAAAAGCCTATAAAATTAAGCCCTCCCGAAGCATTAAAGAGAATCTGAAACATGGCCGTTCCCTGTATGGCCGACGAACCGTTTGCGGTAAATTTAGTCGATGCTGTTAATCCTATGCCTTTGGTATTGTCCGGAATGTATTTAAGTCCTGTAGGCATATTTGAGCTGCCTGTCTGTTCGGGTTTCATTCGGAAAGACACGCCGCCGCCAAAGCCGGTAAATAGGAAACAGGGAGGCATAAACACTCCTGCGGGAAGGTCAAGATTGGCATCTACTGCCCAATATCGGAAAGTGCTGTAGCCAAAAATTGCCCTCACATCGACTGTCATGGAGAATGGTTTTTTAATATTCAACTTAATACTGCCATCAAAGCCGTTACCATAGGTTGGCTCGTTGTTCATTATTTTAAGTGAACCTTTCAGGGTGATAGCTTCTGCTATGGTTGCATCAATCGTAACTTCTGAAATCTCTATCTTTTCAAATTCCCAGTTAGTGCGTTCATCTTCATTTCGGGTTAACTTACCCGAAATGGTCATTCCCGTTGCTCCCGAAAAGGCGCCGTCGGATAAGGTCAACTGTAAGCCGAAACTCAAGGCTACGCGGTCGTTATTGCAGGTCAGTCCGATATTGTTGGCCGAGAGCGGGAAGTTCATCAACTTCAATTCTCCGCCGTAACCTAAATAATCAACGCTAATGTATGGCGAGACGGTTTGCAGGTGCAGCGAACGAAATTCTATGCCTTTAAAATCGGCATTAATACCCGCAGGCGATGATATGTTAAGCTTGCCGTGCAGCATGGCTGCGGGTCGGAACTCCCCGTCAATTACAGCTAATTGGATATAGGAATTTTTCTCCAGCAGGGCTTCCGCAAAAAACATATTTACATTTATTGTATCTAATGAATTGGCCCTTAGCAGATAATTGTTGTCGGCATCTATCAGGCCGGTATAGCCGAAACGGCTTTCCGACGAGAGGGGAAGCCCTATTTCTCCGTTAAAAGCTACGCCGGTTAAGACGTTGGACAGCAGGGTTAACTCAAAACGATCCAAGGAAAAAGCCCAACCGCCTGCATTGCCCTGGTCGAACGATAAGAGATGATAGCCTGCAAAATCGCCTGAAACACCGGTTGCATCAATCAGCATGTTGTGCGCCTCTATGGATATTCGGGGCTTGTCCTTTCCGGAAAATTGTGTCGGCAGGGAAACTTTCAGGTTCTTTACAAAAAATCCCTGCCATGTTTCCATGCGACCGTCAAATACGCCCGCTGCATTATAATCGTAGTAAGGCGGAAAGGTCATATCGGCATTACGTTTTTCGCTGAAATCGAACACTGTGTTTTGCAATTCAAAGATAAAACCGTCTAAACCGCGCAGTTCAAAGGGCGGTAAACTAACGGTTGCCACAATATCGTTCCAGCTTTCAATAACCGTATTGAAATGTCCTTTAACTCTTTGTCCGACAATATGTTCCCCCAGCATATTGATCGGTATCATCAGTGCTTCGGGGAAGGCTATATCGGCTGCAATGCTCACTTCTTTAAAGTCATTGCAGGAAATTTTTACGTAAGTTAATTCCTGTCCTGTTCCCGTTTCGGTACTAAAGTTCCCTTTTAATATAAGTTCTGCATTTCCGTTAAATAAAGGAATTGGTATGTCTCTTAATAATAACAGGGTTGCATCGCCAAGAAAACCGCCGTTATAAGACAGTTTAATTGACTGCGCCCCAAAATAAATCGTGTCCGGAGTGTGGAAAGGCAACGCCAGACGGGCAAAGACGGTGAGTTCAACGTAGTCTTCATAGTAAGTGGTATTGCTTACTGCGATGGTTCCCGGAAAAGCGCCCACAGGCACATTAACCCCAAAGGGTAAGGTTATCAGATTATCGGCATGTATGTCGTCGCCGTACCTTCCGCTGGCGTCTAAGGCTGCAAATACCGATAGGGCTTTAGCTGTACTTACATCGTCAGCGTTAGCCGTTGCAGTTACCGAAAAACATAAGCAAGAGCATAATCCGGTAAGCAATAATGTGATAAGAAAATGAAATTTAACACTCATAGTGGACTGTGTTTAAAGGTGATTAATAACAAGTCAATTATTCCCCTTGCAAATGTAAACATTTTTTAACTCAAATGCAAGCAATTTTTGAAAAATAACAAATTTTTGATATTTGCAAAAAAACTGTACCTTTGTGTCTTCACTCTACTCAAGTGTAATTATTTTTAACTCCCATTTATATGAAAAAAGCATTGAAAATCATTGGTTTTAGCTTGTTAAGTTTAAACGCGCTTTTGCTGATCGCCCCCTTTCTTTTTAAGGGTAAAATAATTGAATTTGTAAAAAAAGAAGCGAACAGCCAACTCAACGCTACCTTAAATTTTGATAATGTAGGCCTGAGTTTTATTAAAAATTTCCCAAAGGCAACGATAAGCCTGAACGATTTGTCGATTGTTGGAAAAGATGAATTTGAGGGCGATACCTTAGTTTTCGCCAAAACTGTTTCGGTAACGGTCAACTTAGCCAGTATTTTTGGCAGTTCGGGCTATGAAATTTCCAAAATCTTGCTCGACAAACCCCTGGTAAACGCTATTGTGCTGCAAGACGGCAAAGCCAACTGGGATATCATGAAAGCGAGTGAGGAAATCTCGGAGCCCGAAGATACCACCTCAAGCTCTATGAAGTTGTTGTTGAGAAATTTAACCATTAATAAGGCAAATATTTATTACCGCGACGAGGAAGCTAAAATGTCGGCAAGCATTAACGAACTGCAGCTGACCCTTTCGGGCGATATGACCGCCGACCATACCGCGCTTAAAAGCGATGCGTCCATTAAAGCGCTGAGCTTTGCCATGAGCGGCGTTCCTTATTTAACAAAGGCGGAAATTAACATGCACCTGAATATTGACGCCGATATGAAGAACGGAAAATATACGCTTGACCACAATGTCTTGCGCCTGAATGCCATCGAAACAGGTATCGACGGCTGGGTGGCCATGCTTGATGAGGGCTACGAAATGGACTTGACCTTAAACAGCTCAAAAGTTGATTTTAAACAGTTGCTATCCTTAGTGCCCGCTATTTACGCCAAAGATTTTGCCGGCGTAAAGGCTTCGGGGAATGTGCAATTAGCTGCCACAGCCAAGGGAAAAATGGTAGATGAATCGCTGCCGATGTTTGATGTGAAACTGTTGGTGGATAATGGCCGCTTCCAATACCCCGACCTGCCGAAATCGGTTGATAATATAGCTATTGACCTGCAAATAACCAACCCCGGCGGAGCAGCAGACCTTACCAAAATAGATGTGCGCAAATTCCATGTCGAAATGGCAGGCAATCCTTTTAACGCCACCTTAGCCATAGCCACGCCCGTGAGCGATATGTCGGTAAATGGTCGGGCTAACGGAAAGATTGATTTTAGCCATATCAAAGACATATACCCCTTAGACGAGGGCATGGCTATGACAGGCTTGTTGACGGCAGACCTGAGTTTTGGCCTTAAAATGTCGCAAATAGAAAAAAATCAATATGAAAATGTTTCGGCCGCCGGACTGCTGCAAGTGAAAGACATGGTATATAAATCGGCCGATATGCCCGATGTAACCATTGATAACGCTTCTTTGCAGTTTAGCCCGAAATATGTTGAGCTGAGCGGATTGAATGTAATGCTTGGGAAAAACGACATTGCCGCCAATGGTCGTTTAGAAAACTTTATTCCTTTCGTAATGGCTGACGCTACCCTGAAAGGCGCCCTAAACATCAAATCCGATTACTTGAACCTGAATGATTTTATGGGCGACGATACGCCGACTACAGAGGAAGATACTGCCCCCATGAGCGCTTTTGTAGTGCCTGAAAACATTGATTTCGTCATGACGGCAAAGATGAAAGAGGTGATATTCGATAACCTGAATATGAAAAATACCGAAGGGCAAATTATTGTAAAAGACGGCAAGGTGGATTTGAAAAATCTTTCGACCAACGCCCTTGCCGGCGCTATTGTGCTGAACGGTTTTTACAGTACGGCTAAAGACCCGAAAAATCCCGAAGTGAATATGGGCGTGGAAATCAAAAACGCCTCCTTTTTCGAAACCTATAAAACCTTGGATTTAATAAAACAACTCAGTCCTGTTTTTGAAAATATGAGCGGCATTTATTCGATGAAGTTCAATCTGAATGCTCTCTTAGATGAAAATATGTCGCCGAACTTAGGGACTTTGGCGGCTGTCGGTTTATTGTCTTCGCAAGATGTAAAGATACAAGATGTAACCGCCTTGAACGCTATGGCCAAGGCCTTGAAAAACGACAAACTTTCCACCCTCTCGGCCAAAGACCTTAAACTTAATTTTGAAGTGAAAGACGGCCGCGTACACACCAAACCCTTTGATGTGAACACCGGCATCGGCAAATTAAACCTTTCGGGCTCTACAGGCTTAGACCAGTCTATTGACTACAAGTGTAACGTTGACCTTCCTGAAAACACCCTGACAGGCGCCGTGGGCAAACTTGTAGCCGCTGTGTCCATTAAGGGTACTTTCAAAGACCCGAAAATTGAAGTAAACACCAAAGAGATGATGAATCAGGCGGTAGATGCGGCTAAGACAGAAGCGAACAAAGCTATCAGTGAAGAAGTCTTGAAACAGGCCGAAAAGATTAGGGAAGAAGCCCGAAAAGTCGGCGAACAATTAGTGGAAGAGGCCGAAAAACAAGGGCAGAAATTAATTGACGAAGCCAATAAAACTTCCAATGCTTTAGCTAAGGTAGCGGCGGTAAAAGCAGCAGAAGCAGCGGCGCATAAGCTGAAAGACGAAGCCGAAAAGAAAGCCCAACAATTAAATGATGAAGCCGAAAAACAGGCGCAGAAGCTAATTGACGAGGCGGTGATAAAGTAATTTATTAAACCTTGAACTTTAAACCTTAAACTATATACTATGAAATGGCTGAGTGAATTTAAGACGTTTGCCATGCGTGGCAATGTAATGGACATGGCAGTGGGTATCATTATCGGCGGCGCCTTTGGAAAAATTGTATCTTCTTTAGTTGCCGACGTTATCATGCCTCCTATCGGAATGCTGCTGGGCGGCATTAATTTTACCGAGTGGAGCATTAATCTGCATGCAGCGGTTATAGAAGCAGGTCAGGTAGTCAAACCTGCCGTAACCTTGAATATCGGGAACTTTATTCAGACTATATTTGACTTTGTGATTATTGCCTTTTCCATTTTCTTGATGATAAAGGCTATCAATACATTTAACAGGAAGAAAGAAGAAGCGGCTGCCGCGCCCGCCGCACCGTCCAAACAGGAAGAATTGCTTACGGAAATCCGCGATTTGCTGAAGAAATAGGTAGAGATAGAAGTCCCGTAAGGGACGTGATATGGATAACCGCAGGTGAGCGAAGCGTAACTTGCGGTTAGACGAAAACCGCCTCTGCCTTTCGCGCGGAGCAGAGCCTTTGCCTTGAAAGACGTAGCTTCCCCGCGCGAAATGAGACGACTTGTCATCAGCCCCGCGCTGCCCCCTTGCGGGGGTTGCACGGGGTTATCCATGTTTTGCTCCTCACGGAGTTTGACAGCGAATAATAGTTCTCCTGACGGTTTAATTTTTTACATTAAAATTTGAACAGTTTCTACGTAATTTAAACATTTTTTAGGCGGAGCATCTTCCTTTGTTGAACTATGATATGCTTTTATAGTTTTCTCAATCACTTGAGGACACATGAAACCAACATACAAGTAACGTGGTGCTGGCGTCCTCTGTTCTATATATTTCTCTGAAACTCATCTATTTCCGTTTTCAAAACTGGTAAACTGTTGATAACAATACTCCATATTTCGGCATTGTCAATGTCATCATATCCGTGAATAATTCGATTTCTCGCACCAACTATTTTTCGGGCGTTGGAAATTTTTATGTTTGGGTCTATTTCCAAAATCCGTTTGGTTGCCTCGCCTATAATTTCCAAATTTCGCTCCACTGCTTGTTGCAGTTGTCTGTTTTTGTCGTAATCAGCGAACATTTTAGGACTACCGATATACTCCTCAATGCTGTCAATGGCTGACGAAATATCAAACAGGAATTTTTTGATAGTTCTATCCATATATTTTCAATTTCGTTTCGTTTACTTCCTCAATAAAATAAGGGTTTTTGAGCGAAGTTTCTGTAAGTAAATCAATTGGTCTATTCAGGCTATCTTCCAAAGAAAATCGTAAATTCCACAACAACTCGCCTTTTTCCAAAGGGTCAATCCCGTCAACGAAATTGACTAAAAAGTCCACATCGCTTTCCTTTTCATCAAATTTATCTGTAATCGCAGAACCAAAAAGATAAGCGTCTTTAATTTTATGCTTCTCAAAAAGCGAAATAATCAAAGGAAGATAAATGTTTATTGGCGTTTTTACTTCTTTCATGCTATCTCTTTTTATTGTTGTTTCTCTTTTGCAAAGATAATACTTTTTTCTTTTACAAGAACAAGCATGATTTTATATATTTTAGCAAATGCAAAAATAACTCTTTTTTTTCAAATCGACAAAAACCAATTATTAACCATTCACCATTTTTCATTAACTTTGCAGTCGGAATAAAAAATAATTGAAGAAAATTGTCACAAAATCCAAGAACAAGAGATGTTATTGTATATTAAGATATGCGAGAATTTGACCCTCCGTTATTGCGAGGAGGCCGAAGGCCAACGAAGCAATCTGTAATGACGCTTTAGCGGTCGAATTTTTTTTAGAAATGCAGTTCCTGCTTATGCTGTTTATACAGATGCCGAATTAGCTGAAAATAGCCAAATTACTTCGTGTGCCTCGCTATTTTGCCGAGAGTTTTTTCAACATCTTGGTCATATTGGAGGCGAAGACGAAATTGTTCAGCTCGGGGTTGTCGGCATCTAAAATGTCGGCAGAGGAGCCTTCCCACCATTTTTTGCCCTCATGGATATAAATCACCTTGTCGCCGATTTCCATCACCGAATTCATATCGTGGGTGTTGACTATAGTGGTAATATTGTATTCCTGCGTAATCTCGCGTATGAGGTTGTCGATGAGGATAGAGGTGTTGGGGTCGAGGCCTGAGTTCGGCTCGTCGCAGAAGAGGTAGGAGGGGTTCAAGGCAATGGCTCGGGCAATGCCCACGCGCTTTTGCATTCCGCCGCTGAGTTCGCCCGGATAACGTTTTTCTGCGCCGATAATATTTACCCGCTTTAAACAAAAATTGACACGCTCGCGCTTTTCCTCATAACTTTTAGTGGTAAACATGGTCAAGGGAAACATCACATTTTCTTCCACCGTAGCAAAATCAAACAGGGCTGCTCCTTGAAAAAGCATGCCTATATTTTGGCGCATGGCTTTTTTCTCTTTAAAAAGCAATTGGCTAAACAGCACATCGTTGTACCAAATCTCGCCCGAGTCGGCCTCGTGTAAGCCTACTAAGGTCTTGAGCAGCACGGTTTTTCCGGAACCGCTGGCCCCGATAATAAGGTTGGTCTTACCCGGTTCGAAATGCACGGAAACATCTTCCAGCACGGTTTTTCCGCTAAACGATTTGAATATGTTGTTTGCCGTAATCATGCGCTTAAAGCAGTAATTGGGTGAGAACAAGATTGAATATGAGAATGGCCACGCAGCAAACTACAATAGCCCGAGTACTCGAACGCCCCACATGCAAGGAGCCGCCGAAAGCATAATAACCAAAAAAGGCTGATACTGAGGTAATAATAAAGCTGAAAACAGCCATCTTAATCATGCTGTAAGTAATGTAGAAATTGTTGAACTCCATCTGCAAGCCATCGAAATACTGGCTAATGGTAATTATTCCGGTAAGCGCCACAATCAGCCAGCCGCCCATAAGCCCTACAACAAAACTCAACAGCATGAGCAGGGGATTAAATACCGTAGCTGCAATTATTTTAGGAAGAATCAGGTAGTTAGCCGAATTTACTCCCATCATTTCCATAGCGTCAATTTGCTCGGTAATGCGCATACTGCCGATTTCGGAGGCTATGTTTGAGCCGATTTTCCCCGCCAAAATAAGCGCTATCATAGTGGAACTGAACTCTAAGACCATGGTTTCGCGGGTCATAAAGCCCACATACATCTTCGGAATAAGCGGACTCACTATGTTAAATGATGACTGTAAGGCAATTACACCGCCAATAAATATAGAAATAATGGCGACAATGGCGATAGAACTTAGGCCTAACTTCTCTGTTTCAAAAATTAACTGCCGCCAAAACACCGACATACGATCGGGTCGGGTAAACACCTTTCGCATGAGCAGGAAATAACGTCCGAAAAGTTCAAAAAATGAGCGCATATATGTCTTTACTATGTCGGGTTTCTACCTTTATACAAATCCCACAAATCAAAAATCAAATCCCAATTTTTGCCCCACACAATATTATTTCGTTCAATCTTAAACTGCTTAAATTTGTTCAAATCCCGATATTTATCATATTGAGGGTGAGGGTGCTTATATAAAAAATTTCCAAAATCAATTTGCTGAACGACACCATCGTCAAACAACAATTCAACTACATAATCTTTTACGTAGTTGGCATTAACAAGTTTTATAACATTATAATTACTCATTTCTTTTTATTTTTGGAAGTTGAAATTTGCTTTGATTGCTTTTTCTTGCCCGGATAGAAATGTTTGTTTAAATCTTTTATATGCTCAGTAAGTTTTTGGGTATCTACTGATATGTTTTCTATCTTCTTAATAGTAACAGATTTAATTTCTTTACCAAGAATGAAAAATTCAACCCATTTTGTTACGATGTCAGCATAATAAATATGAATAAAATTTTTAACTATTGTTTGATTTTTTTCATTAATTGGCAAAAAACCTTTCTTTTTCCTTATCTTGATTTCCGAAAGAAGCCCCTCTTTAATTACTAAATCGAAAACACTTTGATTGTTGTTTTCGTCTATTACATGTACGTGAGGAGGCAAATGTTCGCCTCTTGCAACAAAGTAAAAAACTAATTTTAAATATCTATAAATCTGTGGCATAATTTTATTTATAATTTTCTACAAAAATACAATTATTTTTTGAATAGACAAAGAAAAAATAAAATACTATTTACTTAAGTACTTGACAAAAATTTACTAATTTTGCAAAAAATTATGATTTTGTCATTTCTTTATAATATGGCGATGTGGCTGTTTGCCGTAGGGGTGCGCATAGCGGCTTTATTTAATCCTAAGGCCCGCTTGTTTGTTGGTGGTCGTAAACAGCAGTTTAGACGTTTGCGGGAAAAAATTCCTGCCGACGCCCTTATTGCATGGTTTCATTGCGCGTCCTTAGGCGAGTTTGAGCAGGGACGGCCGCTAATGGAGGCCTATAGACGAAAATACCCTCAACATAAAATCCTGCTTAGCTTTTTCTCCCCCTCCGGTTACGAGGTGCGTAAAAATTACGAAGGAGCCGATTATGTCTGTTATTTGCCTGTGGACACCCCCCGCAATGCACGGCGGTTTTTGAAGACTGTCAGGCCCCGTGTGGCGGTGTTTATCAAATACGAATTTTGGCACAATTATCTTTATCGCTTAAAGAAACAGCAGATTCCCACCTATATTGTTTCGGCTATATTTCGGCCTTCGCAGGTCTTTTTTAAATGGTACGGTGGCTTTTTCCGCAATATGCTCAAAGTGTTCAGTCGTTTATTTGTGCAAGACGAAGTATCGGCTAACTTGCTTAAAAAGATTAATATAAAACAGGTCGAAATTGCAGGCGACACACGTTTCGACCGCGTGTGGGCGCACACACGGCAGCCGACCGACCTGCCGATATTGCAGGCTTTTACCGAAAAAGCCCTCACCCTTGTTGTCGGCAGTTCATGGGCATCGGACGAGGAGCGCTTAGCCGAAGCTATGAAGGTATTGCCCGATAATGTACAGATGATTATCGCCCCGCATGAAGTACACGAAGAACATATCGCACATATCGAACGTTTATTTGAACAATATAAGCCATTACGCTACACCAAGACAATTAATACTGAAAAAATAACTCTCAATTCTCAATTGTCAATTCTCAATTCCTCCCGAGTACTGATTATCGATGCCATAGGTCTATTGCTTTCGGCCTATAGCTATGGGCAAATTGCCTACGTGGGCGGCGGTTTCGATGCCGACAACGGAGTACATAACACCATAGAACCGGCAGCTTATGGCCTTCCCGTAGTGTTCGGGCCGGTGTATCAAAAATATGCTGAAGCGGTTGACTTAGCTAAGAACGGCGGCGGAAAAAGCGTAAAAGATACCGCCGAACTGATAGCCTGCCTGCAGGAATGGACGCTTGATCCCGAAAAGCGGCAAAGGGCGGGACAAATTAGCCTTGCTTATGTAGAGACAAGCAGGGGAGCCACAGAGAGGGCAATTTATTATCTATGATTTATTATCTATTATTTAAAAAATTAAACATGAAAAATTTTTACTACACCTTGCTGACAGTCGTTCTTTTTACTGCCTGCGGCACATTGAACCAAATGAATCTTTTTAGTATTGAAGACGAAAAAACCTTCGGGAATCAAATGTACGCGCAAATTCAGGAAACTCCCAAAGACTATCCCTTATTAGACCCTGCCAAACATGCCGCGGCTTACGCGCATGTAACCCGTATTCTGCAAACCTTGCTGAACAGCGGACAGGTAAATTACGCCAAAGAATTTGAATGGAGCATACGTATTATTGACGCCGACGTGCTGAATGCCTTTGCTTGCCCCGGTGGGAAAGTTTACGTTTATAAAGGGTTGATTAATTTCTTAGACAACGAAGCCCAGTTGGCAGGAGTTATTGCCCACGAAATAGGCCATATTGCCAACCGCCATTCCACCCGTCAAATGACCAAGCAATACGGAATGTCGGCGCTTACCGACATGCTATTGGGACAAAATCCGAATCAGTATGTGCAAATGGCTACTCAATTGGCGGGAGGAGTCGGAAGCTTGGCTTTCAGCCGCAGCGATGAGTATGAAGCCGATAATAGCGCTGTGAGGTATTTATCGGCTACCGATTACAATCCCTTGGGGGTGGCAGGCTTCTTTAAAAAGATGATAGCCAACGGCGAGGCAGGCGGCAGTTCTCTCACCTGGCTTAGCACCCACCCCTCGCCGCCCGACCGTATCCAAAAGATACAGGAGGCATGGGTAGCCTACGGCAGCAAAAAAGGCGATGACTTCGTAGCCCGCTACTCGCAACTCAAAGCAGCCCTGCCGAAGTAAAAGTTAATTTGTTTCGAAATTGAAAAAATCTTCCATTTATGGAAGATTTTTATGAAAGCGTAGCGTGAACTGTGCCGGACTCGAACCGGCGACCCCTGCCCTGTCAAGGCAGTGCTCTAAACCAACTGAGCTAACAATTCATAAACAGGTTTAACGTATAAAGATAAAACAGGCTGTTTCATTTTCGTTTTTGAGAACAGCCTGCTTTGTTTATGTTAACACCATTAATCATTCAAAGAGAAGCGGCGGAAGGCGGTGATTTTTGCTTCGGGGTCGGCAGCTTTCAAATACTCCGTTACGGTGATTTTACCGTCTTTTACAAAGATTTGCTCTTCGAGCGTGTTTTCTTTAAAGAACTTACCCAATTTGCCTTCGGCGATTTTATTAATCATCTCGGCAGGTTTATCGGCCATTTTTGGGTCTTGCTTAATTTGCTCGCGGTAAATTTCCAATTCCTTTTCAATCACCTCTTTCGGGCAGTCGCTTTTGCTCAAAGAAACAGGAGCCATAGCGGTAATTTGCATGGCTATATCCTTTCCAACCTCAAGGCTTACCTCTTTGTTGAACCCAACAATAGTGGATACCTTACCGTTGGTATGGTTGTAGGCGGCAATATAGTTGGCCTCAATGGCTGCATAGTAAGGAACAGCGTGTTTTTCACCGCTTTTTCCGGTTTGTTGGGTAACTAATGCTTCAATGGTTGTTTCGCCCGCGCAGGTAGCCATAAGGCCTGCCATATCTGCGGGAAATTCGGCAAGGGCTGTATCGGCAATACTGTTAGCTATTGCCTGAAATTCGGCGTTCTTGGCTACAAAGTCGGTTTCGCAACCAAGGGAAACCAAAATGGCCTTTTTATAATCGGCTGAAATTTTTGCTATCACAGCACCTTCGGTGGTTTCGCGGTCGGCACGCTTAGCGGCTACGAGTTTGCCTTTTTCACGGATAATTTCCTGCGCGCGTTCAAAATCGCCTGAGGCTTCTATCAGCGCGTTTTTACAATCCATCATGCCTGCGCCCGTCATCTGGCGCAATTTTGCTACATCTGTGGCTTTTATTTCCATAATTTTTATTTATATTTTAAATTGTTGAAGAGAGTAGGGGCGTAAACTTTACGCCCTTACATTTATTCGTCTTCGGGTGTTTGTTCCGACGTTTCTGTTTTATTTTTACGGCTGCGGAGCTTTTTTCCGCCTTCAGGCGCTTCGCCTCCTTCTTTCTCCTTATCCCGATCGCCTGTTTTTTCCTTTTCCTGACGATGTTCGGCGTTGCCTTCTTCAATAGCGGCGCACATCACGTCCATAATCAGTGCAATAGAAGTAGCTGCATCGTCGTTGGCCGGAATCACAAAATCAATGGGGGTTGGGTCGCAACAGGTATCAACCATGGCGATTACCGGAATGTTCAAACGATTAGCTTCTTTAACAGCATTGTTTTCCTTTTGCACATCGACTATAAAGAGGGCGGCGGGTAAACGGTTGAGGTTAGCAATGGAACCGAGGTTCTTTTCTAATTTGGCGCGTTGGCGGGTAACCTGAAGCCGTTCGCGTTTGGCAAGGGTTTCAAAAGTGCCGTCGGTAAGCATCTTGTCGATGGTATTCATCTTTTTCACGGCTTTACGGATAGTCGGGAAATTGGTAAGCATACCGCCCGGCCAGCGTTCCGTAACATAAGGCATGTTTACCGCTTTTGATTTCTCGGCAACAATATCCTTGGCTTGTTTTTTGGTGGCTACAAACAGCACTTTGCGTCCTGAGCGAGCCAGTTGACGAACTACATTGGCAGCTTCGTCTATCTTGATAACGGCTTTGTGCAGGTCGATGATGTGGTTTCCGTTCTTTTCCATAAAAATGTACGGAGCCATTTTCGGACACCATTTGCGTTTTTTGTGGCCGAAGTGTACACCTGCATCAAGTAATTCTTGGAAATTTGTTCTTGACATGTTTTTTTACTTTTTAAATTTGTTTTTTTACTTTTTCACGAAACGTTTTTCTGCCTGCTGCCCGTCATTGCGGGTTGCTTCGTTCCTCGCAATGACAGCGAAGCAATCTTAATCTCGTGATCTCTTTTCATCAACCAATCGGTAGTAGCTTGGCTAATCCGTTTGGTTTTCCGCGGCAAGGCAGCCCCTTTTTAGTTTAAAGTTCAAAGTTTAAAGTAGAGGTTTGGAACCTTGTCCGTGCAAAAATCAGGCAACGATTAACGTTTGCTGAACTGGAAGCGTCTGCGTGCGCCGGGTTGGCCGGGTTTTTTGCGTTCCACCTCGCGGGGGTCGCGGGTCAACAGGCCATTGGCTTTTAACACCGGGCGGTAAGTTTCCTTGTCGATTTCACATAAAGCGCGGGCAATAGCCAAGCGGAGCGCTTCGGCCTGTCCCTTAGCTCCGCCGCCGTCAAGATTTACCTTGATGTCGAAGTTAGCGGTAGTGCCGGTCAGTTCGAGCGGTTGCTTAACAATGTACTGCAGTATGTCCATCGGGAAATAAACTTCCAAGGGGCGATCATTAATAGTGATAGCGCCCTTGCCGGGGTTCACGTAAACGCGGGCAATTGCTGATTTTCTTCTTCCAAGTGCATTAATTACATTCATGCGCGTTTCTAAAGTTCATTAAAATTAAGTAATTTAGGTGCTTGCGCCTGATGCTTGTGTTCCGGACCTGCATATACATACAGGTTGCGGAATAACTCAGCACCAAGGCGGTTTTTCGGAAGCATGCCTCTTACAGCTTCCTCTACTACGGCATGAGGCTTACGTTTCAACAACTCCTGAGGAGTGGCAAAACGCTGCCCGCCGGGATAGCCGGTGTGACGAACGTACACCTTGTCGGTTAACTTCTTACCCGTGAGGCGGATTTTTTCTGCGTTGATAATGACTACATTATCGCCGCAATCCACGTGGGGGGTATAGTTGGCCTTACGTTTACCGCGCAGCAGCAGCGCTACTTGCGAAGCAAGGCGTCCCAACACAAGATCCGTGGCATCGAGCAACACCCACTCTTTGGTAACGGTGGCTGCGTTGGCCGATACGGTTTTGTAGCTTAGTGTATCCACTTTCTTGATTTTTAGGTTAATACTATTAATTTGTTGCGATTTCCCTATAAATTAGGGGCTGCAAAGATAGTATATTTTTTTGAAATATCAACAGCCTTGTGTTAATAAATTAAAAATGTCGACTAAAACAAGCGCTTTAGTCGACAGGAAAGGTATTTTCAAGGTTTAAGGGTTTCTATTTCCGAATTTAAAAGGTATAACGCACGGTTAAGGCGCCGCCCCAATAAAAGCCTACGTCATCTAAGAAATAAAAGCGAGGGCCGAAATCGGCAGACAGCGCTATGGGAGCGTTGGCGAACTTATATTCCAAGCCGATCAAGGCATTGGCCGACACATTAAATCTTGTCGCCTTGTCGCCTTCCACATCAATAAAGAATAGACCTGCCGAAGCGCCGGGGCCAATGAACCAGTCTAATCCGGGTTCGCCAAGGTTCGATTGCCATAAGAAAAATCCCGAGCCGTTTAATTTAAATACATGCTTTTCAAAAATGTCAAGGTCGGCGATAATTTCAATGGCATTGGCCGATGAAACAAATTGTTTGTAGGTAAGCCCTACCGGCCGACCCAGACGCAAACCGAGCGATTTTTCGTAACTTTGCGCATACGCGCCTAACGAGATGATTGCCAATACGGCAATAAGAAGAATTTTTTTCATAATTGTATAGTTTTTAAATTAAACACAACCCTATTATACATTACATATAATTACCGTTAAAGTTCCTGATTGCGTATTACAAGAACAAAGGTAGCAACAATTTTTGATACAGCAACATCATTTATCAAGAAACCTCTTGACTTTGATAATTTATTTTTAATAATCGTTTGATTATCAGCTGTGTAAGTTTTTTTCTATTTATTTTATTTCTTTGTCAAAGTCAGATTCAAATAATTGGTCTATTCCCTTCTATTTGAACTTGTGCAAATTTTGCACAAGTTGTCTCTCAATGCAGAAATTAATTTTTGCGTTAGCCAAATTGCATCTCTCTGTAAGCGAACTTCTATTGTTTCGCCTGTGGCATTTTTTGTAAAAATCAAAAATTCAGCCGTGCTATTACGGATTTGTAATTTATTATTATTTTTGTTATCCATTTCCTTCGTTCTTAGCGCTTTAATAACGTGGCTAATTGACCTACTCTTCCCTTCCGGCCAAAAATTGCGCTATGTTAATCAGGTATTGTCGGGTTTGGGTTTCGGGGTAGGATAAGAATATTGTAATGGCCTCATTTATGTGTTCTTGTAGTAGAGATTGTGCAGCTTCTATGCCTCCTTGCCGCTTAACAAAACTCCTAACCCTGTTAGCGGAGCCGATGTTTTTTGCCGCTTTTTTCACCTCATTAATAACTTCTTTTCGTTTGTTGCCGTCCACATTTTTTAAGGCGCAAATGAGGGGGAGGGTAATTTTTTGTTCGCGCAGGTCAATGCCGGTAGGTTTGCCGAAAAGATTAGTTTTGCGGAAGTCAAATATGTCGTCGCGAATTTGGAAAGCTAAGCCTAAGGCATAGCCGGCTTTATTCATACTCGAAACGTCTGTATCATTGCCGCCTCCGGTAATAGCGCCCGCCTCCATGCAGGAAGCCATGAGGGAGGCAGTTTTTTTGCCTATAATGGCGTAATAATCCTCTTGAGTGGTATCTAAGGCCTGCGCTTTCGACAGTTGGTACAATTCCCCTTCGGAGAGATTGACCAAGCAGGCGGTGAAGGTAGGCAGCAAACGGTGTTCGCCGTGCTGCACCACCAACTGAAAGGCGCGCGAGAGCCAATAGTCGCCGGTGAGTACGGCTGCCTGCGATTTCCACAGAGCCTTAACGGTGGGCGCGCCGCGCCGCAGGTTGGCATTGTCCACCACATCATCGTGCAACAGGGAGGCGGTATGCACCATCTCTGTCGCAGTGGCAGCCATGTAAGTGCTGTTAGTAATTTTACCGCATAGCTCGGCGGCCATTAAAGTAAGCAAAGGGCGCAATTGCTTGCCTGAATGTTGCAGCAGGTAGTCGTTAATAGTGTTCAATAAACTAATATCGCTCCGCAAGGCAGAGCGATAAAAACATTCAAATTCCGTCCAGTTGTTCCCTAAGAAACCCTTTGCTGCCAGTAATAAATCCATCTATAAGAAAATGCCGAGAGAAAGCATTAGATTGCGATTTTGCGGAGACGGACTGCCAAGGAGGTCCGTTACTTTACCGAAGCCCCAAAAGTACTTTATCGACAGTTGAAGTTTCCAAATATCTATTCCTGCGCCGACGCCAATGCCGCCGTCCCACTTATTAATATCGGTCATTGGCATATTGCTGTTTACAGCATAACTCATATAAGGGGTAAGCGACAGATAAGGACGCAACAAGGGAAGTTTGAAGCCCCATTGCAGGTCAACAGGGATTTCTACGTAGCCGGACGAGGCGCCATCTGCACCTTTTGAACTGTACATAAACTCAGGTTGTACTGCTAATCCGAATAATGGTAAGCCGATATTCATCATGCCCCCGATATGCCAGCCTGTACGATTGTCAAAAACGTACACGTTAGACTTAGGGAAAGAAGCGAAATTCAGTCCGCCTTTGAGCCCTACCCGTATTTTGGCCTCTGCGCTTCCCGCTACTACCAATACGGTCAATAAGATAAGTAATTTTTTCATGAAATGTTTAATTTGTTGAAAGTTGTAGATTGCTTCGTACCTCGCAATGACGGTGGAAGATTGATGAAGATTGTAGATTGCTTCGTTCCTCGCAATGACGATTGAAGGTTGATGAAGATTGTAGATTGCTTCCTGATGCGACCACTAATCACTAACCACTATTAAATCAGTGCGTCAAGTTTGGCGGTAATGGCCGATTTGGACTGTGCGCCCACCAATTTGTCCGTCATTTCCCCATTTTTAAAGAATAAAAGCGTGGGAATGTTGCGAATACCGAAGCGCATGGCAATGTCGCCGGCGCTTTCTATATCGCATTTTGATATAATCGCCTTATCTTCATACTCTTGGGCGATTTCGTCAATAATGGGGGCAATTGCGCGGCAGGGGCCGCACCAGGTCGCCCAAAAATCAACCAATACTGGTTTGCCTGAATTTATTACTTCGTCAAAATTTGATTCTGTTAATGCTAAAGCCATGATAATTAGTTTTTTATGTAAAAATTTATAAAAATTCGTACTACAAAGGTAAAAATTTTTTATTGAACGATTAAACCTTTTTCATTTTTTGTAGTCTTATTATCAAATCAGTTTTCATAGGTTTTAAGGTTTGGTTAGTGACGGCCGGGGTGGTTCCCGGCTGTCTTTTTTTTGTTTTCCCCGTAAAAATTAGTATTTTTGTCGTATTCAAAATATATTTGCATAATATAATAAAACCTTAAATATGAATTCTTTAAATCTAATGAACCGTGCAGCCGACAACATTCGCATCTTAGCTGCAGCCATGGTGGAAAATGCCAAATCGGGGCACCCCGGCGGCGCAATGGGCGGCGCCGACTTTGTAAACGTCCTGTATTCCGAATTTTTAGTACATGACCCGCAGCAACCGAATTGGGAGGGGCGCGACCGCTTTTTCTTAGACCCCGGACACATGTCGCCTATGTTATACAGCATATTAGCTCTTACAGGAAAATATAGCACGGAAGAGCTTAGACAATTCCGCCAATGGGGCAGCATTACACCCGGGCACCCCGAAGTAGATGTGCCCCGCGGAGTGGAAAACACCTCAGGGCCTTTAGGTCAGGGGCATACCTACGCTGTGGGTGCTGCCATCGCCGCCAAATTCCTGCAGGCGCGTTTCGGCGAGGTGATTAACCATACGATTTATGCCTATATTTCAGACGGCGGTATTCAGGAAGAAATTTCGCAGGGAGCAGGCCGCATCGCAGGTCATTTGGGCTTGGATAACCTGATAATGTTTTATGATGCTAATGATATTCAGCTTTCTACCACCGTGAAAGAAGTAACCGACGAAGATGTAGCGAAAAAATACGAGGCCTGGGGCTGGAAGGTGCTGACTATAGACGGTCACGATGTGCAGCAAATTCGTGCGGCTTTAACCGAAGCTAAGGCCGAAACGCAACGTCCTGTGCTGATTATGGGTAAGACAATTATGGGTAAGGGCGCAGTAACAGCCGAAGGCGGCAGCTATGAAAACAAGTGCGCTACCCACGGACAGCCACTTAGCGATGCAGGAGCTTCCTTTGAGGCTACGGTGAAAAATTTGGGCGGCAATCCCGCCGATCCTTTCTGCATTTTCCCCGAAGTAGCGGAATTGTATCATCAACGCGCTATTGAATTAAAGCAGATAGTAGCCGAAAAGCGCGCCCAACAGGAAAAATGGGCAGCAGCTAATCCTGTTTTGGCGGCTAAAATGCAGGATTTCTTCAATGGAAAAATTCCTGCGATTGACTGGGCGTCCATTGAACAAAAAGCGGGTCAGGCAACGCGGGCAGCCTCTGCCACTGTGCTCGGCGTGTTGGCAAAGAAGGTTGAAAATATGATTGTGTCTTCGGCCGATTTGTCGAACTCCGACAAGACCGACGGTTTTTTGAAGAACACTAAAGCCTTTGCACGGGGCGATTTTAGCGGAGCTTTCCTGCAGGCGGGCGTGAGCGAATTGACCATGGCCTGTCTCTGTATGGGCATGGCGCTGCATGGAGGCGTAATTGCCGCCTGCGGCACCTTCTTCGTATTTTCCGACTACATGAAACCCGCGGTGCGCATGGCAGCGCTCATGGAATTGCCGGTGAAATTTATCTGGACCCACGACGCTTTCCGCGTAGGCGAAGACGGTCCTACCCACGAACCGGTGGAACAGGAAGCGCAGATACGCCTGATGGAAAAACTAAAGAACCACAAGGGGCATAACTCTATGTTGGTGTTGCGCCCCGCCGATGTGCACGAAGCTACCGTTGCTTGGAAGTTAGCCATGGAAAATATAGCCACGCCCACGGCATTAATCTTGTCGCGGCAAAACATCAAAGACCTTCCGACTGCGGCCAATCGTTACGAGGAAGCGCTGCAAGCAGCTAAGGGTGCTTATATCGTAGAATGCGACGGCAACCCTGATGTAATTTTGTTGGCTTCGGGCTCCGAAGTGGCTACCTTGGTCGAAGGCGCTGCCTTGCTGCGTAATGAGGGCATGAAACTGCGCATTGTGTCGGTTCCTTCCGAAGGCCTGTTCCGCAGTCAGCCGACGGCTTATCAGGAGATGGTCTTGCCGACGGGCGTGAAAAAATTCGGCCTGACCGCCGGATTGCCTGTAACCCTGCAAGGCTTGGTGGGTGCCGACGGCGCAATTTGGGGCATGGAATCCTTCGGCTTCTCCGCTCCCTACAAGGTGCTTGATGAAAAGCTTGGTTTCACAGGAGAGAATGTGTATGAGCAGGTGAAGAAGATGATATTATCGGCACAGAAGCGCTAAATTTGCATTTTACTAATTAATCCAACAAAATCAATCCTGCCCAATCTTCAACTTCAGCGTGAGGCGCCTGCATCAGTCTCCGCTGTGCTTCCCTGAAAGCTTCGCGCTTAGATTTGTTCCTTTCTAATTGCTCCAGAAAAATCCGTGTAAATATGGCTGTTTTCTCATTTGGGATATTCCATAAACTCATGATAATGCTTTTAGCTCCGGCTAATTTAAAGGCGCGTTGTAAGCCAAAAACTCCTTCGTAGTTGTGAATATCTCCCAATCCGGTTATGCAAGCCGATAAAACGACTAAATCCAAACCGAATAAATTCATTCCTGCAATTTCTTCTGCAAAGATTCTCCCATTTTTAGCAGGATCATTGGCATCTGAAAGCAGCAATCCGGTTCTCAGCAAAGGATGTTTCTGCCTTTCGTCCGGAAGATCGTAAAATCCATGTGTGATAATAAATAAATTCCCCGGAGCTGCATTGCTCATCTTTGTAAAAGAATCGTTTGTTGCGTTTTTTCCGGTAAAAAAGGTTACAGGGATTCCCATTGTTTTACAAAGGGAGCCTATCTCCTCTATTTTTTGTTTGCCCAATTCCAAATTTTCGTATTCTCCCTTACCATAATCAATATCGCCATAAATAACAGCGCTTGTCCGGTTAATGCGATCATCTAAATTTTCACTTACCAATTTGCCGGTAGAAGATAATTGGTATAAATAGTATTTTTGCCCTAAATAGCCGCTTTCACCTCGAAGAGCATGAAAGGCCACGGTATTCAAATCTCCTGAAACACTGAAATACACTTTTGAAATGTCGTCTTGCTCCAATAATTTTGCCAAAGGCTTCCAAATCAAATCATATAGTCGAGGATCCTTATATAGACCATTAACATTAAAACTTTCAATTTTTTTATACTGTTGCACAATCAATTCTAATTCCTTTTGTTCAAAAAGTTTTATCATTTCCGGATAAGCAGCACTTTTCTTTATCAATAAAGCCATGCTATAGCGGTGGCCGGAATTTTCAAGTCCGTCATTATCATCAAAAGTTATAAATTCGATGGCAGCTTCATTCGCCTTTAAGCTACCTTGAATGTCTTTCCATGTAATATTCCGCTTTTTGGTTACAGGAACTTTTCGCAACGTTTCTCTTTCTTCTATGCCGGTATTTAGAAGCACTGATTTAAGTTTTAGATGATTATTATAACACAATGACCATAACTCCGGCGACGAAGAATTTCTTGCCGCTGAATAAAAAAAGTTATAATTAAACTCCAACGACGTCCAAAAATCCTCTCTTGCCGTTTCATGTATGTATAAAGCGTTATTTTTCATCAAATCAGCATAATACCTGTTTGTCTTTGGTAATAGCTTGTCGGTTTTTTCATCATCTTTCTTCCAATAATAATACCGCGCCAAAAAAAGATAATCGGTTGCTGCTCCGTATCTATTGTTTTCCGGAAGCCCGCTTATCAATTCCAGCAATTGTTCGTCCGTCATTTCATCTCCTTGCTTCCGAAAATAATCCCGTGCAATAGAAAGATATTTATCTCTATCATTTTCCGAAACGCCTTCCCTTGCTTTATGCAATATATCAAAACTAATTTCGGCTAATTCATATTGCTTAATTTTAAAAAAGAAATTCGCCACATCGCCCAAGAGAGAAGCAAAAACCATAAACATTTCCGATGATTTGTTTGTTAGGAAATAATTAACAAATCCCACATATAAAGGAAAAGCCAAATCATCTCGTCCTGTGCTCTCATACAGTTTTGCCCAACTATGTAAATGCATGATGTAATCGGGAGTTTCTTTTAGTTGAGGATAAATGTCATAAGTCTCATTCAGGTCGGTTAAGAACTCTTCAGCATAGTCATATTGAGCCAATAAAAGATACATTTTAATTGCACTTTCAAAATTGGTTTTCATGCCTGAAAAATTGTCCGAAATTCGGCAAGCCCTCGTAGCTGCAATATAATAATCAAGCGCCTCGGCATAATACCCATGAGAAAAATAAATCCATGCCATTAGATTAGCGCCATAACCATATTCCAAACTTTCCAATCCGAAAGTATCTTCATAAATATCAAGCGCTTTTTCCAATGTCTTCACTGCATTTGCGAAGTCGCCAACACCTACATAAGACATCGCTAAATGTTCATAATAATTTAAACTGTCGTCAATATTCCGTGCGAAAAGTATGTCCTCATTGGAATTTGCCAGGAACATGATTGATTCCTCAAAACTCCAACTCTTTTCCAATATTGACTGAGCCTGAGATGCGCATACAGAGAAAAGTCCAAACAGAATGGTAAAAAAAAACGATTTCATATTCATGCAAAAAAAATCTTAAATTAGTCCGTTATTTTGTTATAAATGGAAACACATAAGTTTTAATGTCAGTCCCGATTACAAAAAAATAAAGGGTATTTTCTTTTAAATTTTTCAACAGGTAAAAACCCTTACTCAAATCATAGTCATTATCTTCAATTTCAGGCTTTAAGGTGCGATAATTTCCCCCTCCGGCATACAAATAAACATTGCCTGTCTTATTTACAGGTGTCCATGCTATACGAAAACTGACCGGGTTGCAATTTTCCTGACCTTTATTTGTAAACCTTAATCCGGAAGTTGCCCCTCTTAGTTGATCATCTTCCTTTTTCAATAAAGCCAATAACTCTCGTTGGTGGAATGTAAATTTTTCCAACAAATTAATTTTAAGATTCAGCATATCGTTCATACCCTTTTGAGAAAGGAGAACATCCTGTAGCAAAGAATTTACCCCTTTTAAGTCTTCTTTCAGGTTGGTCGTTTTCGACAATTGTCTTTTCAACCCTTTTATTTCTGCATTATTTCCCTCAGGAATATTCAGTAAAAACATACAGGCAACAGCAGCTGCTATTCCGGCAACAGCTCCCCAAATAAAACGCAAATCTGTTTTTGCCGCTTTCGTTGCCGGCGCTTGCTCAGGTTCGTACTTCCTTTCTGCTGCTGAAATTATGCTCCTCAGTTCATCCTCCGAAGACAAGTTAAGCATTTCTTCCAAAGCCGCTTTCTCGCCCTGCATTCTAAATCCCTCAGCTATTTTCCGGGTGAGTTCAACTTCTTTTCGAAGATTTTCATCTTCCTTCATCATTTGTTCAAAAGCTGCCTTTTCTTCTTCCGAAAGCAGGTCGAACAAATAATCGTCTATTTGTTGTTGTAAATTATTTTCATTCATAAATCAATAAAAATCATCTTTGTTAATCCTTATTTTTAAATTTTCCATGCAGGAAAAGCGTTTATTTTTAGCCACCTGTTCGCTTTTGTAACCCATAATACCTGCTATTTCTTTGAGGCTTTTTTCTTCCAAGTAGAATAAAGTCAATACCTGACTACAGGGTTTGCCCAAATTTTCTATGGCTTGAATAATAATTTCTTTTTCTTCTTTTCCAATCTCCTTTTCCGGTAACACCGCGAAATCGTATAGCAATGGGTGCGAAGGTTTACGATCTCTGACATGCTTACTTGATTGACGTTTTCCGATGCCAAACAAATAAGTTTTTAATGAGGCCTGTAAATTTTCGCCGGTTAACCGTTTGTCGCGAATGTTTTTCCATAAAGCGATAAAACTTTCCTGATAAATTTCTTTAATATCTTCTTCTCCAATGCCGGCATTGTTTTTATGGATAAAAGCAAAAAATGGTTCCCTGTAAATGTGATACAACTTTGCAATTTCCGATTCTTTGCCGGAAAGGAAAGGCTTTAATTCTTTTATTTGCCTCATATATACTCAATTACTTCCGAAAGTAGTTCCAAGACTGATTAACAAAGTTAACAAAAATTCTTTAGAACATGACAAAAATTTAATTGAAATAATTTCCCATTACATAAAGCGGCACATTCGTCATCCATGGTTCTTTGCGGTAGTTGGACAATGAGGTGCGGATGGCGTTTTTGGAATTGAATTTTTCGCAAAAGACTTTCAAACTCTTAGCATTCAAGTTTTCTGCTGATTTTATTTCAACAGGGATGATTTCGTTGGAATATTGTAATAATAAATCAATTTCACTATCGAAGCGTTCAGACGACCAGTAGGTTATAACCAAATCTTTATTTTGAATAAGTTGTTGAAAGACAAATTGTTCTGTTAAAGCACCCTTAAATTCCTCAAAAATACGACTGCCTTCCAAAAGTACTTTTACCTCCAACTCGCTCATTGCCACCATCAATCCAATATCTACCATAAAAAGTTTGAATGCTGAAAAATCCAAATATGCTTTCAATGGCAAATCGGGCTTGGTAACGCGAAAAACCTGTTTAATCAAACCGCAATCCAACAACCAAGCCATTGCCAACTCAAATTCTCTTGCCCGCGCACCCTGTTTGATTTTGGCGTAGATAAACTTTTTGTTTTCCTTTGACAGTTGAGGCAAAATGGAGCTCCAAACCAATCGAATACGCGGTACAATATCATTGGGCGCATGTTTCGAAAAATCGCTTTCGTATTGCTCAAGAATATCCTTTTGAATTTGTCGTACTTTTACAAAATCGCTGTTCTCAACAAACGATGCGACTGCTTCGGGCATCCCGCCAATAAAATAATACTGCCGTAACCATTCTATATACTGTAACTTAAAGGTTGAAATTGTTGAAAAATCCTGTTTTTCAAGCAAATCGACAAATCTTCCTTTTCCAATGGCATGTAAAAATTCGATGAAATTCATCGGGTATAAATCCAAAAACTGTACTTTTCCAACAGGAAAAGAAACATGTTGATGTAAGGTAAGTCCTAACAAAGATCCCGCTACAACAATGTGATAATCAGGCGCATTTTCACAAAAATATTTCAACGAAGTAAGCCCGCGCGGAACTTCCTGTATTTCGTCGAAGATAATCAATGTTTTTTCAGGTTTTGGGGTGATACCCGAAAAAGTTTTCAGATTGAACAATAGGCGTTCATGCTGAAAACCTTCATCGAATAAGGTTTTCATTACTTCGTCAAACTCAAAATTTACATAAATAAAATCTTCATATTCGGTTTTGGCAAATTCTTTCATTAACCAAGTTTTGCCAACTTGACGAGCGCCTCTGATAATCAATGGCTTTCTATTGGAACTATGTTTCCATGCTATAAGTTGTTGCAGGGCTATTCTTTTCATTGTTCATTTATTTTTGAAACAGCAAAGATACTGTTTATTATCAAACAAACAGCAGTTTTACATTTTTTCGGACGAGTTTTTCGGATATTTTACATTTTTTCGGACGAGTTTTTCGGATATTTTACATTTTTTCGGACGAGTTTTTCGGATATTTTTTCATGAAGGCTTTAGTACAAAAAATAATTTGCTTTTGATGTTACCTTATTAGGTCTTGGAGGTATAAACGGAGTGTAGGTACTTGTAAATATTCCTAAAACCCTACAGCAAATACAGGCATTTTTTTAAAACATAAACAACAATAAATAAGCCGATTATAAAAATACTGTCCAAATATGGCACAAGATTATCCAAATATGGCACATTCTAAACAGGTTAAAAAATATTATTTAAACTATTTTTGATTATTGGAATAAGGATATTAAAATGACACAAAAAATACATTTTGGTTCGATTTTAAAGGAACAGATCCAACTGGAAGAACGAACGAGTAACGATATTGCAGAATGCTTAAACAGGAGCGTAAGTAATCTTTATAAAATTTATCGGAGAGAAAATCTTGACACACGTATATTGTATGCAGTAAGCAAAGGGTTAAATAAAAATATTTTTCACACAATTGCAGAGCGGTTCAATGATGAATTATTAACCAGTGATGAATTATTAATCAGCTCCAAAAAAAATACAGGACCGGAACTTCGTTTTTTGATTGAATTTGAATTGGATGAAAGTTTGCTAAACAACGATTTGCTGAATATCAAAGGGCTGTGTATTCAATCGAAAAATGCCAAGCGCCTTTTGATAGAGGTGAGTGTTGACGACATAAACGACCTCTTCTGCAAAGAAAAGATTTGCGAGAATTGTTATTTAAGAAAAACCAAATAAAAAATTATTGTAAAAAATGGACATACTAAACTAACCTAAAGCCTTAAAAATATCACTATGAATAATGATCGTACTCTCCCCGACGAATCAAAAAATGTTCTTTGTAAAGATGCCGGATTAGTTAGGTTTCTAGAAAGAAAACACAGTAAATACTACCTGAAACAGACACTGATTAGCTTGATAGTCTTCTTTTTTGCTACGGTAGGGCAAGCAAAGGAGCCTGTAGAGCAAAAGCCGAAAAAGCAGCAAGGAGTCGAACAAATGATGATTGCATTAGGCGAAGATGCCCCGACGGGTGGAAAACTATCGCATTCGCTATTACTTGAAACCGAATCTATGGCAATGCCAATGCAGTCGAGAACAACACCCTTTAGGGCAACTACCGTAGTAGTTTTCGAAGATTTTGAAACTACAATTAATACCGACCTGCCTGCAAATTGGACTTGTCAGATGCCGACCACCAGTAGCGCCTCCTGGGTTACCGGCAGCAATGTCGGTAATCTTGGTTTGTCGGCGTATGGCGGTAGCCGGTATGTCGGCGTGCGTTACCATGACACGGAAAACAACGATGCATGGCTGTTTTCCTCTGCTTTTAGCTTAGTTGCCGGTAAAACTTATACTATAGGTTTTGCAGTAGCAGCTATAGGCTGGCCTGTTGGAGCGGTTGTCGAGCAGATTGATGTGAGAATAGACACTTTGGCGAATCCTGCCGCTATGCTTTCGGGCGAGTTGCTTTGGTCTAGCGCCACGCTTACGCCTATGACTGGCTGGATCTATGTTACTATTAACTACGAGCCAACTACAACCGGTACATATTATCTTGGCTTTTACGATTATACATCAAATGCTGATGCGTTAATCGGCGCTATAGATAATGTTTCTGTAACAACGCTCAGCGATAATGATTTATCGCTTACATTAGGGCCTCCTTATTTATATGCGCAAGTTCCCATTTCACAAATTGCCGTAACAGGAAGAGCTAATAATATAGGATTTCTACCGCAAACAGTTGTTACCTTGAGTGCAACTTTAAACGAGGCTTCCTTAGGAACTACGGCGCCGATACCTGCTTTAACGCCGGGAGACTCTACCGACTGGCTATCCCTTCCGGGAACAGGCCAATTAGGCGTTAATACGGTTACTTGCGTGGTAGCGGCCGCAGAGAGCGATGAACATCCCGCAGATAATTCTGGTACCTATACCTTTATGGGTACTGATAATGTTTATGCCTACGACAATCTGACTACCTTTGCTACCGGAATAGGATCTTCCGGAATCGTTACTTTTGGAAATATTTTTACCATTGAAAGTCCGGCCACTTTGTCGCAGGTAGCCATTGGCTTTGGTCCCACCACCACATTTGCTTATGGCATATCATTATACAAAGTGACGGGCGAATTAGCTTGTGAAAGTACGGATTTGTTGGGCGGTGCCACATTTACGAGACCCGTTTCAGGTCTAACTTACGTAACGGTTCCCGAAACGGCTTTAACTCCTGGCCGTTATTTCCTTGGAGTGAGGCAATTGTCAAGTAGTAATATATTTGTATCTTATGAACTAAATGCTAATAAACTAATACACGTACTAGCTCCTGACTATACTTTATATGCCGCTAATCAGGGATATGCTGTAGCTATCCGTATGATTTTAGCTAGTGATGAGCCTTGTGACGCGCCGACAAATTTACAGGTAATCCCCGGTTATAATTCCGCTACCTGTTCCTGGGCGACCGACAGCGGCGCACAAAACTACACCATACACTTAAGTGACGGAACAACCACTTATACACAAATCAGCGCAAGCAGCAGTACGGTCTTTAGCGAGATACCCGATGGGACTTCCTATACATGGAGCGTGCAGGGAACTTGTATCGGAAACACAAGCGCAGTGATCGCCGGAACACCTTTCTCTACAAATATTTGTGCGGTAGTTACCTCCTTCCCATGGCTTGAAGACTTTGAAAATGTAATTTTTCCACCAGATTGCTGGACATCATTCAATATTGACGGCAGCGGAACACAATGGACAAGAAGTATGGAAGCATCTCATCTTGGTTTGGCCTCTGCGGTACATGCTTATGGCTCTTCTACTGTAGAAATGCAGGAAGGCTGGTTGGTTACTCCCATGATAACTATACCCGAAACCCATACCGGAGCTTCTGTGCTGGAATTTTGGTCTTATTCTCAATATCCCGAAGATCACTACTATAATGGAGTGTGGATATCAACCACAGGTAAAAACCCAACATCTGCTACCTTTACCGAGCTTAAACAATTATCCGGTATGGATGAAATTTCAGCTTCATGGAAAAAAATTTCTGTCCCGTTAAGCGGTTATGCCGGACAAACTGTTAATATCGGATTCAAATATATGGGCATATACGCCGATAGTTGGTATATTGACGATGTTGCCATAACAATTGACTCCTCTTTATATGGTGTCTACACCATAGACAACACCCTGCCCACAGCCGGACGTAATTTCAATAGTTTTGAAGAAGCAATCTATGCTTTAAATACACGCGGCATTTCGGATACAGTTACTTTTGAGGTGATTGCCGGACAGGTTCATGAAATCGCTTTGACGGATTATCGCGGTTTACGGATAGTTTCCGGCGGGACTGTTGATAAACCAATTACTTTCATTAAATCGGGAACAGGCGACAATCCGCTGCTGAAAGTAGCAGGGACTTCCAATACCTATGCCGATGCCTGTTTCTATTTGGAAAATGTGAGCTATATTACCTTTGACGGTTTGGATATTGAGAATGCGGGTACGGCAAGCAGTAATTATTTGGAACGAGGATTCCATTTGCAAAGCGCAAACAATATCACCATTCAAAATTGTGTTGTCAAGTTACCGCAAAACAGCATGAATTTATACGGTATCTATATTTCGCAGGGGAATAATAATACCATAAAAGACTGTAATATAGAATTATATTACAACACATCCGCTTATGGCATTTACACAACCGGAACAGTAAATAATTTTACCATAAAAGAAACGAAAATCACCAATGCAGGTACGGGCATACAGTTGTCTTACGGCAACAATCAACGAATTTTCAATAATGTTATTCATGCTGCATCAATCGGAATTTCTTTAGATTATTCCAATACAACGGACACAATACACTTGGCACATAATACGGTTTATATTCCCGCCACGGCAAATACGGGTTATTGCCTGTCTACTTATTTCTCTGGCAAGTTAGGCTTATACAACAATATCTTCATCAACAAATCAACAAGCACAAGTTCGTGTGGCTTCTACAATACGACATCCGATAACAGTAATATTTTGCCCGGCAGCAATAATAATATTTACTATTGCGAGTGGGGCGCTGTTTATCGCAATTCCGCTGTTAGCAAATATACTGTAAATGAATA
>WRMN01000019.1 GCA_009777095.1 Bacteroidales bacterium | reverse complement strand
CAATGGATTGGAGGGAAAGATTACTGACCTCAAAAGTAAATTACGTAACCATAATGGTCTTTCGAAAACGCATCGCATGATATTTATAGACGAATATTTTAAGGGGTCTTTTTAGCAAGAGAGATGCCCAATTGGGCATCTCTCTTGCTAAAAAATATCATACTTTTTGACCATTAAGCCTTTTTTAGGGTAAACTCATCATACTTTTTGACCATTAGACCTAAAATCAAGAAAATCCTGCTCATGGTAAAACATTTTGGCAGGATTTTCTTGATTTTACTGAATATCCCTAAACAACTCCACGCTTCTGTGCCAACTGCCCTTGATATAAGCAATGGCCATACCATAGTTAGTTATGGGGATATTGGCGTTGATAGCGGCTTGCAGGCGATTGTGCAATTGCCTGCGGGTAATCATGCAGCCGCCGCACTGCACTACTAAGGCGTATTCATTTATGGGGCGCGGCGGTTCTGCTAATCCGGGCGCCACATCAAATTCGAGTTGGCGGCCGGTGTACTCACACAGCCAGCGGGGAATTTTCACGCGGCCTATATCGTCGCAGGTGCTGTGGTGCGAGCAACTTTCCATGATTAAAATCCTATCGCCGTTCTGCAATTTATCAATATGAGGCGTGCCTTTCAGGTAGGCTTCAAAATCACCTTTTTGTCGGGCTAAGAGAATACTGAAGCTGGTAAGCGGGATTTCGGGAGCAATCAGTCCGTCGATTTTACCAAAAAGCTGGCTGTCGGTAATTACCAAGGCCGGAGTTATATTGCTGCGGCGCATAAAGTCTTCGACCTCTGTTTCTTTGAGCACTACTGCTATGCAATTATAATCCAAGGCCTCGCGGATAGCCTGCACCTGCGGCAGAATCATACGGCCTGCGGGCGCTTCGGAATCTATTGGGGTAATTAGCAATACCCAATCGCCGATTTTAAGCCTGTCGCCGAATAATGTAGCTTGTTTGCCGAAGTTCTCCGGTATATTTTTCTGCAACAATAGCAACAAGGTTTCTATATTTTCTCCTGTTTTGGCCGAAAAATCTAAAAAATCGACTTTATAACGCTCAATTAACTCCCCTGCCGCTGCGCTGTCTGCCGCTTGTTCGTCCGATTTATTATGCAACAAAATAAAGGGAATTTGCAGTTCTTGCAAGCGGCTTACCAAAGCTCGTTCTTCCTTGGCAAAATGGTTCTCAGAAAATACCACAACAGCTATATCTACCTGTTTAATCGCCTGTAGCGTTTTATTCACCCGTTGGGTTCCCAGTGTGCCCACATCGTCGATACCGGCGGTGTCAATGAGCACTACCGAGCCAAGGCCTGGAATTTCCACTGCTTTTTTTACAGGGTCGGTAGTGGTACCCGGAATGTCGGATACAATAGATAAATTTTGTCCGGTTAAGCAATTGATGACCGAACTTTTTCCTGTATTACGCCGACCGAACAGGCCTATATGCAAACGAACGGTACTATTGGTCATTTTCTATAGTATCTGATTATTTTTCTTGTTATTATATATGAAAGAAACATAAATGTTATACTGAGCAATAAAGATGTTATATATACGTATAAAGCAAAGTTATTCATATACTTAATCTCTTTTGCCAAAGAAAAGCCTTTTTCCTTGATTTTACGATTGGAGAGTTTGTCGGAGAAGCTGATTTGAGGCAAGTTATCCTTATCAACAGGGAAGGATTGAAGATAGGATTGAAGGGCTAACCATTCTTTGAGCTCCTTTCCTTTTTCATCAATGATAATGGCTGTATTTAAGTCAGTTATACTATTACCGACGGAATCCTTGGGCTTGGCCGAAAGAATGCTGAAAGACTTATCTACCATTAAACCAACTAATTTGGCTGTGTATAACCCACATACTACGCTATATAATTGCTTATTAACCACCTCTACATAATTCCCGGAACTGTCCATCACCTCTATCTTCTTTACCCTATTGAAAATCAGGCTGCTCGAATTATAGGAATAGCGCAAGCCGCTGAAAAACAACTGCATATCCGTCATAAACTTGGAAACACAGGCATCTACCTCGCATATATCCCTCAATTCCTTTCCTGTAACATACAATTTCACCAAGGGATAGCCCCATTGTAAAGCAGAAACCTTACCCAAAGAAAGAATCTGAAAAACATCGGCAGCAGTTATCGGCCCCGTGAAAAGGTCGGAACGAATAGTTCCCCGCGGCGCTATAGCTATATCAATATGCTGATTATCATTTTGTTGAGCGGTGTACTTAAAAGCGTCTGCAATCAAAGAACCCAAAGCTAAACCGTCGGAGGTTGCCGATAAAAACAACTTGTTCATGGCCAACGGCTTATCAAAGGATAGTCCGACAGGCTGCAAAAAGTGAATATCAAGCATCTGCCTGAATTTTTCTACGGCGGTTTTCACTAACGAATCTTCTGCAATATCCTCATTTATTTCTATTAAGCGGTAATCAAGAACTTTTGCCTTATTATTGTTAGAAGATACTAATTTAATGAGGCCTAAATATTTTCCATAATTACCGGCAGAAGCTATAAGGGTGTGGTTACGCATTAGCGGATCTTTGAGTACTGTATGCGAGTGTCCACTGATAATCACGTCGATACCGGGCACTCGCCTTGCCAATTGTTCATCTTCCGAAGCTCTACGCCGTTTATCGTTACCCGAATGCGAGAGGCAGATAACAATGTCCACTTTTTCTTCTTCCCGTAAAATTTCGACCATTCTTTGGGCCGTCAAAACAGGGTCTTCAAAACTTATGGTATAAGGCTTCAAAAGGTCGGTGTCGGTAACATTGTGATTACGACGCAGTTCCTTTAACTTCGTTCGACTGATTTTCTTTGGAATAACACGAAGTTCCTCATTGTCCATAGCAATTTCTTTCAGAGCGCCTTTTCCCAGTAGCGCGAAAACACCAATTCGATAACCGGCTTTTTCAAAGACAAGGTAGTCCTCTGTGCCTCGCAAACCGTGCAGATTAGAAGTAATAATGGTCGGATTTGTTCCAAGTCCTTCCTTGTGAAGAATATATTCGCCATTATCAATGGCTTCCTGAAGGGCCGTAGCGCCTAAATCAAAATCGTGGTTGCCTATGGTTAAGGCATCATAGCCCATTTTGTTCATTATTTGCAACTCGGCAAACTGTGAGACAAAGAGCAAATGGTAAAAAGTCCCCATCACTGCATCGCCGGCATCGAGCAGCAAGGTTTTATCAGGTCGGTCGGCGCGCAAACGATTAATTTCAGACGCCAAGCGGGCATACCCCCCTACCCTGCGGGTATTCCCCTGCGCATCTTGCTCCTTCGTCCCTTCAAAATAGGAATGTAAATCGTGGGTAAAAAGAATGGTGAGGGTATCCTTTGTTAATTGAGAGTTGAGAGTTGAGAATTGAGAGTTATTTCCTGCGTATGCGCCCAAAGGTGGGTTCAGTAAGCAGAAGGCTGTAAGCAGTAAGCAGAAAGCAAGATTGCTTCGTTTCACTTGCAATGACGGGCAGAAAGCAAGATTGCTTCGTTTCACTCGCAATGACGGACAGTAGGCGGTACGCATGAGGAATTATGAGTTATGAGTTATTTATCCATAAGAATTATAAGCGAGCCTCCTGCTATACACAATCCGCCAAGTAACACTTTCCAACTAAAAGGCTCTCTTAGAATCAAGAACGATAATAAAATTGTGAATACTACACTTAATTTATCAATTGGCGCTACTTTTGAAGCGTCTCCCTCTTGTAATGCTTTAAAATAAAACAACCACGATAGACCCGTGGCTACTCCAGATAAGATTAAAAATGTCCAATTATTTTTCGTTAAGTTCTTAATTTCCCAAAAACTGTTAGAAGCAATAACAATGCCCCATGTTATTATGATAATCACACAGGTACGTATTGCTGTAGCAAGGTTAGAATCAATATTTCTAATTCCTATTTTAGCAAATATTGCCGTTAAGGCTGCAAATATTGCTGATAATATAGCGTACCATTTCCACATTATTCATTATTCATTTTTAATTATTTATTGATACAGGTCTCTCTCTCCCTGTTTAATACGCTGGAGGGTGCTACGAATTTGCTCCGCCAATTGTCCGTCTAATTCCTGCAACTGGTTTTCGATAAGTTTATAGCCCTTCTGTTTTTGCGTTTCCGAGGCATAATCTTCAAGATATTCTGCTAAGGTAAAAATGGCATTGGGCGTACAAAAGCGTTTAATAAATCCCGGCACCGAAAATTCCATAAAATGTTCGCCTGTGCGGCCTTTTCGATAACATGCCGTACAGAAGGAAGGCAGGTAGCCCTCATCTAACAAGGAGTCAATCACATGGTGTAAGGAACGGGAATCACTTACATGAAACTGCTCGCGGTTCAAATTCTGCGGGGCTTCGGTATCTTCGGAATAAGCGCCCAGTTCCAATTTAGCGCCGCCATCAATTTGCGATACGCCGTACTGCATCACTTCGCGCCGTACCTCAGCATTTTCGCGGGCCGTACAAATGAGGCCGGTATAGGGAACAGCCAAGCGGAGAATAGCTACCATGCGCGCATAATCGGCATCGCTCATCTCATATTTTTTATTGAAAACCATGTTGGAAGCCGCCTGCATACGAGGAAACGAAATGGTATGCGGCCCCACATTATAGCAGGCTTCGAGGTGGTTGGTGTGGCGCAGCAAGGCTAAGGCCTCGAAACGCCAATCATAGAGGCCGAAAAGCGCACCTATGCCCACATCGTCCAAACCCGCTTCCTGAGCGCGGTCGAGGGCGGTCAGTCGGTAGTTATAATCTCTTTTGGGACCGGCCAAATGGTAGAACTTATACATTTCGGGGTGATAGGTTTCCTGAAAAATCTGGTAGGTGCCTATCCCCGCCTCTTTCACCTTACGAAAGCCTTCAATATCCAAAGGGGCGGCGTTAATGTTTACGCGGCGGATTTCACCGTGCCCCTTCTTCACGCTATAGACCGTACGCGCCGTGTCAGCAATAAAGTCCGCCGAATAACGCTTATGCTCGCCGAAGACTAATATCAACCGCTTCTGCCCCTCGTCTTCTAAAGCCTCTACCTCATGAATCAACTGCTCGCGGCTCAGGGTGATGCGTACCGCCTCTTTATTTTCCGCACGAAACCCGCAGTAGGCGCAGTTATTCATACAATAATTACCCACATACAAGGGTGCAAACAAGACGATGCGATTGCCGTAAACGGCCTGTTTTAATTCCTTGGCTGCCTGTTTGATAATGGCAACGCTTTCGGGGTCGTCGGCCTTAATCAAAGCGGCTGCATCTTGCAAGCTCAGTCGCTGTTTATTCAGCGATTTGGCGATTATTTCTACCACTTCCTGCCTGTCGGGCTTAGGCCCGGCAAGGAAATCCTCTATCTCCTTTACGTCAATAAAGGGCCTCATGGGGATATCGGGCAGACTATATTTTTCCGGTGTGAATTTCATTAATAATAAATTATGAGATAACCTGCAAATGTACGAAATTTATGCTTACATTTGCAAAATAGTTTCTTTTTTCATAGAAATGAATACATTATCGGCATATCTGAGGGAAGAAAAATCTTCGATTCGGGTGCGAAGAAGTTCGCGCTGATGCCTGTATGGAATTTTTCGGACAGCCTTTTTTGTTATGAGTTATGAATTATAAGTTGTTATTCAGATGTTTATTTTCCATTGTATCAATTCATTAATTTTGTCTCTATACATTTTTCCTGAGAAAAATTATCTACTTCCCTCCGCTGCCCATACGTTCCATCTCCTCCTGCTGGCCTACCTTGCGTTGTTTGGTCGGAGCGCTCATCTTCCCAAAACGCCATGAGAAAGAAAAACGAATAGCACGGGTACTGTTAACCTGTTCGAGATAGCTTTCCATACCTCCGAGCGCCATGTTAAGACGAGTACGTTGTGTTTTGAAAATATCATCAAAATATAAAGATACAGCGCCTTGATTGTTGCAAAAACTCTTTTTAACACCTATATCCACGCTGCCCTGAGCCCTCATGTCGTAATAGCCCCATATAGTAGGGGTTTGCAGCCAGCCTGATATTTCCATCGACCATGTTTTATCAAGCAGCAAGGTAGTGTTAAAGGAAAGATTGGCCTGCGTAGAACGAGTAGTGGAGGTATTATCGTCGTTTTCTATATAAGCGCCATAAACTCCAAGGGTCTGATACCACCATTTGGTAACGGGCAGTCCTGACAACTGTACCCAAATTCCGACATACTGATTATGCCCAAAATTCCCCATGGTATAGCCGGTGTGTCCTGAAATATCGTCATATTCAGGCACCTGCACTATCATTCCTTTGTTGTAATTAAAACGCGCTCCTATATTCAACACCTGAAAAGCCGTATAAGAGAAAGTGATATTATCGGAGTAAGAAGGCGACAATTCCGGATTTCCCTGAACATACATATAGGGGCCTACATAACGCTTAAAAGGATTGATTTGCCAATAGTTAGGTCGATTTAAGCGTCGGGTATAGGACAGGCTGAATATATGTTTCGCCTGCGGCGTATAACCGAGGAATAAGGTTGGAAAGAAATCGTTGTAATTATCTGAAGTTGTGCGATTATTGGTTTTCCATTTTCCTTTGTAATAGGTGTTTTCCCAACGCAAACCGGCTTTGGCGCTCCACTGCTTGTCAATTTGCCAGCTATAATTGGCATATAAGGCGCTTATCATTTCATCATACTCAAAAGCGTTGCTAAGTCCGTTATTTATTTGCCAGCCGCTGCTCAGAAAGTCGTTACGCAAAATTTCACTGTCGTTATGCGAAAAGCCGATTTTTCCGCCGACTTCCATCTTCATCGTTTGGTTAATCGGGCGGGTATAGTCTAACTTGGCCGACAAGACCTGTGTTATCTGGTCGGAATTATTTTGAAATATCGAATCGGAAGACGGATTGTAATAAACCGTATGACTGAATTGTTTTGGATTAGTACCATAGTAAATATAGTCTAAATTGGCGGTTAGATCATGGTTGCCGTCTTCGCCGAACAGGCGCGTATAATTTAAGTTTAACGAAGCATTTCGGAAGGCGCTGGTATTATTATCGGAACTTTCAGAGCTTATTTGAGGTTGTTGGGAAAGCGCAGTGCCGCTGCTCGTCTCTTCTCCGGAGAGGAAACTGAAACTTCCAATCAATCCTATGGTATTCTTTTTATCAATAAAATAATCAATGCCGGTTTTGATATTATGAGGGGTGTAATAATATTTCATCAGGTTCTCGCCGTGACGTTGGTAGCCGTTGTCGAATTTAACATCTTCCAAAATATCGGCAAATCCTTCCATGCGTTGTACGCCGTAATTGAGGAAAGTACTGATTGCATCGTTGCGGTAGTTGAGGTTTAGGGAGCCATTAGCGCCATAGTAATAGCCCTCCGTATTTTCTACATATTGCGTATAACCGGCTCTGACATTACCGTTAAAGCCCTGCATAAAATTTTTCTTCGTTTTAATATTAATGATACCGCCGCTGCCTGCTGCATCATACTTGCTAGAGGGATTGTCTATAATCTCAATCTTGTCGATGGTAGTGCCTTCGGTAGCATTCAGCAAGGCTGCCAAATTCTGACCGCTAAGCTGGGTAGGCCGATTATCCACCCACACCTCTACGGCTTGTCCGTTCAGCGTTACATTGCCGTCTCGGTCAATCACCACTCCCGGCGCTTTCTTCAGCAGTTCCAAGGCCGTACTGTTGTCGGCAGCTATGGTGTTGGCTATGTTAATCACCAATTTATCAATCTGGCGTTCGACGCTTGGTTTCTTTGCGCTCACTACTACGGCGCCTAATTGCTGGGCATCGGGCTCAATGGTTATTTCCCCGATATTTATTTCACCTTCAGCTTTCGTTATAGCTATCGGTTGTATAACATCTGCATAACCTACATACGAAATTTTCAAGCTATATTCGCCTATCGGCGCTGTCAGCGTAAATTCACCCTGTTCGTTAGTAGTATTTACGGCAATTATTTTGCCGACGCTGTCGGATAAACTTACCGTTCCAAACTCCAAAGGGCTTTCGGTTGTTTTATCAATGACTACTCCCTTAATACGAACAGTATTGCTGCGGGCGGCCTGCACATAGCAGAAGCTCAAAAGAAGCAGGCTAAGTAAAATGATGCGCTTTTTCATGTTGATTTGCTTATTTGTTGATTTGATGAAGATTGATGAAGGTTGTTTATTTACTTATTAGACGATTTTTTTTCTAAAAAGTTGCAGAATCGTGGTATTGCTCTACTATCTGCTTTGTTGTGGTCTTCATCATAAAATAATTAACAGTTGTATGGGTAAGATACAATACGGCAACAATAATCAATACTATAGTACTTTTCTTAATTTTCATAACTTTCTATTTTTATAATTGTGGATAATTTAATTTACAAAATGTTTCGTACTGCGCTTTCATTTCCTCGAATGATATTTGCAGCAAATACATATTCTTAAATAGCAAGGGAAGGCTTTCCGTCATAAATGTTTCTTGTTGTAATAACACTGTTTTTTCAACAGCATTTTCCGTCAGGAAAAATCCCACTCCGCGCTTATTCATAATAATACCGTTGGTTTCCAAATGCTCATACGAGCGCACTACAGTATTGGGGTTCACTTCGAGCGACACGCCAAGTTCGCGCACCGAAGGGATTCGGCTGCCGGCAAGCCACTCTTTAACGAGTACCTTTTCACAGATATAGTCCACTATCTGCAGGTATATAGCTTTATGACTGTTAAATTCCATATTATACCGATTATAATTCCTGTTCTTTCCATTTCAAAAAGCCGGCATAATATATTCCCAAAAATGTACATACGCTCAGGAGCAACGCCACTGTAGGCCAAGGGGTCGGCCCCTCATAAACACTGCGTATCAGAGTAGTTGCTATCTGCATTTCATTAGTGTTTTCGACGGTAATTTTTACCAAATCCTCAACATTGGCTATAGGGAATAATCCGGCAAGCAAGGTCGAAAACAAAGTGCTGACCACGCTAATAATAATCAGTACGGCAAAAGTTTTTTGCACCTTGCTGCGTTGAAACCATATATTACAAAAGAAAAACAGCGATTGATATATCAATATATATATAAAGAAGTTTACCGTTGGCATAAAAGCGAAAATATGGGAAACGCTATCATCTGAAAACCATAGCGTTGTTCCTGCCAATGGATAGACCGGCAGCAGGCAAAGATCGGCTAAAGTCAGCGCAGCGATGGACAATAATGGCGTTACTATCAGGCAATAGAAAAACATCGACAGCCACTTTTCCAACTGCGAGGCAGGTAACATGAAATGATTTACTCCCGTAGTACGATAGTTGAAGCGTTTATACAGTATAAAAGGTGCAAAAAGTATATTGCAAACTACTACCAAAGCGCCTATAACGAAACGCACTATTTCGAAGCTTGAGTTTCCGCTTATTCCGAAAGAATAATTTATAAAGAAAAAGATAATCAATCCTATTCCAAAGGATATCAATAGGATTTTTATAAACTGTGGACGCAAATCTGCTGCTTCTTTCCGCAGCATCAATAAAAATCTATGGTATGAAAATGTATTATTCATATTCGTGGGTTTTATCAGTTAAACATTTGTCTGAATTTTGCCTTATCTGCTATCACCGCGTTAAACAGGCGTTCAAAGTCGGAACCGAAATCAAATTTAGAGGAAATTTCTTCTACCGAATGATTGAGCAAGACTTCGTTATTATCCAAAATAATAATCGGGTCGATGAGGTTTTCCAAATCCCGCACCTGATGCGTAGATATAACAAAGGTATTCTCATCGGTCAAAGCCTGAGCCGCTAAACGCCGAAATTGCGATTTGGAAGGAATATCCAAGCCATTGGTAGGCTCGTCTAACAGGAGCAATTTGACGTTGGTAGCCAAGGCAAAGGCGATAAAGGCTTTTTTGCGCTGGCCGAACGAGAGCTCCGTAAATTTCCGTTGTGCAGGTACGCCGAACTCCTGCAAATAATTTTCACATTGCAGCATATTGAAGTTAGGGTAAAAAGCACCGTTTCTTTGGGCGTATGCTAAAATATTCACCGGCGGAAGTACAAAATCTTCAGGAATGTAAAATATTTCCTGTAAGACAGAGGGCAGGCGTTTTCCTGCTTCTACATTGAAAACCTTACAATTACCGGCTTTCGGATAGAGGAGTCCGCCGATAATGCGCAGCAAGGTGGTTTTTCCCACCCCATTTTCACCCAGAAGTCCGTAAATTTTTCCCGGACCTAAGGACAAAGATATGTTATCGAAGACATTGTTTCGACCATACCTGAATGTTAAGTTATTAATTTCTACCATATTATTAATGTATTAGTATATTAGTACACTGCAAAGGTAGATGTTTTTTTTGAATCTGCAAATTTTTTGACAAAAAAATTATGATTTTTTTTTATATTTTTATGCAATCGTTTGCATAATGAATAAATTAATCCTATTTTTGTGAAAATTAAGTTCTCTTTTGGAATAATCTTTAAAAATACCATACGCTATGAATAAAGAAATCAATCGTCGCGAATTTCTACGCAAGGCAGGCATAGCCTCAGCCGGATTAGTCATCGGAGGCATGGGGTTTAGCAGCAAAAGCTATGCACGCATACTCGGCGCCAACGACAGGGTCAACCTGTGTTTTATGGGCTTGGGTGTCCGTGGCGCACAACAGGCCCGCACCTTTACAGGTGTTCCTAATATTCATATTGCATACGTGAGCGATGTGGATAGCGATGTAACGGATAAGTGCATGAGAAGGCTCAGTTCCATGATTCCTTACAAGCCCATTGAATTGCTTGACTTCAGAAAAGCGCTTGAGGATAAGGCGCTTGACGGTGTTATTGTATCCGCGCCGGATCATTGGCATGCTCCGGCGGCTATATTGTGCGCTCAGGCAGGAAAGCATGTGTTTGTGGAGAAACCTGTTAGCCACTCGCCACGCGAAGGGGAGTTGCTCATTGAAGTTGCAAAAAAATATAATGTACTGATAGGGGCAGGTACTCAACGCCGTTCTTTTCCATTCCTTCAACAAGTAATAAAAATGATTCATGATGGGGAAATAGGTAAGGTTTTCATGGGCAAGGCTTGGTACACTAATAATCGCAAGGAAACCTATCTGAAACCCGGTCCGGTTCCTGCCAATCTCAATTATGAACTATGGCAAGGCCCGGCTCCGCGCCGCCCTTACATGGAGGGGCTTATTCACTATGACTGGCACTGGTTCTGGCATTGGGGAACCGGCGAAGCGCTGAACAACGGAACCCATGAACTTGACTTGTTGGTGTGGGGCGCACAGGCCGACTTTCCTACTAAAGTAACTTCCATGGGCGGCCGTTACGTGTATAATGACCATTGGGAAACGCCCGACACCCAACTTATCACTTGGGAAACACCCGATGCTGTATTTAGTTGGGAAGGGCGTAGTCGTAACAATACAAATGTCGAGGGCGAAGGCCGCGGTGTTATTTTCTACGGTAATAAGGGCAGTATTGAAACAGGCAATTTATTCTACAAATTGTATGACCTGTCGGGCAAACTTATCAAGGAAGAAAGCGTAGCCGATCCATTGGGGCCGGGGCAAAAAGCGCCCAGTCCGAATACAAAATTTGATATTCTGCACAATACTAACTTTGTAGAAGCTATTCGCGGCAAAGAAGAATTGAACTGCCCCATCAATATCGGGCATCAAACTAATGTGTGGGTACAGTTAGGCAATATTGCTCAACGTACAGGCCGTATGTTACAGTGCAACCCGGCCAACGGGCATATTTTAAATGATCCGGAAGCGATGACACTTTGGTCGCGTGAATACGAAAAAGGGTGGGAGCCTAAACTGTAGAATTTAACATACTATGCTTAACATTGAGAAAGTGTTTTGAATTTTATAAAAAATCTTTACCTTTGTAGGGTTAACATTAATCATTATTAAATTTAAACAGTTTCTAAACAGTTACTATTACGATGCATAGGCCGCAAACAGAAGAGAAACTTAATTTTACTCTTTCGATCATAGAAGGTAACATGCATTCGTTCGAGGTATTTTATCGGGCGGAATATAATAACCTGCGCTATTTTGTATCTTCATTCATCACCCACAGCAATCAACAGGCGGAAGATATTGTACAGGAGACGTTTCTGTCGTTTTGGGCGAATAGGCGCATGCTTGATCCTGCCCGAAATATAAGAGCTTACCTCTACACTATTGCGAAGAATAAAACAATTAACGCGCTTAAATTCCAGTCGAGGTTTGCAACCATAACCACTGGATTGATGGAGGTAAATTTCGGACTAAAAACACTGGAAAGCGCAGATATGATTTCACGTATAGATGCGCTGGACATGGAACGCATTATAAATAAAACTTATGACATTCTTAAAGGTCCTGTGCGTGAATCTTTTATACTCAGCCGCAAATATGGTATGAGTTATCAAGAAATAGCTCAGCGAATGGGCGTCTCTGAAAAATCTATAGAAAGGTATATCAGTATAGCACTCAAGACATTCCGCCAAAAGTTATCCCGTTATCTCAGCGTATTATTGTTGATTTTTTGAGGATAGGGAGCTACAAATTTGTATATATAATGTTATGGAAAAAAATATGAACAAGGAAATAATAGAAAAATATATCGCAGGTCGGGCAAACAGGCAAGAGGCTAAGCAGATATTGGAATGGGCAGCGGAAAACGACGAAAACAGTCAATACCTGTCTCGCCTCAAACTTAATCGGCTTTTTTCGCATTTTCCTGATACCGATGCGCCTAAGGAAGCGATGAGAAAATTCAAGCAGAGGTATAGTCGGAGAAATTTTGTATGGGTATTCAGCCGTGTGGCTGCCATATTAATTATTCCGTTGGTCTGTTTTTCCGCTTATCAATATTTTTCATCTACCAAAAAAACGCCGCTTGTCGCTTTTTCAATCGACAATGTGGATTCAATAATAGAGTACACGGTAAATCCAGGAGTAAAAGGCAAAGTCATTCTGCCAGACGGAAGTGAGGTGTGGCTCAACAGCCATTCTTCCTTAATTTGCCCTGCTGTGTTCGGGAACGATTCGAGGGTTGTGGCATTGAGCGGAGAAGCTTTCTTCGATGTGCATAGCGATGAACAACGCCCCATGTATGTGAAGACCTCCAGAAATATAACCGTGAAGGTTACCGGTACTAAATTCAATATTTCGACGTATGACAATGATCGTTCTTTTAATCTGCATTTGATATCCGGAAAGGTGCGGCTCATTAATGAAAATAATAAAGCGGAATTTGACGTATTGCCTAATCAGGAGGTTTATATTACTGATGTTGAACGGGAATTTAAGTTGAAAAAGAATCCGGACGAACACTTAAATACGGCTTGGAAGGAAGGCTACCTTGTGTTTGATGGCACCTTACTGTCGGAGGTTATCCGCAAAATGGAGCGTTGGTACGGTGTTAACATTAAAGCGAATTCCCCCCGTATTTTGAATGAAAGATTTACGGCGGAATTCCACTCGGAATCACTCACGCAGGTGCTTGATTATCTGAAAATGTGTTCCGGTATCAATTACCTGATTACTAACGAAAACGTAGTGCTGAGTTATTGACGTTTTTCTTATTAAAGCGATTTTTTCTGAGGGTTGTGGAATGTTCCTTTGTATATTTAAAAGTAGAAACATCTTAAACCTTACAACTTATGAGAAAAATTTTCTTGATTTTATTTTACTTGGGTGTATTGTTGCAGGTGGCGACAGCCCAAAACATTACCATGAATCTTAAGGACACTTCCCTCAAGGAGGTGCTTAAAGAAATTCAGAACCAAACCGACTACAAGTTCGTTTACAGTGATGACCTGATCAAGGCATCTACGCTTGTTTCTGTAAATGTTGTTTCTCAACCGCTCACAACAGTGTTAGACGAAGTGCTCGTCAAAAACAACATTGCCTACACAATCAACGATAAACAGATTGTGTTGCGGTATGTCTTGCCGACTGCTCCTGATACCAAAACAAGCGTAGAGGAAAAAACGACTGGGATTATCCGCGGCACAGTATTAGACGAAGAAGGCAACCCCCTTCCGGGCGCTATGGTAGTGGCGAAGGGTAACCCGAAACATAACGCTTACACCGACATTGAAGGTAAATTTGAATTAACCGACATTGAGCCGAATGTGGTGCTATTGGTTACATTTTTGGGTTATGAAACCATGGAATATGTTGTGTCCGGGCGCAGTAATCTGAGCATTCAACTAACTTCCAGCATTGTAAAATTAGGTGATGTGATGGTAACCGGTTATCAAACTCTTTCGAGAGAACGTACTCCCGGAGCATTTAGCTTTATTCCAAGAGAGCAATTAGACCGACCGACTTTAAACATCGGCGCCTCTATTATGGGACTTGTGCCCGGCGTAGTGGCAACCAATGTGAATGAGGATGGTACTCCAACAAATATCCAAATTCGCGGACTTTCGACAATCAGTTCAGCAAGTAACGCCCAGCCTTTGATTGTGGTGGACGGTTTTGCTGTTGAAGGCGGCTTTAATAGCATCAATCCTAATGATGTAGAAAATATTACTATTCTAAAGGACGCGGCAGCAGCCTCTATCTGGGGCGCCCGTTCCGGAAACGGAGTTATTGTAATCACCACCAAAAAAGCGGAAAAAGGGCTGAAAGTAGAATTTTCATCTTTCGTCAGGGTCGGAGCCAAGTTAGACCTCGACTATGTAAACCCGCTGGCCAGCTCGGAAGAAACGATAGCATTTGAAAAATTGGCCTTTGGCAAGTGGGGTGGAAATTTTAACAGAAATAATACTTTTCGCAGCTATTATGGTTTTGCCATGTCGCAAGGAATGCTTGCCATTAATGAAGCGTTGCTGGCAAATCCCACGGGGGATTATATGAGTGATGCCGAAGCAACATTAAGAATGTTGGCAGCACAGGACAATCGGCAGCAAATTCGCGACTACCTGCTGGCAAATCCTGTAAATCAACAGTATAACCTCACCCTCTCATCGTCCACCGACCGCAGCTACAACACGTTCTCGCTGATGTTTGCTGATAACCGGTCTAACTTCAAAAATACCAACGACCAGCAATATATGGTTAATTACAGGAATACATCAAGCTTATTCAAATGGTTGGACTTCCATTTTTCCGGAATGTTCCAGTATAACGATAGAAATACCAGCGGATGCAGTTTGAGTAATATCACCGGTTTATCGCCTTATGATATGCTGGTTAATCCCGACGGATCGTATTTGCCTGTAATCAGTAATTTCTACTGGCCGCTTATGGAGGCAAATGTGCCTTTCGACCTGTTCCCTTATCCGGATTGGACCTATAATCCTATCCGTGAAATGAACGACCGTAGCTTAGGTTCAAAAGATTTGAATGCACGGGCGCAAATAGGCTTGACATTTAAAATTATCGAAGGACTGACTTTTGACAGTAAAATACAGTACGAACTTTTCAATACTTCCCGGCGAGATTTATACGGTGAAGAGACGTTCTATGTACGCAACAGGGTAAATGTCAACTCTTCATGGAATATGGGGGCTACCGTTACGCCTAACGTGCCAAAAGGAAGTATTCTGGATCAAAGCCGTACCCAGATTAACGGATACAATTTCCGAAATCAGTTGAATTTCAACCGCGCCTTTGGCCTGCATGAAATTAACATGGTGGCGGGAACGGAGATTAGCAGCCGTATAAATCAAGGATTTGGCTACCCCACCACCTATGGTTATAATGATCAAACCTTAGCAGTAGGAACCTTCCCGAACGGCCCCGGCGGAACATTCAGACAGATTCAGAATTGGCTGGGTACCAATATAACACCGTTCGGTTATACTAACTCCTTTAGTTACAATACAACTCGTTACTTTGCATTATATGCCAACGCCGCCTATACTTTCAACGGAAAATATTCCTTATCGGGTAGCGTGCGTACAGATGCCGCGAACTATATTACCGACGACCCCAAGCTTCGTTACAATCCATTTTGGTCTACAGGTTTGGGCTGGCAGGCTCATAAAGAAGATTTTATGCAGTCATTCACATGGCTTGACAGGCTTGCGCTGCGTATGACATACGGCTATAACGGAAATGTGGTAACAAGCGCAGCCACCAAACCTTTAATTACTGTAAGTGCCACGCCAAACACCTCAACACAGGAACGAACGGCCAGTATTAGTGACTACGGAAATCCGGCGCTTCGTTGGGAAAGAATCGCTGCTTTCAACTTTGGTGTTGACTATTCACTCTTTAACGGCAAGTTGTTTGGTAAGTTTGATTATTATCAAAAGAACGGAAAAGATCTTTATGCCCGCGTTTCCATTCCCGGAGTGTACGGCACACCAAGGCAATCGTTCAATAATGCCGAAATGATTAATCGCGGTATTGAGATGGAGTTAGGCTCTTCGTTGAATATTATAGACAATGATATCCGCTGGTACGGAAACTTTACCTTTGCATATAACTACAACAAAATTACCAATCTATATGTAGAAAACTATGCGGGTCTTGACTTGTATCTGGGACAGGCGAATTCGTATGTAGAAGGTTATAACGCCGCTACGATATGGCGTTACAAATATGCCGGAGTTTCCAATTTCGGAACTGAAGCAGCGCCTAATATGCAACCTGCGGTCATTGACCATGAAGATAATATCTACCTTTTGGGTTTCATATCGGGAGATGCGCGCAACTACCTGTGGGATATTGGTACCCGCGTACCGCCCTATACAATGGGATTTACCAGCCAGTTTAAGATTTATGATTTTGACCTCTCTTTCCTCCTTATTGGCAAATTCGGACATAAGTTTCAACGCCACGGGTTTAACTATCCTTTACTCTCCGGCTTGAACAAAGCGCTGCCGAATGCCAGATTAGCGGAAGTAATGAACGGAAATCCGATGGAAATCATGACATTCCCGCAAGACGACAATGATACAAACTATTTTAACTGGACAGGTTATGCACCGTATATTGATTATTTGATAGATAATGCGAACCATATAAGAATGCAAGAAATTAACCTGACCTACAATGTGCCTTCAGCACTCTTGTCTAAAGTAAACCTGAGCAGGCTTCAACTCTACGCTCAGATAAATAATCTCTTTGTTATCACCGCTAATAAATATAATGAAGACCCTGAATTCCCGATGGGAACAGTACGTCCCCAACCCAAGTTTACCTTTGGCCTTAAATTGAACTTTTAAATTATTGAACAATGAAAAGAACGTATAAATTTATAACAAAAGCGAGTTTGCTAATGTCGGCAATAGCTTTACTCACATTGATTTCATGCGACGATTTTTTAAGTGAAAAACCCTCGAAGAATTCCAATGTAGAAATTGAAACCATTGAGCATTTAGATGCCATTATGGCAAATTATTCCTCATTCATCTACGAACAAAACTTCGTAGTTATATGCGGAACCGACGATTTTGCCTTCATTCCCGGTCTGCACGATTCTTATAACAGAATATACGGAGCGATGAATATTGACTATTCTTTTGCGGGTTGTTGGGATTATAATAACTTTGTCAATGCAACCAGAGACGGCCTTTGGAAAACTTCAACAGCAGGCCAGGACGAATGGAATAAAATTTTTAAGGCCAATATGGTGCTTTATTACGCGGATAAAGTAGAAGGCAGCGATGCAGATAAGGCCCGCCTGAAAGCCGAAGCCTATTTTGTAAGGGCATACAGCTACTGGGTGATGGTCAATACCTACTGCCTGCCCTATACCGAAGCCAACAAAAATGAAATGGGCTTACCGATAAGGGCAACTACCAACTTTGAGGAATCCCTTGAGCGTGCATCTCTTGAAAGAACCTATCAGTTTATTGAAGAGAATATACAGGAAGCCTTGAAATGCAGCGCCTCCCTGGCGCAGGCAGGAGCTTGGAGAGCCAACACGGCAGCAGTCAATGGCTTTGTCGCCCGCTACTACCTTAATCGGAATAACTATACCGAAGCGCTCAAATATGCAGATAATGTACTGAATGAATACAGCGCGCTGATGGATTACAATACGGAGATGTACAGGGGCGTGAACTGGGGTTACTGGGCGGAGATAATAGATTCCGGCACCCCGCAACAGCAGGAAGTGGAAATAAAATACCCATACACTTTCTCTGACTTAGATACAAGGCAGCAGCTTGATTGGGCGGATTGTTTATATACAAGGTATGCTAATGTTAATTACCCCAATTTTTTTATTCCCAGCCAGGAATTACTTGCACTCTACGACCCTGATCATGATTTACGCTACAGGTATCTCATGGTTCCGCACTATTCTTATGCTCAAGGTGCAATAAATCCTTCTTTTGACTGGCCGGGTTACGTGTTTTTTTACGGCGGCGCATACTGTGGCCCCGGCACTCCGGAAATGTATCTGATAAAGGCAGAATGTCAGGCGCGCTTGGGCGACTATAGCACCGGTATGAACACCCTTAATCAACTTCGCGCCAAACGTATGGACCCGGGAGCCTGGGTAAACCTTACAGCTACAAGTAAGGACGATGCCATAAGGCACATTCTCGAAGAACGCCGCCGAGAAATGCCGTTCACCCAACGCTGGTACGATATTCGCAGGCTTGATAACAACGAAGACCCCAGCGATGATGTTGGCACGATAACGCGTACTTTTTACAGAATGGACGCAACCGGTCTCTATGGAAACCAACCGCCTATTACTTATACGCTGGAAAAAAATTCCAGAAAATATGCAGCGCCTATTCCTGTTACCGAAATTGATGCAAGCAGAGGCGTACTAAAACAAAATATCTATTAAAGAAAAAATATGAAAAAAATCATTCTTTTGGTTGCGTTATGTGCAACCGTAACGCTCCTTACACAATGCAAGGAGGAAATCCCTAGAAAGGACTATGAACTCAAAGTTACCGTTGCCGGTAATCCTGTAAGGGCTTATCTTGTCTCTTCTATTGATGGCGAGTATTCTATTGACTCGGTAGAGGTGGTTGATAATAAATTTGTATTTGCCGGTATTGCAGAAGATCCATTTTATGCTGATATGTATCTCATTTATGAACCTGAAGTTTTTTTCTCGTGGGGGATTAAGGATATGAAAGTCCTTTTTGTAGAGCCGGGAACAATTGTCATAACCAGTGCAGATTCTATCAAGAACGCTACGGTTACCGGTTCTGTTATAAATGCTGATTTTGATAAGTGGAAAGCAGAAATCAAAACTGTCGAAGAAGAAATATCGGCTATGCATAACCGGTTCAACAGACTTACCCCTGAAGAACGAAATGAGGAGAATCGCAGCAAGCTCAGAGAAGCTCAGAATACTCTTAGAGAGAAAAGGCAAGAGCTTGCTGTAGATTTCATAAAGAATAATCCCGATTCATGGTATGCGCTTTATGGCGTAAGCAGTTTTGTGGCTCGCCATGACGATCTTGATGCGAGGCAAGTTGTCCTTGATGGGTTCTCCCAGCGCCTTAGAGAAAGCAAACTCTGGAAGGAAAGACAGGCTAATATTGATGGACAGAGGGCTACCGCTATAGGCGCCCTTGCTCCTGACTTTACGCAGAACGACCCGAATGGCAATCCGGTTACACTCTCAGATTTCCGCGGGCAGTGGGTGCTTATAGATTTTTGGGCGTCATGGTGCGGCCCCTGCCGTTTTGAAAACCCACACATTCTGGCAGCTTTCAACCAGTATAAAGACAAAGGATTCACCGTATTGGGCGTATCTCTTGATCAGACCAACGGCCGTGAAGCATGGTTGAAAGCTATCGAAGATGACAAACTGCCATGGACTAATGTTTCCGACCTCAAAGGCTGGGGTAACGAAGCTGCCAAAATGTATGCTGTGTCAGGCGTTCCGGCTAGCTTCCTGATCAATCCGGAGGGTATTATCATAGCAAAAGGCCTGCGCGGAAAAGCACTTGCCGACGAACTCGAAAAGCATCTAAATTAACACAAATTATGAAAAGTAAAAAAATATTTACAATTTGCCTTTTTGTTTTAGGCGTTGCCCTCCTCGGGTTCAACTGTCGTCAGGCAGTTGAACCGAATAGTTATTCTATAAAAGTAAACGTTCCTGAATTGATAGACGGAAGTACGGTATATCTGTATGCAGGACAAGTACTCAGCGACCCGATTGACAGTACCGTAGTGAGCAATCAGTCCATAGAATTCAAAGGAGAGTTAGATTATCCTCAACTGTACAGTATTTGGATACATCTGTATGATGATACGAATAAAGAGCAGAGACTACAAAATCCTGTGATTACGCTCTTTATCAACAATGGCGACATAGCTGTTACGGCGAATCTGGAGAATCTTCCAACCCTTGCTAATAGAGGTATTGTTGTCTTAAGAGATGAGGCGGAAGGTTCGGGAGTATTCTTTCACAAAAAATACGTTGCATTCCTCGATGGAATAATGCCATACAATGCAAAACGAGGCCAAGCTGTCAATGCGTACCGCCAAGCGCTTAGGCAAGAAGATAAAATGCCGCGTGCCCAACAAATAGAACTGCTGTTGATGGTTGAACAAGCGGAGGTGGATAGGACCGATTATATACACAGTTTTATTTTGGATAATATTGACAATCCTCTCGGCAAATACTTGTTTGCACAGCATGTACGGGAATTTCCTGTGGAAGATATTGACTCGGTCATTGCAAGTATGTCGCCTGAGTTCAAATCGTCCGATGCTGGGCAGAGGTTACTTGAAGAGGTAATGACAAATGCCAGGGGAGGTTCAAAAGGTGCTGAATTCAAAGATTTCTGCTTAGCTGATCCGGAAGGGAATGATATCATGCTGTCGGATTATCTTGGCAAGGGCAAATATGTACTGCTGGAGTTCTGGGCTTCGTGGTGCGGCCCATGCATCGCCGGTTTTCCTCATCTGAAAAAGGTGTATGAATTATACCGTTCGGAAGGTTTCGAGATCCTCGGTGTTTCACTTGACGATAAACACGAGAATTGGCTTGCAGCTCTGCAAAGGCTTGATCTTCCATGGAAAAACGCTTTGGCTGCAGCAGGTTGGAATAGTGAAATTGCACGCTATTACAATGTAACCGGAGTCCCCGCCTGTATGCTTTTTGGGCCGGAAGGGACACTCATAAACCGTAATGCCAGGGACATGACACTTGAGATGTTAATGATAAAGATTTTCGGAGACAAGTTTTAATTGTTCTCCGAAAAATACTACAAAAGATTTTTGGTGAATAAAATTTTGGTTTTTTTAGTTAGTGCAAGAGCCGGAAGCAATTCCGGCTTTTGTCGTTGAAAACATTTTGGGATATTCAAGAAATTACAACAATGATTTTTTGATGAAATCTCAAGAGGTTATGTTTTTATTACTAAATATCTCTACTTCTCTCCCTTTGGGCGTTTGGAATCTGTCATGCGTTGGTAGTCGTCCATGGAAGCAACAACAATCTTTTCAATATGACGCATACCGGTACCGGCAGGAATTAAGTGGCCGCAAATAACGTTTTCTTTCAAGCCTTCCAAATAATCTTCCTTGCCGTGAATTGCTGCCTCGCTCAACACTTTCGTGGTTTCCTGGAAGGAAGCTGCCGACATGAAACTGTTGGTGCGTAAGGCCGCACGGGTAATTCCCTGCAACACCTGACTTGAAGTTGCAGGCATGGCTTCACGCGCCTGAACTGCTTTCAGGTCTTTACGCGTAAGCTGAGAATTTTCGTCGCGCAATTTGCGGGCAGTAACAATTTGCCCTGCTTTCATATTTTGTGAATCACCCGGATCAATCACTACTTTTTTATCGAAAATAAAGTCGTTCTCCTGCATAAAGTCCCATTTATCGACCAGTTGTTCGGCTAAGAAACGGGTATCGCCCGGATCAACAATTTCCACCTTGCGCATCATCTGGCGGACAATAACTTCAAAGTGCTTATCATTGATCTTCACGCCTTGCATACGGTACACTTCCTGAATTTCATTCACAATATATTCCTGTACCTTGATAGGCCCTTGAATAGTCAGAATGTCTAAAGGAGTGATAGCGCCGTCGGAGAGCGGAGTTCCGGCACGCACATAGTCGTTTTCCTGTACTAAAATTTGTTTGGACAAAGGCACTAAGTATTTCTTCTCATCGCCCAATTTAGAACGGACAACGATTTCACGGTTACCACGTTTAATCTTGCCCATAATAACTTCACCGTCAATTTCCGATACCACGGCAGGATTGCTCGGATTACGGGCTTCGAACAATTCGGTAACACGCGGCAAACCGCCGGTAATGTCGCCAGATTTACCAATGGCGCGGGGAATCTTCACCAAAATTTGTCCGGCAATTACCTTATCGCCTTCTTCCACCACAATGTGTGCACCCACAGGCAGGTTGTATTGCTTAATGTCCGCGCCCTTGGCATCTAAAATACGAATAGATGGGTTACGCGATTTATCGCGCGATTCGATAATCACTTTTTCACGATAACCGGTAGCCTCGTCGGCTTCTTCACGGAAAGTTGAACCTTCAATTACGCTGTCGAAAGTAACCTTACCTGCAAATTCCGAAATAATAACGGCATTGTAAGGATCCCATTCGCATATAAGGTCGCCTTTGTTCAGGTTCTCGCCGTTTTGTTTGTACAACTGGGCGCCGTAAGGGACATTATGGTGATACAGGGTAATGCCTGTATTATTATCCACAATGCGCATTTCAGCCAAACGGCCGATTACAATATCAACTTCGGAGCCATCGTCCGATTTACGGCTAACCATGCGAAGTTCATCAATTTCGAGGCGGCCGTTGTAACGAGCGAACAATTTATTGTCGGCGGCAATACTTGAAGCGGTACCCCCAACGTGGAAAGTACGCAGCGTCAACTGTGTGCCGGGTTCACCTATCGACTGTGCGGCAATCACGCCCACTGCCTCGCCCTGTTCCACCATGCGTCCATTCGCCAAATTACGTCCGTAGCACTTGCCACATACGCCTTTTTTCGACTCACAAGTCAACACCGAGCGGATTTCTACCTGTTCAATGGGCGATTCTTCAATAGCTCTTGCTATATCTTCGGTAAATTCATCGCCTGTAGCTACAATCAGTTCACCTGTCAGCGGGTGATAAACATCATGCACACTGGTACGGCCGAGAATACGTTCGTAGAGCGATTCCACTACCTCGTCATTATTTTTGATAGCCGAAGCCACCAAACCACGCAAGGTTCCGCAGTCAACTTCGTTGATAATTACGTCTTGCGAAACGTCCACCAGACGACGGGTCAGATAACCTGCGTCAGCCGTTTTGAGGGCAGTATCGGCCAAACCCTTACGCGCACCGTGGGTGGAAATAAAGTACTCCAACACCGACAGTCCTTCCTTAAAATTAGCCAAAATCGGATTTTCAATAATCTCAGCGCTGGTAGCGCCCGATTTCTGAGGCTTAGCCATCAAACCACGCATGCCTGAAAGCTGGCGAATTTGCTCCTTAGAACCACGAGCGCCGGAATCCAACATCATATACACAGAGTTGAAACCTTGCTTGTCGGACGACAGTTGCTTCATCACCGTTTGGGTCAGGTTGGCATTGGTGTGCGTCCATGTATCGATAATCTGGTTATATCGTTCGTTGTTGGTAATGAATCCCATGTTATAGTTATTCATTATCTCCTCAACTTCTTTATAACCTTTTTCTACCAACTGCTCTTTTTCAGCAGGTATAATTACATCGTCCAAGTTAAAGGACAGGCCGCCGCGGAAAGCCATCTGGTAACCAAGGTCCTTGATGTCGTCGAGGAACTTCGCAGTAACGGCTACGCCTGCTAACTTCAGCACCACTCCGATAATATCGCGCAATGATTTTTTCGTTAACACTTCATTAATGTATCCGGCTTCTTTCGGCACATGCAGGTTGAAAATCACGCGGCCTACGGTAGTTTCGATAAGTTCTTTTTTCACCTTACCATCGGGCTGAGCAACAGGAACAAGCACTTTGATGATAGCATGCAAATCAACTGCCTTTTCATTGTAGGCAATCACAACTTCTTCTGCACCGTAGAAAATACGGCCTTCGCCTTTGGCCTCTTTACGAGCTTTGGTAATGTAATATAATCCCAAAACCATGTCTTGTGAAGGAACAGTGATAGGAGCGCCGTTGGCAGGGTTCAAAATATTATGCGAACCCAACATCAGCAGTTGCGCTTCAAGTATAGCCGCATTGCCCAAAGGCAGGTGAACAGCCATCTGGTCGCCGTCGAAGTCGGCGTTGAAAGCCGTACAGGACAAGGGGTGCAACTGAATTGCCTTTCCTTCTATCAATTTAGGTTGGAAGGCTTGAATACCCAAACGGTGCAGCGTAGGCGCACGGTTCAGCAATACAGGGTGGCCTTTCATCACATTTTCGAGAATGTCGAAAATCACAGGGTCTTTTCTATCTACTATTTTCTTAGCCGACTTCACGGTTTTCACAATACCGCGTTCAATCAGCTTACGAATAACAAAGGGTTTGTAGAGCTCGGCTGCCATATCTTTGGGCAAACCGCACTCGTGCATTTTGAGTTCGGGGCCTACTACAATTACCGAACGTGCAGAATAATCGACACGTTTACCCAAGAGGTTTTGGCGGAAACGTCCCTGCTTGCCTTTCAAACTGTCGGAAAGTGATTTCAGGGCGCGGTTAGCTTCGGTTTTCACCGCATTGGACTTGCGCGAGTTGTCGAACAGGGAATCAACAGCTTCCTGCAGCATACGTTTTTCATTACGTAAAATCACTTCGGGAGCTTTGATTTCGATTAAGCGTTTAAGACGATTATTACGGATAATCACACGACGGTAAAGGTCGTTCAAATCGGAGGTAGCAAAACGGCCGCCATCTAAGGGAACCAAAGGACGCAATTCAGGCGGAATTACCGGAACCACGCGCAGAATCATCCACTCCGGTTTATTTATCGCTTTAGATTCGCGGAAAGCTTCCATTACGTTCAAACGTTTCAAAGCTTCGGCGCGGCGTTGCTGCGAAGTTTCGGTATCAGCCTTGTGGCGCAAATCGTACGACAATTCGTCGAGATTCAGATTGCGAAGCATGTAGTCAATAGCCTCAGCGCCCATGCCTGCAATAAATTTGCTCGGATCGCTGTCGTCTAACAACTGATTATCTTTCGGCAAACTTTCTACTATTTGCAAGTATTCGTCTTCCGTAAGGAAATCATATTCCTTTACTCCGTCAGCAGCTTTTATACCGGGCTGAATAACCACATAACGCTCATAGTAGATAATTGCTTCAAGTTTTTTAGAAGGAATACCCAACAAATAAGCAATCTTATTAGGCGTTGAACGGAAATACCAGATATGCGCTACCGGCACTATCAGTGAAATATGTCCGGTACGTTCACGGCGTACTTTTTTCTCGGTAACTTCAACGCCGCAACGGTCGCACACAATACCGCGATAACGAATACGCTTGTATTTGCCGCAATGGCATTCATAGTCTTTGGAAGGTCCGAAAATACGTTCGCAGAACAAACCATCTCGTTCGGGTTTGTAGGTACGATAGTTGATAGTTTCCGGTTTAAGCACCTCGCCGCTTGAATGCTCCAGAATTTCTTCGGGAGAAGCAAGGCCGATGGTTATCTTATTAAAGTTAGTTTTCTGCTTACTTACTTTTTTCTGTATCATATTTCAATTGCGAATTACAAATTAAAAATTATTCCATACGGAGGCTTAAACCAAGGCCGCGAAGTTCGTGCAAAATCACGTTCAGGGCTTCGGGAATACCGGATTGCGGCATAGGCTCGCCTTTTACGATTGCTTCGTAAGCGCGTGAACGCCCCGTTACATCATCTGACTTCACGGTAAGGATTTCTTGCAGTATATTAGCAGCACCGAAGGCCTCAATAGCCCAGACTTCCATTTCCCCGAAACGCTGTCCGCCAAACTGGGCTTTACCGCCAAGAGGCTGTTGGGTAATCAGCGAATAAGGGCCGATAGAACGTGCGTGCATCTTATCGTCAACCATGTGGCCGAGTTTCAGCATATAGATCACTCCCACCGTAGCAGGCTGGTCAAACAATTCACCGGTACCGCCGTCTCGCAGATAAGTTTTTCCATAACGTGGAATACCTGCTTCTTCGGTATATTTGTTAATATCTTCCAAGGAAGCGCCATCGAAAATCGGCGTAGTGAATTTCAAGTCAAGTTCTTTTCCTGCCCAGCCCAGAACGGTTTCATAAATCTGTCCGAGGTTCATACGCGAAGGCACGCCCAAAGGGTTCAACACAATGTCAACCGTACTTCCGTCTTCGAGGAAAGGCATATCTTCATCACGTACTACTTTCGCCACAATACCTTTATTACCGTGGCGGCCTGCCATCTTATCCCCTACCTTGATTTTACGCTTCTTGGCAACATACACCTTGGCTAACTGGATAATGCCGTTGGGCAGCTCATCGCCAATAGTAATATTGTATTTGAGGCGTTTCACTTCGGCATCTAATTCCTTGTACTTAATAATGAAATTATTGACCACTTGTTTTGCCAGCGTATTACATTCTTTGTCGGTAGTCCACTTGTTGGGATTTATATTTTCAAAGTCGATATTATTCAAGAGGCGTGCAGTAAACTTCGTTCCTTTAGCGGCTAATTCCACGCCATAAAGGTCAACCAAATTATTCACAATCTTACCGTCGAGGAGCTTAACGAGCTTTTCTAACAAGACTTCTCTAAGAATACCTGCTTTCTTTTCAAAATCGTCGTCCACCTTTTGCATTTGGAGTTTTCCCTGTTGCTTGCCTTTCTTACCTGAGTCTTTCATCACGCGCGAGAAAAGGCGGCGGTCGATAATAGTACCGTAAAGCGAAGGAGAGGCCTTCAAGGAAGCATCTTTCACATCGCCTGCTTTATCGCCGAAGATAGCGCGCAGCAGTTTTTCTTCGGGCGAAGGGTCGCTCTCGCCCTTCGGGGTAATCTTGCCAATCAGCACATCGCCCGGCGTAACGTCAGCGCCAATGCGGATAATACCATTCTCATCTAAATGGCGGGTAGCCTCTTCGCTCACGTTCGGAATATCATTAGTCAGTTCTTCGAGACCGCGTTTGGTGTCGCGCACTTCCATGATATATTCGTCAACGTGTACCGAGGTAAACACATCTTCCCGTACCAATCGTTCGGAAAGCACAATAGCGTCTTCAAAGTTGTAGCCTTTCCAAGGCATGAAGGCCACTTTCAGGTTGCTGCCCAAAGCTAATTCACCGTTTTGCGTACCGTAGCCTTCCGTCAGCATTTGGCCCTGAACCACCTTATCGCCTTTGCGCACCAAGGGGCGCAGGTTGATGCTGGTGTTCTGGTTAGTTTTACGGTAAATCGGTAATTTATATACGGTTACTTCCGGATTAAAACTTATAAAACGCTCGTTTTCCGTATGCTGATATTTAACATGAATTTCGTTAGCGTCCACATAAACCACATCGCCCTTCCCTGTGGCGGCAATTTGTGTACGGCTATCGCGGGCTACTAAGCCCTCAATGCCTGTACCGATAATCGGCGCTTCTGAACGAATAAGAGGAACAGCCTGACGCATCATGTTCGAGCCCATCAAGGCACGGTTAGCGTCGTCATGTTCGAGGAAGGGAATTAACGAAGCGGCTATAGATGCAATTTGGTTAGGAGCTACGTCCATCAGGGCTACTTCTTCCTTGCCTACTACCGGATAATCGGCTTCCACACGGCATTTCACGCGCTCGTCGGCAATATTTCCATCAGCCTCGACAATTGCGTTAGCCTGAGCTACCATTTTATCTTCTTCCTCTTCAGCGCTCATGTATATTACACCCTTTTCGGAAAGATCTACACAACCATCGGTAACCTTGCGGTAGGGCGTTTCAATAAATCCGAGTTTGTTCACGCGCGCATACACGCAAAGCGATGAAATCAAGCCGATATTCGGCCCTTCAGGGGTTTCAATAGGACACAAACGGCCATAGTGCGTGTAGTGAACGTCTCGCACCTCAAAGCCCGCACGTTCGCGGCTCAAACCGCCGGGGCCCAAGGCCGACATACGGCGCTTGTGGGTCATTTCGGCCAAGGGGTTCGTCTGGTCCATAAACTGCGACAACTGGCTGGTGCCGAAGAAGGAGTTGATGACCGACGACAGTGTTTTGGCATTAATCAAATCAATAGGCGTAAACACTTCGTTATCGCGCACATTCATACGCTCACGGATCGTGCGCGCCATACGCGCCAAACCAACGCCGAACTGATTTGCCAACTGTTCGCCCACCGTGCGTACGCGGCGGTTGCTCAGGTGGTCAATATCGTCCACATCGGCTTTCGAGTTAATCAATTGTATGAGGTGTTGAATAATGGCGATAATATCTTCTTTGGTTAATACCCGCACATCAGAGCCTGCACCTAAATTAAGTTTGCGGTTCAAGCGGAAACGGCCTACCTGTCCGAGGTCGTAACGTTTATCGGAGAAGAAAAGTTTGTCAATCACATCGCGGGCAGTAGCATCGTCGGGCGGTTCCGAATTACGCAACTGGCGATAGATAAATACCACAGCTTCTTTTTCCGAGTTACAGGGGTCTTTTTGCAGCGTATTATGAATAATAGCATAATCGCTGATATTAGCATCTTCTTTATGAATCAGAATAGCGGCAGCGCCCGATTCAATAATCATATCAATATGATCATCGGTCAGGATAGTTTCGCGGTCAATGATAATTTCATTACGCTCGATAGAAACTACTTCGCCTGTATCTTCATCAACAAAATCTTCAATCCACGATTTCAGCACGCGGGCGGCTAATTTACGGCCTACTACTTTTTTGAGGTTCGGTTTGTTAACCTTCACTTCGTCGGCTAAACCGAAGATCTCCAATATATCTTTATCGCTTTCGTAACCAATAGCGCGGAGCAGGGTAGTTACGGGCAATTTCTTTTTACGGTCGATATAAGCATACATCACGTTATTGATGTCGGTGGCAAATTCAATCCACGACCCTTTAAACGGAATGATGCGGGCAGAATATAATTTAGTGCCGTTGGCATGCACGCTCTGTCCGAAGAACACGCCGGGCGAGCGGTGCAACTGGGATACTACCACCCTTTCGGAACCGTTAATTACAAAGGTTCCCGCAGGGGTCATATAGGGCACTGTTCCCAAATACACATCTTGAATAACCGTATCAAAATCCTCGTGCTCGGGATCGGTGCAATACAATTTCAACTTTGCTTTGAGGGGCACGCTGTAGGTCAACCCGCGATCAAGGCATTCCTCAATCAGGTAACGGGGCGGATCTACAAAGTAGTCCATAAATTCGAGCACAAAGTTATTACGGGTATCCGTGATGGGAAAGTTTTCCTGAAAAACTTTAAAAAGGCCTTCGTTCTTACGATTGTCCGCTGTAGTTTCGAGCTGGAAGAAATCCTGGAACGATTTTATTTGTATTTCCAAAAAGTCGGGATAATCCAGACGATTTTGGGAGGAAGCGAAGTTAACGCGCTGGTTCGTTGTTTTTTGCGACATCTTATTCGTATTAGTTGAAAAATAAGTCATTTTAACGACAAAAAGGCTTAGAACCCCAAGCGGGTTCTAAACCTGTGGAATAATCCCGATAAACGGGCAGGGAAGTTTATTTGAGTTCAACCTCACCGCCTGCTTCTTCGAGCTGAGCTTTCAATTGTTCGGCTTCGGCTTTGGAAACCTTTTCTTTGATAGCCTTAGGCGCTGCATCAACTAATTCTTTAGCCTCTTTTAAGCCCAATCCTGTAATTTCTTTAACCACCTTTACCATTTGTAATTTAGCTTGGCCCGGTGATATCAGCACTACATCAAACGCGCTTTGTTCTGCAACAGCGGATTCTGCTGCAGGGCCTGCAACTACTACGGGAGCAGCAGCGGGTTCAATGCCATATTCATCTTTCAGGATTTTAGCTAATTCCTGAACATCTTTTACGGTAAGACTTACTAATTCTTCTGCAATTTTTTTAACGTCTGCCATGATATTAATTTTTAATTTTTAATTTTTAATTTATTCGGGGCGTTCCGAAATTAACTTATTTTCATCAGCTAATTTTTCTGCACGTTCCTGTAAACCGGAAACAATATTCCGTACGGGAGCCAGCAACATGCCAACGATATCGCCAAGAAGTTCTTCGCGTGATTTTATGTTCACCAATTCGGTTAAAGTTTCTGCTCCTACATACAAGCATTCTTGCACATAAGCGCCTTTCAGCACGGGTTTGCCGTATTTAGCGCTAAATTCTTTAATGAGTTTAGCGGGGACATTCCCTACTTCGGTAAACATAACAGCGGTTGGTCCTTCCAACGCATTCATCAATTCTACGCCTTCAAAGTTGTTTTGTTCCAAAGCTTTTCTGAGCAGGGTATTTTTCACCACAAGCATTTTCACTTTTTTCTCAAAACAAATACGGCGCAATTTAGTAGTGTTTTCAGCATTTAATCCTGAGGCATCGGCTAAATAGAAATGCGAATTTTGCTTCAATTGCTCTGCCAAGGCATCTATGATTACTGATTTTTCTTCTTTCTTCATATTCAATCATTAATTTAAGATTAGTCAGCAGCGCCTATTGACTTCATGTCAACGCACAAGCCGGGGCTCATAGTTGACGACAAGTAAACGCTTTTCATGTAAGTACCCTTCAGAGCCTGAGGTTTCAATTTCACTACCGTATTCAATAATTCCTGTGCATTTTCAACAATTTTACTTGTTTCAAACGACACTTTTCCTATTGCAGCATGAACGATGCCCTGTTTATCAACTTTGAAGTCAATTTTACCGCCTTTCACGTCTTGCACTGCTTTACCGACTTCCATCGTTACAGTACCGGTTTTGGGGTTAGGCATCAATCCACGGGGGCCGAGCACACGACCAAGCGTACCTACTTTCGCCATAACGGAAGGTGTACAAATGATCACATCAATATCGGTCCAACCACCTTTAATTTTTTCTAAATAATCGTCCAAGCCTACATGGTCGGCGCCTGCAGCTTGTGCTTCCGCTTCTTTATCGGGCGTACAAAGCACCAGTACACGAACTGTTTTACCTGTTCCATGCGGAAGGGTTACCACGCCGCGAACCATTTGATTGGCTTTACGAGGGTCCACACCGAGACGCACAGCAATATCAACGGAAGCATCGAATTTAGTGAAAGTAACTTCTTTCAATAAAGCGGCGGCTTCAGTTAATTTATATTGCTTATTAAGGTCAAGCTTGGCGTAAACTACTTTTTGTTTTTTGGTCAACTTACTCATTTTTGCATGATTTTTTTAGTTTACTTCTGGCATTGTACCTTCAACGGTAATACCCATACTGCGGGCAGTTCCGGCTACCATGGTCATGGCCGATTTCAAAGTAAATGCATTCATATCGGGCATTTTGTCTTCGGCAATTTTCTTTACTTGATCCCAGGTAACGGCTGCCACCTTTTTACGGTTGGGTTCATTAGAGCCTGATTGGATTTTGGCAGCTTCTTTGAGCTGCACGGCCACAGGTGGTTGCTTAACAATAAAGCTGAACGATTTATCGCTGTAAACAGTAATGATTACAGGCAATACTTTTCCGGCTTTATCCTGGGTTCTGGCATTGAATTGTTTGCAGAACTCCATGATGTTAACACCTTTGGAACCCAAGGCAGGACCTACCGGAGGAGAGGGATTAGCTGCTCCACCTTTAATTTGTAATTTAATTAGTCCGGCTATTTCTTTGGCCATAAGTTGTTGTTTTTTTACTTAACTATTCTTTTTCTACTTGAACAAAGCTCAGCTCCAGCAGGTTTTTACGTCCGAAGATTTTTACCATAACTTTGAGTTTTTTCTTCTCTTCGTTAATTTCTTCGATGGTACCGTTGAATCCGTTGAAAGGCCCGTCGGTTACTTTCACGGCTTCGCCGATAACAAAAGGCGTAATGTTTTCTTCCTCATTGTCGGCTAATTCGTCCACACGTCCCAAAATGCGATTAATTTCACTCAATCGCAAAGCCATTGGTTCTCCGCCTTTGGTTTCGCCCAAAAAGCCGGATATGTGGGTTGTATTGCGTAAAATGTGGGGAATTTCTCCCACTAAGGCTGCTTCGATTAAAATGTATCCCGAATAGAAAATACGTTCCTTACTGATTTTTTTACCATTTTTTACCTGATAAATTTTTTCAGTAGGAATCAGTACTTGAGAAATATAATCCTCGAGTTTCAAACGTTTAATTTCGTTCTCAATATACTCTTTGGCTTTTTTCTCTTTACCGCCTGCGGCACGCAGAACGTACCATTTTTTAGTTACTTCACTCATCTTTTAAACTTCTAATACAAAAGTTTGTAAATAAAAGTCATAAATTCACGAAAAGTGAAATCCATGGCAAAGATAACCAGAGCCATGATACATGAAGCGACCATTACGACAACAGCGCTGCTTTGCAATTGGCTCCATGAGGGCCAGGTTACTTTGTGCGCCAGCTCGTTATAAGCTTCCTGAAAATACGATTTAATCTTTTTCATTGTTCATCTTTAAACGATTTGTTGCAAGGGTTATGATTGGAAGCGTTCATTAGCCTTGCGTTATCTTTTAAATCATAGCTTGAAGATGCCGTAACACATCTTTTCCACTATTTGCAGGGGCAGAGCGATTCGAACGCCCATCAACGGTTTTGGAGACCGCTATTCTACCCTTGAACTATGCCCCTGTTTAGTTTCAAGTTTATAAAGTCTAAAGTTATAAAGTTTAAGGCTTGTGATAGAACCTTAAACTTTTTAACTTTACAAACTTTCAACTCTCTACTCTTCTAACACTTTGGTTACCTGTCCGGCGCCTACGGTACGGCCGCCTTCGCGGATAGCGAAGCGGAGACCTTCAGACATTGCTACAGGATAGATCAAGTCAACGGTAATGGTTACGTTATCGCCGGGCAATACCATTTCAGTACCTTGAGGCAGGGTGATTTCACCTGTGATGTCCAAGGTACGGATATAGAACTGAGGACGATATTTGTTGTGGAAAGGAGTGTGGCGTCCGCCTTCTTCTTTCTTCAACACGTAAATTTCAGCTTGGAATTTTTGGTGCGGTTTGATAGAATTAGGCTTGGCAATAACTTGACCACGCTTAACTTCTTTCTTGTCAATACCACGAACCAACAAACCTACGTTATCGCCTGCTTCGCCACGATCCAACAGTTTGCGGAACATTTCCACGCCTGTTACCGTAGTTTTTTGAGGTTTTTCGCCCAAACCGATAATTTCAACTTCTTCGCCTACCTTAATAATTCCTGTTTCGATACGGCCGGTAACAACAGTACCGCGGCCGGTAATAGAGAACACGTCTTCAACAGGCATCAAGAAAGGCTTTTCGTTATCGCGAGGAGGAATAGGAATGTAGGTATCCACAGCTTCCATCAATTCTACGATTTTCTCCACCCATTGCGCATCGCCGTTTAATCCGCCCAAAGCAGAACCGCGGACAACAGGTACATTATCGCCGTCGAATTGGTAGAAACTCAACAATTCGCGAACTTCCATTTCAACGAGGTCTAACATTTCAGGATCGTCAACTGCGTCCACCTTGTTCAAGAACACAACAATGCGGGGAACGTTTACCTGACGTGCCAAGAGAATATGCTCGCGGGTTTGGGGCATAGGGCCGTCGGTAGCCGCTACCACAAGGATAGCGCCGTCCATCTGCGCAGCGCCGGTAACCATGTTCTTCACATAGTCGGCGTGACCCGGACAGTCAACGTGTGCATAGTGGCGATTAGCAGTTTGGTACTCAATGTGCGCAGTATTAATTGTGATACCGCGTTCTTTTTCTTCAGGAGCGTTGTCGATTGAATCGAATGAACGAATTTCTGACAGTCCTTTGGCAGCAAGTACCATAGTGATTGCAGCCGTTAAAGTAGTTTTACCATGGTCAACGTGACCGATAGTTCCAATGTTCACGTGGGGTTTATCCCTTTTGAACGTTTCTTTTGCCATAATTTTATAATTTTAAAAGTTAATTTTCTTCTTGAGCCGGCGATGGGAATTGAACCCATGACCCCTTCCTTACCAAGGAAGTACTCTACCCCTGAGCTACGCTGGCCTATTTTCAGAGCGGAAGACGAGGTTCGAACCCGCGACCCTCAGCTTGGAAGGCTGATGCTCTACCGACTGAGCTACTTCCGCAAATTTCCTTAGTGGGGAGAGGAGGATTCGAACCTCCGAAGTCGTACGACAACAGATTTACAGTCTGCCCCAGTTGGCCACTTTGGTATCTCCCCAAACTTAGTTATGATTTATGAGTTATGAATTATAAATCAATGCTTTCACAAATCATTTTTCAATATGTCAATCTTTACGCAAGAATAACCGTTGTTCTTTGTCCACCGGTTATAGTTAGAGCCGATGGAGGGATTCGAACCCCCGACCAGCTGATTACAAATCAGCTGCTCTGGCCAACTGAGCTACATCGGCATAGCTTCAATGAACGTCCATTTGTTACAAAATTTTGCGCAAAATGGAGCGCAAAGATAGTAATTTTTTGTTTCCCTGCAAAAAAACAGGGCTTATTTTACCGTCTTTTTCGGAAAAATAGTTATTAACATTATTTAATAACCTGTATTTCAGCGCATTCAACTTTTCCGCCTAAAGGAGGATTATTTTTCCTGATAGCTACTTTTACCTTCCTTATGGTCGGAAGTTCGGTCTTCAATGAATTGACAATTCGTCCGGCCACATATTCCAATAAATGAGAGGGAACCGCCATCTCTCTTTTCACAATATTGTAAATATCCTGATAATTAACCGTATCTTTCAAATTATCAGTGTATATAGCCTTATCTATACCTGCTTCAACCTCCACGTCCACATAAAAATACCGTCCGATAATCCGTTCTTCGGGCAAATGGCCGTGGTAGGCGTAAAACTCCATGCCTTGTAGTTTAATCATATCACAATTCCTTTATATATCCGATGATTTCAGCGCCCAGCAAGGGAACATTGGGAAGGTTCGGGTCCATATAGGTTGAAAGTTGCGCCATTTGGTCGGTGGTAGCACACTCCTTGAACACGTGATTCATGCCGGCAATGATGATTTTCCGAGCCTTCGGTTGTGCCTTGGCAAGCAGTTCGGCGTCCTCTACAGGTACTTGTATATCCATGTCGCCCTGAACAATAAACACAGGAATGTTAAGTTTTGAAATGGCATCTGCCGGATTGGTTCCAAACCACGATACAAGATAAGGCTGTACGCTTGGCCGAAAAAGAGCGGCTAATATGGGCGGCGTATCGTCAACCGTAACGCCCTCTTCGAGGCTTTTGATTATCGGCTCGCTCATGTCTAACAATTGTTGCGATTGTTTACCAAGTTGCTCTCTGATTACGTCGGAAGGTTTACGTCCGATGCCCGCTACAGTAACTACAGCGGTTACTTTTGGATTGTCGATGGCTGCCATAAGTCCTATTTGCGCTCCTTCGCTGTGGCCAATAATAACAATACGCCTGTATTCCTTAGCGAGCAGTTCTATCCAGTCGCGCGCATCGTCCACGTAAACTGCAAAACGCATGTCTTCTTCTTTCTGCCCGACAGCAACGCTGGCGGCGATGCCTCGCTTGTCGTACCTCACTGAGGGAATGCCTGCACCACAAAGCTCCTCTGCAAGAAACTTGATAGAATTATTCAGCATTTGGATATTGTTTCCGTTGCGGTCGGTTGGACCGGAGCCGCTAATAAAAAGCACAATAATATCTTTCGCATCATTTTCCGGCGTGAGAATGGAGCCGTAAATATCTCCGCTTGCGGTGTTAAGCACAATGTCAATTTCACCGGCCGCGAGCGGCCCAAGCGATACTAAAATTATTCCGAGGGTAAGAAGTAGTTTTTTCATGTTTAATTCAATTTTTTCGTCTATGTTATATTCTTTTTTTTGCTGTCGTAGAAGATTCTAACTTATTGACTGCAAAATTACAAAATTATTCTGAATTGATAAACAACAATCTTCGCTAACCATCAATCCATTGACTCACTGATTATTATTCATCGTTTATTATTCATTGAAATATATTTCGTACATTTGTACTTGAAACATTTAAAAAATTATTAATTATGGTAAAAACAGCGTTTTAATACGCACAGTAATAAGACATAAATTAAAATAAAGCATTAGCTTTTATTTTGGCATCTAAAACTTAGGAAATTTCAAAAGCCACAAAAATAAGTAGTTAATGTTCACGTTGTTTATCGGCGTGGACTACTTATTTGTGGCACAGGTATCCTAAGACCTCAGATGCGAACATAGTTAAAGTCCACGTTTTTTATTGCTTAAAATTTATAGCCGATGAATGATGAAATCCATATAGGAAAATTGATTTACCAAAAGTTAAAAGAAGATGGCCGCACAGCGTCATGGTTAGCAAAGCAAATATACTGCAGTCGTACGCATATCTATAAATTATTTAAGAAATCAGAAATTCCTCATCCACAGTTAGTACAAATTTGTATCGTGTTAGAGTTTGATTTTTTTATTCATTATTCAAATACCGTTAACATAAGGTATTCAAAGAAAATCATCAAAAGTGTAGCCAATATGGATACACAATGTCGCCGCATTGGATACATAATTTCTTGGTTAATATTTAATTACATATTAATTTTGCACTTTGGAACAGTAGAGAGTACGGTATTGAAAATGCAGCTGCTACAGTATTTTACAGCACTTAATGTTAACATTAATATTCCCTGCCCTGTTGCAGGCAGGGAGCAATAAACGGCCGATTATTGCAAAAAGCAACAAATTATTTTATTATTAACCAATTTTTAATTATTTTTGTACTATGAAAAAAATTAATTTGAAAGGGCTTACGGATGCCCTAAGCGACAACGAAATGAAACAGGTGAAAGGTGGTGAGGATATTGATAAGCCTGTAGATGGACCCTCAGGCCCTCAACCAGTGGGAGACCCATGTGATGGGAAAAAGTTTGGAGATAAATGCCAACTTGGGATAACTAACCCAACTTCCGGTAAATGCGGTGTAACTTTAGATGGGAAGTTGAAATGCGTGCCCACATACGATTAACATCAAAAATGGGTATTTGAAGTTTCAGCTTAAGTACCCATTTTATTAACATTTTCAATTTAAAACAGAAATATGAACAAGTTGTCTTTTTTTAAATGGATATTAAGCATAAGTCTTTGCTTAACGCTCTACTCCTGTTCAAACACAGTGAAAAATACGCTTCCCGTTCCTGAAATTAAGGATGGGATTGCCAAACTATCTGGCACAATAACGAATTTCCATTTGGTTGGAAGAGAGGATAATCCTACCTTGATTTTGAGGGTTCCGCATCCGGTTACTGCAGAGGCTTATGTAGCAAGAACCACAGTGGATGAAGATGGCGCTTTTAGCGTTGAGGTGCCCATGCAATGCAATTATGCAGTTGGATACTTTCGTCCGGAAAAAATGTATAATGGATTCTATGTCTGTTTGACTGCCGGAAAGGAAGCAAAAATGGATATAATGTGTGAAAAAACAGGGTTATTTAGAATCACCAATCAAACAGACAGCCTTGGATTAACTGCAATCGACCTAATCAACATGGAGATGGTTAGTGATGAATTAATGAACTATCGTCCTCCTAAAAAGACTACCGCTTCTACCAAGATGCCGGATGAGTTTGCGCAACGAAGAAAAATCATTCTGAATTATCAATTGAAAATATTGGCAGAAAGTGACAGTTTATTGGGAGCGCCATCACTATCTGAAATCGCAAAGGACTTCGTTGTAAATAACACAAAAGTACTTACCTTAGATTGGTATTATTTCGATTATAGAAGGAGTGTGCGTGATGAAAATTTTAATCCTCCGATTCCGGACAAACAATATTATACCTTTTTAAAGGATTTTGACTTAAATAATCCACAATATTTATATCGAGGGTATTTTAATGTGCTACAAAGGATTCTTTCCGATGAGACATTGAACATTCCGCTAATCGGAGATAGGCCGGTGGAGCAGTGGATGAAAGAGGTAAGAAAGATTTTATCGAAATTGGTAGGTTTCAATAAGGGCTTATTCTACGAT
>WRMN01000018.1 GCA_009777095.1 Bacteroidales bacterium | reverse complement strand
CTAAATTTGCACGTGTAAAATTTCAACAAAATGAACAGCAAAACAGAAATATCAAACACAGGACAAACACCCGATACAAACCGCTTATTGCTTGGAATAGAAACCCTTATCGAAAAAACAGGCAGAATAGATATTGACGAATTATGATACCAAAAGAGCATATAACGAAAACATACATTTTGAAAATGCTTTGCAATTGAAAATATAAATTGAGTTTTAAATATTAGAAAATATAGAAACAGCAAAATATAAATATGTCAAATAAGTCAACAAAAAACGAATAAGAAATGCCTGCACACAACCGGCTATTTGGCGCAACGGCAGCAGTAGCCCCGCAGAAACGGCAGTGCAAATTTGAAACTTTGCAGCCCGCATAAACGGCAGTGGAAGCCGCCGCTTCGCCAAGCCGATCTGATGTTGTACGCTATATGGGACAGCGCATTGTTGATACAAAGCCATTTATCACATTCTTTTTGTTTTTTATTCGGCTGTAACGATATTTTTTGTATATTTGCAGCCGAATAAAATGCCATTATTATGATTGGTAGAAATTACGAAAAAGCAGAATTACAACGAATAATCGAAAGCGACAAAGCCGAATTTGTTGTTGTATTTGGGCGCAGGCGTGTTGGAAAAACATTTCTTGTGCGTGAGTTTTTCAAAAACAATTTCACTTTTTACCACACAGGAATGGCGAAAAGTACGAAAAAACAACAACTTGAAGCATTTAATAATTCACTTTGCAAGTATGGAAATACTGAATTTTCACAATCAAAAAATTGGTTTAATTCTTTTCAACAACTTGAAAAACTGATTATTGCAAACCGCAAGCGTGGCAAGAAAATAATTTTTATTGATGAAATGCCGTGGTTGGATACCCGGCGTTCCGATTTTGTTTCTGCATTGGAATATTTTTGGAACTCTTTTGCTTCGGCTCGTAAAGACATTGTGTTCATTGCCTGTGGTTCTGCAACTTCGTGGATTACCAACAAAATTCTCAAAAATCACGGCGGACTTCATAACCGCGTAACCCGACAAATTTATTTACAGCCATTTACGCTGAAAGAGTGTGAGGAATATTATGCTTCACAAAAAATCGTTATGAGCCGGTACGAAATGGTTGAAAATTATATGATTTTTGGTGGTGTTCCTTATTATTTGAGTTTTATGCGGAAAGATTTAAGTATGTCTCAAAATGTTGATGAATTGTTATTTAACAAACAATCACCATTATTTAATGAATTTGAAAATCTATACGCTTCGTTATTCAAAAACGCAGAAAATCACTTGAAAATAGTTGAGGTATTGAGTAAAAAATCAAAGGGATTGACACGCGATGAAATTTTAGGTGCGACCAAAATTGCAAATGGAGGTAATTTTACGCAAACGTTAAATGATTTGGAATTATGCGGATTTATCAGAAAATACAACGGTTTTTCAAACAAAGAACGAAATGCTTTATACCAACTATGTGATTTTTACACACTTTTTTATTTTTATTATCTGAAAAAAAACAGATTTGATGATGAGCACTTTTGGACAAACTTAATAGAAAGCGGACAGCACCGTGCTTGGAGCGGCTATTCTTTTGAACAGGTTTGTTTATCGCATATAAAACAAATCAAACAAAAACTCGGCATATCGGGTGTCTTAACCAAAACGGCTTCGTGGAGAAGTTTAAAAAAAGAAAATCCTGCACAAATTGACTTGTTGATTGAGCGAAACGACAATGTAATCAATCTTTGTGAAATGAAATTTTCAAACAACGAATTTGTGATTGACAAAGATTACGACAAAGCGTTGCGAAATAAGCGTTCAGCATTTAAAACAGAGAGTAAAACACGCAAGACAATTCACATTACAATGGTTACAACCTATGGTGTAAAGCGTAATATTTACAGCGGAAACATACAATCAGAAGTAACGTTAAATGATTTATTTGTGTGATTTTATTTGGCTGTAACTGCAAATAAATGACACTTGCAGCCCGATAAAACAACATTCGCCGAAAAGTTCCGCAGGAGCTAAACTTTGATAACCCTGTATTCTCAAAGACTTGGAACTTAGCAGTCTATTTTGTTAAATAACCATTTATCAAGCTGCCTTCGCTCGCTTGATTTTTTTATTTTTGCTATTTATAAAAAACATTTTATGTGAAATAATGCTATTTATAAAAAACATTTTTGTATCTTTGCTGCCAGAATTTTCGTGCAAACGAGCGTAAAGGAAAAACTTGTTTTGACTTTACCGAGTGCAGCCGAAAATCACGTTAGTAAATATTAATAACAAATAAATAGTCATTATGGACAGTTTAGTAAAAATTCACCTTCGATTATTGCAGGAAACAGAAGTGAAAACATTTCGGTATCTCTATTCAAATATTGATTGGAACGAGCGTTGTATTGCCATTATTGGCGCAAAAGGTGTTGGAAAAACAACAATGTTGTTACAACATATTAAGGCAACTTTTGAAGACAAAAACAAAGCCCTTTATGCAAGTTTAGACAATTCGTGGTTTGCCAATCATACAATTTTTGAATTAGCAGACGAATTTTATATGAATGGTGGTACGCATTTGTTTTTGGACGAAATCCACCATTATCCAAGCTGGACAACCGAGATAAAAAATATCTACGATAGTTTTCTTAAACTGAAAATTGTATTTACAGGTTCGTCGCTATTACAGGTTTACAAATCAACAGCGGACTTATCAAGAAGGGTTGTTTATGAGAAATTGGAAGGTTTATCTTTCAGGGAATTTTTAAAATTTGAAAAAATTGGCGATTTTCCTATATTTTCGCTGAAAGAAATAGTTGAAAATCACCAAGATATTGCTTTTCAGATTACAGAAAACATAAAAATAATGCCTTTATTTAAGAAGTATCTGAAAAACGGCTATTATCTATTTTACAAAGAAGGATTGAGAAAGTACGACATAAAATTGCAGGAAGCGGTAAATAATGTTATTGATATTGATGTTCCTGCCATTGAAAATATTGAGTTTGAATCGCGGCACAAGTTAAAAAGGTTATTGGCAATTCTCGCAACATTAGTGCCTTACACGCCAAAAATCACCGATTTGAGCACAGCAATAAACAGCAACAGAAACAATACCGTCAAATATTTATCATTGTTGGCTAATGCAAAACTATTGAATTTGGTTTCATACAAAAACAAAACAATTGGCGACCTTACAAAGCCCGATAAGGTTTTGCTCAATAATACCAATTTGTCATACTTATATGGCGACAACGCTAACATTGGCAGTGCAAGAGAAACATTTTTTGTTAATCAGTTAAGTGTAGTTGCCGATGTTATTCTTGCGCCGCAAGGCGATTTTATGATAGACAACTATACTTTTGAGGTTGGCGGAAAGAGGAAATCTTTTGACCAAGTAAAAAATGTTCCAAATAGTTTTGTTGTGGCAGACGATATTGAAATCGGACATAAAAACAAAATACCGATTTGGTTGTTTGGAATGCTCTACTAACAAACACCTGCATGTAACGAGCGTAGCTGTTGCGCGACACCCTGCGGAAACGACAGCACGAAACGTTGAGCGAATAAGAGAAATACAATAAAATGAAGAAATGACAAGATTAAAAAAAGAGAAATTTGGGTGTATAGGTCAAATTTCAGGCTGTTTAGATAGGACTTTTGTTCAACAGGTCAAATTTCAGGCTGTTATTTTCAGGGATATTCTAAAGGTTGAATTTTAAATTGTACCTTTGCCTCATCTGTATAAACGGAAACAGGCTCTGCTGGGGAGCAACCTGTCAGGGATAATACAGATGTTCGACAAAATATCAGTGTCAATGGGCTGTTCATGTAGCCCATTGATATTTTGGAGAACTTCATGCCTTTAAAAACCCATCAATAAACCGCTTGCGGTTTTCTTTAGACATTCCATTGTGGTTACGCAAACGGTTTTTCAATGCCGTAAATGTACCTTCTAAGGCATTATTCGTGTTCGGCATTTCTTTAATTTCTTTATAAACAAATAAATGAGACATATTTCGTTTGATACTTAAGCAGGCGCTTCGCAATTTTTTGTGCGTGAAATGTGTTTTGTTCGTAAGAAGGTCTTTTGTTCGTTCATCCAAAAAGTCAATCCATTTTTCCTCCCATTCTTCAAATAATGTAACAAACTCTTCTTTAGTGAGTTTTGTGATATTTTTTATCAAGGCATACAGTTCTTTTCCTGCTTCTAACTTCGGGTTTCTAGTTAAATAACGTCGAACAATATCAATTTGATGTCGTTGACACATCTGAACAGGGAACATCGAAAATTGCTTGAAAATACCTTTCAATCCATCACAAACAATACCTAAAATCACATAGCCTTGCGATAGAATAAAATCAATACCTTCTTGATAATCAGTTATTGTTTCGTATCTCACATACTTTCTCCACAATTTATTTCCACTGGCTGCGTCCATCAGCAAAGCAACACACCAATTCCTGCCAAAATATGTCGCATCCATCAAAACTACGCCACTTAAAGGAAAATTTTTACACTCAAAATTCTCGGTTACATTTCGCAACCGCCGTTTTATTGTACTTTCACTTACCAAATATCGCTCGGCGAGTTCTTTGCAGGTTTGTTTTTGACGACTGTATGCTTGCCACAGTTCCGAACTCAACAAACGTTCGCCGCCTGTAAATTGGCGGCCACAAGCATGACATTTGTACCGTTGTTTCCCATGTTTTTTTCCATTTTTTTTCGTTATCGGAGAATGGCAATAAAAGCACTTTTTTTATTCATATACTTTGATTTTCTACAAAGGTAATGTTTACTTTCAGAAGTTTTCAGCCTGAAATTTGACCTATAAGCCTATTTTTTAGCAAAATCGAAAAACTACAGGATTTTGAAAAACCAACCCTGCTACAAAAGAAAATCCTGTCAAAATGTTTTACCTTGCACAGGATTTTTTGATTTTACTGAATATTCCACAATCAATCGCCTTACGCTTAACTGTTTTCTCTTCGCGAAAAATGGGAGCTTAATTTGCCTTCCTACCCTCAATGGCCAAGAGTATGCCCAAGGCTACGCTAAGCAGGGCGGCGAACAGTACACGCCAGTCGGCGGGCAACATAAAAGTAATGGTGTGCGCGGGATACCAGAAAAGGGGAATGGTCTTTTTGAAAACAAAACTCCATTGCCTTTCCCAGTTTAATTCACGAAAAGAGCGGGTAATGTCAATGGGGTGCAGGAAGCAGCGCATACTGCCGTTATAGCGGGCAATGTGCATGTCGGTAATTTTGTGGAACGACATGAATACCGGAGCAAAAATGGTGTTCATGGCTACGCTCACACAAAAGGCTACACATAGCTTTTCCCATGAAAAACCGACAGCGGCCAATGCTATGTCGGCATTCTTCCAACCTAAAGAGGCAAGCAATGCGGGTGTACCTGTGCTGAATAATACGAAAGCCAAGGCAATTACTATGCCGAAAAGGCCCCACACGATAGCGCGGGGCAATATGCCAAAATCTTTTTGAATGAATTTGCCTGTGCGCATGCGCAGCGCAATAATTTCGCCCAGCGTAGCCAGTACCGCAAATTTTAAGAAACTAAGTAAAATACTCATAGCTACTTTCAATACCTATTCCATCAACTTCTTATATTTAAACCGCTTTGGGGTTACGTCGCCCATGCGTTTCTTTTTGTTTTCTTCGTATTCGCTGTAGTCGCCTTCGAAAAATACCACCTGCGAATCACCTTCAAAGGCTAAGATGTGGGTAGCTACGCGGTCGAGAAACCAGCGGTCGTGGGAGATGATTACCGCACAGCCGGCAAAGTGTTCCAGACCCTCTTCGAGCGCGCGAATGGTGTTTACGTCAACGTCGTTGGTAGGTTCGTCGAGCAGCAGTACGTTGCCTTCTTCTTTCAATGCTAATGCCAAGTGCAGGCGATTGCGCTCGCCGCCGCTGAGGATACCGCACTGCTTTTCCTGGTCGGCGCCCGAAAAGTTGAAACGCGAAACATAAGCTCTGGCGTTCATATCGCGGTTGCCCAAGCGTATCAATTCGCTGTTTTCCGAAATGGTTTCATAAACGGTTTTGTTGGGGTCGATTTTACTGTGTTGCTGGTCGATGTAAGCGAGTTTTACTGTTTCGCCCACATCAAAAAGGCCGGAATCGGCTTTTTCGAGACCCATAATGAGGCGGAACAGGGTAGTTTTACCTACGCCGTTAGGGCCAATCACGCCAACTATGCCTGCCGGTGGCAGTTTGAAGTTGAGGTTATCGAACAATATTTTGTCGCCGAAAGCTTTTTTCACCTCTTGAGCGTCAATCACTTTATCGCCGAGGCGGGGACCGTTCGGGATAAAGATTTCCAATCGTTCTTCCTTTTGCTTGCTGTCTTCATTCAGCATTTTTTCGTAAGCGCCCAAGCGGGCTTTCGACTTGGCTTGCCGCGCCTTGGGCGACATACGCACCCATTCCAACTCGCGCTCTAAGGTCTTGCGGCGTTTGCTTTCCTGCTTTTCTTCCTGTTGCAGCCGTTTCGATTTTTGGTCAAGCCACGAGCTGTAGTTGCCTTTCCAGGGGATACCCTCGCCGCGGTCGAGTTCTAAAATCCAACCGGCCACGTTGTCTAAGAAATAGCGGTCGTGGGTTACGGCAATAACCGTTCCTTTGTATTGTTGCAGGTGGGTTTCGAGCCATTGGATACTTTCGGTATCTAAGTGGTTGGTCGGCTCGTCGAGCAACAGCACGTCGGGTTCGCGCAGCAGCAGGCGGCAGAGGGCTACGCGACGCCGCTCCCCGCCGCTGAGGTGTTTTATCGGAGCATCGGGGTCGGGACATTGGAGCGCGTCCATGGCGCGTTCCAGCTTGGCGTCCAATTCCCAGCCGTTTGCCTGCTCTATCTTATCCGTCAACTCGCCTTGGCGTTCAATGAGTTTGTTCATCTCGTCGTCGCTCATGGGTTCGGCGAAACGGGCGTTTACCGCTTCATATTCTTTTAAAATTTGTACCACTTCCTGTACGCCTTCCTGTACAATTTCCTTAACGGTTTTGCTCTCGTCCAACTGCGGATCCTGCTCAAGATAACCCACGGTGTAACCAGGAGCCCATACTACATCGCCTTGATAAGCGGTTTCGATACCCGCAATAATTTTCATCAGGGTGGACTTACCCGAACCGTTGAGACCAATAATACCAATCTTTGCTCCGTAAAAAAACGAGAGGTAGATATCTTTCAGAATTGTTTTATTGTTGTGCGGAATAGTTTTACCCACACCGTTCATTGAAAAAATAATTTTTTCGTCAGCCATAAATCATATTTTTTTCAAAGGTACGAAAATAATTTACAAAGGAGGTAAATTGCCAAAACAGTACATTTTTCTACCATAACAAACTTACGCTGTATAGGCTAAGGTTATTATCGCAAGATACTATTGTTAAGTTATTTACCATTGCTTGCGAAATAATAATACGGTCAAATGGGTCGCGGTGTTGAAAAGGAAGTATGATTAACTGCAATGTGTCTTCAAAAGTTATAGGTAATAGTTGAAAACTATTTTTTATGGCTTCAGTTTTCAATTCGGAAAAGGGAACATCAAGTGTCAATTTTCCCAAACTATTTTTTATAGCTATTTCCCAAAAACTAGCAATACTAATGTATTTTTCGTGTTTTGGATTTTCAATGAGTGTCCTTGCCTGTTTTGACAACTCAGTATTTCCACCGAGAAACCAAAGAAAAGTGTGCGTATCTAACAAAATTTTCATTACATGTACTCTTTAAAATCAGGCAAGGGTGCGTCGAAATCGGCAGCCATGTGTATTTTTCCTTTTAAAGAGCCAAATTTTGGAATAATTGCTGTATGCAAAGATTTACTCAATAAAAAATCAGCAAAAAGAGAAACTTCCTTTTGCATTTCGGCAGGCAAACTTTCTATTTTTCCATATAAAAAAGGAAGAACAAAATCTGTATTATCTGAAATAATAACTGAACTCATAACTTCTTTTTTTTTAAAATTTTTATTTTACAAAGATAATAAAAGATTTGGAAATATTTTTTTAAACTGTTTATTTTTTAATTTTCTTGAGATTCATCATGCAACCTTTTTCAGATAATGTTGTAACAAAAGGAGAATATAATTAATTGATTATTTGTAATATAAACAAACCCACCTGCCGCAAGGCAAGTGGGTTTGTCATTGTAGAAAGATTTTGAATTAAATCAAGCCTTGTTCAAGCATGGCGCGGGCTACCTTCATGAAACCGGCGATATTGGCGCCATTTACGTAGTTAATGAAGCCGTCGGGCTGTGTACCGTATTTCACACATGCGCTGTGGATATCCTCCATAATCTGCTTTAATTTGGCATCTACCTCGTCGCGCGTCCAATTGAGGTGCATAGCGTTTTGGGTCATTTCCAAGCCTGATGTGGCAACGCCGCCTGCATTAGCCGCTTTTCCGGGGCCGAACAGGACTTTGGCTTTGATAAATTCGGCTACAGCTTCGGGAGTACAACCCATGTTCGACAGTTCGGCAACGCAGAGAACGCCGTTATTAATCAATGCTCTGGCGTCGTCGCCGTTCAATTCGTTTTGAATGGCGCTGGGCAAAGCAATGTCAACCTTTACTTCCCAGGGTTTTTTACCGGCAACGAATTTTGAGTTAGGGAATTTTTGCGCATAAGGAGCAACTACGTTATTATTGCTGGTGCGCAATTCCACCATATAATCAATTTTTTCCTTGTTCAAACCTTCTTCATCTAAGATATAGCCGTCGGGTCCGGAAATAGCGATTACTTTTGCGCCCAGTTCAATAGCTTTAATAGCAGCGCCCCAGGCCACATTTCCAAAGCCGGAAACCGCTACTGTTTTGCCTTTTATATCAATGTTGCGGGTCTTCAGCATGTGGTCGGCAAAATAAACGCCGCCAAAGCCGGTAGCTTCGGGACGAATCAACGAGCCTCCCCATGTCATACCTTTGCCTGTGTAGGTGCCGGTATTTTCACGGGCTAATTTTTTGTAGTAGCCGTACATAAAACCAACTTCACGGGCGCCTACGCCAATGTCGCCTGCCGGAACATCGGTGTCGGGACCGAGATAGTTCCACAATTCAGCAATAAAAGCCTGGCAGAAACGCATGATTTCGGCGTCTGATTTGCCTTGCGGATTGAAATCGGAGCCACCTTTACCACCGCCCATAGGCAGGGTAGTCAAAGCGTTTTTGAAGGTTTGCTCAAAGCCTAAGAATTTCAGGCTCGAAGGCGTTACCGAGGGGTGGAAGCGCATACCGCCTTTGTAAGGCCCGATAGCGTTATTGAACTGCACACGGTAACCTGTGTTCACATGTACCGCACCCTTGTCGTCTTGCCAGGTTACGCGGAAAGTGAATATACGGTCGGGTTCTACCATACGTTCAATAATATTTGCTTTCTCAAATTCGGGGTGTTGGTTGTACACTTCTTCGATTGATTCCAATACTTCGTGTACTGCTTGCAGGAACTCTTTTTCGTGGCCATACTTCTTCTCTAAGTTAGCCATTACATCTTGTACTTTCATGATTTTAATTTTTTTATTAGTTTAAATTGTTCATTATTTCACCTCCCAGGTGCTGCCGCTTTGCAAAAGATCGTCCACATTTTTAATTGTGGCTGTTTTTTGTATTTCGAGTACCTGATCGCGAACATTATCATCATAGGTTTTGTCGCTTACTGCACGGATAACGCCTAAGGCAACAGGCAAATCAGGCGCTTTCATGTTTGCCAGCATCAGGTGAACGCCGGGGTTAGGTTCTTTAGCATCGTGTACTAATATATCTTTTTCGGTAATACCGTTTTCGCCGATTTTCACCGCTTTCAACTTTAGACCGTCAAGCACCAATCCCTTGTCCTTATTTTTTCCGAAAATCATAGGTTGTCCGTGGCGCAGAACGATAGTGCGGTCTTCGCGCACTTCTTTATTGGCGTATGCACCATGTACGCCATCGTTAAAAATTACGCAGTTTTGTAATATTACCGTTACTGCTGTACCATCGTGCTTAGCCGATTCGACTAATATTTCCGAAGTGAGTTTCACTTCTACGTCTAAGGAGCGGGCGAAGAAAGTGCCGCGGGCGCCGATTACTAATTCGCCGGGAGTGAAAGGGTGTTCCACCGTGCCGAAAGGCGATGTTTTGGTAACGGTGCCAAGGCGTGAAGTAGGAGAGTACTGTCCCTTGGTCAACCCGTAAATCTGGTTGTCGAAGAGAATGATGTTGATGTCGATGTTACGGCGTATGGCATGGATAAAGTGATTGCCGCCGATGGCCAAAGCATCGCCGTCGCCGGTTTGCTGCCAAACGGAGAGGCTTGGGTTTGCTACTTTGATACCGGTGGCGATAGCCGAGGCGCGGCCATGTATGCCGTGGAAACCGAAAGTGTCCATATAATAGGGGAAACGCGAGGCGCAACCTATGCCTGAAACAAATACATAGCGTTCTTTGGAGTAGCCCAAGGCCTCGCTTACTTCGGGCAGCGCGCGTTGAACGGAGGCTAAAACAGCATGATCGCCGCAACCCGGACACCATTTTACTTCCTGGCCGCTTTTAAAATCTTGAGGAGTGTATTTCATGTTTATTTGTTTATTTGATGAAGATTGATAAAAATTGATGAAGATTGATGAAAGTTGGTGAAGATTGATGAAAATTGTTTACTATTTACTTATTTACTATTCACTTATTCATTCTCAACTCTCAATTCTCAACTCTCAATTGGTTAGTTACTGCTTTTACAATTTCTTCTATGGTGAAAGGTTGGCCTTGCACCTTGTTACACTGGTGGTAGGTGAATCGTTGGTGTTGAATGCGCAGGTAATTGGCAAACTGTCCGCTATTTAATTCACATACGATAATTTTCTTGAATTTTGAGAAGATTTCAGCCGTGTTTTTGGGTAGCGGATTGATATAGTCGAAGTGCGCAAGGCCGACTTTCTTTCCCTGCTTTTGCAATTCGCCCAAAGCCGTGTAAAGGTGGCCGAATGTGCCGCCCCAACCTACTATCAGAATATCGCCCTCTTTTTCGCCGAGCACTTCCTGGTCGGGAATATAGTTAACTATGTGGGCTACTTTTTCTGCGCGTTCGCGTACCATGCGCTCGTGTACGTGCGGGTCGCTGGACACTTTGCCGTCGTTGTTCTTTTCCAGACCGCCCACGCGGTGTTCGATACCCGGAGTGCCGGGCAGCGCCCAGCGGCGCGCCATACGTTCAGGGTCGCGCACGAAAGGCAGATAGTCAGTATCGTTGGCAGGAACAATCGGCGGTTTAATTTCAGGATAATCTTTCATGCTTGGAATCTTCCAAGGCTCGGAGCCGTTTCCGAGGAAGCCTTCGGTCATCAACAATATCGGCATCATGTGTTCCATGGCGAATTTTCCGGCCATGAAAGCGGCATCGAAACAATGAGCGGGTGAACGGGCAGCCATTACCATCATCGGACATTCGCCGTTACGGCCGTAGAGGGCTTGCAACAGGTCGGTCTGTTCGGTTTTGGTAGGAATGCCGGTTGACGGACCGCTACGCTGTACGTCAACAATTACCAAGGGTAATTCGGTGATTACGGCCAATCCCATAGCTTCGCTTTTTAACGAAAGGCCGGGGCCAGAGGTAGTAGTTACGGCAAAATTACCGGCATAAGCAGCGCCGATAGCTGTACAAATACCCGCTATTTCATCTTCGCATTGCAGTGTTTTTACGCCGAGATCCTTGCGGGCAGCTAATTCTTCAAGAATACCGGTGGCAGGAGTGATAGGGTAGGAGCCGCAGAACAGCGGACGTCCCGACTTCTCGGAAGCGGCAATAAAACCCCATGCCGTAGCTTGGTTACCGTTGATATTGCGATAAACTCCCTTAGGTAAATCAGCCTTTTGTATAACGTAGGTGTTTTGTATGGCATGAATATTCGAAGCATAGTTGTAACCATCGCGCAATACCTTTTTATTAGAGACTATGAGTTCCGGATGTTTATGGAACTTTTTTTCGAAATACGCTTCGGTATATTCGAGCGAACGGTTGAACAGGAAATAGCAAATACCCAAAGCAAACATGTTTTTGCTTTTGAGGATTGACTTTGTATCCAAACCGGAGTCTTTCAAACCCTCTTTAGTCAATGTGGTAATGGGGGCAAAAACAATAGTGCGGTCTTCGATGCCCAATTCTTTAATTGGATTGTCTGTTTTGAATGCAGCCAGTTTCAAGCCTTTTTCGTCGAAGGTGTCGGCGTCCATGATAACTGTAGCCGTAGGTTTTAACCAGTGGGCATTCATTTTGAGCGCCGAGGGGTTCATAGCTACCAATACGTCGCAGTAGTCGCCGGGAGTATTGATAGGATGACTTCCGATGTGTACCTGAAAGCCTGAAACGCCGGCAAGCAGGCCTTGCGGAGCGCGAATTTCGGCAGGAAAATCGGGGAAGGTGGAAACATCATTGCCCATGAGGGCCGAAGCGTCGGCAAATAGGGTTCCTGTGAGTTGCATTCCATCGCCTGAGTCGCCGGAAAAACGAATAACGACATCGGGCATATCAATTAATTTGTGCATATTGTGAATATTAAATTACGATTTTTCAAGTATTGGTCAAAATTGTTTACGATTCATAACTAAAATTGTAGGGCAAATATAGAATTTATTTTTTAAACTACAAAATAAAAGGAGATAAAAAATATAAGAAACCGAAAATCAAAGGTTTAATAATTTTTAGTAACTATAACTTCAAAATAATGTGCTATAAATTCTATTTATTCAAAATTTTATTTACCTTTGTCTTTAGAAAACTAACCAAAAATTAAAGCATGTATATGCCGGGTAAATATATTGTTGAAAAATTGCGCAACAACGTGATTATCAACACTTTATCCCCCCCCCCCCACTATAAATACCTGGTGTTCAGTCTGTTGTGGCGATATACCGGTAAAAGTGAGATTAATTGCGCCACTATTACATTATGTATCAGCATTTTTTGCTGGTACATTTTTTTATATGCCACTTAAATAAATTTTAACCTGCCGAACTGAATTTTAAACGCATTTGTTATATATTCTCTAAATTAATTTAATATAAACCTATGTAACTAAACTAATTAACTTAAAGCCTATGAAACTAAAATTGAATTTGCTGTGCCTTTTATTTCTTATTACAGGAATACTGCAGGCGCAAAATCTGACGATTCGCGGTACGGTGTTCGACGAGGCCAACCAGCCTTTAGTCGGCGCTACCGTGATGGTGAAGGGAACCAAGCAATTTGTAGTTGCCGACATTAATGGCAATTACACCTTGAACAATGTTCCGTCAAATGCTACCTTGGTGGTTTCTTTTATGGGATACCAAACTATCGAAGAGGCTGTTAACGGACGGGAACAAATCAATGTCCAATTACAGTTAGATGCAACTGTATTGAGGGAGGTGGTGGTAACAGGTATGGCAAGCGTGGACAAGCGCTTGTTTACAGGCGCTGCCGACCGCTTAGAAGCCGCTGATGTGAAACTCGGTGGTATTACCGAAATCAGTAGAGCATTGGAAGGCCGGTCTGCCGGCGTGTCGGTGCAGAACGTGTCCGGAACTTTCGGTGCTGCGCCGAAAATCAGGGTACGTGGCGCGACTTCCATTTACGGCAGTTCCAAACCGCTGTGGGTGGTTGATGGCATCATCATGGAAGATGTGGTTGACATTGACTCAGACGCGCTTTCGTCCGGCGATGCCGAAACGCTAATCAGCTCTGCCATTGCCGGGCTTAATGCGGACGACATCGAATCTTTCCAGATTCTTAAAGACGGCTCGGCTACTTCTATCTATGGCGCACGCGCCATGTCGGGCGTTATTGTGGTAACCACCAAAAAAGGGAGAGCCGGCGTGAGCAGTATTAACTACAACGGTGAATTCACTACGCGTTTAATTCCTACCTATTCGGAATTTAACATTATGAACTCGCAGGAGCAAATGGGCGTGTATCAGGAAATGGAGCAAAAAGGCTGGCTCGGTTTTGCAGGTACAATCAGAAGTCGCAACAGCGGCGTATATGGAAGAATGTATAAGTTAATGACTACTGTTGACCCCGGTACCGGCGGATTTGTGTTGAGGAACTCAGAGGAGGATAAAAATGCTTACCTGCGGTTGGCAGAGTTTAGAAATACCGATTGGTTTCAGGAGTTGTTCAATCTCAATGTGGTGCAATCCCATGCCGTCAGCATGTCCGGCGGTACAGATAAAACAATGTACTATGCTTCGTTGAGCGCGCTCGTAGATCCGGGCTGGTACAAAGGCAGCGGAGTGAACCGCTATACCGGCGCTTTGAATGCTACCTACAACATCAAAAAGAACCTGTCGCTCAATTTTATTACCAACACTTCGACTCGTTTGCAAAAAGCGCCGGGCAGCCTCGACCAAAGCGTTGACGCGGTATATGGCGAAGTAAAGCGCGACTTTGACATTAATCCTTACAGCTATGCCTTGAATACTTCCCGCGCCATGAACCCAACCGAAATCTACACGCGGAATTATGCTGATTTCAATATCTTAAATGAATTGGAAAACAACTATATGGATGTTAAGGTAACGGATTTTAAGTTTCAAGCGGAATTAAAATGGAAAATTATCCCTGAATTGGAAATATCGGCATTGGGCGCTTATAAATCTTCCGCCTCAAACATAGAGCACCATATTAAAGACAATTCGAATCAGGCCATGGCCTACCGTGCAATGCCCGATGCTACGATAAGAAATAGAAACTCTTTCCTCTATACTGATCCCGATATTCCTTATGTCTTGCCTATCAGCGTATTGCCCGAAGGAGGCATCTATAACCGCACGGATAATAGAATGCAAGGCTACGATTTTCGTACTTCAATAACGTGGAATAAAATATTCAACGATGTACACATTACTAACTTCTTTGGCGGTACGGAACTAAAGACCTTAGAAAGGAACAGAACATACTTCAGAGGTTGGGGACGTTTATATACAATGGGCGATGTGTCGAACTATGCCTATCAGGTATTCAAACAAAGCTCAGAGCAGGGTACCCAATATTATAGCATTGCGGACACGCGGGAACGAGAGGCCGCATTCTTCGGATTAGCTACCTATTCCTATATGTCGAAATATATCCTAAATGCTACCTTTCGCTACGAAGGCACCAACCGCTTGGGCGAATCCACCTCAGCCCGCTGGCTGCCTACATGGAATATTGCCGGATCCTACAATGTACATGAAGAAGAATTTTTTGAACATTTGCGTCCTGCCCTGTCCCATCTATCATTGCGGGCTTCGTATAGCTTAACGGGTGACAGAGGGCCAAGATTTGTAACCAATTCCGAGCAGGTGTTGATGCCTACCGTGAGTTGGAAGCCCTGGGGCGATTATAGAGAATCATCATTGTATATTGACGATATTGAGAACAGCGAACTCACCTACGAGAAAAAACACGAACTGAATATCGGCGCCGATATTGGTTTTTTAGGCAACAGGATAAACCTGGTTACGGATGTTTTCTGGCGCAATAACTATGATCTAATCGGCCGAATTGCTACACAGGGGGTAGGAGGTACAGTTGATAAATATGCTAATGTGGCGGAGATGAAATCTCACGGAGTAGAATTTACCCTTACCACAAAAAATTTGGAAATGAAGGATTTTAGTTGGTCCACCAACTTTATTTTCGGGTACGTCAAAACGGAAATTACCAAATTAGACTCGCGGAGTAGAGTGTTAGACTTGGTTTCGGGTAACGGCTTTGGCATGCCGGGGTACTCCCACCGTACATTATTTTCCATTCCCTTTGTAGGATTGAGCGAGGATGGCTTCCCGATATTACTTAATCAGGACGGCTTGCAGACCTCTAATACCACTTATGTTTACTTTCAGGAAAGGGTCAAAATGGGCTTCTTGATATATGAGGGTCCAACCGAACCTACCATAACGGGCAGTCTAGGTAATATATTTACTTACAAAAACTTCAGACTCAATGTATTCCTTACCTATGCCTTCGGTAATAAACTTCGCCTCAATCGGGCATTCAAGAGCAGTTATTCCGATTTGGACGCCATGCCCAAAGAGTTTGCCAATCGTTGGGTGGTGCCGGGAGACGAGGCTTATACCAATATTCCCGTTATTCCGGCTGCACGTCAGTTGACAGGGACCCAGCGGCTAACTTATCATTACAATGCGTATAACTTTTCGGATGTACGTGTTGCCGACGGCGGTTTTATACGCCTGAAAGAGGTCTCCTTGTCTTATGATTTACCAAGCCAATGGGCAAGCGCTGTAGGGGTAAAGAACATGTCGGCCAAAATACAGGGCACCAACTTGCTGCTCTTGTATGCCGACTCCAAACTGAACGGGCAGGACCCCGAATTTTTCCAATCGGGCGGCGTATCGGCTCCCGTGCCCAAGCAAATTACGCTTACTTTAAAATTAGGACTTTAAAAATTATATGTTTATGAACAGGAAAAAATATCTTTCAATAATAGCAGCCATTACACTGATAGCTTTTTGTGGCTGCAACGATTTTTTGGACGAAAGACCGGATAATCGGACACAGCTTAATGACGACAATCTTGCTCAACTCTTAACTTCCGGATATTCAAACCGTAATCCTCTTGTAATGACGGAAATGATGTCCGATAATGTGGACTATTTTCCCGAAGCCAACATGAATTCTTTTGCGCTGCTTCAAGAGGAGATGTGGGAATGGGCCGATATTCAGGAAGAAGGCAATGAGTCGCCAAAATCGCAATGGGAATATTGCTATAGGGCAATTGCAGTAGCCAATACGGCCCTTGAGTACATCGAATCTCATGAAAATCCGAGAAAATTTGATGCGCATCGCGGAGAAGCGCTGCTCATTCGCGCACTTCACCACTACCTGTTAGTCAATGTGTTCTGTAAACACTACTCCGACATCACAAGCGGGACCGATTTGGGCATTCCCTATATGGAAACGCGCGAAACAACGGTAAATCCACAGTACGCGAGAGGAACGGTGGCGGAAGTATATCAGAAAATAAATCGCGACATAGAAGAGGGAATTCCCTTGATTGACGACAATCTTTATAGCCAACCTAAATTCCACTTTAACCAAAAAGCCGCCTGTGCTTTTGCTGCCCGCTTCAACCTGTATTACCGTAAATATGACAAGGCGATTGAGTATGCCAACAGGGTCTTGGGCGATAATCCTGCATCTATTTTACGCGACATGCCATTTTTTCTGGGCTTTGAGCAAAACATGCAACCTCTTGCCAACGAATATGTTAAACCGCAGCAAAATGCCAACCTGCTCTTAGTTACATTGATGTCGCAGGCATCTCAGGTCATGGGCAACTACACTACCGGCAAAAAGTATATGCACTCAACCCTTCTTTCCTCGCAGGAATCTTATGGAAGCGCTGCGCCCTGGGGAACCTACAGCGCCTCTTCGTACTATTTAAGACAGTTTACCTATGCTACCGGTTATGCGGCAGTCCCCAGAGTACCCTATATGTTTGAATATACCGACCGCGTAGCTGGTATTGGATATACCCGTACGGTATTTCCTATTTTCCAATCCGACGAAACCCTGCTCTGCCGTGCAGAAGCCTATATCATGACACAGGATTACGACAACGCCCTTAAAGACATGAACCTTTGGGTATCCCGCCATACGAGAAACGGTACTGTATTGACCTTAAGTAGCATAAATACTTTCTATAACGGCAGGGCTTACTATACGCCCGAGGTCCCTACGGTCAAAAAGTATTTGAATCCCGATTTCGCCATTGCCGATGGCGATCAGGAAAACATGTTGCATTGTATCCTGCAGATGCGCCGTATCCTGACCATTCACGAAGGATTGCGCTGGTATGACATTAAGCGTTACGGCATAGTTATTTACCGCAGAATGTATAACAAAGCTAACGATTTGACAGTGTTGGACGAGTTGACGGTGAATGACCCGCGCCGCGCTATTCAATTGCCGGCAACTTCTATAGCCGCCGGAATGACACCTAATCCACGTTAAGTTTAACTCTTAGAATAAAGAAATATGAAAAAAATACTATTATTATTGACCGCGGCGCTCCTGCTCAGTGTATCATGCAGCGAAGAGCAATTTTCCGACAGCGTATTCATAGATCCGGATCCCGCCCTGAAAACTGCCTTTGACCACTGGCTTGACCGAAACTACGTGGACCCTTACAATATCGCATTTAAATATAAAACTGAAGATATTGAATCCGACATGTCCTTTGATTTGGCGCCGGCATCTACTGATAAGGCCATAGCCATGGCTAAATTGATCAAACATCTGTGGATGGAAGTATATGACCAAACGATAAATATTGCTTTCACCAAACGACTCATACCAAAAGTTATTCACTTGGTTGGTTCGCCCGCTTATAATACCAATAACACTATGGTGCTCGGTACGGCAGAGGGCGGCATGAAAGTAACGCTTTATAATATTAACAGCATAGACCCGCTAACCGTTACCTTAACTCAGTTGACCGACCGCTACTTGAAAACCATGTACCACGAGTTTGCGCACATTATGCACCAAACCTATGAATACCCGACTGAATATGCCGCCATATCCAATCTTGATTATGTAGGCAACGACTGGAGCGTGGCTTCCGCAACCGAAGCCATAGCTTATGAGTTAGGCTTTGTCAGCCGTTATGCCCGTTCGGAGCCCAATGAAGACTTTGTGGAAATATTGTCTATTTATGTTACGCGCGGACAAGCTAACTGGGACAATATATTAGCTCAGGCAGGAGAATCGGGATCGGCCAAGCTTATCCAAAAATTGGGGCTTGTAAAAGAGTATTGCGTAAATGTGTGGGGCTTTGAGTTAGACTTTTTGCGTTCGAATTTTGAATCGCGTGCGGCAACCTTGCATACCTTAGATTTACTAAACCTTTAAACAAAATAGCGTATGAAAAAATTAATCTATATTTTACTGATGCCTGCGCTGCTATTCTCGTGCGTAAAGGATGAAGCTGACATATTTGACAAATCGGCTTCGGAGAGAATGAGCGAGGCCATTGAGAACACTATGAAAATTTTGACAAGCTCCGAATACGGATGGTTTGGAGACTATTATCCTGAAGCAAATCATTCAAAAGGAGGCTATGCCATGTTTCTCAAATTTTACGCTGACGGAACAGTAGACGTCATGTGTGAAATAGCCACCAATGTGCCGGAACGTCAGACGGAAACCTCCTCCTTTGGTATGACTGCCGACCAGGGACCTGTACTCAGCTTTAATACCTACAACAAGGTGATGCACTACTTCAGCGAGCCTTTAAGCTCATCGCAGGCAAGCGGTAGAGCCGGAGACTATGAATTTATAATAATGTCGGCAACGCCGGACAAAGTAGTGTTGAAAGGGAAAAAACGAGGCAACAAAATGACATTGCGCCGTAATGTTAATAACATTGACCCGGAGACCTATCTGACGGAATGCACCGCTGCCGCTGCTGCTGCTGCTTACTCTTCGTTTAAATTTGTAGTTAACGACATAGAAAGAGGAGAGGCTGTTGTATCTGACCGAACCTATACGCCGCTTACCTACCATGGCAGCAGTTCCGGAGAGACTACAATAAGTTATGCCTATACTCCCGACGGCATACGCTTATATGAGCCCTTTGTATTCGAGGGCATCACCATGGAACGCTTTGTGTGGAACCCGGCAAACCGCCGGCATGAATGTGTCGAACCGGCAGGCGTAAATGCTTATTTTGAAGCGATTGGTTTGAGTTATCTTGATTTTTTAGGGACTTACACCATGAGTTATTCTACCAGCAATGCCATTCCGATAAACAGGAACCGAACTGCAACGGTTACCTTTGAACCGGCAATAGCAGGGCAAACTTACTATATAAAAGGCATCCTTACTACTGCCGACGAAGCGCTGGGAAATATCGTTGCAAGGTACAGCGGACGATATGGAATAGAACTTTTGGGGCAAATAATATTTGTAAGAGCCGGCACCAATTATGATTTTTGGTGGCTTCCATATTCTGACCCAACAGATGGGAATTATGTCTACCTCTCAACTACAACCGGAATGAATGCTTCTGACCTTACCTATACTTCCGGTGACGATATATCATTTACTATGATTGATAATGGAGTGTGGAGCCGTGGTACTGCCGGATTCCTGTTGCGAAACTATAACGGCTCCACAAGTGCGGGTAATGTAAACGGTGCAGATGGACAAGCTTTCGTGTTCTATCCGATGTTCACAAAACAATAAAAACTAAAAATTAATGAATATGAAATACATAGCAATTATTTTAGCAGGTTTGTTGTCCCTGTTTGCAGGATGCGACAGATCAAATGATTACACCTCCTACGAGGATTTGTTGATAAAGGTGGTATCCTCTGACGTGGTCTTTACCGCTGCAGGCGGCGAAGGTTCTATCTTAGTAGATCATCCCACCCCTGTTTTGGCAACATCTTCCGACGAGTGGTGTACCTTGTCTGTTTATCAATCGACGGGAGGACAAAACATTGTCGTAAACGTATCGCCGCATTCCAACTTGTCTGCGCGCAGTGCATTGATAACCATTACCGATGGCAATAGGAAAAATTATGTAACGGTAACTCAGTCCGCTCTTCATTTTTTCATTGAAACGAGCAGGGTAAATATTGATGCCGAAGGAGGAGAAGTGCGTTTGGACTATGAATGTGATTTGGATATTATTAATGTATCCTTGTCTGACACATGGTTAACCTGTTCTTTGGACCATTCGCAAAAGCAAGTTGTGTTGGATATTCCTTCATATAACAACACAAATGTAGGACGAAGCGCCATTGCTACATTAGATATTGGCAGCGGTGCAAACAGTTTTACTGCAAAAATTTGGATTGATCAGCAAAGACTTATCCTTTTGTATGAGGATTTTGTGGGCACTTACACCATGACCTACGGCGACGGCAACAACTACAACTTGCCGCCTAATAGAAATAGCGCGCTTACTGTAACATTGGTAGCCGCTGGTTCCAATATCTATTATGTAAGAGGTATTCTTAGTGCAGCCGACCAGGCGCTGGGCGACATTTTAATGGCCTATAATGCCGGTAATTTAGAATGGAGAACCCATAAAGTATTCGTACGAACCTCTACACAAGATTTAATATGGGGAGCCTATAGCCAGCCGGTGGGGACTTCGCTTTACTTTAATAGTTATACAACTGGATCAGTTGGGCAATTTGGAACAGTTGGTATGGTTAGTACAGAGTTTGAAATGAGCCCAAGCGGCGAGTTACAATCTTTTACCTTTATTGATGATGGCGCATGGACCTACCCTGTAGCCGGATTTAAATTGCGGAACTACACCGGCTCTACAAATAATGGCGATGTAGTAGGTATGAATGGAAAGACCCCTTCTTCGTATTATTTCCCCAAATTTACAAAGCAATAAAATTATCAATTATTAAATTTTGGTAAATGGAGCTGCTTCAGCGGCTCCATTTTTTTTGTAATTTTGTAAAAAAACAGTATCTTTGTCAAAACCTTTGCAAAATGAAATTTTACTTGAATTATATTTTATTGTTGCTTTGTATTTTTCCATCTGATTTCTACGGACAAAACAGTGTGAAACTCACAAAAGATGCTTGCCTGAGCGCCTTTATTGAGCAAATAAAAATATTTCCGCAGGAAAAGATTTTTCTACATACCGACCGAATAGCATATACTGCAGGCGATACTGTTTGGATTAAAGCCTATTTAGTTGATGCGGTAGCGCTTATGCCCTCTGTTCACAGCCGTTTTGTATATGTTGATTTAATTAATTCCGAGGGAAATATTATTGAGAAAGTGAAAATTCGCGCCGCCCTAAACCAATCTTACGGACAAATTTCCCTGCCGCAAGATTTGCCCGAAGGAAATTATTCGCTGCGCGCTTACACAACTGCAATGTACGGACTTTCGCACGACTTCTTTTTTAAAAAAGATATTTTTATAGCTTCGCCGACAAAAGCGAAAAACAAACCGCGTAATACCTCCCCAAAGCCCACTCTTCAACGTAATAACGAGGTTTTAGAAATCCTTTCGGCAGCATGGAAAAACGACACGGTAAGCCTTACATTTAATGGCAATGATACGCAGCCGTACTATCTGCTTGTCCACGCGCGAGGAATAGTACAGTATTTTGAAAAGTGGAACCGAAATGTAAAGACCCTGTTTTTTCCAAAACAAAATTTTCCTTCGGGCATTTTACAATTTATGCTGTTGGATGAAAATTATCATCCCGTAACGCAAAAAATGCTCCTTTGCTCTAACGACGATCAGGCGAATTTGAGCTATTCCGTTGAGAATAAAGATGATTCCATGAAAATCAAATTTGTATTAACCGACAATCACAAAAAAAACATTTCAGGCAATTTTTCGGTTTCCATTACCAACGACCTCTTGACAACCATTGATACAACAAGAAATATCCGAAATTATTTACTGTTTCATTCTGATTTGAAAGATAATGCTAAAAATATTGATAGTAATTTTGTTACCAACGAAACTTGGAAGCGCTATAATATTCCGCAAATAATCAGCGGAAAATCGGATACGCTACCCGGTTTTATCGAATTGGGACAGGTCGTTTCGGGCAAAGTAACCAATCTTTGGGGTAAAAAAGCCATTCCTGATGCACAGGTAAGTATTTTGTCGCTGCAAACTAAGTACGCCACTGCTACCACAACGGACAAAAACGGAATTTTTTCTTTTAGCGAAATGGATTTTCCCGACCAAACGGAATTTGTAGTACAGGCGTATGGAAACAAAATGACAAACCGTGTTTTGCTATCCATTGACGAAGAAGAGAATTTTCCGGCTGTTGATGCTGTTGATTTACCCGTTCAAATTGATACTGCCATCATAGAAGATATAAAACAATACAATGAAGAGTACGGAATCAATGCCACTCTACTTCGTGAAGTAATTATTAAAGCGCAAAAAAATGAAAAAGCCAAACCTGTCGACCCATTTTCTCTATTAGCAACTAATTCGTTCGACAGTAAAAAAATAAACGAATTGAATGCAAGCAAGATTCTCGACGTTTTACGGTACGTTGCAGGAGTACAAGTGAAGGAAAAATCTATAATTATTCGCGGAAGCTCAAGTATTGCTGCTATCGCCGTTGACGGCATAATTATTGAATCAATTGATGATAAGGACAGTTTTGGTATACTTGAGGGCAACCTTGATATACTAGATAGAATAAATATAGCAGATGTGGAACGGGTTGATGTTTTCAAAGGCGGCGATGCGGCAATTTGGGGATCAAGAGGCGGAGGCGGCGTGATTTCAATTACTACCAAAAGGGGAAATTTCGACTACTCAAAAATCGAAGAAGTGCGCTATAATACAAAAAAAATCAAACCTTTGGGCTATATTCTTCCTGTAAAGTTTAACCCGCCTGATCAAAACCCTTTGATTTATTGGAATCCAAATGTCAATACAAATGAAACAGGCGAAACCTCTATTGAATTTTCACTTCCTAAAACAAAAGGAGGATATTTTATTCTTATACAAGGAATTACAAATGACGGACAAATCATTCACACCGCGAAAGAAATAAGCTTTTAAGCGAAAAGGTTTAAAGTATTAATTAATCATTAAATTTTGCCTACCTTTGTCGTCTAATGTAAAATAAAATTATGGCTATTATACATGCAGTTAACGGGATATCCCCCACTGTCGGAGAGCGGTGCTTTGTTGCCGAAAATGCTGTGGTTGTGGGCGATGTGGTAATCGGAGACGATTGCAGTATATGGTATTCGGCGGTCCTGCGCGGCGACGTCAACAGTATCCGCATCGGAAACCGCAGCAATATTCAGGACGGAGCCGTAGTGCACACAACCCATGAAAAGTCGGTGGCCGAAATCGGCGATGATGTAACAGTGGGGCACAATGCTATTATCCACGGGGCCAAAGTAGGCAACAATGTGCTGGTAGGCATGGGCGCCATTCTCTTGGATAATGCGGTGATTCCCGATAATACTATTGTTGCGGCAGGAGCTATAGTGTTGGGAAATACGGTGTTGGAGCCGGGCGTGTATGCCGGCGCTCCCGCTAAAAAGGTGAAAGACAGCAATGCGCGATTGGTAGAAATGGTGCGCCAAAATGCCACCGACTACTTAACTTATAAAGATTGGTTTATTAAAATTGAGAATTGAAAATTGAGAATTGAAAATGATAACTTAAAGTTGGCCGCTGATGTTTTCCATTGCGAAGTGGAAGGCTTGGATACGGAAAGGGTATATATGATGAACGGCGGAAAGTCGGGCAACTATACCTTATTATCACAGGACAAACCCTTGCAACTGATTAGCGTGCGCGAAGGGGAAGTACGGGAGGTATGTTTTGAAAATCGGTTTACTATTCCCGCCGGTGCTTCGGCAAAACTAATTTTCTGCGACCATACGGCTTCCGAGCATTCTTTTATTACGCATTCTTTCAATAATATATACTTGGAAGAAGGCGCCCGTTTGGAAATGTTGTTTATGCAAAATGAGCATAACCGCTCCGAGCACCGTACGGTTACAAGAGTAGAACAGGCGCGCAACAGCTATCTTTCATGTACGGTAGCAACCTTGTACGGCGGGCTGGTTGATAATAGCTTTGAAGTGAAATTGGCGGGCGAAGGAGCTGTTTGCGAACTCAATGGCCTGTATTTAAGCGACAGCAAGCAACGGATAAATAATACCGTGAAGGTACATCATGCTGTGGGCGGCTGCTTGAGCCGTCAACTGTTTAAGGGTATCCTCGACGAACAGGCTGTCGGATCTTTTAGGGGTCACATCTTAGTGGATAAAGGCGCCCAAAAAACAGAGGCTTATCAGGCTAACCATAATTTATTGCTGACACATACCGCAAAGATATTTACTCAACCTCATTTGGAAATTTATGCTGACGACGTAAAATGTTCGCATGGCGCTACGGTTGGTCGGATTGACGAACATGCCTTGTTTTATCTTCGCTCCCGTGGCGTAAGCTTGCCCGAAGCGCGGCATTTGCAGCAGTTTGCCTTTGCCAACGATGTGCTCGAAAAAATTACGGTAGCTCCCTTGCGCGAGCGCACTTCAAACTTAGTGGAAAAACGGCTGAGAGGCGAATTGTTGCCTTGCGCCGATTGCGCTTACCATTGTTGTTAATACAGTCCTGTTTAAATCTTTATTTTAACTTTATCGCCGGGGTATATTTTTTGTTTCTCGCTAAAACCGTTTAATTTCAAGATTTCATAAAAGGTAACATCATCATACTTTTGTGAAATGCTCCAAAGGGTTTCCCCTTTTTTTACAGTGTGCGTAATGGTCTTTCCGGTAGTTGACTGCTTTTGAGTAGTAGTTTTTGCGGTTGCGGCCGCAGTCGTGGTAGTTTTTGGCGCTGCCGACTTACCGTAAACCACCAATTTTTGTCCCGCACGTATTATATTATTTTTACCTATGCCGTTCCAATATTTCAGGTCATTTATTTTGACGCCGTAGCGGTTTGCAATAGTTGACAAGGATTCCCCGCTTTTTACCCTGTGAATAATTTGAGCGCCGGAAGCCGGACTGCTTACTGCGCCGCGGCCTGCAATTTGCTTAATAATGTTTGGATTAAAATAAAGGCTGTCTTTGTAAGCATATATTTCCTTTTCATTTTCTGCGAAGGCAGCGGTATATTCGTAAGGAATACGCAGAACATAGGTGCGTTCATTTCCCGGAATAATATTATGTACATATTGCGGGTTATAATTACGCAATTCATCAACCGGAATACCTATTACTTCTGAAATTTGTTCGAAATGTAAGAGCTTATTCACAAAAAAAGTATCGACATGCGAAGGTAAACTCAACTGTTTAGGGGTTAATCCATGTTCTTTATAATAAGTCATCAAATAATTTGCAGCAGTAAAAGCCGGGACATAGCCGCGGGTTTCTTTGGGCAGGTAAGGATAAATATCCCAATAGTCGCGCTTGCCGCCCGAACGTTTAATGGCCTTATTCACATTGCCCGCTCCGCAATTATACGCTGCAATAGCCAAACTCCAGTCGCCGAAAATGGCATATAAATCCTTCATGTGGCGGGCAGCGGCATGTGTAGAGGCAACAGGGTCGAAACGCTCTTCCACAAAAGAATTCATGGCAAGGTTATAATTTTTAGCCGTACCATACATGAATTGCCACAAGCCTTTAGCCTTAGCCCGCGATACCGCGCGAGGATTAAGCGCCGATTCAATTACGGCCATATTACGCAACTCTAAGGGCATATCGTAGATATCCAGAATTTCCTCGATCATCGGAAAATAAAACTCAGCAAGGCCCAATATCATTTCTGCCTTTTCTTTCATCTTCTGGGTGTAATAAATGATTTGATTACGCACCACATTGTTATAGGGTAAATCAATAATACAGGGCAGGGCTTTGATGCGCTTAATATATACCTCATCGGACAGATTGGCCTCAGGGACATCATAATTCCCCGCTTGCATAAAAATAGACGTGTCTTGTAATGCGCGTTGTATATACCAAATAGAAAGCAGGCTGTCAATATTATTTTCTGCATCTAAGGCCAAAACCTCATCGTCATTGATAATAACCATTTTTCCGGCGATAATTGTGGTGTCTTCCGATAATTCTTTGTTGTTTTGCGCCGAGAGCGAAAATACCATAAAAAATAAAAAAACGGGTAGCAATAAAAAATGTTTCATAATCAAAAAATATACTGTTTATTATTTAAAATTTAAATTTAAGGTCATGCCGAAAGCCGGAAATTGGGCGTTCATGGCGAGCGTCTGGTCATACATAACCGTAGGCCGCAACTGCATGCTCAGATTATCGCTTATATCAAAATCCTTCAAGTGGGAAAACACATTAGCATCAATCATGTTTAATGCGTAAAAGAGGCCAAGATAAAGCCATGAATAATCACGGTTTGTGCGAAAACTGTCGCGGTAATATTTTAACTGCTCCGCCGAATAGCGTTTGGTCAGTTCATTTTCTGCTTTAGGAGCATGCTGCTGCTGATGCCCTCCAAGCTGATAGGGGTTTTGAATAAATTCAACAGGCTCGGCTGTTTTGATATTATAGGCCTCCCTGAAACGTTGATATTGTGCATTATTATAATCGACTAAATATATGCCGAAGGCAAAGCCTAAATATACTACGGGAATTTTCCAGTAGTGTTCGTTATTGAATTGTCCCAAGCCGGGTAATAACATCGAATAAATGGTTGCCCGCTCCGGCTGATACCGCTTCGGCGTTCTATAAGAAGCCATTCCATCGAGCATACTGCCCCAATACAAGAGCGCGGCTCCGATATAACAAAAGTTTCGATTACGTCCGTAAACATCATTTCCTGTATCAAGATAACTCATATTATAGCGATAACCCGCATATATTAACCCTCCCATACCGCCATACAAAATCGGCAATTTCCAATAATCACGATTATATGCCTGGGCATAACCCGGCGCGAAGAGCGAACCAAACCAAACCCGTGTAACCCCCAAAGAATCACGACCGGTGAGGCCATGCCAGTAATTTTTACCCAAAGGCCTTTTTCCTGTTATCGTAACGCTTACACGCTCTTGCGCCTGTGCACAAAATCCGACAAAGAGAAGCAGTATGAGCAGGCAATATTTTTTCACCGTAAAGTTATGTCTGCGTAATTTCGTTGAGTTTTTGCATAAAATTACGTACTTCTTCGTCATTGGCAAAATGAATAGTAATTCTTCCATCGCCTTTATCGCTACGCTTAACATTGATGTTATTATTGAAGTACGGGCCTAAGAGTTCAATCAGTCGGAAATAATCATCGGGAAGCTCCTCCTCTGTTATTGTCGATGCTTGTTTTTTGCTAACAGGAATCAGGCTATTTTTAATGAGGGCTTCGACCTGACGCACCGACAGTTCTTCGTCAATGGTTTTTTGGGCGATTTTCTGTTGCAGTTTTTCATCGTCAAGCCCTACAATAGCGCGGGCATGCCCCATAGAGAGCTTGCGTTCGCGGATAAGTAACTGTACTTTGGCGGGCAGGCGGAGCAGGCGAAGATAATTCGCCACTGTAGCGCGTTTCTTTCCCACACGCTCGCTCAACGATTCCTGCGTGAGCGAACATTCATCAATCAAACGTTGAAAACTAATAGCTACCTCAATAGCGTCAAGGTCTTCACGTTGTATGTTTTCGACAAGGGCCATTTCTAAAATTTCCTTGTCATCGGCTTTACGAACATATACCGGAATGGTAGTTAAACCGGCCTTTTTAGCAGCACGATACCGCCGCTCACCGCTAATAATCTGGTAGCGGCCGGGTTTTGTTTCACGAACGGTAACAGGCTGTATCAATCCGAATACTTTAATAGATTCCGAAAGTTCTGTTAAAGTATTTTCATCAAAATGTGTACGGGGTTGAGAGCGGTTTATTTCAATGTTGGAAAGTTTTATTTCGATAACACCCTCTTCCTGCTTTGCTGTTTCTTGCAGGGGCACAATTGGCTCGTTCCGTGTAGGAGTTACCGTACCGGCGTCACTCATCAGGGCTCCAAGCCCGCGTCCTAATACAGGTTTTTTAGTCATCTCGTTAAATTTAGACTTGTTGTGTATTCATTTCATTTTTTTGCAGCACCTCTTTGGCTAAGTTGAGGTAATGGTTAGAGCCTGCCGAGGCGGCATCATAAAGAATTACCGGTTTACCAAAAGAGGGCGACTCGCTCAGTTTTACATTTCGTTGAATAATAGTTTGGAATACCATATCGGGGAAATGGCGGCGAACTTCTTCCACCACTTGATTAGCTAAACGCAGACGGGCGTCATACATGGTCAGCAGGAAGCCTTCTATGGCAAGGGCAGGATTCAAACGTGTTTGCACTATTTTTATGGTATTCAGCAATTTACCTAATCCTTCCAAGGCGTAAAATTCGCATTGTACGGGAATAATCACTGCATCGGCGGCCGTAAGCGCATTTACTGTAATCAAACCCAAGGAGGGAGAGCAATCAATAAAGATATAGTCGTATTTATCAACGACTTGCAAAAGCGCTTTCTTCAACACCTGCTCACGGTCGGTTAGTTGAAGCATTTCTATCTCGGCGCCAACCAAGTCGATATGAGATGGCAATAAATGCAGGTCTTTTATTTCGGTAACAAGCACTGCTTGAGCAATTTCTGCCTGACCAATCAGGCATTCGTATATAGTAGGGTCTTGCATGTTATTGACATCGAAACCTAAGCCGGAGGTAGCATTGGCTTGCGGGTCGGCGTCCACCAAGAGCACCTTTTTCTCTAAAACCGCCAGGCTGGCTGCCAAATTAATCGCTGTTGTGGTTTTACCTACACCGCCCTTTTGATTGGCTATCGCAATTATTTTTCCCATATTCGTTTATTTAAAATGGTATAATTTGCAAATTTAATAAATTTTTCCGAAAGAAAGAAAATTTGTTTATTTTTGTAACAAATATTACCTCAGATGGATAAAGTAATAAAGAACGGATGGATGGTTATTGTAAACCCAAAAGCCGGCATAGGCCGTGGGCTTAAAGACTGGCCTACAATATCCAATCAAATGAACCATAGCGGGTTAGACTTCACTTGTGTGTTCACGGAACATAAATACCACGCTGTAGAACTAACGGTTAAGGCGATTAACGACGGCTACCGAAAAATTGTAGCCATTGGCGGCGATGGTACTGTGCATGAAGTAGTCAACGGCATTTTTATTCAACAACAAGTCCCTACCGTTGATATTTCCTTTGCGGTAATTCCTGCGGGAACCGGCAACGACTGGATGCGAATGTTCGGTATCCCGAAAACATATTCCGATGCCGTGCAATCTTTGGTAGTTGAGCATACCATTTTACAAGATGTCGGCCTGATAAGTTATTACGAAACCCAAATTAAACATCAACGTTATATGGCTAATGTGGCCGGCATGGGCTTTGATGCTATGGTGAACCGCCGCTTCAATCGGCTGAAAGACGAGGGACGAATAGGTAAACGCTTATATATCAGCAGTACTATTAAAGAGTTGCTGGGCTATCGTTCCAAGCGTTTCAAAGTTACAATTGACGGACAGGCTTTTTACGACAATGCGGTGTTCAGCGCAACGGTGGGTGTGGGCAAGTATAATGGTGGGGGCATGAACCAAATGCCTAATGCCGTGATTGACGATGGCCTTTTAGACATTACGGTCATCAAGCGGGTGAATAAATTTAGTGTTTTGCGCCATTTCCGTAAGTTGTACAACGGAAAAGTTTACAGTTATTCCAAAGTATTAGCTGCCCAGGGTAAACATATCATCATTGAAACCTGGCCCGAAAGCCCTATAGAAATTGACGGAGAAGCCTTAGGCTACTCCACTTTCACCTTCGAATTAGTCCCCAAGTCTATAAAGGTAGTGGTGAGCAGGAAGCTGTAAGTTCCGCAGTATCGTGTAAATACGTGAAAACAGTGAAGTGATTAGTGATGAACAGTCGTATATCCTGCAACAAATCAATAAAGAGTGATTGCTTCGCCCCTCGTAGTGGCAGAAGAAAAACAACTTTCATCAACCTTCATCAATTTTCATCAATTCATAATAACTCATAGATTCACTGCGGATCCACATCGGCTATTATGTCTAAGCCGCTCAGACCTTTGTGGGCGCGTAATCGGGCGAATTGCTGCAACAAAAATTGCTTCAGTTTCGGCAAATTGTCTTTAGCTTTACTGCGTATCCAAAATGCTAAAATGTATTGGTTTTGTACGCGGTGTACCACAGGTTGCAAGGGGCCGAATAAGCGCGCTCCCAAATACGCTTGAGCCTCCTGTTTAAAAACCACTGCCGCTTCTTGCACGAGTTCTTCGTTCCTGTGCTTGAAATAAAGCGCTATCAAACGCGAGTAGGGAGGAAAGGCAAATTCTTTACGCTCAGCTAATTGTTGATGGAAGAAAGAATGATAATCGCCTTGCTGCACGAAATGAATAATCGGATTATTGGGTTGGCCTGTTTGTATAATCACCTGTCCGACTGTATCCTTGCGTCCCGCACGGCCGCTTACCTGCGTCAATAAATGAAAGCTGCGTTCATGTGCTCTGAAATCGGGAAAGTTCAACAAATTATCGGCATTTAAAATACCGACCAAACTCACGCGTGAAAAGTCCAAACCCTTTGTTACCATTTGCGTCCCTATCAATATATCTTTTCTTCCTTCCTCAAAATCGCTGATAATACGTTGATACGCATTTTTTTTGCGGGTAGCGTCCAAATCAAGGCGCGCTAAGCGGGCTGCGGGGAAAAGCTGTTGCAGTTCCTCTTCGATTTTTTCTGTGCCGAAGCCCTTAGTCTGCACGTTGAAACTGCCGCAATCGTGGCAAATTCCGCGTAGGGTTGTTGAATATCCGCAATAGTGGCACTGCAAGCTGTTAACGTACTTATGATAGGTAAGGTTAACGCTGCATTGCTTGCACTGCGGAATATGGCCGCAGTCGCCGCATTGCACGAAGGGTGAAAAGCCGCGTCGGTTTTGAAAGAGGATAATCTGCTCTTTTCTTGCTAACCTTTCTTCAATGGCTTTCACCAATGGTAAAGAAAACATTCCCTGCATGCGCTTTTTCTTCCGAAGACTTATCGTATCTACCACCGTTATGGTCGGCATCGTTACATCGTAATAACGTTGTGCAAGCGTTACACAGCCGTATTTACCCGATTGCACATTGCAGTAGGTTTCCACTGCCGGCGTTGCCGTACCCAATAATACCTTAGCGCCATGCTGAGCGGCCAATACAATGGCGGAATCCCGTGCATGATAGCGCGGTGCGGGGTTTTGCTGTTTGTAACTGCTTTCATGTTCTTCGTCAACAATGACCATGCCTAAATCGCGAAAAGGAAGAAAGAGCGCCGAGCGTGTGCCCACAATAATAGTCGGCCCATCGGCTTGCCGCAGGCTGTTGTATATTTCCACCCGCTCCTCATCGCTGTAGCGCGAATGATAGACGACAACCGCATTGCCGAACAAGCGTTCCAATCGCGCAATCAACTGGGCGGTCAGAGCGATTTCAGGGACTAAATACAGCGCTTGCTTACCTGTTTGCAACTGTTCGGCCATTAGGTGCGCATACACCTCCGTTTTTCCGGAGGCTGTAACCCCATGCAAAAGCGCTACTTTATTTTTATTCCATGTTTCTTTGATAGCCTTATAAGCCTTGTCCTGCGCGGGCGACAAGGAAGGCAATTGTTTGCTCGCTTCCGCCGAACGGTCTAAGCGGCTTACTTCCCGCTGTACTACTTCAAAAATATCTTTACCGACACAGGCGTTAAATGCCGCAGCAGTGTGCGCATGCAATAATTTTTTTGGAATTTCACGGAATGAAAAACTGTTTTGCGGCGTTTCATTCAGTGCAAGCGATAGATAGTCCATCAGCAGGGCTTCCTGCTTTTTTGCTCTTGACAGATTTTGCAACACCTGCTGCACTTTTTCTTCGGTATCAATAAATGGGTGCAAGCGCACAAAAGTCTCGAAGCGGGGTTTATATTCAGTACGCAGTCCGTTTGGCAGAGCGGCGGTCATTACTTCCCCCACGGTACACATATAATAGTTGGCCACCCACTCCCAGAAGCGCAACTGCGCCGCCCCCACTATAGCTTCGTTATCAATTACAGCTTTCAGCGGTTTTATTTCAAAACCTTTCGGCGCTTCGTCCGACAAGGTTTGCACCAATGCCTGATACTGCTTTCGACCTAAGTCAACCTGTACGCGCATACCTGCGGCCACTTTTTCTTCCAAATGAGGAGGGACACTATAAGTCAGCGCCTGAGGAAGCGCTAAGGGAAAAATAACATGAACATATTTCATGCTATATTATAAAAAATTAGTGCTAATAGACTGATAATGGTACACTTTTTGAATGATGTCGGCAAATAACTCGGCCACGCTTAGTACTTTTATTTTGCCAGTGTCAATGTTCGGGTCGTTGCACAAGGGAATAGTATCGGTAACAATTACTTCTTCAAGGCATGAACGTGCGATGCGGTCATAAGCAGTGCCCGACAACACAGGGTGAGTAGCCATCACGCGAACACTTACTGCACCTTTATCTAAAAGCATATCGGCCGCTTTGCAAACAGTACCGGCCGTATCAACCATATCATCAAGAATCAAAATGTTGCGGCCTTCCACATCACCGATAGCCGTTACAGAGCCTACAACGTTAGCCTTTTCGCGCGATTTGTGGCAGATAATCATCGGACATTCGAGCAGTCGGGCATAAGCATTCACACGTTTAGCGCTGCCCATATCGGGCGCTGCTACCGAAAGATTGTCTAACTTCAGATTGCGTGCATAAGGCAGGAATACGCTGCTGGCATAAATGTGGTCTACAGGGAAGTCGAAGAATCCTTGAATCTGGTCGGCGTGTAAATCCATAGTCATAACGCGGTCACAGCCGGCAGCAGCTAAAAGATTGGCCACCATTTTTGCTCCGATGGAAACCCGCGGCCGATCTTTACGGTCCTGCCGCGCCCAACCGAAATAGGGTATTACGGCAATCACCTTATACGCCGAGGCGCGCCGCGCCGCATCAATCATTAATAACAATTCAAATAAATTAGCTACCGGCGGAAAAGTGGATTGAACAATGAAGACCGTATTTCCACGAACACTTTCGTTAAAAGCAGGTTGAAACTCGCCGTCGCTAAAATCCGTAACCTGCGATTGCCCCAACTCTGAGTCCAGAGCCTTGGCTATGCGTTCGGCCAAATAACGTGTCGAACGTCCCGAAAAAATTTGGAATTTGTGATGATTTGAAATCATACCGATTTTTATGCAAAGTTAGCACATTTACAACTGACAGGCAAATATTCTTGTCAACAAGTTTCTACAAAAGGCTATTTATCACATTTTCAATATATTTCAGTACATCTTCTTTTCCTTGTCCATTTTGGGCAGAGGTGATAAAAACAGGGGGTAGTTCTTCCCAGCTTTCGAGTAGAACTTTTTTGTAATGAGCTACATTCGAAGATAAGGCGCCAGTGCCTAACTTATCGGCTTTGGTAAATGCTAAGGCAAAGGGAATACCGTCCTCGCCCAACTTGTTAATAAATTCCAAGTCTATAGCCTGAGGTTCCAAACGAGCGTCAATCAATACAAATAAAAGTGTAAGTTGCTCTCTATGAGATATATATTCGGTTATAATGTTGGAAAATTTACGACGGGAGGTTTTGGACGCTTTGGCATAACCGTAGCCCGGCAAATCGACCAAGTACCAGTTATTGTTAATAATAAAATGGTTGATTAATTGCGTTTTCCCCGGAGTGGACGAAGTTTTCGCCAAGCCGCCATGGTCGGTTAGTCGGTTAATCAACGAGGATTTCCCGACATTAGAGCGGCCGATAAAGGCAAATTCCGACAGTTGTTGCTTCGGACACTGCTCCACCTTGGCGCTGCTGCAAACAAAAGATGCGGATTTGATAATCATGGAATAAAGACTACAGAATTTAAAGAATAAGGATACAAAGATAGGGAAAATAACGGAATAAGACGTTAAGTAAGCGCATAAAAATTATTTGTGATGAATGGTATGTGTTGTAAACAGTCGATAGACTTACATTCCACTAATAATCATCATATTCAATTAAATCGTATAATCTTTTCAAAAAGGTTTTATGCAGCGCGTGCGCCACTATTAACAGTTTAACTGTTTTTCTCGTACCTTGTCACTCTTCGCTAATCATGTTGCAGGCAATGCGGGTGAGAGAGTGGCGCAGGGTCAGAGGGCGAATGAAAATTTTGTAAGAGCGGTTGAATTTTTTCATCAATATGCTTGCAGTTCTAGAAAATATCATCTACTTTTGCGTTATTAATTTAATAAAACAGTATGCCAACAATATTTTTTTACTTGGGTATGAGGTTTCACTTTTATTCAAATGATCACTTACCAATTCACGTACATGTCAGTGTAGATGGTTCGGAAGCGCGATTTCAGGTCTATCCTGCAATAAAACTTGTTGAAAACAGGGGACTTAAACAACGCGAATTACGATGGGCAGAAGTGGCTATTGAAGAAAATAAGGAAATAATCATTGCCCGATGGAAAGAGCATTTTAAGGATAAATTCGATGGAAGCAAAATATGAAATTTGGTTTGATACGGCAAATATTTACCTGAAAATCAACCATGAAAAGGAGGCTTATTTGCCTTTGAAGGATTATAAAACTCTTTTGAATGCCTCAAACGAGGAAAGAAATCAGTACAAATTTTCACCATTTGGAATACATTGGGAAAAATTAGACGAAGATTTGTGTTTTGACGGATTTATTCCAATAACTGATTAACCAAAATGCATGATAATAAGTTTAACATTGCCGTTATATCTTATTATGCTTTTTTTCCATTTCGTAATTTGTCTTGTTGATTTGCTACCTACTAAGTTTGTTTAATATCAAAAGTATATGAACCGAGGTCTAATGGACAAAATTGAGGCATATTTCAGTTCATTATCTGTTTTTTGTAAAGTCTCTTGGGTTAACCGCTGATCACTAATCATTATTTTTCGTACCTTTACGGTTTAAATTCAAATCTTATGCTGAATATAATCTGGATTGGGTTTTTCTTAGTAGCCTTTGTGGCAGGTTGCTTGGCCTTTGCTTTTGGCGACACGGAGGTTTTTAGCCGCATGCTCGACAGCACTTTCGCTATGTCAAAATTGGCGGTAATGGACGTAGCGCTGCCACTTACCGGCATAATGGCCTTATGGTTAGGACTGATGAAAATAGGCGAACAGGCAGGCGCAATCAATCTCCTATCGCGCATTGTAGGTCCCTTTTTCAGTAAGCTTTTTCCCGAAATTCCCAAGGGGCACCCTGCCTCCGGACAAATACTGATGAACTTTTCGGCTAACATGCTGGGATTAGATAATGCAGCTACCCCGCTCGGCCTCAAGGCCATGAACAGCCTTCAGGAACTTAATCCAAAAAAAGATACCGCATCTAACGCTCAAATCATGTTTTTAGTGCTGAACACTTCTTCTCTCATGATTATCCCTGTCAGCATTATGGCCTTACGCGCAGTGGCGGGAGCGGCAAATCCTACCGATGTGTTCCTGCCTATCCTTTTTGCTACTTATGTTTCAACACTTACAGGACTGATTACAGTTGCTATTAAACAAAAAATCAATTTATTTCAACGAACGATTGTGTTATGGATTGGGAGCATTACCTTAGCTTTAGGTTTGTTGGTCTGGTATTTTTCCACCCTTTCCAGTGAAGCAATGAATACAGCATCGCGGGTTGGCGGCAGCGCAATTCTTTTGTTAATTATCACAGCCTTTGTGGGCGGCGGAGCGTATAAACGCATTAATGTATTCGACGCTTTTATTGATGGGGCGAAAGATGGCTTTCAGGTAATGGTTAAAATCATTCCTTACCTTGTAGGCATGTTAGTGGGAATAGGTATTTTCCGTGCCTCAGGAGCTATGGATTATCTGTTTGAAGGTATTGCATGGTGCGTGCTTGCTTTAGGCGGCAATACCGACTTTGTGGGGGCTTTGCCCACGGCCTTTATGAAACCGCTCAGCGGCAGCGGCGCCCGCGCAATGATGGTAGAAGCAATGAACAATTACGGTCCCGACAGCTTTGTAGGTCGTTTGAGCTGCATATTTCAGGGCGCCGCCGACACCACTTTCTACATCGTAGCCCTGTATTTCGGCTCGGTAGGCATTAAGCGCACCCGCTACGCCATCGGCGCCGGCCTAATTGCCGACTTAGCGGGCGTAATTGCGGCCATTGCCTTAGCCTATTTGTTCTTTGGATAGCTTTAGCCGCATAGATTCCTATAAAACAAACAGTTAAAAACTATTTCATCTTTCAATGAAATTTTTACTTTTTTCTTACATTGTTCAAAAATAATGCGTATATTTGAGGCGTTATCTGCAAGCAGGGACAGCGCGACAGGACAATGAAACTCAAAATGAACGTCAAAAAAATATAAACTGCCAGAAATAACACAAAAATAAAGGAGAGTAAAAATGGTTAATAGCCTATATGATTTTTTGAGCAATCTTACTATTAAGTCAATCGTAATAGTTTGTTTTCTTATTTTACCATATTCTATATTTATTTTTTGGTTTATTTTTCATGAAATTTACAATGTAATCTCTCGTTTGACTTATAAAATACAATCGAATGAGAAAAATATAAAAAGATTTCTCAAAACCGCCAAAACAAAAATTGCATATTGTTATAGGTTTCTCTATTTTGGTTTGTTAATCCCTATAGCTTTTCTCTATTTTGATTTGTTGCATTTTAATATTTATAAATTTAAAATAACCATTATTATTTTTTTACTGGGTACACCATTTGTCCTTACCTTATTGAATGATACACGCATAATATACTTTAATATTGTGGAATGGGGTACTCGAATAACGAATATATTTTCTGATAATATTAAAAGAACAAATAGAAAATACTTAACCTATTTAATGGCTATATTGTTGTTCCCCATTGTTGGGAGCATGCTTTCTTTCATACTAATAATTTTTTATATACCGCTTGAATTTTTTGAGGTATATCGTTGTTTAATAAAAGACATATACCGTACTATAAAAAGCAATAAAAGCAAAAAAGCAAAAAAAACAAAGAATAAAATTATTCTTTACAAATATATGTCGTCGGAAGGATGGTTTAAAACAAATCGGGATACATATCTTGACGGAAAGTTATATTTTTCTAGTAGGAAAGACTTGAATGATCCATTAGAGAATATTTCCATTGCAGAGCGAACAGCTTCAATGAGTAAAGACGACAGCTATGATCCATTGGAAAAATATAAAATATGCTCAATGACAAGTAGTCCCAATAATTTTGCTATGTGGACACATTACGCAGACGAACATAGAGGTGTTTGTATTGAATATGAAATTGATATGAATATTTTATATCAACAAAATATAAAACTTGAAAAAGTTATATATACAAATCGATTACCAATTATTCGTGATTTTGTATATCCATATGATTTTGAAAAAAACGAGATTAAATGGGTTGATGTACGAAAATTTCTTTTCTACAAGCTTAAAAATTGGAAATATGAAGAAGAATGGAGACTCGTAAAAGAAACAACAATTCCTGAACTTTTTTATATTGGGAAAGCAACGAGAATACTTTGTGGCTATAAAACCAAAGAAAAAGACATTGCTGAATTAAAAAACAGTGTTTGCGTTAATGTGGAAAAAGTTACACTGGAAAGAACAGAAAGAGAAGGTGTTTACTTATATGTATCTAGTGATACCGATGATTCGTACGGTGAGTATTCAAACGAAGATTGGAAATATAACATTGAAAGTGCAAGAGTAACAATAATTAGTTATAAAGGTGTTAAAAAAAATGTACAAATACCAGCAAATATCAGAGGCAAACCAGTTATAGAAATTGGAGAAAGTTCTTTTAAGGATAATGATAAAATTTCTTCTATCAGTATCCCAGATACCGTCTTGAAAATAAATCGGTATGCTTTTTCAGGTTGTTATTTATTGTCTAATGTCTCTTTCGGGGAGAATATTCAAAATGTCGAAAAAGAGGCTTTTGCCTACTGTAATAGTTTAATATCAATAGAATTACCAAAAAGTATTACCAAAATAGGAAATGGGGCATTTCGGTCATGTTTTGAATTAAAAGAAATAAAAATTCCTTCAAGCATAAAACGTGAAGGTTTTAATGTTTTTAGGGATTGTTCATATCAATTAAATGTCATTTATTATTAATAATTTATTGAATTAATGGGAAGAGAATGAAATATAAATGCCAGCAGACAGTTTTGTGGGAATTTGGAAGTTTATCGCCCGCCCGAACCTTTGTGAAACCCCCGCCTGCGTGAAGCCGCCACCACGTTAGCAGCAAGTTTGGCGGACAGTGCGTGCGAACACGGAGAAGCCAAGAGCCGTAAAGTGGAGGCAATCAATAGTAAAGGAATGAAAAAAATAGTTTTAATTTTAGGGACTGCGATTGTACTTTTTGGGTGTGGTACAGTCAAAAACGTAAATGTACTAACTTATTCTACTCCATTAGCGAGTAATGTCCCAATAGAATTTATGGCACAAGGTCAAAATGTACCAAATAATGCAAAACTGCTTGGTAGCATAAATATTGGAGATTCAGGGTTTACTGTTAATTGTAGTTACCAACAGGTAATAAATGATTTACAAAACCAAGCGAGAAAAATGGGTGGAAATCTTTTGTATATCACTGAACACAAAGTGCCAGATTCTTCGAGTACTTGTCACAGAATTTCGGCGAATGTGTATAAAGTTGACAATTAAATAGTAAATGAAATATGTTGACATATAACGAGCTTATCGAATTAAGAGCAAAGTTGGCTAATGGAGAAATTGCGTTAGAACTTGCAAAAGAAATTTATTGGAAAAAGCATAAAGAAGGAAAGCGGTCTTGGCATTCAAAAGATTGGAAAGAGAGACGAAGTGATGTTATTAAGGACAAATGCGAAATATGTGGCAGCAAAGAAACATTAACATTACAGCACCTTTCTCACCCCCAAAAATATAATGACTATGAACGAGAAGTAACCAAAAAATATGTTCAAGATTTTATAGATTCTAACATGGTTATTGATGAAAGTGAATTTTATCAATACATAGTAAAAAATTATGATTACATAGCCACTCCTTCATGTCCATATTGTAAGGGATATCGCTTTAATACGAGAAAGAGAAAACTCCCACAATATCTTTGTCCAGACTGTCGTTACGAATTTGATGAACCAATTTATAAATTTAAATTAATAGAAGAACTTATTAGAAGTTTTTACAAAAAAGAAGAAACTGTTGAAAGCAATCAAAAATGTTTTGTTTCAAAAGATAAATGGAAGAATCAGCATAATTTATCACAAGTAAAGTATTGGCTACAAAGAGAACGGGCAAAGGTCAAAGATAGTGAGGCGATTGGGAAGGAGGCGTTTTTGCTCTACTTGGACGATAACATAAAGTATCTTTCCTTTGAAGACACAATAACTGCGTGTAAAAAATGTGCATTTAACTTTGATATAAACAATATGGAACTTTGTCCAAAATGTAAAGAATATTATAAAGGTGTTCGGTATCCAACCTGTATCCAATGTTTGCCCGAAGACAAGCGGAAAGCAGCATTAGAAATGATTGAATTTGGTGAAGAATGGCGAGCAATGCGCGAAAGTCTTGGAATCTAAATAGTGTCAAGATATGGGACATTTAAACCTAAAAAAACCTGCTGCTAACGAGCGGAATTCTATGATAAAAATCAAGGACTTTTCATAATATTCGACTACATGGAAATATGTAAAAACTGCAAATATATTATCAACATAACAAAGACCTTTCTATTTATGAATAAGGTAGCAAAAATATTTTTAATTTTCTTTGTCTTTTTTACAAAAACGTCCGTGGCACAAACACTTATGGATTCATTGGTTCTTAACAGTCAAAAAATAAATTTTGAGAATATAAAACAACTGTCTGATATGCTCTCTGCTAAATATGATATATTTTCTCCTATATATGACGATTGTGATTCTTATAGCGAAGGAATTAATCCGGCACTACGACATTGCCTTAGGATACAATTACAACGAGAAGATTCTCTATTGAAAAAAGAATTACAAAATATTGTTTTGCAACTTAATGAAAACAAACATGATACATTGAACAATAACATCTCATTTATAGAAAAAATAGAACTAACACAGGAAATATGGGAGCGATACCGCTTTGCTTACTGTAATCAATGTTTAAGTAATTACAGGTATTCTGAAAAAGCAGACGTGTTTTCTTTTTTGAGGTGTGCCATTGAATTAACAATTAAAAGGCGGGAAGAAATTAAAAAAATGTGTATGCATTAAAATAAAAAAGTAATATTGACAGCGAAGAAAGATAGAAAAATAGCAAAAAAACTCAAATCAACAAGTGGGATTTTGTTAAAAGGGGTTCGTTTTTGTGGCAAAACAACAACCGCATTGCACGAAGCCGCTGATAATTTACAAAAACTATTAACACGCTTAACGCCCGAAAAAGCTGCTCAATGCGCTTCGCTCAATGTTTTGATTGCCGGCGTTTCGTCATACACAAGGGCAGACAATATAAATGTTGTTTCATTGGGACATTTATTTGTGTAGGCAATTTTATGAAAATGGGCGATCGCCTAACGGGCGGAATTCTATGTTCTCCACCAAATAAAAATGATTAAAATTTCATATTTTTCAAATTTCGGATTTATCTAAACGATTTGTGTAATCTCTACGTTACTGACCAAACACCGCCTTAGTCAGCTCGTCCATTTTGCCGACAGGCATAACAGTAATTTCTGAGGCGGTCGGGAAGCCTTTGTGGAATTTAGACACGAAGATTTTTTGAAAGCCTAATTTTTCGGCCTCGGCAATGCGTTGCTCTATGCGGGCTACAGGGCGGATTTCGCCACTCAGTCCAATCTCGGCGGCAAAGGCGTAGTGCGAGGATACGGGCAGGTCGAAATTCGAGGAGAGGATAGCCACCGCAATAGCCAAATCAACTGCAGGGTCAACTACTTTCAGCCCTCCGGCCATGTTCAGGAACACGTCTTTCACCGCTAATTTGAAGCCGGCTCTTTTTTCCAGTACGGCCAACAACATGTTCATGCGCCGCACGTCGAAGCCTGTGGCCGAACGTTGCGGCGTGCCGTAAGCCGCCGTACTCACCAAAGCCTGCGTTTCGATGAGGAAGGGACGGGCGCCGTCAAGCATGGCCGCTACCGCAATACCGCTCAGGGCCTCATCATGTTGGGTCAGCAATATTTCCGAGGGATTGCTGACCTCGCGCAAACCGAAACTCTGCATTTCAAAGATGCCTATCTCGGCAGTGGAGCCGAAACGGTTCTTAATGCTGCGCAGCAGGCGGTAGGCATGATTGCCGTCTCCTTCAAATTGCAGCACCACGTCCACAATATGTTCCAGCACCTTGGGACCTGCAATGGCGCCGTCTTTGGTAATATGGCCTATAATGAATATCGGCGTTCCGGTTTCCTTGGCAAATTTCAACAATAAGGCGGCGCATTCGCGAATTTGCGACACGCTGCCCGAAGATGATTCAATACGGTCGGTATAGAGTGTTTGAATCGAATCAACTACTATCAAATCGGGCTTCAATTCCTGCGCCTGCACCAAAATATTTTCCAACAGGGTTTCGCTTAAAATATAGCAGTTGTTTCCGCTGCCGCCCAACCGCTCGGCGCGCAATTTGATTTGCTGCACGCTTTCTTCGCCCGAAACATACAGGGTTTTCAAAGCTTCGCGGTGCAGGGCTAATTGGAGGCTCAGGGTTGATTTACCAATGCCCGGCTCTCCGCCGATGAGTACTACCGAGCCTTTCACCATGCCTCCGCCGAGAATACGGTCCATCTCGCCGCTGCCTAAAAGTATGCGCGGCTCCTGCTCATAGCTGATTTCATCAACACGTTGCGGCATCGGCTTCGTGGTAACAAAAGAAAGATGCTTAGCAGCAGCAGTGTCTTTAGCTACTGTTTCTTCCACAAAACTGTTCCATTCGCCGCAGGCAGGACAGCGCCCCAACCATTTCGACGATTCATGCCCGCAATTTTGACAGAAAAAAGATGTTTTAATTTTAGCCATAGAAGTTAAAAGTTAAAAGTTATAAAGTTTGTAAAGTTATAAAGTTTATAAAATTGAAGGGACTATTTTGAACTTTGAACTTTATAAACTTTGAACTTTAAACTGATTGCAATTAAGGAAATAAATCCGAAGAAAATCATTACCACCGATTGCGATTCGTGGGAAATAATGGCAAAGGCGTCGGCCATGCCCGCATCAACGGCATAAATGCCCACCAGCGCTAAGGACACCATATAGTGGAAAGCGCCCAATCCGCCTTGCACCGGCATCACCCAGCCGAAGGAGCCGACCACCATCAGGAAGAGGGCGTCGGCCATGAAAAGCCCCTGCGTTTCGGGCATAGATTTCATAATGGTGTAGGACTGCATAAAATACAGCAACCATAACAGTAAGGTGTAAGCAAAAAATTGTTTATATTTTTTCAGGCGGAAGCCTGCTTTCAGTCCGTCAATCAAGCCCGAAAACAGTTTGACAGTTTTTCGTATTAATCCTATTTTTAATAATCGTTTACGAAAAACAATAATCAGCGTTAAGCCTGCAAAGCCTATTATCGCAGCTATGAGCAGCCATTTGCTGAAACTTCCGCCGCTCTTTTCCATCAAGGGCTGCCATATTTTATCATACATAAAAGCGCCGAAAGTTTCCATTCTCATGAAGATGACCGAGACCACAATCACCAATAGGCAAAACACATCGAAAATCCGCTCTAACACTACAGTTCCCAGTAAGGAGTCGAAGGGTATTTTTTCGCTTTTACGCAAGGCGCCGCAACGCACTACTTCGCCCATGCGCGGAAGGGCAAAGTTAGCAAGGTAAGTCAGCATCACCGCATCATAAGTATTTTTTAAGGAAGGGCGGTAATTGAGCGGTTCAATCAGAATACGCCAGCGTTGCGCACGTACTAAAATGGCCACCCAGCCGACCAACATCGACAGCCCTATCCACCAATAGTTGGCTTGCTTTAAGGCCTGCGCCACTTTCGGCCAATCGACGCTGCGCGCGAAACTCCACACCAAATAGGCAGTAAGTGCCGAAAAAAAGGTATATTTCAACACTTCCATCACAATTTTTTTCTTGCTTCGAGGAGTTGTGATTGTTTCCATACTAATCAATGAGTTTGTTGTTAGCCGTATCGGGAAACACTATGGCAGGCCTGAATGTTTTGGCTTCTTCCGAGGTCATAACGGCATAAGCCATGATAATAATGATGTGCCCGATTTCTACTTTATGGGCGGCAGCGCCGTTAATCCCTATTTTTCCGCTTCCGCGTTCGCCTTTGATGACATAAGTGTCGAAACGTTCGCCGTTGTTGATATTGGCAATGGTTACTTTTTCGTATTCTACTAAATTGGCGGCGTCCATCAGGTCTTCGTCAATAGATATGCTTCCGATGTAGTGCAGGTTGGCTTCTGTAATAGTTACGCGGTGAATTTTTGATTTGAGTATTTCTATTTGCATAAAATAAATTTCTTCGAATTATTTCAACCTGATATTGTCAATCAAGCGGATTGACCCTGCGTAAACAGCCGCGCAAAGCTGTACCTGCTCCGCCTCGTCCCATTGGACTATTGGTTGCAGAGAGCGGGCATCAACAATTTCAGCATATTCGGTTTCTAATACAGGGTCGGTGTCAATGGTGGTTTGTATCCATTTTTTTAAGGCAGGGATAGTGGTACTGCTCACCTTAGCCGCCGCGGCTTTCAGCGTTTGACAGATAAGCGGGGCATGGGTGCGCTGCGCAGCGGAAAGCAACAAATTCCGTGAGCTCATGGCCAATCCGTCGGGCTCGCGGACTATAGGGCAGGACACTATGCGTATCGGCAAATTTTCCTGTGCCACCAAGGCTTTAATAATTGCCAGCTGTTGAAAATCTTTTTCGCCGAAAAAGGCGGTATGCGGCTGCACTAATTTAAACAAGCGGTCAACCACCTGCGCTACGCCGTTAAAGTGCCCCGGACGGTAAAAGCCTTCCATCACCTTATCCATAGCGCCGAAGTCGAAAATGCGGGTGTCGGGTTCAGGGTAAATTTCCTGCTCTACAGGCGTAAAAATAATGGTTGCGCCTGCTAATTCCAGCTTTTTAATGTCGTTTTCCGTATCGCGGGGGTAATTTTTTAAATCGTCGGGATTGTTGAATTGTGTAGGGTTCACAAAGATGCTGACCACTACCACATCGCTATCGGCCTTGGCTTGCCGCACCAAAGAAAGGTGTCCTTCGTGCAAGGCGCCCATGGTAGGCACAAAGCCGATGCTTTTATCCTTGCGGAGCGATGATAGCTGTTGTTGTAAATCTATGACTGAGCTAATAAGCATATACCTTGTTTATTTTGCAAATTTACACAAAAAAAAGATTTTATGTAGCCTTTCATCAAAAATATTGAGTCGGCATTGTTTAACATTAACGTATAATCAATATTTCGTGTGTTTTAGCAATCGGTTTGTATATTTTTGGAGGTACGCCGACAATTTTAGCATATTCCGACCACCGACTCACCACTTCACTGGTTTGCTCCACTATTTGCTTCCATTTTTTAATACGCTGCTCTCTACCCAACTTTTCCAAATCGTCTATCGTAAAATCTTCAAATTTACCATTTAAGCCCATTAAGTGTCGGCGATTCCATCGGCCTGTCGGGTCATAAGCATAACTCAGGTCATAAGCCGGCGCAAGCGACCATTTACCGACCTCGTCCATCAGAAAAGAAACGTTTTTGGTATGGTCGTCGCAATTCTTCGCCATCACATTAAACACCATGCGGCGGTAAAATTGTTCTATGGTCGGAAAGGGCAATTTCAGCCTGTTGATGGCATAAAAGGCTTGTTCATAATAATTTGTATCTATCAAATTATAATTCAAATGCGCCATGGCATGGAGGGTTTGCGCGTGTATTTTTTTACCATTGCCGGGTCGGTCAAATCGACGGGTCATAAAATGCGCCCGTCCCCCTTCTTCCAATAAGCGGCACTGCGACATAATAATTCCACAGTCAACAGCCATTAGGTAGTAAGCATATTCCACCCGCCCCATGCCGGTAGCCAAACCCAAGCCGCCCGATTTGCTAACGCCGTCAAGTTTAATCAGCCAGTGCTCAAATCCTGTCGGGATTTCGGCTATTTGCCCGGATTTAATCTCGCCCGTCGTTTCGTTATAAGCTATTAAGGCTTTCGGGCGGGCTCCGCCAGCAGAAGCGCCGACGCGCACGATGTCTTCTATTACTTTTTTATCTTTGATGTGGCTGTGCATTTTTTTTCTCTCCGAAAAAATGGCGTCCGCCAATTTTACCAATGCTGCCACACCTACCTCAACCACCTTGTCATTTTTAAATAGTGTCGGAAAAAATTCCAATGCGCCAATACCTCTTTTTCCTGTATAACACAGCCGTTCGAGCGGTGTAAAAGAATCGGGGTCTCTGTGCTGTTGCTGCAGCCAGGCATTAATGACTTTATTCCCGAATGAGTCCGGCAAAGAGTCGGCAATAAAAGGCGGAAGGCCTTTGAATGCTTCATAATCTGCTCGTTCTTGAAAAAATGAATAGGTTTGTCG
>WRMN01000017.1 GCA_009777095.1 Bacteroidales bacterium | reverse complement strand
TTCCTGTTACAGCGCCGGAAAGTACCGTACCGTCTAAAGAAATGGTGTAAGAATAAGGACCGCCTGCCGGTTCATCCCATGTTAATTCGGCTTCGCAGGAGGCATTGTAGTTCGCTGCAAAATTCATTGGGGTGGAAGCGCAGAGTGTTATATCGCAGAACTTAAGGGCAACATTATTGCGTTGCGCTACTAAAGTGCCGGTTGCCGGACTTGCCGGACTAACAGCTCCACCATCAGTCCCGATACGTAGCGTTTTATTATCAGGAGTAGCGTGAGCCGTAAAGCGCGGATTATTGTTTAGGTAACTGCCGTGATTATCAAGAACAGCAATCACTAAATTCTCGCAGGTGTAGGTGAAGGGACTGTCTAAGGTTATTTGCACCCAGTTATCCGGACCGGTATTGTCCAAAAGCAGGGGTGTTCCGGAGTATACTACTTCCATATCGCCTACAGGAACCCAATCGGAGTTTGAAGCGAAGCTTGATTTATCGGTATTGCCGAGATAAATGGTAAAGTTCGGCCGGGTTATCGGAGTGGCATGAATATACTGGAAGGCTATGCTCGTTATTTCCTTAGGTTCGATGGGATTGCCCAAATCGGAGGCTTCAAATATTTGCTGGGTATAGCTATAATTGAAGTAAGTATTTGTCGGGAACATATAGGTTGTTAAGGTACCTGTGCCTGCAATATCCCATGGGCAACCGTCGCTGCAAGGACCTTCCGATACCTCGCATGGTACGGACTCGGTGCCGCCGTTAATGGCGGTAACTGTCCATGTATGGCCGGAAGTAGGATCAAATCCGGTATGAACATAAGAAGTACCTGTTACGCTGGAAGCCACAGGAATACCGTCGCAGTAAATGTTGTAGTACTGTACATAGCAGGGGTTGGCGGCTGTATAGAACAATCCGTTGCTTAAACTTGAACCGTTGGTACAGTTATAGAGCGGTGTATCGCCGACATCGTAAATAGTGAAAGAAACTTCGGAGGCATACTGTCCTGTTGTCCAATGGAATTCTACGCTTTCGGCCGGCACTAATATAGTTGCCGTACCGGCAGCGCCTGAGCCTAAGGTGGCCACGCCGTAGCTTGTACCTCCGGCCATAACAGTAATTTGATTACCGTTCCAGCCATCGCCAAAAGAGTCTTGCATTGCAATTGTGATGTAGCACATCTCGCCGACCATGGTAGGCGCAGTGCATACGCTTTGCGGGTTACAGGAGCCGCTGCTATATACAGCCTCCACACAATAAGTATACTCGCCACTGGGAATGCTCAGTTCGGTATAAGAAGTTGCTGTAACGGTTCCCATAGAGGTTCCGTTGCGAAGCACTTCATAATGATCGGGAGCACTGCCGGGGGCTGTCCAGTTTAACTCTACATCGTTGTCGGTAACGTTTATAGTAAGTCCTGTAATAGCATCACAGGGGGGATCGGCTATGTAAACTTCAATGTCGTCAATAAGAAGAGCAAGTCCCTCTCCTGCCGGACGAAGGTCATGAAAGCCTAAGTGATAGGTTCCGTTTGCTGTAGGCGTAAAGGTGGCTGTAGCATTTCGCCAAAGAAAATCAAAATTGTAATACACGCCGGTTTGTGAAAAGACCAGATCTGCTCCGCTCATACCGCCGTCGGTAGGAGTATCGCCTATCCGTACTTCGAAATCGTCAGGTTCATAAAATGGAGCATAGCCCATAGCGTTATACCAGAAACTTATAGTATAAGTAGTTCCTGCTTCAAGCAGAAATCCGGGGGAAAACGCCCAGTTATTTCCCGCATTAATCCAGCTATTTCCCATCATCCTCGTACCCTCATAAGCGGGAAAATTGTCTCCACACCCCTCGACATTCGATAAATTATCATAAGATCTCCATGTATCCGGTGCAGACAGTGTCCATCCTGTGGGTAATGGACCATAAAAAGTGTCACCGGAGCTACTAGTATAAGTACCATTATCTGACGTACTTTCAAATCCTTCCGAGAAGATGGTGGTTGCTCTATTGGCGCGAGTGCGTTGTGGTTGCCACGGCATATTATTTATCGTCTGTCCCGATGTCCGGCTAGCTGTTAGCCCTGTCGCCCGTTCCGGTTTGGTGAGCACTTTTTCGCCGTCCACCATAGTAACTATGTATTCGTCGCTACTGCTATTATTGTCTGTCGGAAGAGCAACTGCACGTCCTCTTGCCGGAGAATCCCAGGTCAAGAGCACCTCGTCGCAGGTCAGATTATAAGTTACCGCCATGTTTGTTGGTCCGCCGGTAACAGTGCAGGCTGAAAGCGCAACTGTAGCAGGGAAGGGCGCATCAGTACCGCTGCAATCGGTAGCAACCGTCCATGTATGTGGCGCAAGAGGATCAAAACTGCTGTAAGCATAGCTGCTTCCCGACACTGCTGCAATAACGAGGAGGTCGTCACAATATATGTTATAGGTATAAGGACCTCCGGCCGGTTCTGTCCAGTTTAATTCAACTTCGCAGGAGGCGTCGTAGCTTGCCGTTAAGCCGGTTGGCGAGGGAGCGCAGGGTGGTACTACATCGCAGAACTTAAAGGCCACGTTATTGCGTTCCGCTACTAAGGTGCCGGTTGACGGACTTGCCGGACTAACAGCTGCACCATCAGTCCCGATACGTAGCGTTTTATTATTAGGCGTGGCGTGAGCCGTAAAGCGCGGATTACTGTTTATGTAACTGCCGTCATTATCAAGAACGCAGACTACCAAATTGCCTCCGGTGTAAGTGAAGGGACTGTCTAAGGTTATTTGCACCCAGTTATCCGTACCGGTATTGTCCAAGAGCAGGGGTGTTCCGGAATATACTATTTCCATATCGCCTACAGGAACCCAATCGGAATTTGAAGCGAAACTTGATTTTACGGTATTGCCGAGATAGATGGTAAAGCTCGGTCGGGTTATCGGAGTGGCATGGATATACTGGAAGGCTATGCTCGTTATTTCCTTAAGACCGGGACTGCCCAAATCAGAATCTTCAAATATTTGCTGGGTATAGCTATACCTGTAGAAAGTATTTGTCGGGAACATATAGGTTGTTAAGGTACCTGCGCCTATAAAATCCCAGGGGCAACCATCGTTGCAAGGACCTTCCGATACCTCGGCCGGCGCTGACTCGGTGCCGCCGTTAATGGCGGTAACTGTCCAGGTATGGCCGGAAGTAGGATCAAATCCGGTATGAATATAAGAAATACCTGTTATGCTGGAAGCAGCAGGAACGCCATCGCAGTAAACGTTGTAATACTGTATATAGCAGGGGTCGGTGGCGGTATAGAACAATCCGCTGCTTAAAGTTGAACCGTCACTACAATTATAGAGTGGTATATCGCTGACATCGTAAACAGTGAAAGAACATTCGTCATCATACATTCCTGTTGTCCAATGAAATTCCACGCTTCCGGACGGCACTAATATGGTTGCCGTGCCGGCAGCGCCGCCTGATAAGGTGGCCACGCCGTAGGTGGTACCTCCGGCCATAACAGTAATTTGAGCACCGTTCCAACCATCTCCCCAATCGTCTTGCATTGCAATTGTGATGTAGCACATATCGCCGACCATGGTGGGCGCAGTGCATACGCTCTGCGGAATGCAGGTGCCGGCGTACATGGCTTTCACACAATAAGTATATTCACCACTGGGAACGCTCAGTTCGGTATAAGAAGTTGCTGTAAGAGTTCCCATAGAGGTTCCGTTGCGAAGTACCTCATAATGATCGGGAGCGCTGCCCGGAGCTGTCCAGTTTAATTCAACATCGTTGTCGGTAACGTTTATAGTAAGTCCTGTAATAGCATCACAGGGGTCGCCGGCAAGCGTGGTAGTAATTTGAACAGCATCGCCATCCATACCGCCGTTAACAAGGAAAAGCTCAAAATGATAATCATAACCGTCTTCAAACACGTAATTATCACGACGGCCTTCCGTTCCGGTGGGGCCACTAGAACCTACAATCCATATACGATCACCGGGACATGGGTTAGCAATACACCAATCATAAGTACCTGCCGGTATTTGAATAGTTACAAATCCGTCAAATACAATGTTTGTTGATGTACATGCTGGGTTGGCAGCTGTCGGAATTTTATGTGAGAATATATCGTACAGTGTAGCAGGAATACCTGAACAACTTGTTGTTAAAGGTGATGTGGCAGGAATACCGAGCCCGAATTGCGTAGCTGTTTCATCCAACAGTAGTTGGAAACCGCTCCCATCGCCCCACACATCGTGGGCTTCTAAGGTAACATTCACCATGCCGCGTGATGCGCGTGGAGGTGTGGGCGCGGAGGCCCTCGGCGCTGAGTTTCTCATCGCTGCTTGGCCTGTAGCTGTCCGGCTGGTTGTTAGCCCTGTCGCCTGTTCCGGTTTTGTGAGCACTTTTTCGCCGTCCACCATAGTAACGATGTATTTTTCGCTACTGCTGTTATTACCTGCAAGTGGAGCGACTGCACGTCCTCTTGCCGGAGAGTCCCAGGTCAAGAGCGCCTCGTCACAGGTCATATTATAAGTAACCGACAGCGATGTCGGAGTTCTGGAGGGCGGCGATTCATTCCCTCTTTGTAAATAGTACGGAATCTTCGACTCCGCAAGTTGATTAGCCTGCATCGGGTCGGAAGACTTTGTTCCGGTGTCCTGATGCAAACGCTCTGTCTGGTCTTTCGCAATAGGCGGAAGACTGCGCTGAGCATATCCTGTCCCAATCAGGAAGAATAATGCCATGCTAAATAACAGTAATTTTTTCATCTTGTGTAGGTTTTTTAGGTTAATATTTAGATTTTAGTTAAAATTGATAGAATAAAAATCTAAAAGCAAAGATAAAACTTTTTTTCGGAAACTGTTTAAATTTAACAAAAAATTAATATAACGCATTAAAATTCCGTTGATTAATTGGATAATGTTTTGTATCTTTGTGATTATAAGTCAATTAAGGATATTCAGTAAAGAAAGTGCAGTGCGAATTTGCAAGTTACAACCCCGCAGGACATTCAGTGGAAGCCACCACCCCGTTATCCGTCCCTACTCAAACCTGAAAAATTCTTTTGCGTTGTTGTAGCAGATGTTTTCTACCATTTGGCCTACAAATTCCATTTCGGAAGCGGGGATTTCGCCATTTTCCACATCATTGCCTATAAGGTTGCAGAGGATTCGGCGGAAATATTCATGCCGCGGGTAGGATAAGAAGCTGCGCGAGTCGGTGAGCATGCCCACAAAACGACTCAACAAGCCCATAGTGGATAAGGCATTCATTTGGTTAATCATGCCGATTTGTTGATCCATGAACCACCAACCGGAACCGAATTGCATCTTGCCGGCTACACTGCCATCTTGGAAATTGCCGATCATAGTTCCAATTAAATAGTTATCGCGGGGATTGAGGTTATATAGAACAGTCTTAGTCAGTTTATTCTGCATATCCAAGCGGTTCAGGAATTTCGACAAACTTTGCGCCACCGTAAAATCGCCAATAGAATCGAAACCTGTATCGGGACCCAATTTATTGAAGAGGCGAGTGCTGTTATTACGGATACAACCATAGTGGAACTGCTGTGTCCAGCCCTTCTCCCAGTCCATCACAGCAAATTCAAAAAGCATAGCCGATTTAAATTTCAGGATTTCTTCTTTGGTTAAAGCCGCACCACCACACACTTTGTTGAAGATAGTATCAATTTCGGTCTGCGTATAATCTTCGGCATAAAACTCCTCGATACCATGGTCGCTCAACTTGCAGCCCACCTCGGCAAAGAAGTCGTGGCGCTTACGCAAGGCGGTAATCAGATCGGCATATTTGCTGATTTTCACGCCTGATACTTTCGCCAATTGTTCGATATACGAACAATAATTTGTTGGATTTTCCACCATCATCGCCTTGTCGGGGCGCCAAGTCGGCAATATTTTAATGTCGAAACCCTCTTTCTTTAAAGCAAGATGATGTTCCAATGTATCTACGGGATCATCGGTAGTACATACCACCTTGACATTAAACTTGCGCATCAGGCCTCGCGCTGAATATTCGGGAGTGCGGAGTTTTGCCGTACATTCATCATATATTTCCTTAGCGGTAGAAGGGTTCAATATTTTATTTACGCCGAAGGCTGTCTGTAACTCCAGATGTGTCCAGTGATAAAGGGGGTTACGCATGGTGTAAGGCACTGTAGCCGCCCATTGTTCAAATTTTTCCCAGTCGGAGGCATTGCCGGTACAAAAGCGTTCTTCCACACCATTGGCACGCATGGCGCGCCATTTATAGTGGTCGCCTTCCAGCCAAATTTGACCAAGATTGTCGAACTTACGGTCTTTGGCTATGTGTTCAGGGACGAGGTGGCAATGATAGTCGATAATCGGCATTTTCGCCGCATGTTGATGATACAAGTCTTGGGCTGTTTTGGTTTGCAACAAGAAGTTTTCGTCCATAAAAGCTTTCATAATTTTCTATTTTTATTTTTTTATAATTTCATCATATAAGATACTTGCCATAATAAATGGGCCTACGCCTTTGGCATCATTGCTTCTTATCGGCTCACTCAAGTAATAGTCGTAGGTGCCCATACGATAAGGTTCGCCGCCCAAACCCGCTACAGCGCAACATTGGGTAAGGTTCAGCAAGCCATTTCCCTCCACTTCAATAAAGTTATCCAATATTCCCTGATAGCCTGTTTTGGCGACACTAAGGTAAGCATTATTTATGTAATTATGTTTCACTGCTTTCAACAAAGTGTAAGTAAACATAGCTGAACAAGTGGCTTCTAAGTAGTTACCTTCATCGCCACCTTTATCCATTACCTGCCACCATACTCCGGTAGTCTGGTCTTGGTATTGTTTGATGCCTTGGGCTACAGTATTCAGGATATTAATCAGCGAGTCGCGGCGGGAATGCTCCAAAGGAATAAAATCAAGCACATCGACTAAGGCCATGGCGAACCAGCCCATAGCTCGTCCCCATACCTCCGAGGCCTGTCCTGTCTCGGGGTCAGCCCAAGCCTGTTCGCGGCTTTCGTCCCATGCATGACGGTATAAGCCTGTAGTCGGATCGAAGGTGCGGCGGGCAACGAAAATAAACTGGTCAATCACATCATCGTACAGTTCCTCAGGCTCTTGGTTACGCTGAATACATTCGGCATAAAAAGGCGCTCCCATATAGAGTCCGTCGAGCCACATCTGATAGGGATAGCGCGCCTTGTGCCAGAAGCCGCCTTCGTTCGTCCTCGGGTGGGTATTAATTTGGTCGCGCAGCATATCCAAGGCTTTTTTATACTTTTCCTTTTGGGTCTTGTCATAAATAATCCACAACATTTTTCCCGAATTCAGGTGGTCAATGTTATAATTGCTCGTTTTATATGTTTTGATTTCGCCCGCTTCATTAATCATCATATCGGTATACGCTTCAATATAGTCGAAATATTTAGCGTCTCCGATTTTTTCACTTAATTGAATAAAGGCCAAGCCTTCTAATCCAAAAGTATAGTCCCATTTTGGTTTTTTTTGAAAATCAAGTTGCCAAGCTTCGGGATTGCGCGTCATTTCCGCTTCGGCCATACGCACAGCCCATGGCTGAGAGTGCGAACAAGCAGCAATAAGGAGTAAACAGACAGATAATGTTGATAGGGTTTTCATTGTTCATTAATGTTTTTGGTGTTTTTAAAAATTATCGGGTCGCCGATTTTGGGCACAATGGTAACATTTTTAATGGTAATGCCATCTGTTTCGGAAATTACTGCGCCAGTATCCGCTTGGATATACACGTTCTCAAGGCTTACATTTTTCACATTCATTTCGGGAAGTCCATTGAAATACATAGCTCTTCCTGCGCCTTTACAGACGATATTCTTAATATTAATATTACGGAATTGCGGGGTAGTTTCGTCTATCGGCATACTTAGCGTACTTTTTACGCTAAGTCCGGCGGCCTCGTCCTCCTTAGCTTCTATGGCTGATTTACCGCCATAGAACAGGTCGAACAACAGCGGTTCGGCAGGAATGTTGGTCATATTGATGTCGGAAATCCAAATATTTTCCACTATACCGCCGCGGCCTCGCGTACTCTTGAAACGCAGTCCCACATCGGTTCCCATGAAAGTACATTCACTTACTTTCACATTCCTCACACCGCCGCTCATTTCGCTTCCCACCACAAAGCCACCATGTCCGTGATACACTACACAGCCTTTCACAATAAGGTTTTCGGTAGGCATTGCTCTTCTGCGGCCGTCCTCGTTCTTTCCTGACTTAATGCAGATAGCATCGTCTCCTACATCAAAATTGCTGTTATATACCACTACATTTTTGCAGCTTTCCACGTCTAAGCCGTCTCCGTTCTGCGAGTACCAAGGATTGCGCACGGTTAGATTGCTGATAACCAAATTTTCGCACATCAGCGGGTGGATATTCCAAGCCGGAGAATTTTGGAAAGTAACACCGTCGAGCCACACATTTTTGCAACTCACTAAGCTAACCATTACCGGCCGCAGAAAGTCTTTGATAGCCAACCAGCCAGCCTCGTCTCTTGCCTTAGGTACATTCTGGTCAATAACATCTAAGCTGCCATGCAAGGCCGAAGCGGTGGGCCACCATATATTGCGTTTATCGTTCAACACGCCGCCTGATGCCAACAGTTCTTTCCACTGCCTATCTGTCATTTTTTCTTTTTTTACCGGACGCCAAGCCTCTCCGGAGCCGTCTATAACACCCTCGCCTGTGATGGCTATATTTTCTGCTTCTTTAGCCGAAAGCGGCGATTGGCAGCGGCGGGTATCAAAACCTTCAAAAGAGGTTTCAATTAATGGATATAAGCTAAAATCGGGACTAAAAATAATAACCCCTCCCCTTTCAATGTGCAAGTTGATATTACTTTTCAGGACAATAGGGCCTGTCAACCAAAGACCGCGGGGTACAATCAGCTTACCTCCGTTCTTGGCCGCCAAAGCATCAATAGCCTTGGCAAAGGCCTCGGTACATAAGGTGTTACCATCGTCCTTGGCTCCGAAGTCTTTAATATTTACCGTATTATTCGGAAATGTCGGTAATTTAATTTTCTCCATCGGGAAAGGAAGATTTTCGTACAAATCATCGGGAAGCACCGACTGTTGTTGAGCCGAGACGCTAATGGAGGAGATGAGAATGAATAAGGTGAAGAGACTTTTCATAAATTGGGCGTTGAATTAAGATGAGCTGTTAATTAATCGATAGCTTCGACTCGCAATGAGGTTGGTTGTTGGCGTATTTTATTATTTAATTATTCATTATTTATTATCCTGAACCATTCTACTTTTGCGCAGCCGCCGTCGTTGTTGGCTATGGAGCGGGTAGCAAATAAGCCAACCTTAGCGCCAATCCATTTGCCTTCTTTAGCGGTAAAGGAAGCGCCTATAGGCAGAAATTTTTCATTGTCGAGGCTATAGCTGAAATCACATACGCCGCCTTTTACAACCTTTACCCGCAAATATAGCGGCGTATTGCTTTTCACCGAAACACTTTCATTGATTACCTCGGCATTACCTTTATCGGCAGCGAGGCAAGTTCCCTGCGCCAAGCTCCAATCGTCTTTGTCGGAGGTCAGCGAGAGTTGCGCATAGTCGAGGCCCATCACCACCAAGCCTACCCTTTCGCCTTGTATTTCTGTATTAGGGCGAAATTCCAATTTACAAGTTACGGTAAATTCGGGCGCAGGCCATTTTTGCAGCAAGAGATTCGGCACATCGTAGAGGTTGCGGTAATCGGACGGGACAGGCACGGTATAGAGTTGCAGGCAGCTTTCCGCCGTATTGTTATAAGCCCACCAGTCTTGCGGGTTGGCATGCCATTGCCACTGGAGACCTAAGGTAGGCGTGGTAAACTCATCGCTTTCGGCAGGGGTGGCAATAGGATAAGACTTGCCCACATTGGGCTTTTTGCCGGTCAACATCGGCTCGCCGCAACCATCACCGTCATTATCAATTCCGATGATTGGCCATTCGTTTGCCCAGTTCATCGGTTGCAGGTGTACCACACGTCCATAGACACCTATATCTTGAAAATGCAGAAACCAATGTTCGCCGGTGGGCGTATCAACCCAAGCGCCCTGATGCGGACCGTTAATTGCAGTTGTTCCCTGCGCCATCACCATCTTACGCTCATAAGGACCAAAAACATTTTTCGACCGCAGAGCTATCTGCCAACCGGTAGCAACGCCTCCCGCAGGAGCAAAGATATAGTAATAGCCATTATATTTATAGAATTTAGGCCCTTCTACGGTAGGGTCAACCTCGTGTCCATCGTAAATAATTCGGCTATCGCCTACTGCCTGTGCACCATCGGCTGAAAGGCAGGTTACCGCCAGCAGGCTTTTAATTCCGGCACGGCTGCCGGCATAAGCATGCACCAAATACACACGGCCATCGTCGTCCCACAGCGGGCAGGGATCTATCAGTCCCTTACCTGATTTTACCAGCACTAAAGGCTCCCAGGGACCTTCGGCTTTTTCAGCCTTAGTCATGTAAATACCGTAATCAGGATCGCCGTAATAAATATAAAAATGTCCTGCATAATAACGGATAGAAGGCGCCCATACTCCATTACCATGCTGTGGTTTGGCAAAAACATCAAATGGAACAAGTTTGTTTATGGCTGCGCCAACAATCGTCCAGTTCACCAAATCGTTAGAATGCAAGATTTGTAAGCCAGGAACACAGTTAAAACTCGATGAGACCATGTAATAATCATCACCTACCCGACATACATCAGGGTCGGAGTAGTCGGCATGCAGCACAGGGTTTTTATAAGTTCCGTTACCCTGATCGGCCACCCAGACCTTTGACTGAGACCAAGAGGTGGTCGCCAATAGGCAGCAGATAATTGACAATAGGCAATTGATAAGTGGCAATTTATTAAAAAAAGTTCTCATAATTTCATATTATATCGGGAAGCCACTCATCACTACATGCGAACACTTTTGTTATGGTGTAGGCTATGGCTTCTTTGTCGGAGAGTTGGCGACTCCAAGATACACGGTCGGAGGTATTGGCTCCGAGTCCTGTATTTCTATATTCGGAAAAACGGGCTGTTTTTTCATTTTCGGGGTTTCGCCAGTTTTCCCAAGCTTCAGGCAAAATGTGTGCGCCCACATCGCAATACATAAACACCACAGCTGCATGAGCCCTCCATGGTCGTCCTAAATAAACCTTATCAATGCCCTCCTCTGCGGTGAGCGTACAACGATTGAAGACATAGCCATAAGCAATATCTTCGGGAGTAGAAGCTGCAGTTATGAACGAATTTTTCTTACTGTGAACAGTGCAGTTTTCAAACCAAACGGTAGAGGGGCCAAAGATGAAGTCGGTAGTCCCTTCGATGTAACAATCGGCGAAATATTGACGCGCCCCTGCCTTGCCGGTATATAGCGTGTCCTGATTACCTAAGAGTCGGCAATTGCGAAACTGCACCTTATCGGCTTCTATATGCACTGCCACAGCCTGTCCCAACTGCTCTGCATTGTTCTCAAAGGTAATATTTTCGGCCTCAAAGCCATCGCCCTGAATCAAGATGGTATAGGTTTTAAAAGTTCCCATACTTTCAATCTTCGCATGGTCGTCCCAAGTGATGATGGTTTTTTCTACACTCTCCCCTACTAAGCTTATATTGGTTTTGTTGGCGGGGACTATGATTTTTTCTTTATATAGACCATTTTTCACAAAGATACGTACGCGGCCTTCGGGGCGAAAATCGCGTACCGAATTAATGGCCTCCTGTATGTTGCGAAAGTTTCCGGTACCGTCTCGGGCAACCACAATATCCATTGAGCGTTGACCCTTTTCTGCTTCTTGAACTTCGGGTATAGCAGCCTCTACAGGGGCTGTAAGTGAAAAATGGGCAGATGTGTGCGCACACACAGATAGAAGGCAGCAAGCAGCAAGCAGAAGACGGCAGAGTATAAAGATATTATTATTCATAGTTCATGATTAAACTATTAAGGTAAACTTCCAAATTAGTATAGGCAGGGTCTAAGGTGTAGGCAGTACCATCGGAGGGGTCTGAGGGGTTTAATCCGCGGGCGATTTCCCACTCGTCGGGCATGCCATCGTCATCGCTGTCGAGCGGAGCGGGCAGGGATTTCAACTCAGGTAAGCCCTCTGTGTCCGTTTGCGAATCAATAATTCCTTTTCTGCCATAGGTGAAAGTGCCGGTGCGTACTTCCTGCACTATACGGCTATCCAAGGCATCGCGCACCAAGGAGGCGCCCGCATGTTTCAATACATTCTCGTAAGCACGGTACGCATCTTCCGTTTCCGTGTATATTACAGCCAACGGCTTATCCAGCCTCGTCATCTTTTCCAATTGGGCATAATTAGAAGAAGCGCTATCGTACGTTTGGTCAATTCCTATGCTTTCCTGATAAATTTTATAATCAACGCCTTTCCAATTGTCGGCAATTACGGCAGCATTTCCTTCCATGACATTTCCTTCCAAGTAAAATTTTCCAAAATCATGAAATCCTTTGCCATCCTTACTCTGCCACGCATCAAGAATACGATGGCGCGACTGTTTTGAAGTAGCCGGGCCGGGTTTGTAGTAGTTATTCACCATATTGTGGCGTCCGCTCTCGCCTCCGTAGGAGCTATTGAAACCCCAATTATAAATTACGTTATTGCGAAAATCGACCCATTCGGTTTCGGCCGTTTCTTCGTGGGAGCGCGCGCCGCTAAAACGCGGATTACGGCTGCTATGATGAGCTAAGAGGTTGTGGTGGAAAGAAGCACCCATGCCACCCCAGATTCCACCGTAACCATGTGCGCCTTTAGTATGCGCCGAATTGCATAAACTTTCGGAAAGCAAACACCACTGAAGCGTGAAAGACTCGTTATTATAAAATGATGCACACTCATCAACACTCCAGCTCATACTACAGTGGTCTATAATAATATTTTTCTGCCATGTAGCGGAAACCGCATCTTCGGCTCTTTTATTTTTATCGCCCATACGAAAACGCATGTAGCGGATAATCACATTATCAGCCTTTATATTTACCGTTTCATCGGTAATGCAGATACCGTCACCCGGAGCGCTTTGTCCGGCAATGGTAATATTGTTTTCCGTGATGTCGAGTTGGGATTTCAGCGCTATGGTTCCGGAGACTTTAAAGAGCACCGTTCTTGGACCTTTGGCAGTTACCGCCTCGCGTAAACTGCCCGTACCGCTATCATTGAGGTTCGTTACATAAATGACCCTTCCGCCTCGGCCGCCAACAGTGTACTTACCGAAGCCCTCTGCATTGGGGAAGGCTAATTTAGATTGCTTCGGAGCATAATACAGCGCCTGCGCCAAAGATTGCTTCGCTTCGCTCGCAATGACAGTGGGGTATTGAAAGTATTGCTGAAGTTCGGGACAGACTTTCACCAAACCTTCGGCAGCCATTTTAGCAACAACAGGAGCGCTTTCGGTGTTCAAATGGGTATTATCTTCCTTTCCTTTGGGGGCGCATAAACTTTCATCGGGCGCCAAATTCATAAACATAGAAAAAGAAGCCTCAGGGCCTAAGCGGTGTAGCCAGTTGGCTGTAGAATCATACAAATCGACCAAAGGAACTTGCAATTGTAGGGCCAGCTCGCGCGTTACTTCGAGATAGCGGCCATGCGTATCGACTACCCGACCATTTTCATCAAATTTACGTCGGCTGATAGAGGTATATAGCAGCGGCTTGGCGCCTTTACTGCGCACTTCTTCCACGTAGCGCTGCAAGTTATAGCGAAAGTCGGTATCGGCAGCGGCATAACGAAGCGTGTCGTCCAATTTGGCATCATTATGCCCGAACTGGATAATCACATAATCGCCCTGCTGCACCCTTTCCATCATAGCTTCCCAATGGCCAAGCGTTCGGAAACTTTTAGTACTTCGGCCATTCACTGCATGATTTTCCACACGGAGTTCTTGATTGAAGAATGCAGCAAAATACATTCCCCAGCCCCGCTCCCGATTCTCTTTTTCTAAAGGCTTATCCGCCATGGTTGAATCACCCGCCAAAAATATGGCGACAGGCCGCTGCACAGTAGCAGCTATGTTGCACAAGGCAAGAATCAGTATCAGAACATATTTTTTCATATTTACGGATTTACAGTCTCTCTCCTAAGGGGAAGGGAAAGCGCTTGTTTGATTCATTTTTAATTCTTAATTAACTTACTATTGATATACAAATCCTTAAAATGTACGTCTTTTGCGCCGACTATGGAATTTTCCTCTTCTACTCCATCGAATTTACAATTGGTAAGATTGATATTATAAACATTGTCGCGGTCTTCGAGACCCGTGATGTAAACGCCATACCTGCTTTTTTGGCCGATTACATTTTCCAAGTACACATTACGCACAATGGGCGGGTATTCACGCACACATTGTTCCGAAGGGTCATAAATCAGATTGATTTTCAAGACCGCTTCCTTACATTCTCCCACGGTTATATTCCGTACATACACATTTTCTACTATTCCGCCGCGGCAATTGCTGGTTTTGATACGTATTGCTCTGTCTAACTCAGGGCTGCTCATCTCACAGTTTTCGACATAGAGGTTGCGATAGCCTCCCGAAATTTCACTACCCACAGCCACGCCGGCATGGCCGTCTTTCATCTTACAATTGCGCACTACAATGTTTTCACTGGGAATGTTCCATCTGCGCCCATCGTTATTACGTCCCGACTTAATGGCAATACAGTCGTCGCCGGTATCGAACACACAATTTTCAATCAAAATATTGCTACTTGATTCGGGGTCGCAGCCATCGCTGTTCGGTCCATGGCTCAGGATAGTCACGTTACGCAGCACCATTTGGTCGCAAAACAGCGGGTGAATAATCCAGAAAGGAGAATTGCAGATATGAACGCCTTCAATCAAAATATTGGTACATCTGTATAAATTAATTAACTGCGGACGAAGCCCGTCTTCTTCCGTCATTATCCGTCCTTCAACAGGGACATCGGCTTGTTGATAAGCCATCAGTTTATCACGGCCGATGCGCTGATTAATCATACCGGGCTCATAGCCATATTGCGGCGAGCCTTTTTTTGACCACCAGTTTTCATTCGATGCGCTGCCGTCAATAGTACCCTTGCCCGTAATAGCTATATTTTTTTCTTCATAAGCATAAATCAGAGGGTGCGCGTTGTAGCAATCCATGCCTTCCCAACGGGTAAGCACAGGCGGATAATAATAGCTTACTTCGGTAGTAAATTTCAATACAGCATCTTCTTCTATATGCAGGTTTACAAAACTTTTCAAGACAATAGGGCCTGTATGGAAAGTACCTTTAGGCACAATCACTACGCCCCCTCCATCTTCATGAGCAGCTGTAATTGCATTATTAATAGCCTGATGATTCAATATTTGCGGTTCATCGGCCACAGCGCCGAAATCTACAATATTGTATTCCTTTTCAGGAAAGGTAGGGATTTCAATATTCTTAACAATATTTTCGGCCTGATTAAAGGCGTCTTCCATGAGGTTTGGCGTGCAAGCGACAATGGCAAATAGCAGGGGTAAAGCAAGGCGTTTTTTCATATTTACGGACTTTAGATTAATTATTCATTGTTTATTGAGGCGTTGATTAAATTGTATGTATTCGTCCACATTTTCTTTGGTAAGAATATCGACGGGAATGTAGTTTACACGGTGTACTTTTTGCCGAAATATCAGCTCCTTACATAAGTCTTTCACACAAAGATAACCTTGCATTTCGGGACGTTGGGCAATAAGATAAGCCACTTCCTGATTTTTTAAGGCCTTAACATTACGCGGCAATTCGTCATATCCGATTACCCTTACGCCTTTCACCTCCAATTGTTCAAAAATTTGCAGCAGACGGTGTACGCGCGAACTGAAAATTACTGCACCTGAAATGCGCGGATTTCGCCGAATAATAGCTTGAAAATTACGATGACTTTCCTCTTTGTTATCAGCATGTAAATCAAGACGCACCAAATTATACTTTTTGTGCAAGCCTTGTTCTTCTACATAAGCCATAAAGCCTTTTTCTCTGTTTACGGCTTGATTGGAGCCTTGCGTTCCGCGCCGCAGGGAGTGGGTCAACAGAATAGTTGTTTTTTCGGGAAGTCGGTCGAAAAGAAGTTTAGCTACCAAATAACCGCTTTTGCGGGAATGCTGTCCGTAATAAGTAATGCTATTTACGTCTTCAAGATTAGAGTCTATCAACACAAAGGGAATTTTTTTTCTTTCCATTTTTCGCGCAAACTGCATTGATTCTTCAATAAACACCGGCGCAAAAATTACGGCCGAGGGCTGAGTGGTAAGCACAGCCTGTGCAGCATTCAGAAAAGAATTTTTATCAAACTGATTAAAGAAAATATAATCAATCATCACCTTGTAGGCCGACATTTCCTTACGCGCTTTTTCAATACCGGTGTAAATATAATGCCAATATTCTCCACGTTCAAAGGCGGGAATACAAGCTACTATACGCAGTTCATTCTTAAGCGCAAGAGATCGCGCCACCGGATTAGGTTGATAGTTCTGCTGTTTAATAATAGCTTCTATTTTTTTCCGTTTATCGTCGGCTACATGCCCTCGTTCGTGGATTACTCTATCGACTGTTCCGGGGGATACGCCGGCTAACTTCGCAATATCTTTAATGCGAGGCTTGGAGTCGTTGGAATTTTTTGCGGAATCGAACATTTTGTTTACGAATTTCAAGTAAGGTTTATTCAATTAATATAATTACTCAACAAGGCTATTGAGGTAATTTTCAAGATTGGTGTAGCCGTTAGGGGCGAATTTAGGTCCGTCGCCTACTTGCAGTCCATTAGTTTGCAACCAAGAGAGCGGGATTCCGTCAGGAACAGAATAGACAGGAACATCGGCAGGGTTAAAAGTATAAGTATCCCAACCTCCCACATCGGTTTGTGAATCAATCATGCCCGCTCTGGTAGCGCTTACGCCGATAGGCCGAAGCGTAGGATTTAAGGTATAATAAGCCCTTATCGGGGCTAAACCATTCGACACTTCGTTAATCACCCGAACATCGATAGCATCGCGTTTCAAGCTGGCGCCAGCCTCGGCCAAGACCGATATGTAGGCTTCATGAGCCGTTTGCGTAGCGATTTCACCCTTTTCAAATTCAACAGTGGACTTCAATTCTTCCTTGTCTTTGGAACTTGGATTAGGGTGTATCCCTTGCCAATTATCATTGGTAACAGCTGTACTGCTTGTCATAAAATTACCTGCAACATAAAATTTTCCCCACACTCCTGCCTGTTGGGCATTGCTGCCGTCGTCGGGATATGGTTGAAAGATACGTGTATTATTAGCTGAGCCTGCTGCGGGTTTATAATAATTATTCACCATGTTATAGCGGCCGCCCTCGCCGGCATAACCGCTATTGGCGCCCCAGTTATAAATCACATTATTTCGGAAATCGACCAATTCTTCGCTTTCCCGATTCGAATAGCGCGAGCCGCAGAAGCGGGGATTACGGCTATCGTGGTGCGCCAAAAGGTTATGATGGAATGAGGCCTTTCGCCCGCCCCAAATGCCGCCATAGCCGTGCGCGCCTTTATCGTGTACGGATATACGTAAACTTTCCGAAAGAATACACCATTGCAAAGTAAAATTCTCGTTATCGTAAAATGATCCGCATTCATCGGTACACCAACTCAAAGAACAATGGTCAATGATAATATTTCTACGGTTACGGCCCCAAAGTGCATCATCGGCCGTAGCTTTTTCATCGCCCATACGAAAACGTATATAGCGGATAATTACATTATCGGCCTGATTTTCTACCGTATAATTTTTAATACAAATTCCATCGCCGGGGGCGGTTTGACCCGCAATAGTAAGGCTACCACCGGTAATATTAAGTTTGGATTGTAATTCTATGATACCCGCCACTTTAAATATGATAGTACGCGGCCCGGGTCTGCCGATAGCCCAACGCAAAGACCCTTCATTTGTAGCTGCATTTCCGGAATTATTATCCTCCAATGTGGTTACATAATAAACCGTTCCACCGCGTCCGCCTGTAGTCATACAGCCAAAGCCCTCAGCTCCGGGGAAGGCAGTAACCGTAACGGGAGGTGTTACGGTTGTTCCCGCAATGGTAATGGGAACCGTCTGGATAGTAGTCATGCCCGCGCTATTCACCGCCTCTACTTTCATGCCAGTAGTTAAGCTTGTAGGAATTATCGCCTTAGTAAAGGTAGAAGAAGTCGCATTGGGGTATTCGGAAGAAAAATGTTCTTCTGTGGAACCTTTTACATGATAAAACTTCACCGAACTTATTGTTGTATTACAAGTTATAGCCCCTGTAATTGTTGCTGCCGTATTAGCCTGCATGGTATAAGTGGCAGCGTCAAAACTAATTGCAGGGGCGGTAGGCGGTTCGGTCTCGGGTTCTTTATTATCTTCGCAGCTCACCACGAGGAATGCAGCTAATAGCAGATAAAAGATATGGAGAAGCGTTTTCATGGATTTACAAAGTTACAAATTTTTTCCTTTAGGGATTGTTCAATAAATAAATCAAAGACCGACAGCATGCGGATAAGCGCTGCCGCCGGTCTTTCCTGTTCACAGTTATTAATAGGTAACCTTTAGATGATAAATATTGATACCGCTATTAGCCGAATACAAGTACAAAAATTTAGGGCTTGCTCCCGTATGGGTGTAAGTATAAGTGTAGGTGTCCACAGGGTCTATTATTGTTTGAGTGCCTATCACAGTCGTACCGTCATGTAATATCAAATCTCTGGGATTACCATTACTTCCTGTTATTCCAACCACGGTAATGGTGGCCGATGCTTCAACCTCAAATTTTAAGGCTCTGTTGGTGGTGCTGCCTGTTCCGTTAAATTTAAAACGGCGTGTATAAGAGGTACCGGCAGGAGCATGCGTCTCTGAAGATAAGGGTGTGGCGGCAGGAGATATAAATGTTAAACCTTCAATAGTTTCATTATCCGTATAAGTATAGGCTGCACTTAGTCCTGCGGGCGCAAATGCCGACTCCGAGAAATCCCAGTCTCTATTCTCCGGCGCAGGAGGCGTACTACCACCATATTGAACCTTGATGTAATAAAGATTGATACCGCTATTGCCCGAATACAGGTACAAGGATTTAGGCAGAGTTCCCGTATGGGTGTAGGTATAAGTGTAAGTGCTCACAGGGTCTATTAATGTTTGAGTGCCTATCACAGTTGTACCATCATGTAATATCAGATCTCTGGGATTACCATTACTTCCTGTTATTCCAACCACGGTAATGGTGGCCGATGCTTCTACCTCAAATTTTAAGGCTCTGTTGGTGGTGCTGCCTGTTCCGTTAAATTTAAAACGGCGTGTATAAGGGGTACCGGCAGGAGCATGTGCCTCTGAAGATAAGGGAGTGGCGGCAGGAGATATAAATGTTAAACCATTAATAGTTTCATTATCAGTATAAGTATAGGCTGCACTTAGTCCTGCGGGCGCAAATATCGGATCGGAGAAATCCCACTCCATATCGCTGGGGCCTGAGCCTGTAGCTGTAGCGAAAGTTACCGAGCCAACAGGATAAAGCGTTCCCGAATAAGCATACTGCAAGGTAGCCGTATAAGTAGTTCCCGCATATAAATCGCTAAATACTTTACCTGCTGCATCGGCTACGCCGTCAACCGTATAAGTAGCTGCTGCGCCTTCTTCCGTAGCAATGCTCATCACCGTATAGGCGGCATGAGAAGGCGTCCATGCTATTTTCACACTATTGGCAGTGATGTCGGAAGCGGTTAAGATTGTCGGAGGCGCTAAGGCTGTAGTAGTAAAGGTGGTTGCTCCGCGGTCATAGGTGGTAGTCCCATCTATAAATTGTAAGACAGCCGTATAATTAGTTTCCGGAGCAAGTCCGACGGCAATAAATCCTAAGGGACCTGTAGGCGAAACAGTGTAAGTAATCGCACTATTAATGCCCGCTGACGTAACATAAACACTCAAGATACTCACATAGTCATCATCAGGCAGCCAAGTAAATTTTGCCTCATCAGCCCCTATGTCAGAGGCAGTGAGTATAGCTGCTGCCAGTTCTTCCGTAGCAAATGACCGACTGCCCCGCGAGGCATCGTTCAGGTAGGCGGCTATCGAGTAAGTAGTTTCGGGCGCCAAATGAAGTAATATTACGCCATCGGTATTCAAGGCTGTAACCGTAGCGCTGCCTTCCACAGGAGCAGGCGTAAGCACTAATTTATTCACCTGTTCGCCGTCCGCCCAGTTCAGTTTCATGCTGACAGGCGTAATATCCGAAGCCGTCATATCCAATGCAGGCAGATCGCTTGTATTTATTACACAGGTAGGCGAGAAAGGCGAGTCATACAGTTGTTTTACCGCTACTGCCTGTACCCGTGTGTAATAAGTAGCCGAGGCTTCTATGCCCGACAAGGCATAAGAAGTTGTAGTAACCACATCGGCTTGGCGTACCGTAAAATCTTCTTTCAGGCTCCATTCAAAGCGGTAGGAAGAGGCGCCCTCCACAGCTAACCAGCTGAAAGAGGCGTTCTGTTGACCAACAGATGAAGCCGACAGGGTAGCAGGTGCTGCAAATGGAACGTCAACTCCCGGAACTTGCGGTTCGTGAATTTCTTCCTCATCATTACACGCAATACTCAGCGTGAGGCCACAGATTACTGCCAGCACAAAGAACCATTTATATTTTGTTGTTGCTTTCATTGTATTTTTTTTAAATATTTTACAAAATAATTATCTCCAATTCGGGTCGCCGACAGTAGCTATACCTGCAAAATTGGCGTCTCTGATAGAAAAATCGCCGACGGCAGGATTCATAAAGAGCGCCGTAGAAGATCCGGGGTAAGCAATTAAACTCGGCAGATCGGCCGTAGTCGGTGTTGTAGTAAAATCGGTTGTTTTGTAAGAATTTGTTACCGTAATCGCACTACCATCGCCATACCTGTAGCCTGCACTGGACGGACCTGATTGTCCGAAAATAACGTTTCTGATGATTATGTCTATTTGGGAATTATTGTTGCCGTCAATGAAATAACGCGCTGTTGTAGCGGTTGGACCTGTCATCACGTCATTGAAAGTACAATTCTCGATCAATACATTTTTGCAAGGCCTATTATCGGTTGTTAAGGGCGCATTCACAAAACTGTGGTATTGTTTTTGGAAAGTACTGTTTGTTACTGTAACTTTATCAATACCGCCGGTGGCTATATTAAGCGTAACAAAGGCATAAGCTCCATTATCGCCTCCATAAGTGCCGATATTTCTAGCAAAACAATTATTGAGCGATAACACGTCGATAGGACTGCTTCCCGCAATATTTTGAATACGGATAAAACATCTTCCGAAATCATAGGCCTCGCAATTTTCAAATACAAGCCCTTTCAGCATAACGATGTCGTCAACGCCGACAGCTGTACCCGGGTGAATAACGCTTGATTGGTTTCCTGCACCTGTAGCGGCAAAGGCGAGGTTAACAAACTTAAGCGTATCAATGCTGCATGCGCCCGGCCATCGGAATAATTTTGCGCCGCCACCGGTGCTCGAAGTTGTAATCATCGGTTTAACCAAGGCGTCGGGATCGCCGTAAATCGTCATATTGCCTGCAATAAGAATACCATCGCTTGTCGAAACATCGAAGGTGTAACCATCGGGCAGGTAAATAATTTTACCTATGTTACCTGCATCTGAGGTAACAGCGATTAAATCGGCTCCTGACGCAACCTGCACAACATCTCCTTCACCTCCTGTCGGTTTCCACTTGGTAGTGGGCGTTACCAAGCCACGTCTTTGTTCGCCATCATAAATGCCAACAATATAATTTCTGTTCGGCTCTAAACCTGTCAGGGACTTCGCACCGGCCGCTAAATCAGCAGGGGTAAGCACTACATCGCCTATATCTACACTGCCTCCGCTTACGTTCAACTTCGTAATATTTCCGTTGGGCAACACCCAACGCACCAATATGCTCGTTCCTTTAATATCAACGTTACGCAGAGGTAAGAAAATTTGTTCGGCATTTGTTTTAAATGCTAAACTTGTCCATTGAGAGTCTTGTTGGCCTTCATTAAAAGCCTTAGATTTTACGCGGACGCTGTACTGTGTTTCGCCCCAAAGATCGGTCAACACCAATCTTGTAGCTTCGGTTTCGTAGGTAGCTATAATGTTGTTGAACAACAACTCATCACCTCTGCTGAGTTCCACCACATACTCGCGGGCGCCGTCAACCATTTGCCACTCTAAGGTTGTTACATCAAAGGTTGAGGGGGTCTGCTTTAAATTAATCGGCGAAAAAGCGCGCGCATAGTCATAATTTGTGATTTCCTCCATTGGTTTTTCACAGGCATTAAACAGTGCCATCAAAGCCATGAAGCATATTGCTATTTTGATTATTTTCATATTTGTATATTTTACGGATTATTGAAATATAGGGTCATTAACTATTACACCGTTAGAGCCGTCCAAAACATTCTGCCAGATTGGCCAATAGGGTTGTGTGCTCGGGTCGCGTACATACAAACGCTCCCAATATTTATACATATCGCTTTCGCTTGTGAGTCTCCACTCTTTTTCTGCATAGCCTGCGGGCGGCGTTCCTATTTCGCCGGGCTCCAATCCATAGAAAATAAGGCTCTCACCGTCAGGCGCCGTTTGGTAATACACCATAGTATTTACGTTATTGTAAGGAGCTACACGATTGTGTAGATTTTGAAGATCTGCACGATTTTCTTCCATTTTTGCAGTCAACAAATTCCAGCGTATCAAGTCCGCTTTGCGCACCATTTCACCACAAAATTCTTTTGCGCGTTCATCTACTATGGCGTTGAAAAAAGCAGTTTTGCTTGCCGTAGCTACCGACATTTCAGTCGTAACAATTGAGGGGTTGTTCGGATAGGCGCGGTCTTTGATTTGCTTGAGGTAAGATGCTGCTGCTCCCGGTCCGTCAAGTTCGTTAATAGCCTCGGCAGCCATCAACAAAACATCGGCATAACGCATATAGAGATAATTTAAACCATCATCATTGGCAGAAGTAACATAGCGAGCGGGCAAAGGTAGCCACTCATAGCGGTATTTGCCATAGTACCATTGGTTGAGATTGACCGGTACTTGTATTCCATTCGTCCACTCATAAGGGATACAAGTTACATCGCGGCGAACATCTTCCGGTCTGTATTTGTAGAACATAATCGGGTTGGGGCCATTGCTGCCGCCTCTATTCTGTCCGGTATATTTATCGATAGTAGTATGCTTTACACCAAGATCGAAAATTACGCGACCGCGTCCATCGGCAAACGGGAGTTCCCAAAGGTTTTCATTCCCTGCGACATAAGTTTCAGCATGAACAGCCCTGAATGCTGCTTCAAAACTGTTTGCCCAAGCACCCTGCGGCTGCAGTCGGGCATATCCGCTATTAATCACATCTAAGCATTCCTCTTTGGCAATGGCATACATCTTGTCGGGCGACAAGTCGGGGTCATTGCTCAGTCGCATGGTCGTTTCGCCTACATGCATGGCGTATCCGCCTGCCATGAGCGCTATGCGAGCGCGCAAAGCTTTCACAAAACATTTATTTACATGCTCAATAGAAGTAGTATAACTGTTTTCATTAGGCCAGCCTACTAAGGTAGCAGCTTCTTCAAGGTCGGCTAATAGTTGTTTCCACACCTCATCACGGTCAACGCGCGGCAGGTACACAGTTTCTGAGTCAACCGGTGCAAAACGCGCCGGCACATTGCCCCAACCTTTCAGCAAATCAAGATAAACCACTGCCCTCAAGGTCAATACCTCGCCAAGTATTTGCGCCAATTCCCAATTGTTCAGGTCGGCATAGGTACGCAGTCCGCGAATAGCCAGATTAGCGCGTTCAATACCTTGATAAAACATAGAATAGGCATTATTGGGAGCGCCATTACCATCAACGGTATTCATTTGGTCGTTAGAAACATTCGTATTGTAATTAGACAGACGCGCTCCGTCATTAGGAGCAGCAGAGCCGCTTAAACCGTTTCTAACTTCTACATCGGTGTTAATACCATACCAGGGCAAATAGCGTCCGCGGTAGGAGTTCGTCTCTGCAAATGATTGCAGAATACCTGCAATTGCATTTTTGGCATAGGCCGGTGTAGAAAAGATCATTGATTCGTCCATTGACGATTTTGTGGGGGCGTCCAGCATCTTTTCACAAGAAACACACAGCACTGAGAACAATGCAAGCATCAATATTTTAATAGTATTTTTCATATCTCTATTTATTTTACAATTAGAAGGTTAAATTAACACCAAACACCAATTGGCGACTACGCGGGTAGGCAGCATAATCTACGCCCGGAGTGTAAGGCACTCTACGGCGCGTATCCACCTCAGGGTCGAAGCCGGTATAGTTGGTTAAACAAAATACATTATAGGCAGTTACATACACGCGCAAGTTTGAGATATATACTTTATCCGTCAAGTTTTTCGGAATCGTATAACCTAAAGTAAGCGTGCTCAAACGCAGGAAAGAGCCGTCTTCTACCGCCCAATCCGAGAATACATATTTTCTCATGTAAGGAGACCACATGGAAGTATTGGCATTGGCAGCGGCCAAGGCTGCCGGGTCGGAAATAAGTTGTCCCGTAGTTCTGTCCAAGTTTGTCCAACGGTTTCCGTCTGCCATAATGTCAATCATATTCCGCGAATGGTATTTACTGGTAGAGGTATATTCAATTTTATTAGCATTGTAAATATTATTCCCATAAGTCCAGTTGAAGTTTGCGCTCAGATCGAAGCCATAGATATTTGCATTAATATTGAAGCCTCCTGTATGCACAGGATTAGCATTTCCTATCACTTCACGGTCTAAGTAATCTTCTGTTACTATTCCATCTCCATTTAGGTCTTTGAGTTTCATAGACCCCGGACGCAAAGTTCCGATAACAGGACTGGAATCCACTACACCCGGCTTTAAAGTATAGCGTCCTGTTGCAGGGTTGTAATCAAAATCGCTGACTTCATAGCGTCCATCGCTGCGATAGCCTATCATTTGCCCAATCGGGTTACCCAATGCAACCAAAAAGTCGTTATTAATTTCTGTGCTGGCCCACATCGTTCCGGCCATAAAGTCTCCCATTTGCCCCAGTGAATTAATATTATTTTTATTAAATCCAATATTGGCGCCAAAAGCTAAACTAAAATTTTCCTTATCAATAGCTATCCAGTTTAAAGATAATTCCAAACCCTTATTTTGCGTTTCGCCCATATTACGGAATTGAGTACTGTAGCCTGTTCCGCCAACAGGGAATTCAATAAGCAAATCGCTGGTAGTATTTAGATATATATCAAATGTACCACTGAGTTTTCCTTTCAAAAGGGTCCAATCTAAACCAATATTGCGGGTAGTGGTAGTTTCCCATTTCAGATCGGGATTAGCCATTCTGGAGCTCGGCGCCCAGTAGTAGCCATATCCGTTAATCCACTCGGTATTTCTTGACTCATAGCTTTGTGTCATTTGTCCGGCAGGAATACTATTATTTCCTGCAGTACCGTAGCTGGCGCGGAGTTTCAGGTCGGTAAGCCAGCTCTTTGTGCCTTCCATAAATGGTTCTTCTGAAATACGCCAGGCGCCGGACACCGAGGGAAAATAACCCCAACGGTTGCCTCGCGAGAATTTAGAAGAACCATCTGCACGGAAGGTTGCGCTAAATAAGTACCTACCCAAGTAGTCGTAGCTCGCACGGCCAAACCAAGAATATAATTTATCGTCGGGCGACAAATTATTATCAACAGTCAATGCTTCTCCCTGATTGGGCAGACGGCGAGCTAAATCAAAAGTAAAGCTTTGGTCAAATCCGGCCACTTCAGAGGTTAAGGTTTCGTTGGTAGTTAGGATATGTTCTTGACCCAGCAATAGATTTAAAGTATGACCTTCGGGCAGCCATTGTTCAAAACTCACAGCTAAAGTGTTGGTATTGCGAATTATTTGACGGTTACGGTCACTGAATGTGATTGCGGGCTTCATCTGGTATGCCGCCGGCACATTATTCCTTACATAATAGGTAGTAATACCATAAAAGCGCTGGTTGCGTTCATTATACTGGTCTAAACCTACTTCGGTTTTGAGTTTAAATCCATCTATAAATTCCCAACTTGCCGCGCCACCCATATTAAGGCTTTTTCGTTGGTTGGCACGCTCGTTATCGCTTAGCGAAACCAGCGGACTGTAAAGAGCGAAACCTGAATCGGTGTTAGCAGGATCTGCTAAATCGCCTGTAATGGGAATAGAAGGAAAAATCATTGCATTTTTTAAGCGCGTTTCTGAGGTAGAGCCGCGTTCACCGCCTCCTTCATTCGTATTTGTGCCGTTTATTTTGGTCTGCGACCAACGCGCTGAAAAATCCAACTGAACACGCTCGTGCGGGTTATTCGTTAAATTTAAGGACAAGTTGTCGCGTGTAAAATCCGAACCTTTCATAATGGCGTTTTCGTCAATATGGCTATAGCTAAATGAATAGCGCATCTTGTCGCTCCCGCCGTTGATGCTGAGGTTTTGATAAAAGGTGCTTCCGATATTCCCAAAAATGATATCTTGCCAATCGTTCCCTGCCATACCTTTATACATATCTATATCTTCCCAATTTCCGAAAATTCTGGAATAATTATCATCATTATCCAAAAGCGAGCGCTCATATTGAAAGAGTGCATAATCATAAGGAGTTATTATACCTAATGTTTTTGCATTTTTCTTCCAACCATAGTAAGCATTATAATTGACAGTAATCTTACCTCTTTGACCTTTCTTAGTGGTAACAATGACTACGCCATTAGCGCCACGTGAACCGTAAATAGCTGCAGACGAAGCATCTTTCAACACATCAATACTGGCAATATCGGCGGCGGTAATATCGCTGATAGAACTTACAGGAAAGCCATCGACAATATACAAGGGTTCATTGCTTTGCGTAATGGATCCGCCACCGCGCACACGGATTTTCACTTCAGCATCGGGCGAACCTTCAGTAGTAACTACCTGTACACCGGCCATCTTACCGGTCAGCGCGCTGGAAACAGAAGCTACAGGAATAGCTGCAATCTCTTTAGCTCCGACAGAAGAAACGGCGCCCAGCAAATCGCGCTTTTTCACAGAAGCGTAACCAATCATTACCACCTCGTTCAGCTGAAAGGCATCATCTTCCAACGCAACATTTATTTCAGTTCCAACAACAGGAACTTCTTTGGCGAGCATACCGATATACGATACTACTAAAGTAGCGCCGTCCGGCACATTGATGGAGTAATTGCCATCAATATCGGTAGTAGCAGAGGTTCGCGTACCTTTTATTACTACGCTGGCCCCGATAAGCGGCTCATTCCTGTTGTCGGTAATGACCCCCTTAACGGTTTGTGTTTGTGCCGAAGCACTCCAGGAAACCATGCATAACACTGCCATTAAAAACAGGCTGCTCAGGTTCCCCTTTCGAAAGAATTTTCGCATAAGTTTTGATTATTTTAGTTAATATTTTAAGTTAAATTACGGTTAAAATTTTCACAAAGATAGTATTTTTTTTATTTGTGTGCGCACACAAATCATTTTTTTTACAAAAAATATGTTTTTTATTAAAAATTAGTTAAATTAAAAATAAGCGGCTTGTGTGCGCACACAAATAAATATTGCTTTTATATTATTGAAAATCAATATTATAAAATTTCACACGTAAATTAATATCGTTTTTTCCTGTAAAAAACATCATTTTTCAACTTTTTTTTATTTACCTTTGCCTTATTAGAATCAGATTTTTAACTTTTAAAACATACATTATAATATTATGGAAATTGGTAAATATTCTTGGGGCATAGGCGACCGTTTTGCGCATCAGGCTGAAGCACAGTTAAAAGCCATGATTTTGGCTAAAAATGCAGGTATTGACATTGTACCGGTATGGAACAAGTCGAACCGTGAACACATGTTTATCCGATCGGAACCGACAGCTACCCGCGCTGCAGCCGATGCCGCCGTCAAAGCTTTGGGCTGGACAGGACAGTATTTCTGCGATGCCGACCATATCAATATGAACAATGTTGACCGTTTTATGAATGCCTGCGATTTCTTTACCTTAGACGTAGCCGATTATATTGGAAAAGAAGCAGCTACCGAAGAAATTGAAGCGTTCATTGAGGCTAATAAAAAATATATCGGTAATCTATCCATTCCGGGAATAGCTAAACCTTTTATTATCACTGAAAACAATGTGCGGAATATTGCTAAAAAATTCTTGTTTGCCATTAAAGAAGCGGCTACCATCTATCAATATGTGGTAAAAGCCAAAGGCGAGGGCAATTTTGTACCCGAAGTCTCCATGGACGAGGTCAACGATGCTCAGTCGCCTGTTGAAATGTTCTTTATTTTAAGCGCTATAGCCCAGTATAAGATACCGGCGCAAACCATTGCTCCTAAATTTACCGGCCGTTTTAATAAAGGTGTGGACTATGTAGGTGATATTAAACAATTTGCCACTGAGTTTGAAGAAGACCTGTTGGTCATCGACTTTGCTGTCAAAGAATTTGGCCTTCCCGAAAACCTTAAACTGAGCATACATTCAGGCAGCGATAAGTTTTCTATTTATCCTGTTATGGGAGAACTGATTAAGAAGCATAATAAAGGTATTCATGTAAAAACCGCAGGTACTACTTGGCTGGAAGAAGTAATCGGTTTAGCCGAAGCCGGCGGCGACGGTCTCGAAGTGGCTAAGAAGATCTATGCCGACACTTACGAACACCAAAGCGAAATGACGGCTCCTTACGCCACCGTCATTGATATTGATTTTACAAAAATACCTGCCCCCGAAGAAGTAAATAGCTGGGATAGCCAAAAATTCGCAGAATCGCTTCGCCACGTCCCGTCGAATCCGAACTACAATCCTAATTTCCGTCAGTTAATTCACGTAGCCTTTAAAATAGCAGCCAACTTAGGAGCTGTTTACACTAAGGCGCTTGAAAAATATGCCGAGATTGTCGGACAACAAGTTACCGAGAACCTTTGGGAGCGGCATATAAAACTGCTGTTTGGGATTAGGTAGGGTTAAGGCGGCCTTTGCAAGCAAGGTGGTGGTCTTTATCCATATAATTGCGAATGAGAATCTATTGCTGCAAACACAACAATAATATGCTTTGACTCCTTATTTATTTTCTATATTTATGCACTGCGTAAACGCTTATGCGTATAATTTTTATTATCTTTGCAGCATGAAAAGGAGTTTTTTATTCTATTCTTTATTAATACTTTGTTTATTAACAACTTGTGCTGAAGAAGAGCAGAATCCCTTGCCTTATATGTATGTAAATTGTTATATAACTCCTATGGAGATAATGGCCGGTTTACCGGAAAAGGTGAAACTGGGCACTGAGGGATATAATAGGAATGGCCTGATTATTGTTTCTTTAGGTATTGGTAATGAGGAATATGCGGTTTATGATGCTACCTGTACGCGAGATATTACAAAAGACGCTAAGTCTATAAATGTAATCAAAGGCGAGTTTACAGCTACCTGCCCTCAGTGTCATACTGTATATAATTTATTTAATGGTGGTTATGCCCAAAACCAATCTTTTCGTTTGCAGCGCTATCGGGCGTACAGGGGTAGCGATGGTCGTATCTTTGTAACAAATTAAGACTATCTTATTAATGTGATACTGCTGGTTTGCATTGCTCAATTATAAAAAATCCTTATATTTGTGGTTTGATATTAATTGATATGAATAATACGCTCATCAGCATTGAAGACCTGAAGAAGATTTATCAGGTAGGGACACAGGAAGTACGCGCCTTAAATGGGGTGTCGTTAACTATTCAACGTAACGAATATGTGGCAATTATGGGTCCATCGGGTTCCGGAAAGTCCACCCTGATGAACATCATAGGCTGCCTTGACTCTCCTACTTCGGGTAATTATGTACTCAACGGCACCGACGTTAGCCAGATGGAAGATAATGACTTAGCGGAAGTCAGGAACAAAGAAATCGGTTTTGTCTTCCAATCGTTCAACTTATTGCCCCGCTACACAGCCATGGATAATGTGGCTCTGCCCTTGATTTACGCGGGTATGCCGAAACATGAGCGCATGAAAAGAGCTGAAACAGCCTTAGTTAGTGTGGACTTATTGAATCGTAAAGACCATAAGCCCAACGAACTTTCCGGCGGTCAGCGGCAAAGGGTAGCTGTGGCGCGGGCCTTGGTAAATAACCCCTCCATTATTTTAGCCGACGAACCCACCGGAAACCTCGACAGCAAGACCTCTATTGATATTATGAACCTCTTCGAAGAAATCTACAAGAAAGGGAACACCATTATTGTAGTAACCCACGAAGAAGAAATAGCCTTACATGCGCGGCGCATTATCCGCCTGCGCGATGGTATTATTGAAAGCGATAAAGAAAATCCCAATCCTGTCAGAGGATAAATGAAGATATACACCAAAACCGGCGATAAGGGCGCTACCTCATTGATGGGCGGCGCATGGGTGAGCAAGACCGACCCTCGTGTAGAGGCCTACGGAACGGTAGATGAGCTAATCAGTCATCTTGGGTTGCTTCGGGCCTGGAATAATAATCATGCACAAAATGAAGAAATACTACAGATACAGCAATGCCTGATGAATATTTCGGCGCTTTTAGCAGCAGATGAGAAAACTACCAAAGTTTTACCTAAAATACAGCTATCCGATATTCAGCAGCTTGAAAATAGTATAGATGTTATGAACAAAGACTTGCCGCCACTTCGTTCTTTTGTGATACCTTCGCCTCCGGATGTTGCTGCCCAATGCCACGTGTCTCGTACCGTATGCCGTCGCACCGAACGAATGGCCATTGCGGCAGGCGATCAATTTGCCATCGCCGAAAACATCATACCCTACCTCAACCGCCTTTCCGATTATTTGTTTGTGTTGGCAAGGAAATTAGAAATGTAATATGGGTGAACCAGCGTAGAGACGTAGTATGCCACGCTTTTGTGCTCAATTTAATGCATTATTAATCAATATATTGGCAAGTTACATTAAAAAAAATTACCCAATTATTTGGTATTTTTAAAAAAGATGTCTATATTCGCGTTTTGTTACAACAAGTAAAGACGCATTGAAATTATTGAAGACCAAAAGTTTAAGCTATGTATTGGACACTCGAACTTGCCTCTAAATTAGAGGACGCTCCCTGGCCGGCGACTAAAGATGAGCTTATTGATTATGCTACCCGTTCCGGTGCACCTTTGGAAGTGATTGAAAATCTGGAAGAATTGGAAGAAGATGGAGAAATTTATGACAGTATAGAAGATATTTGGCCGGACTATCCCAGTAAAGAAGATTTTTTCTTTAACGAAGAAGAATATTAATAACTAACTAAAAAAATAAAAAACATGAAAAAATTATTCACATTCATCGCTGTTGCAGTTTTGGCCGTTGCCTGCTGTAACCAACAACCTGCTTCCACTTCGCTTAACGTGGCAAAATTCTTTGAAGACCCTATCGCTTTAGTTGATCAGGAAATTACTATTGATGCTGTTATTGAAGGTATTTGCTTCTCTACCGGTAATTTCATTATTGGAACCGGCGACCAACAAATAATGGTTGCACCTCCTGCCGAACAGAAAGTTTGCAAAGGCGCTATTGGAAAGGAATTTACAATAAAAGGCGTAGTTAACGCATTTACCGTTACCGAAGAATTTGTGGCCGATTTTGAAGCACAAATTGAAGAAATGGAATGCCCTGAAGGAAAAGAAGTATGCCAGCAAAAACTTGCTGATTGGAAAGCAAAATTAGAAGTTGGCGAATTCCCTATCTACTCTATCGCTGCTGCCGAAATCACTCCTAAAGATGGTTGCTGCAAAGATGGTAAGAAAGAAGGATGCTGCAAAGATGGTGAAAAAGAAGGATGCGAGAAAAAATGTGCTGACAAAGAAGGTGAAGGTTGTGAAAAAAAGTGCGATAAAAAAGCTGAAGGCTGCGAAAAGGCTGAACAAGAAAAAGTTGAAGAATAAGCACTTTATGTCCTGTAAAAAAGCCGGAAAATTTCCGGCTTTTTTTATTTTTTGTAACTTTACGCTTTATTACCTCTATCAATGGTGAAGGCCATGTACCGGAAATTTCTCCAATATAACCAAAAGCAAGGACTGTTCAGCCCACATGATAATATCCTGCTGGCTGTCAGCGGCGGTATGGACTCTATGGTTTTAGCCCGCCTCTTTTTACGCAGCGGACAAATTTTCGGCATAGCTCATTGCAATTTTTCACTCCGAGGAAAAGAAAGCGATGAAGACCAAGCCTTTGTACAAGAATGGGCAGCACAACACAACATTCCTTTTCATACTATCTGCTTTGACACTAATGAATACGCCGTTCAACATAAATTATCAACCCAAATGGCAGCAAGAGAGCTGCGCTACAATTGGTTTAGCAGCCTTGTCGAGCAACACGGCTACACCAAAATCGCCGTAGCCCACCATGCCAACGATTTGACCGAAACCCTGCTGCTGAACTTCACCCGCGGCACCGGATTGAAAGGGCTGTGCAGTATGGCTCCCGCTAACGGAAATATTATACGTCCCTTATTGTTTGCCCAGCGTCTCGAAGTGCAAAAATACGCCAAGGAAAACGATATTTCATTCAGGGAAGACAGCAGCAATGCCTCCGATGATTATGCACGAAACTACATTCGGCATCACATCATTCCCAAATTAGAAAGCCTCAATCCCTCGCTGATTGAAACATTATTGCATAACAGTCGCTATTTCTCGCAAGCACAATCATTGATTAGTAAGATCGCTCGGGAAGAGTTTGAAAAATGCTGTGATTTTATTAACAATGAACTGTATATTGATATTCCAACCTTAGCAGCAAGCGGAACACCGGGCCTCTTTCTCCACGAATGGTTACAGGAATACGGATTTAACAGTAGGCAGGTTGATGATATAGTAATAGCCTTGGAAGGACAAGCGGGAAAACGTTTCCACAGCGCCAGTCATAAATTGATAAAAGACAGAGATAAATTGATTGTTATAGAACATTGTAGAGCTACAATGCATTGTGTCTCTACAGCATTATCTTTCGACCAATTTCCCTACCTTCCCGCAATGTCCATTCCGCAAGATAAAAATACCGCATGGTTAGATGCCGATAAATTACAACTACCGCTTATTACAAGGCTTTGGAAAAAAGGGGACACTTTTGTTCCGCTGGGTATGAAAGGGAAAAAGAAGGTCAGCGATTTTTTTATCGACAAGAAAATACCGCTGCACCATAAGGAAAAACAGTTAGTCTTACTTTCAGGGAAAGATATTGTATGGCTCGTGGGACAACGCATTGACGATCGTTACAAAACCACCTCTGCAACAAAAAACATATACCAAATCCGATGGAACGAAAACCTCACTGGTTAAAAATAAAGTTAGCCAACACTGCACAATCCCCTTTTATCCGCAATATTGTAGAAAAGCATCAACTGCACACTATATGCAGCAGCGGTAAGTGCCCGAACATCGGCCAATGCTGGAGCATGGGTGCTGCTACCTTTATGATTTTGGGCGACATCTGCACCCGTTCCTGTAAATTCTGCGCCACCGCTACCGGAAAGCCGCTGCCGCCAAACCCGGCAGAGCCGGACAAAATAGCGGAAAGCATTCGCTTAATGCAACTCAAACATAGTGTCATTACCTCCGTTGACCGAGACGATTTGCCCGACAAGGGAGCGGGCCATTGGGCAGATACTATAGAGGCAATACGTGCAACAAATCCCAGCTGCATTATCGAAGCGCTGATTCCCGATTTTGACGCACAGCCCGAATTATTAGATATGGTAATAGCCGCACAGCCCATTATTATAGGACATAATTTGGAAACTGTAGAAAGGCTTACCCCTCACATACGCTCGCGGGCTAAATACCAGCTTAGCCTTGAAGTGTTAAAATACGTGGCCACCAAAGGGATTATCTCCAAAACAGGTATCATGGTCGGCTTAGGCGAAACAAGCGATGAGGTTCTGCAAACCATGCAGGATGCCCGCATTGCAAGCGTTCGTCTGTTTACCATAGGGCAATACCTCCAACCAACATCTGCACATCTTCCCGTACAGGAATATGTACACCCCGACCAATTTGAAATATATAAAAACGAAGGTAAGAAATTAGGCTTCGACCATATTGAAAGCGGCCCATTGGTGCGTTCTTCCTATATGGCCGAAAAATCTTTTTTATCATCAAAAATAAACAAGGCATGACGTTTACCGATTGGGGACTAATAGATTATAAAGAAGCGTGGGACAGGCAACGCGCCATAGCCGAACAGGTGCTAGCCGAGAAGCAAAGACCTAAGGCCACAGCTCAGCAAGTTATTCTTTGCGAACATCCGCACGTTTACACCTTGGGACGCCACGGGAAAATCAACAACCTCTTGGTTAACGAGCGTTTCCTATCCGACATTAATGCGACCTACTATCACGTTGACCGCGGTGGCGATATTACTTACCATGGTCCAGGACAAATCGTTGGCTATCCCATACTTGATTTGGAACGCTTGCGCCTTGGCCTCAAACAATATATTTTCAACTTGGAAGAAATAATCATACATACCCTTAAAGATTGGGCGATTACCGCCGGAAGGCTGCAAGGCGCTACGGGCGTTTGGGTGGCTGCCGACACGGCGCAAGCCCGGAAGATCTGTGCTATTGGGGTGCGCGCCTCCCGCTTTGTTACCACGCACGGCTTTGCCCTCAACGTAAACACAGACCTCAGCTACTACCGCCACATCAACCCCTGCGGTTTTGTCGATAAGGGCGTTACCTCCATGCAGCAAGAGTTCGGCAAGCAGGTGGATATTGAGGAGGTGAAAGAGCGTTTGAAAAAATATTTTTTACTATGGATTAACCTAACTCTGTAATTTTTCTAACTTGCTACAGCCCCGCCGGCTCTACCGTATATCCCGCTTCTTTCAACAGATTCAGCAAACCTTCTTCTCCTGCCAAATGCAGGGCGCCAACAGCAATGAAAGATGATTTTTCTTTCATGATTTCCGGTAGTTTTTGCATCCAAGCCGTATTTCGGTCTTTGTTCAACGCATCCATTTCTGCAGCAGTTGAGGGACAAATTTTATTACTTTTTTCTAAACTTTGATATAGTTTATCTAAATCGCCTTGATTATAATCGTTAATCAGCTCAGGGGCAAAATCAAGTAATTTCTCTATATTTTTCATAGCGCATAGCAAATCGTCTGCCTGCTGTTGCAAACTTGACATACCAAAAAGAACGTAAAGCTGATGATCGCTTGTTTCCAAGCCTAAAACAGGTTTTTGTTCTTCCAGCGCTTCCGCCTGAATATAAAGGTCCAAAGCATTTGCCGGATTGAATCCGGGAAAATATTTGGCGTAAGCAAAGAGAACTACTGTTTGATTAATAGCTGCCGGTTTCAACATCCCCATTTGGTCTAATCCGACGCCAAGGAACGAAGCTATTTTTTCGCTTACAAATTGGTAATCTTCATCGGAATAGAGCATTCGGTAGGTGGTATCGGGTGTCATCATCATGGCCTGCTGCGCCTGCATTTGCACTGCGGCCATATCCGGCATGTTTATTTCGCCAACGACTTGTTCACAGGATTGCAAAGCCGCTCTCGCTCCCGGAATGCTGTCTAAATATTCGCCGGATTTCAAATGTAAAGTTCCCAGCAAATAGGAGGGTTTAGGTAAATCGTTTCCGGATATTTTCCATAACAGCGTACCCGATTTCTGTGCTGCCGTCTGCGTACAAGCGTTACATACTGAAACAAGCAGCGTGAATAATAGAATTAATTTTTTCATGTTTTTAATAAGTTAATGATTAATTTGAACTTTAAACTTGTTTAACAATTACCGCCGTTCCCATTCCTCCGCCGATACACAGCGAAGCTAAGCCGAGTAACACCTCACGACGTAGCATTTCATGAATAAGGGTTACCACAATGCGATTCCCTGAAGCGCCAATAGGGTGCCCCAAAGCAATGGCTCCGCCATTCACATTGGCGATTTTTTGCAGCCATTCGCTGCTTACTCCATGGTCGGCGCAAAGTTGCTGCGCCACGCCAAGAGATTGCGCGGCGAAGGCCTCGTTCAATTCTATCAACTGCATATCCGATAATTTCAGTTGCGCTTTTTGCAAGGCTGCAGCAATAGCGGGGACAGGCCCCATACCCATAATGGCAGGGTCAACACCGCCTTGCCCGGAAGCAATAATCTCAACCAAAGGCGTCACTTTATATTTGTTTACGGCTTCTTCAGAGGCCAGCAAAACAAACGAAGCGCCATCGTTCAAACCCGAAGCATTACCGGCAGTAACTGTCCCATCTTTTTTGAATGCAGGTCTCAACTGTGCTAATTTTTCAAGAGAAGTCGCACGATTAGGATATTCGTCGGTATCGAAGCGCAGGGTTTCTTTTTTGGTAACAATGTCCACCGGCACAATTTCGTCTTTAAATTTGCCTGCATCAATGGCGACAATAGCTTTTTGCTGCGATTGGTAACTGAACGCATCTTGCGCCTCGCGAGAAATAGCATATTTTTCTGCAATATTTTCGGCCGTAACCCCCATGTGGTAATCGGCAAAAGCATCGGTCAATCCGTCGCATACCATGTGGTCAAGCGCCTTAAAATCACCCATTTTCTGTCCGTTGCGCATGGTGCTGCCGGAAATCACAAAACTTGAGTTAGACATGCTTTCCGTTCCGCCGGCCAAGATTAAATGCGCATCTCCAACCCTGATACTTTGACAGGCATTGATGATACTTTTCATGCCGCTGCCGCAAATCATATTCAATCCGTAAGCCGGAACGCTGTGCGGAATGCCTGCTTTTACGGCGGCTTGACGGGCTATGCCCTGCTTATGTCCGGCCATCAGAATATTACCTACAATAACTTCATCTAATTCAGCAGGGTCGATTTTTGTTTCTTCTAAAATATTTTTAATCACAGGAACGGCTAAGTCAGCCGGTGATAAGGACGCTAAGGTTCCTAAAAATTTGCCGATAGCGGTACGCTTGGCGGCTACGATGTAAACTTTTTTCATAATGTATTTGTTTTTAGAGACATGTTACACGTTACATTTCCATTTGTTTCAATTCCTTACTAACAATAAGCTCCGCTTCAGTAGCGGCCTGCACCTGCTCTACCGTAAATTCCGGGTGAATTTCTTTCAACACAATACCTTCCGGCGTAATTTCCATGACCCCCATTTCGGTAATAATCATATTTACCTGTCCCGATGCTGTCAGTGGAAGGGTGCATTTTTTTAGTATTTTCTTGGTTTCACCGGCGGTATGTTCCATAGCCAGAATCACTAAACGCGCGCCTACCAACAGGTCCATAGCGCCACCCATGCCCGGAGTTTTCTTTCCCGGAATCATCCAGTTGGCCAAATCCCCCTGCTCATCGACTTGTAAAGCGCCAAGAATAGACACATTCACATGCCCTCCACGAATAACCCCGAAGGAAGTAGCCGAGTCGAAAGAAGAAGCGCCGGACATGGCTGTAATATAGCCGCCGCCTGCATTGGTCAGTTCCGGATTTTCTTTGCCGACCTCCGGTGTGGGTCCCATGCCAATCAGGCCATTTTCCGATTGTAGAATCACCTGTACATTTTGAGGCACATAGTTGGTAACAAGGGTGGGCAATCCTATTCCCAGATTTACCACGTCGCCGTCGTGCAACTCACGGGCTGCACGTTTGGCAATTACTTCTCTGATTTGATTTTTATCCATAGTAAAAAATTTATTTATATTTCGTTCTTCTATCTACTTCCTGCGCAATAAACGAGGCCACATCATCGGCATAGGTGTTCATGCCAAAGCCTGCGTCGAAGCCCAGCTCTTTGGCTAATTCATGAGAAATGCGCGGGCCGCCGCATACTACAATCATTTTACTGCGTAAGCCTTCGGCATCTAACATTTCTATCAACTCGGTCATATTCTTCACGTGTACATCTTTCTGCGTAACCGTTTGCGAGACTAAGATGGCGTCGGCATTGACTTCTATAGCTTTTTTAATAAAATCCTCATTAGGCACCTGACTTCCCATGTTTATGGCGGTTATCATTTCGTAACGTTCCAAGCCATAACGTCCGGCATAGCCTTTCATATTCATGATGGCGTCGATGCCTACTGTGTGCGCATCGGAGCCGGTGCTGGCGCCTACTACCACAATTTTTCGCCCAATATGTTTTTTGATAAACTCATCAGTATCGTTCATTGACCATGTAGCGCTTTCTACCTTTTGTACCTTAATTTGTGTGAAATCGACAGTGTGGGAAACATTTCCATAGCAATTAAAGAAGGTATAACCGGCGGTCAGTTCTTTGTAAAACACTACCTGCGGATTATCGAACCCCATTTTATACATTAATTGCTTGGCGGCTTCAATAGCCTCGTCGCTGCATGCTACCGGCAAGGTAAAACTCAGCTGTACTTTGCCGTCGTTCAGCGTGTCGCCGTATGGTTTAATCTTCGTCAAATCTAATGTCTGGTCAAAGTCTTTTGCAGTTGTTGAATATAATCCTGTGCTCATGATGATGTATTATTTATGAGTTATGATTGATGAATTATGAATTGAACATTTAGAGAAGTGTTGAGCGATTTAAGTTGAAGAAGGTCAGGTGCAATTAGCTTGTCTTTCAATAATTTGACGGTATAAGGCTGTCCGGGCAGCATATCGAAGAAATTATCGGAGAAGGGTGATTGTTTTCCCTCATATAAAATACAAATATTTTTCACTAATTGGTCGGCTTGCAGTATAATTTCACCATTGTTTTGCAACGACACAGTTAGATTGGCGGCAGGATAAGGGGTATTTTTAGGTGATGAATAATAGTTTATGGACTCTGCCGCTTGGCGGTCGCCTATCAGGAAGCGGGCATGACAGAATGTGGTTAAACTATCTTCGCCTTTGATAAAATCGGCAGTACGGCATTCCCAGATTTTTTGCGCGCTATTGGCGGGGATAGTAAGCAAACTGTCTTTCCGGTATATTTCTTTTCCTGCAAAAGTAGAAAACACTATTTCTAACTTCCCGTAAACATCTGCAATAGAATCGGTTATCGCCCATAGACAAGTTTTATCTTCAACTGTATCAAAGCTTAGCAGGTGTTGGGCATAAGCTTTTCTAACAAAATATTGCAGGGCTTTCCATTCTTTATAATAATCAATGCCCGACCATGATACTACCGGCCAGCAATCGTTGAATTGCCAATACAAAGTCCCCATACAGTAGGGTTTTGCTCTCCGATGGGCCTCTATAGCTGTGTTCATGCCGTAAGCTTGCAATAGTTGTGAGGTGTAAGCATAATCTTCCAAATTATCCGGAATCTTGTACTCTCGTTCCATAAAGGTTTGAATGGTTTCGTAACCACGCGGATGTTTCTGATGCATTTTCATGGCGTCAGAACTTAGATAACGGTCTTGCTCATCGGGCATAAAATTATAGAGTGTAGATAAAGAAGGGAAGCCTTGGAACCCATATTCACTCATAAAACGTGGTACTTTCTGTTTGTACATAGCAAAAGGCTCCATTCCCCACCACACGCCCCAATAATGACTATCGCCCACAAGCATGCTTTCTTTCTTGCCCCAACCGAATACAGGGGAGGAGACATGATAATCGCGGCCGGGGTCATATTGTTGTATCAAGCCGGGCAACAAACGATGGAACAATCGAGTATAATTATCCCAAACCTTTGTCGTGTCGGCGCCGAATTGCTGCTTCCAACCCCAATTGTGCCACCCTTCTTCGTTCTCATTATTGCCGCACCACAAAGCCAAACAAGCGTGTTGCGAAATACGCCGGATTTGTTCGGTCGCTTCCATTTCAACACTTTTCAAAAAATCGGGTGTTGCAGGATACATGGCGCAGGCAAAGGAAAAATCCTGCCATACCATAATACCCATTTCATCACAGGCCTCATAGAAGGCTTCGTCTTCATAAATTCCGCCGCCCCACACACGCAACATGTTGAAGTTACTTTTCGCAGCTTGCGCTATCAAGGAATGATAATCGGCTTTGGTTAGGCGAGGCAGGAAGCTTTCGGCAGGTATCCAGTTTGCACCCTTGGCAAACACATTATGTCCATTGACGCTAAAGTAAAACTGTTCGCCTTTCTCATCTTTTGTCCGATGCAAACGAATGTTTTTAAATCCCACACGTTTTTCCCGAGCATCTACCAATTGATTGCCGACATACAATTCCAATACAAAATTATGCAAAAAAGGATCTCCTAATCCATTCGGATACCATTCGATATAGAAAGGAAAATCCACAGAGTCTGCTATCAAAATATCGCCTTTAATTTTATGTAAATGCTTTTTCCAAAAGATGTCTCCACCGGAAGACTGTTCTCTAAGGACAATTTCACAATCCTGTCCTTCAGGAATAAAAAGACGACATTCTAAATTTAGTATGCCGGAATACATTTTCTCATCTACGTACTTTTGCTTCAATGACACTTCACATATTTGAGGCCTTTCATCAAACAATTCCAAATACACCGGTTTCCAAATGCCCATAGTTACAAAACGCGGCCCCCAGTCCCAGCCGAAGTGATATTGCGCTTTGCGCGCGAAAGCTCTGGGTTCTTCCTGTAAAATATAATAATCGGCCGAATTATATTTTGCAATTTCTTTTAATGCCGAATAAAATATTATTTTCAGTCGATGTGGTCCGAGCGATATATTATCTAATGCAATTGATTGTGTAACAAACATATTGTTATTAGAAAACAATAGTTGCTCATCAAGAAAAACATCGGCATAAGTATCCAAGCCTTCAAAGACCAAGTTGGCTTTCACATAAGACCGGTTAATATCAAATGTGGTTTCATACACCCAGTTAAGAGAGTCTATCCAATATAGTTTATTTTCATTATCATTTTCAAAGGGGTCGGGAATTAGCTGATTAGTTAACAAATCGGTGTGTATGGTTCCTGGCACTGAAGCGGGATATTGCTCCTCAGTTCCTTGTTGGTAAAAGACCCAGTACTTATCTATCGACAACCTTTGCTGAGCGGCAAGTGAGATTGTCATGTACACAAACGTCAGTAGTATCGCTATTTTTCTTATGGTCATACAATTGTTATTTGATTTAGTTACTTAGAGTTTATTTATTCATTTAATTTTTCTATTTAATCATTCTTTCTATATGTTCAATAAATTTATTTTTTAATCTACAACAAACACTCCAAAAATAATATTCATTAGCTATTAAAAACAACATAATAAGCAGTCCTACGTACCAAGAAATTAGCATAATATGAATACTAAAAAAAGGAATAACAATAATTCCAGTTATTATGCGATGCCAACCAGTAGAGGGTGTTATTCTTATAATTAGCTTATCATTTTTTATTTCTCCTTTTATTCTAAGCCATATTCTTTTTTTATATTTGTTATGTATTACAAATTTTCCCCATTGCATTTTGCCAAAATATTCCGATTTTATCTGCCGCAAAGACAGCCACGGGGATTTAGACCAATCAATAGAAGTATTAACAATTTTGAAAAATTCTGTTTCAAAATTATTTATGTCGTTAATAGTATATATTCTTGTTTTATACATATTCTTTTTTTGTACACAGAAGATCCCGATTTTACGTGATTTTAAAAAGATTAATCTGCGGTCATCTTATCTAATCTGTGTTATCTGTGTGCGGTATTACAATTCATCAGTTCTACAAATGGATTTAAATAATTCGCACTTTTTTCGACCACGCCGCCTAAGCCTTTACCCCCGGTTTTGGGACGTTTTACATTGGCGAAGAATCCTTTTTCCAAGGCTGAAAACAGTCCTTCTTTTTCTACCTTTTCTAAAAGTACCAGCGCCTCGTCTAACACTCCCTGCGCTCGTTTTTGTATTAACCCACCAGACTTAAATTCCACTTCATCGCCGATATTTTGCATGTTATTAAAAATGTACTTGGCATTTTCAATAGCGAGAAAACGGTCGGACATAAAAGGCGTGTGCACAGCTTCTGTCAACATGCCGAGCAGCTGAATCCCTTGTCCTGTCCATATAGCAATTTCATTGAAGAGAGCATTTTGAATATGTCCGCGGAAGACATTGCCTGTCATAAATTTTGTGGGCGGCATGTATTTAAGCGGAGCTTTCGGAAAGATTTCACGGGTCATTTGCGCCTGCGCCAGTTCGTAGAGGAACCCGTTTTTCAATTCCGGATCCATCTCAAATGCATGTCCCAAGCCCATTTGCTCTTCGGGTATTCCGGCTAACAGTGCCAATTGTTCGTTGATTAAGTCGGAGGCCAATACCGTATGTGCTTCCTCAAAAGCATCGGCTGTAGTGAGGTAATTGTCTTCTCCTGTGTTAATAATTACTCCTGCAAAACCATTAATCATCCGCGAAAAATACTGGTCAACCAAGGTGCGCTGCATGTTGATGTCGCGGAACAAGATGCCGTAAAGCGCATCATTCAGCATTACATCTAAGCCTTCGAGAGCGCCCATAGCCGCAATTTCGGGCATGCACAGTCCTGAACAATAGTTGCACAAACGAATGTAGCGACCCACTTCTAATCCTACTTCGTCTAAGGCTTTGCGCATAATCCGAAAATTTTCCTGCGTAGCAAAAGTGCCGCCAAAACCTTCGGTGGTTGCACCGTAAGGCACATAGTCGAGCAGGCTTTGTCCGGTGGTGCGGATTACCGCGATAATATCCGCCCCCTGTCGAGCAGCAGCCTGTGCCTGCACTACATCTTCATAGATATTACCGGTAGCCACAATTACATAAATGTAAGGTTTAGCGCCCTCGCCTATTTTAGCAATCATATCTTCGCGGCCTTTCCTGTTGTTACGAATACGTTCTACGGCAGCATCAACAAAGGGTTTCAGAACAGCGGCAATATTGGTTGCAGACTGTGCAGGATAAGCCGTAATGTCTATAGTTCCGTCGGCTATTTTCTCTGCTATAGCCTGAGGAGAAAGGCCTGTAGCAATCATAGCATTGCCCAAAAAAGCAAGCACACCGTCAGGCAGGCGGCCGATTTCATGAATAGCCTCTACCACCACATTCGGCAGCGGTACGCTATTTTCATCTACGCCATCAATGCCTATGAGGCGGCACAAGGTGCGTTCCACTGCAACGGTGGTATAATTATTAACAAACTGCTGTACGCCGTCAGCAATATGTTGCGCTGTTTCTTTGGCTTTGGCCACCTTTGAGAAATCAAGTCCTAATTTACTTTTTTGCATGATCGTTTTTTGTTCAGTTTTCACATTATTATATTACCTGAAAAATTTTCTCTTGAAGCAATAATTCTTTTTCTGCTGTAATCTCACGAGCAAGTTCTTCTTCGGTAGGTAAATACAGCTTATATTTTGATGTAAATATCTGTGGATTTCCGCCTTCAGGAAAGGTATATTTTACAATACTTTCGCTCTTATCGGCGCAAAGAATGATTCCTATTGGCGGATTATCGCCCTTGTTCATTAACTCTCGCGTGTAGTAATTGACATACATTTGCATCTGTCCGATGTCTTGATGGGTAAGTTCGCCTGTTTTCAGGTCAATAAGAACAAAACATTTTAAGATATAATGATAAAAGACTAAGTCTATGTAAAAATGTCGTCCATCAAAGGATAGGCGTTTTTGACGGGCTTCAAATGTAAAACCCTTCCCAAGTTCTAATAAAAATTTCTGTAGATGATTAATTAATGCATGTTCGAGTTCTGTTTCGTATAAATGGTCGTTTTGTTTTAGCCCTAAAAATTCCAATACATAGGGGTCTTTAATAACATCGTGTGGCGTTATATTAGGCTCTTTTCTAATAATTTCATTCCGTACCTCATTACTGTGTTTGCTGGAAAGAACACGTTCATAGCAAAAACTGTTGATTTGTCGTTCAAGTTGTCGCGTACTCCAATTGCCCTTTGCACATTCATCCAAATAGTAATCACGTGCTTGCTGGTTTTCTACTCTCATAATCAGCCGATAATGTGTCCAGCTCAATTGGCCACGCAGTGCGTGACCTTTTTCGAAAGTAAGGTAAAACTGTCGCATGTACTTCAAATTGGTCATGGTGAAACCCTTACCATACTCAGCAGTCAACTGCTTTGACAAGCCAACTATCAGACCATCGCCATATACAGCACGTTCCTTGTCTCCCTGCCTTTCAACAATTAATCGACCAATATTCCAGTATGCCTCTACCATTGCGGCGTTCACAGCAGCAAATGCTTTTTGTCGGGCATTATTCAACACTCCGCGAATGTTGTTGAATAAATCATTATCGACGATTTCTTTATCTGTATTTATAAGCGTTATATTTTTGTTCTTCATGTCATTCATTATTTATTATCTGAACTATGTCATACACCGGAAGCTGTAAGGCCTCCTGCATTTCTTCTTTCAACATTAAGGGATTCAAGCGCGTTCCTTCGGGCGACACCGGATTGGTACACACGGCCAGCAGTTTTGCTTTTTGCAAGACTTCTATGCTTCCTCCTTTCCGTATAAAACGATCGTAGGTCAAGGAGGAAACAAAGAGCTTGGAAAAATCCCGCACCACTAACTTTATAGCGCTGTGTGTGCGCCCACATAAGGATTTCAGAAAAGTGTCAGTTACTGCGCCGGAAGCATAAACAGTGAGTTTATCCGACAATGATTGTTCCAAATTATTATCAATAGTAAATACTGTTTCAGCTATTTTTTTTATCACTTCCTCTTTTTCTGTTAACAACCACACGCCGCTATTCAATGGATACAGCAAATCATATAATGCAGCGGATACTTTCGGCAGACTTATCAGCGTACAGCGAAATTTCGTTCGGCGGATTAATTCCGACAATTGTGCAGAACAAGCTGCGCCGGTACACAAGACCATGGCATCGGTTACTGCAGGAGAGGCTAAGCTCATTCGCGAGAGCGCGCCATCTACCAATGTAAGTTCCACGCCGTAGTCCGGCATGGTTGAAATCATCTCTTGCAGCCATGCCGAGTCGGAAGGACCTGAAAGTACTACCTTACCTGAGTCTTTAGCTCTTGCGGTAGTCAAGCAGCCAAGAGGGGTTGCGCGTTCCGACACAGATAATAGTTCAGCAGGAAATTCACGTTGCGCAAAATCTTTTTCCGAAGTAATAAATACCATTCCCTCATGCAGTACAATCCGAGGTTTTGGTGTGTCATACAGCACATCGCGCTCTTCGCCGTCAACGCCGATAGAAGTCAGCGCTATTTTCAGTCCTTTTTCCTGCAAGCGGTGAATCACATAGTTCAGGCAGGTCGTTTTGCCGGTATTTTTCGCCATACCCACAATCGACACGCTGTTAAACCGTGTTATTGTATCAATGAAAGGCATTATTTTGATAATCGCTGCTTGCGTTCCAATTCCTCCGGCTCTAAGGCTAATTTTTTACCATGCATTAAAGAAGCCACTCCTTGCGATTTCTGAATAGTTTTACAATCAGCGCATGTACACTCTGTTTCCGTATAATCCATCGGTTGCGCATAGGTGGTAATCACGCCTTCAAAATTACGCAATATCACTCTATAAGGGCTCTGAGAAATAAGATAGGTAGGCATCACCGGAATTTTTCCACCGCCGCCCGGAGCGTCCACCACAAAGGTAGGCACGGCATATCCCGATATGTGTCCGCGCAAATTTTCTATGATTTCTATTCCTTTGGTAATCGGTGTACGGAAGTGCTCCAAGCCCATCGATAAATCACATTGATAAATATAGTACGGACGTACTCTCATCTTCACCAATTCATAGACCAAGCGTTTCATGATTTGCGGACAATCGTTCACTCCGCGCAGTAATACCGATTGGTTCCCCAAGGGTATGCCCGCATCAGCCATGAGCGCACAAGCTTTACGTGATTCCTGCGTAATTTCATTCGCATGATTGAAGTGAGTGTTTACCCAAATCGGTTGATGTTTTTTCAACATGTTTACCAATTCCGGCGTAATACGCTGCGGGCAAACCACCGGAACGCGAGTGCCGATGCGAATGATTTCCACGTGAGGAATAGCGCGTAAGCGTTGTATAATGGACTCTAATTTTGCATCGCTGACCAACAAGGCATCGCCTCCCGATAATAATACATCTCGCACTTGCGGCGTTTTAGCAATGTAGTCAATAGCCTTTTCAATGCGTTCCGACGATGATTCTCCGTCATGCTGTCCTGCAAAACGGCGGCGGGTGCAATGACGGCAATACATGGAGCATTGGTCGGTAATGAGCAACAACACCCGATCGGGATAGCGGTGCGTTAAGCCCGGAACAGGCGCATCTTCATCTTCATGCAAGGGATCCAACAAATCGGCTTCCGAGCGGTGCAATTCCGCAATAGTTGGAACAGCTTGCTTTCGTATGGAGCATTCCGGATTTTCTAAATTAATCAAACTTAAATAGTAAGGCGTAATAGCCATGCGCAATGTTTTTAACGATTGCCGTATGCCTTCCTCCTCATCGGCAGTAAGATTAATACATTTTTTTAAATCTTCTAATGTCTCTATCCGATTTTTAACCTGCCATTTCCAATCATTCCATTGCTCATCGGTAACGTCAGGAAACATTTT
>WRMN01000016.1 GCA_009777095.1 Bacteroidales bacterium | reverse complement strand
ATTTGCACTAAATCAATGTCTTCCGAGTAGCGAGGTTGCGGTTGCAAATACAGTTTATGCAAGGCAGTTCCACCACGAAACGCCAAATGTTTAGCCAAATACTCGTCATTGAACAATGCGACTAAAGCACGACAGATTACCAAATCTTGTTCGATTTGCTCGTTTCTGTGCCAAGGAATAGTTTTATTCCACTCTTTTACAGCGTATTCGGGTATCATTCGTCTATTTCAATTTGTTCGTTAATAATTATTTTCCACTTTTTATTTTCCTCACAATTTGCAGTATTTTTTCTGATTTTCAATGGTGTTTTGCGAAATGCAATATCATATTTTTCTATAACAGAATACAAATCATCAACTTGTGATTGACATTCCAAAACATCAAGCAAGTATCCCAAACGCTGAATGATAGGCGTAGGAACATATTCAAAAAACTCTTTTGTAAGTTTGCTAAAATCGCAACTTTCCGCCAATTCATTCAAAACTGTTGCAGCACGATTTACTCCGCCAATTTCTTTTTCAAACTGTATCAAATCGGTTGCCGTAAGTTCAGGCGACGAAATTCGTATGTAACCTGTGGGCGTTTTTCGCTGTTCGATAAATCGTTCAAGGATAGTTGCTTTGTTGTTAAAATTTATTTTTGTGCCTTTTTTCTGCGTACTTCTAAGCGAAGGCGGTGTGGTAACAATCGTAAATTCTTGCGGTTGCTGGTGTGCTGCACCGTAAAAAACAGCGGCATTGAGCAAGGATATATAGTAATCTCGTCTCAAAAATTTCATTAACCAATCAATGTAATACACTTCGGGAATAATTCCTTTCGACTGATATTCAATAGGAATAATTACATAAAAACCTCTCCACATGGAACATATTTTTTTCTTGCTGACCAAACGAGTAAGCGCATTCCTCAGTACAATTCGGCTATGGGACGGAAATTTTCCCTCTGCATCGGCAAATGAAAAACAAATTCTTCCATCTTTCTGCAAGTCTTCTATCCAATTGGTTACCGTGTATTTCATATTTCCGATATCATATTTCAACATTAAAACTGCAAAGATAATCATTTTTTGATTATTATTGCAGTTTTGCTGTAATTTTTAAAAAAATGGCAAAACTTACTATTTAAATATGATAAAACATAATGCAAGCTCATTTAACAAATTTGATAATCTGCAACAACTGAAAGATTTAACAATTAACGAGCCGTTCAATCCCAAACTGAACAAACTTAAAAAATCGAATTCTGAGGTCTTCTTTTAGTTGGTATAAAATTTATAAACTTGAAAATCAATAAAATAAAGCAGGTAATAAATCTTTCTACATATAATTCCAAGAATTTTACGTATATTTGTTTCTTTTTATTGCTTATGCCCTTAATTCAAGTAAATAATTGCAGGCGTCTTTTATTATGGAAATAGAAGAAAAATATCCAAAAAACTTTCAAGAATTCCTTGAGCAATTCAAAGACGAGGAGTCCTGCCGCAACTATCTGTTTGAACTGCGGTGGTCGGCCGGTTTTATCTGCCCGAAATGCAAGAGCACGAAAAAGCATTGGCTAACGGCCAAAAACATGATTCATTGCGGTATTTGCGGTTATCAAACATCGCTGACAGCCGGCACAATATTCCATGGAACCAAGAAACCATTATTACTGTGGTTTCACATTATATGGTGGATAGTGGCTCAAAAAACGGGGGTAAGCGCAAGCAATATGACGGATTTTATGGGTTTTGGTTCTTATAAAACCGCTTGGACATGGCTGCAAAGAATACGCAGGGCGATGGTCAGAAAAGGCAGGGACAAAATCTTCGGCATAGTGGAAGTAGATAAAACATATATCGGTGGAATAGAAAGAAATACGGAAAAATCAGCAAAAGGTGCAGCAACAAAAACAATGGTAGTCGTAGCTGCCGAATGTAAAGGGAAAAAAATAGGCAGAGTACGCTTCAGGTGTATAAAAGAAGCCATATCAGAAAATTTAATCCCATTCATACAGGACAATATCAAACAGGGAAGTACTGTAATTACCGATGACAGTATTGGATATGCACCCTTGCAGCAAACACATAATTATAAACATGAAGTTAAAACGGGGGCGAAAAGCGGAACAGATTCACATAGCCTTTTACCGCATATTTATTTGGTTGGCTCTTTGGTAAAAAGGTGGTTGCAAGGCACGCATCAAAGTAAAGTGTCTCCTAAATATTTACCCTATTATTTAGACGAATTTGCTTTCAGATTCAACAAAAAAATATCTACAAATCGAGGCTGGCTGTTTTACAAGCTTATGCAGCAAGCCATTGAAACAGGTCAGATAGGTAAAAGCAAAATTGTTGGGAAATAAACTTGATTTAAAGGTATAAGCAGTGATTTTTTTTACTGAAATCTATCTCTTATCTTTGTAATTCAACTTTAAATTATCTTTAACTTTAAATTGTCAAAATCTTCATTCTTTCTTAATCTTGCATCTTTATCTTTGCACGTCAGGAATAAAAATCAGTATAAACCTTAATATTAAATTGTATGACTCAATTAAAAAATTATCGAAATGTCTTTCTATTGGCTTTGGTAGGCATGTTCTGCTACACGCCAATTTTCGCACAGATTGAAGACGAAGAAGATGCCGTAAATCAATATGGCGTTAAAGTCTCCTCATTTCCGCTTCAAGCGGCAGCGCAAAACAACATCTTAGTTCTTGGAAATCAAGAAAAAGGCTACAAGTTCTGGATGGACAACCGCGTTCAGTTTGATGCCGCGCATTATTTCAACCTGAAAAACGGTATGCTTGACGCAGATGGAAATCCTTTTATGGTAAGCGGAGTATCCATGCGCCGTGTGCGTATGGCGGCTAAAGCTCAAATAAACAAAGACTGGTACGGCGAGGTGGACCTAAACTTTGCCAACGGCGTGTTTGAGTTAGAAGACGCTTATGTCATGTACTCCGGTTTACAAGGCTTTGAGTTTAAAGTCGGAAATTTCAAAGAAGATTTTTCCATGGACCAGACTACCACTTCGCGTTATTCAACCTTTATGGAGCGCCCCATGGTTGTGCAAATGTTTGCTCCAAGCCGCCATATTGGTATTCAGGCGCAATGGATAGGCGTAGAATGGTTTCGTATTTCGGCCGGAATGTCATGGCAAGTTATAGATACTGAAGACACCCGCTACAACGTAGAAGAATTCAACAAACAAGGCAAGGGAATGGGTACTAACTTTACCGGAAAAGCTGTTTTCATGCCTTGGGGTTCTGAAGAATTTTATGGGCTACACATCGGTTACAACGCCTCCTATCGCCATGCTAAAAAAACGGACGATGACAGAGACGGTGCAACAGCATCGGGCCGCGGATATGAAGGTAATTATTTCAGCACAAGAAATGCAACCGCTGTCAGCCGCCTGAAATTTATTTCTACCGAATATTATGGCGTAAAGTACGATTATCTGCACGGCGCTGAATTAGCCGGATATAAAGATGGATTCCGATTTCAAGGCGAATGCATCATGAACCATTCCATAATGGACCCCGATCACCCCAAACTTTCCAATCATGAATTGGCTGCAGAAACCAAGTTTTTCTGGGGCTATTATGTTCAGGCTTCTTATATGCTGTTTGGCGGAAAACAACGCTACGATGTTACGCAAAGCGAATTTACACAGCCTTCGCGCGGACGCAATTGGGGAGACATTGAAGTGATGGCCCGTTGGGATTATGTTAATTTGAACAGTAAGGAGCTTTATGGCGGCGCAGGACAAAACTTAGCCTTGGGCTTAGTTTACCATGTGAACAATAACGTAAAAATGATGCTGAACTATCAAATTTCCAAAAATGATAAATACGCGGGCAACAAAGGCAGAGCTATGATTGGTAAAGATGCCGATGGAAATTACACTGCTGCGACCTCCGGCTTAAACCCGGCTGTCAGCGATTTTGGCGTTAGGTTTCATACCATTCAAGCACGCATTGAAATAGACTTTTAACATTTATGAGTGATGAATGATGAGTGTTGAGTGTTGAGGGATTATTAAATATTACAATTTACTCATATATAGCTCATAACACATTATTTGTAACATTTAACTAATAATTTATAACTTATAATTAATAAAAACATAAACATCATGAAAAAAACAATTCTCGCCCTTGCGGCAATGTCAATCGTTTTTGCTTCTTGTGTAAAAAACGATCCTCCTCCCCCTCCGCCAGATGATTCTCCTTTAAAAGGGCTATTATTCATTAACGAGGTAAACGGCTGGCCTTCAGATGATCCCAGTAAAAGTTTTGAACTCTATAACGACACAGACGAGCCTGTCAGCTTAGAAGGCTTCTATGTGAATTACACTGAGGAAAGAGAAACCTGGCGTGGCCGCGCCGAAGATATTATCCCCGCCAAAGGGTGGAAACTTATCCAAGGGGCAAATGCAGGCTACCCCGGTCTTAGCACCGGACTGTCCAACAGAAATCCTAATATAGAATTAACTCTTTTTGACCCGAACGGAAATATCATTGATTATTACGTAAAAGTGCCGGATTTAAGAGGTACGCCTCTCGAATTTATGTGCCACATGCGTATTCCCGACGCCGGAACATGGTATTATATTCCCAATAGCATGGCAACTCCTGGAGCGGCTAATCTCACAACGCCTCCGACCGGCTCGGAAGCAATGCCTCCGATGGAGAAAGCGTTAAGAATTGAAGGGATTACCGTATCTACTACTACTCCGGCTCCGGACGCTGCGGTTACTATTGTGGCTACCATATCCGATGCTTCAGGAACTCCTACCGCTGTGTTAAAATGGGAAAAAGATGGCGCAACTCAAACGGATCTCACCGCTACAAGAGATGAAAAAGAATATACATTTACAGTCCCCGGACAAGTTGACGGAACCGTTGTAAATTGGACGGTTCATGCTTCCAACACCTCCGGCAAAATAGCGCAAGAAAGCGGAACAATTACTTGGGCAGAACCGACAGCTGATTACACTACACTGAAGTTAAATGAAGTAAATGGCTGCAGTAATGAAAAATGGTTCGAAATATACAATACAGGAACTGTTGAAATAAATCTTGCAGGAGTTACGGCACACTACAGTAACTCAGAGCCTGTAAGCTGGAATCCCACTAATACATGGACAGGTACAACTGCTGACATTATTCCTGCCGGCGGCTTTTTTGCAACCCCAAAAGGAGACGGCAGTAATTTAGGGACAGGCCTTTCGGCAAATAATGCTAATGTAAGATTGCAGTTAAGAGCTCCTGACGGCACGGTTTTGGATACTTATGAAAAACTTAAAAATGTCAATACGGGACAAGGATACGACCATCTTACCAACAAATCTCACGCTAGAATTCCTGATGGAACAGGTCCTTGGTACTATACGGCAGACGGCATTGGCACACGTGAAGCCACAAATGGCACGTCAACCGCCGGGTGCCTAAAAATCGGCGAAGAAGACGGAGCCGCGTCCACTGACTACACAACATTAAGATTGAACGAAATCAGCGGAGCAAATCTATTTATTGAGCTTTACAACTCCGGCACAACTCCGGTTGATTTGGAGGGTGTAAGAGTTCAAAGAAATGGCGGCCCTTCAGCAGGTACCGAATGGGTTGGACAAGCCGGCGATGTAATTCCCGCAGGCGCCTATCGATTAATAGCATTCAGAAATGGAGATGTAAGCGGCTATCCGGAACTTACAGACGTGATAGCAAGTCCGTCATACGTTGGCTGGATTGTTTCCGGCGGACTGTCAAACCAACAAATTTTGAAAATTGCGCTTGTAGATCCTGATGGAATAGAGTTCGATGTATTTATCCGTGGAGATGGAAGTGCACAACTTCCTGCTTGGGGAACCGGCGGTCAAACTCAAAACAATACACACACTTACTCACGTATGCCTAATGGAACATGGGCCTATGCTCTTCCAACTATCGGCGCTGCAAACGGAGCAAAGGTAAGCGAAATTGTAAGCCCTGGATATTTGAAATCCGAATTGGTGTTGAATGAAATCAGCGGAGAAAATATCTTTATTGAGATTTTCAACTCAAGCACAACTCCAATGAATTTGGAGGGTGTAAGAATTCAAAGAAATGACGGACCTTCAGCAGGGACCGAATGGGTTGGACAAGCGAGCGATGTAATTCCCGCAGGCGCTTATCGATTAATTGCTTTCAGAAATGGCGATGTGGCCAGCTATCCGGAACTTGCTGCCGTTGTTGCAAGTCCGGCATACGTTGATTGGACTGTTTCCGGCGGACTGTCAGATCAACAAACATTAAAAATTGCTTTGGTTAATCCGCTCGGATTTGAATTTGATGTGTTTGTTCGTGGAACAAGTTGGACAGGGCCTTGGGGAACATCTGGTCAAGAAAGACGTCCCGGTGGTGTTACCGGTCTCAGTTATTCTCGTCAGACCGACGGCACTTGGGGTTGGGCACCGGGCTCTCCGGGAAGTGTAAACGGAACAACAACAACAGCCATAGTAAATGATGGCTATCTAACGGCACAACCGTAACCAAACAAAATGAACAGGGGGCAGGGTTTCTGCCCCCTGTTTTCTAACTTTATAAACCATTTAACTTTACAAACTCAAAAATGGCAGAATTAAAAATTGGAGAAATCTCCAAGCCGCGCTTTGAATACCGTTCTTTCGGCCGCTGTTTCAAAGAACAGGCTAAACGCATGGCGCGGCTGTCGGTTCCCGTTCCCGAAAAGGTGTGGGAGCGGCAATCAATAGAAACTTACATCGTCAGTCGCAAAAACGACATTAACAACACCAAAATCCGAGACGGGAAGATGGACATCAAAACCTTCGTGCAAAATGTGGACGGCTTCGAGCAGTGGAACCCGCTGATGAAAGGCGAGTTTCCCATCAGCGCCGAAGTCCTCAGGCAAGAAGTCTTTCCCGCCTTTATGGTACCTACGCCCGAACTGACCAAAGAAACTTACACTTTGGAAGAATTTTTGGCCATGGTGAAAGAAAACCCTGAATTGCAGGCCGTTACAGTAGAAAAACTGCGCTACGGCTACATGGTCAACAACACCATCTGCGAAACAGGCGAAGTGTATATCAATGGCGCCAAAGTACATACTATTAATTCCGAATCAACCGAGGTAGAAGACCTGAAGAAAACCGTAAAAGACTGCGGCCTCGAAGGCGTAGAAAACATCAACTATCTTCAGGCAATTAAGCGGGTGATTGGAATGAGCGATAAGAGTTTATAAAGTTTAAAGTTATAAAGTTATAAAGTTTAAAGTTCATAAAGTTTAAAGTTTAAAAGAATGAGGATTAACAGGTTTGAAGATATTATTGCTTGGCAGAAGGCAAAGGAGTTGACCGTAACAATATATAGTATTTTTTCAACCTGTAAAGATTTGGACTTAAAAAAACAAATCCAGCGAGCATCTGTTTCCATTATGAATAACATTGCCGAAGGATTTGAACGGCGGACTAATAACGAGTTTAAACACTTTATATACATTGCAAAAGGCTCGTGCGGCGAAGTGCGTTCCATGCTGATTTTAGCAAAAGAACTAAACAAAATAACCGAAAAAGACTACAAACTATTACACTCCCTTTCAATAGAAATATCAATGATGCTGTCAGGACTAATAAAAAAACTTTAACCACACTTTATAACTTTATAAACTTTATGAACTTTATAACTTTTAACTTTAAAAACTTTCAACTAACATGCAAGAAATAGAACGTAAATTCTTAGTAAAGGGCGATTTTCGGCCTTTCGTAAGTAAATCAACCCGCATTGTACAGGGTTATTTGTCGTCGGTTCCGGAGCGGACGGTGCGCGTGCGCATCAAGGGCGACAAAGGTTTTTTAACCATCAAGGGAATAGGCAGCGAATCGGGCGCTTCGCGTTTCGAGTTTGAGAAAGAAATCACCGCAGCCGAAGCTGCCGAGCTAATGAAAATCTGCGAGCGGGGTGTAATCGACAAGGTGCGCCATTTGGTAAAGGCGGAGCCTTACCTGTTTGAAGTAGATGAATTTCACGGCGAAAACGAAGGCTTAACCGTAGCCGAAATAGAACTGCCCGACGAAAACGCCGCTTTCGCTAAGCCCGACTGGCTCGGCGAAGAAGTTACCGGCGACAAGCGTTATTATAATTCGATGCTGATGAAGCAACCCTATACTAAATGGTAAGGTAAAAGTTATAAAGTTAAAAGTTATAAAGTTCATAAAGTTAAAAGCAAGCAACTTTCTACTTTACAAACTTTCTACTTTACAAACTTTCTACTTTACAAACTTTCTAACTCTTATGGATCCTTTAGACATGAACAACTATCGGATAGAGCAGCTGCCTGTCCGTCCCAAAAGCGGTTTTGAGCGTTGTATGGCTTACTCCGGCTTTCCCTTGGCTATATTAGCCTTTATCCTCATCTATTGGTTTGTTGATATTCCTTTCTTAAATAATATCAACACCGAACAACTTACAGGCGATGCCGCCAAACGGTTTAAAGAGTTAGGCGATGCAGGGTTTTCGCGCATTAATTACGCCATGCTGGCTATTTTCGTGGCCTCTGTTATTTTATGGATTACCGAGGCTATTCCTAATTATCTGACTTCGCTATTCGTTATCTTGGCTATTGTGCTGACAGGCGTTACCTCCGAAAAAACCGCCTACGCCCAGTTGGGACACCCTGTAATGTGGTTGAACATTTTATCGTTCGTATTAGCCAGTATGTTAGTGAAAACTAAGGTAGCCAAAAGGTTTGCGCTGTGGTTTGTGGTACACTTCGGCAAAAATGCCTTACAGATATTTTTCAGCTTTATTATTATCAACCTTGTGCTGTCGGCTTTTATCTCCGCCACTACAGCCAAGGCTGCCGTTCTTCTGCCTATTTTCATGGTGGTGGCAGCCATTTACGGCGCTACAGGCGGGAGTAATAAAAATAATTTCGGACGGAATATCGTATTACAGAATTTATTTCAGATTAATATCGGCGCCAGCGGTTTTATGACCGGCTCGGGCGCTAATCTCTTGGCTGTTTCGCTCATTATGGGCGCAGGCGCGTCAATCAGTTACAGGGAATGGTTCGCCGTTGCTTTTCCCTTATGTTTAATCATTGTGCTTATTGGTTGGTTTGTGGGGACAAAAATCATCTTCCCGATGAAAAAAGCGGAGCGACTCCCGCAAATTGAAGGCGGTATGCAGCGATTGAAAGACGAGCTGTCGAAATTAGGCAAGATGAGTACGGACGAATATAAGGCCATAGCCCTGTTTATAGGCGTATTGTTCATGTGGGCTACCAAAGGCTACCTGCACGACATCAGCGAAACGGCTGTGGCGTTCATTGGCGCGGTTATTGCACTTACGCCTTACGGCATCGGCATTGTTAAATGGAACGACATTGATATCCCTTGGCATTTGTTGCTGTTCTCGGCAGGCGCTTACACACTGGGCGCAGGTCTTGATTCTACCAATATAGCGGGAACAACCATAGATTCGGCCTTTGCCGTTTTGGGTGTTTCCGAACAAACGCCTTTCTGGGCGCTCTTTGCCGTGATTACAGGAGCCATGATGTTCAGCGCTATTGTGTTTCAATCAAAAACCATGCGTACATTAATCTTTATCCCCATAGCCATTGGGGTGGCGCAAAAATTCGGGTATCCCCTGCTGAGCCTTGCCTTCCCGACAGCTTTGCTTATTGAGCACGTTTATGTATTGCCGTTCAACAGCAAACCGGCGGCATTGCTTTACCTCACCGACCAGTACAGTTGGTCCGACACCTTTAAATTCGGTATTACCATGATGGTGATTTCCTGGTTTATGCTCTTTATCTGGGGCGAAACGGTACTGCGCTGGTTAGGTTACACGCCTAATGGCATATTCTTCTAAATCAAAATATTATGAATAATATAGAACAGTTTTTACCGGAAATCCCCGACAACTACATACACCTTTTTTTGGTGGTTGCTTTCTCATTGGTTATCGGTCTCTCGCAACGGAAATTACAGTTAAAAAATGAGAAAAACGAGGCTTTTTTTGGCTCCGACCGTACTTTTACGCTTATCGGTGTGTTGAGCTATATACTGTACATGGTTGACCCCCACAGCAAAGTGTTTTGGGGCGTTGGCGGTTGCGGACTTTTGGTCTTGCTCTCGTGCAACTACTATTTCAAATTAATGCATTTGAGGCGTTATGGGCTTACCTCCATCATTACCGCTTGCATCACCTATTGCATTCCTGCTCTTGTAATAACACAGCCTATACCCTTCACCTTACTCGTATTAGTTATAGTATTATTACTTACCGAAATGAAAGAGACCTTCATTTCCGTGGCCAACCGCATGAATAGCGATGAATTTATTTCTTTAGCCAAATTTTTGATTATTGCAGGCATTGTGCTGCCCCTTTTGCCCAACGAACGTATTTTTGAAGAGATTAATCTCACGCCCCGCAATATCTGGTTAGCTACGGTAATCATTTCCGGCATGTCGTATATCAGCTATCTGTTGCAAAAATTCGTATTCAGGGATTCGGGACTGCTCATTGCCGGAATATTGGGCGGATTATACAGCAGCACGGCGACCACTGTAGTATTATCGCGTAAAGGCAAGAAAGCCGACGAGTCATTGCAGCACCGTTACGCCGGCGCTATTTTCTTAGCCTCCTCCATGATGTTTGTACGCATTATTATTTTATTGCTTATATTTAATCCTGCTTTGTTCGGCTATATCTGGGGTTATTGCCTGCTGTTGTTTTTAACAGCCTTCGCTACCGGATTAGCGGTTTATTACCATAAAACGCCCAAGGCGGAAACCATGGGAAAACTTCGAGACAGCATCAACGACAACAACCCCTTGGAGTTTAAGGTAGCGCTCATTTTTGCTTCATTGTTTGTACTGTTTACCGTAGTTACCTACTATGTAATTACCGAATTTGGCACGCAGGGACTAACGGCGCTGTCCTTAGTGGTTGGCGTAACCGACATAACTCCGTTCATCATCGGTCTTTTTCAGGGGGAATATATAGTAAGCGCGTCAATAATCGCCATGGCTGTTTGCTGCGCCACTTTCAGTAATAATTTAATGAAAATGGGCTATGCGCTTTTCTTAGGGCCAAAAAACAACCGCCGCATCATTGTTAGCGGCTTTTCCGTCATCTGCATCACCAACTTGCTGCTGCTGTTGATTATGGGGCTATAAGTTTAAAGTTAAAAGTTGTATATAAGTGCCATTATTTTTTGCGTTTAATAAATAAAAACCCTTTCCTATCTGCCCCCTCATTTCATGTTTTAAAATACTTTTTAAAACTTTCTCCTTCTTACTTCAAGTAAGGTGCAAGACAAAGGAGGCAGAAGCAATTCTGCCTTTTTTTTAGAAAAAACACTACCTTTGTACCCGGAAAACACATACAATTATGGCAAGAATTATAGTAAAAAACACGGAAGTAACCGTTATACAAATCAATAATGAAGATTATATCTCATTATCAGATATGATTAAGGCAAAAGAGGGTGAATTTTTCGTAACAAGCTGGTTACGAAATCGGAACACACTGGAATATATTGGAATTTGGGAAAAAGTATATAATCCAAATTTTAATTATATCGAATTCGATATAATTAAAAGTCAAGCAGGACTTAATCGTTTTATTGTCAGTGTGAAAGAATTGGTAGAAAAAACCAATATTATTTCTCTGCAAGCGAAAACAGGTCGATACGGTGGAACTTATGCCCACAAGGATATTGCATTTGAATTTGCCATGTGGATAAGTCCCGAATTTAAAATATACATAGTAAAAGAATTTCAACGCCTAAAAGAAGAAGAACACAAAACCTTGGGTTGGTGCGCAAAGAGGGAACTGGCAAAAATCAATTACCACATTCACACCGACGCCATTAAACATAACCTTATCCCTGCCGAACTTACGTCACAACAAACTTCGATTATATATGCCAGCGAAGCCGACGTATTGAATGTGGCTCTATTCGGTATGACCGCCAAAGAATGGCGAGACACCAATCCTGACCTCAAAGGCAATATGCGCGACTACGCCACGATTAACGAACTGATTTGCCTCTCGAACATGGAAAACTTGAATGCCGTGTTTATTAACGAAGGACTTCCTCAACGGGAACGCTTGATAAAGTTAAACCAAATTGCCATCGAACAAATGAGTATTTTACAGGAAGTTGAAAATCGGAAATTGTTGAAATAAAGATAGTGCGATGAAAAGAAAAAGATAAGCCATTTAAAAACAAATCTTTTAGCTTATTTAGCTCCCGCCTCTTCAAATTTTGCATAAATCAAAGTCCTACAGGATTTACAGCCCCTGCCTTTTCAAAAGCAACCTAAAGTTATAAAGTTGAATGCTTTAAAATCTATCCGCACGGTAGATTTTTTATTTTCCTGAAAAATAATTGTTGAAAAATTTGACAGAAAGTATATAAATAGTTACCTTTGCATGGTTGATTTAAATCTAAAAATGAAGTATTCAGAATTTCACAGATTGATTGAGCGGAATGGTTGGAAATTCTCACACGCAAAAGGCAGTCATTATTTTTATGTAAAAGATGGAAAACTAAATCATGGAGCTAAAGAAATATATGAGCCCTTAAGGAGAGCAATTGCAAGACAAATGGAGTTAAAATAAAATTATATTATGAAAACAATTATCATTACAGTAGGAGCAAGTTCAGATTATTTTGGCGCTTATGCCGAAAATTGCGAGGGTATTTATGGCGCCGGTGAAACAGCTGAGGCTGCCAAAGCTGATGCTCTGAAAGGACTTGAATTGTTTGTTAATTCACGCGACAAAAAAGATTTACCTAAAATTTTACAAGGAGAATATTGTATCACATTTAAGTATGATACGCAAAGTTTTTTGAATTACTACAATAATATTTTTACAAATGTAGCATTAGAGCGCTTAACAGGGATTAATCAAAAGCTTTTACATCATTATTCATCGGGATTGAAAAAACCACGTGAAGCGCAAAGAAAAAAAATTGAAACAGCCCTACATAATTTGGGAAAAGAGTTATTAACTCTGGAATTATAGTTATTGGGCGCATTCCTAAATGTACAATTTTAACCTTAGTAGCTGAAAATAAGCTAATTAAACATAAGCCTTATTAGCTTATTTAGCTCCCGCCCCCTCAAATTTTGCATAAATCAAAGTCCGACAGGACTTACACATGGATAACCCCGTGCAAGCGCAGCGCAGCTCGGGGTAGCAAGAAATCCTCACCTCTGTACGAACTCCGTAGGAGTTCAACAAAAAAATCGTAACTTTGTCGCAAAACACACCTAAAATGTCAGCTTATCGTCAAATACTCTATCACATCGTTTTTCGTACTAAAGGAAGCGAAAAAACTATCAATCAGGCTCATTCCGCCGATTTATATAAATACATCTGGGGCATTATAAACAACAAAAAATGCCTATTATTTCGCATTAACGGTAAAGACCATCTTCATATCCTCTCCGACTTACACCCTTCGGTTGCATTGGCCGATTACATTCGAGATATAAAAGTGTCGTCCACAAAATGGATAAAGGAGTCAGGGCTTTTTCCCGACTTCAAAGGCTGGGGTATAAAATATTGTGCATTAACTTATTCGTATAATGATAGAGATACGATTATCAATTATATAAAAACCAGCAGGAACATCACAAAAAAGAGAAATTCCATGATGAAATCAGGCGACTTTTCAAGGAGCAGAGTATTGATATGGACGAGAAATGGTTTTGGATAGATAGTTGAACTCCTACGGAGTTCGTACAGAGAGGTGGGTTTCCCTCTACCCCGAGCTGCGCTGCGCTTGCACGGGGTTATCCATGTTTCGCTCCTCACGGAGCTTGACAGCGAATAATAGTTCGCCTGACAGTTTAATTTTTGTCAGGGACTAAAAAACACTGTTTAAATTTTTTTAAGCTGACTTTACGGAGAAAAATTTCTTCTGTTAATTTTTGTCATTCACCGGTATTTATACTGGTGCATATTAAAAATCTACTCCGTAACTTTGCAGCCTGAACTTTGAACAAATGATTGCAAAAGGGAAATATATCTTAAAATATCAGGCTAACTGTCTGGTAAATAGTATTTTATCTCTCTCCCATCAACTATATAAGATTGATTATCAGCCAATTACAACAATTTCGATTATAACGGCGAGGCAATTACTGTCCTTACGGCCGTGCTATTTTACCTATCCGAGCACCCGCAGTAACAGGATTGCTTCGCCGCTGACGCAGCTCGCAAGACAAATAAGCAAAGATTGCTTCGTACCTCGCAATGACGAAAAAACAACCTTCATCAAAATAGACAAATAAACAAAATGAAAAAGTATCTGTATTACATCGTAACCGCCATCATCTTATCGGCGGCATTGAACACGTCCTGCAAAAGGGACGACGACAAGACCCCAGACGGAACGCTCGAAACCTTCGTGGTGAGCCTCACGGCGGGCGACGGCAAGGTAACGCTTGCGCCGCAAACTGCCGCAACGGGCTTCGCCTTTTATTACGCCCACAGCGGAGCGGAAGCAGCGGCGCCGACCTACGAAGCGGTAATAGCCTCCATTAGCGGAGCAACAGCCTACACGGCTGAAACCGACATCAGCGGCGACAACGGCACGGCTATTTACGTGCAGGTATATAAGGTGGCAACCGCAGACAATACCATTGTCGGCTTCGGGCAGGCTAACGCAACGCCAGAAGCGGTATCAACGGAACCCTTCGAAGGCGCAGGCACAAGCGACGACCCCTATCGGATTACTTCGGCGGCGGATTTGGCGCAGTTGCGCGACTTTGTCAACGACGACAGCATCGCCTACCGTTCTGCATACTACCGCCAAACGGCAAATATAGACCTGAGCGCCGTTGCCAACTGGACGCCCATAGGTAATACCACAACATCAAGATTTCGGGGTGTTTATGACGGCTACGGCTACAGTATCTCAAACCTGACGGTCAATGGCGTTGGATATGCGGGCTTATTTGGGTATCTCAGCAATTCTTCTGCAGGCATTACCGCTACAGTAAGGAATGTGGCATTGATTAACGCAAACATCCATGCTACAGGTTCAGGCGCAAGAGTAGGAGGCATTGTGTCTATAAACTTTAGCGGAATTATAGAGAACTGCTATGTTACGGGTTCTGTCAGTAGCAGTGCATATGCAGGGGGCATCGTCCAACAAAACTCCGGCACAGTACGCAACTGTTATACCACATGCAGCGTTACAGGTAACTCAAGCCAGACAAGCGGTATAGCGGGCAGTAACACACTTATGAGCGCCACCTCGGGAGTGGTACAAAACTGCTACGCCGCCGGCAGCGTTACCAGCTACAGCGGGGCGGGCGGCATTGTCGAGTCTAATTATGGCAATAGTGCAGTAACAACTGAACGCTGCGTGGCGTTGAACCCAAGCGTAAGGATAACGTGGAATACAAATTATGTAGGGCGCGTAGTTGGCGACCATATTGACGGTATTTTGTCCAACAATTACGGTCGCAGCGATATGGTGTTGCAAAACAATTACAACGGCAGCAGCGGCACAGATGTTCCTGTTACCAGCGACCTTAATGGTAAACACGGCTTTACTATTTCGAGCACCCAGTGGCACAGCGCTATATGGTGGAGCGGTACGGCGCAGTTTTCCACCGATAACTGGGATTTAGCCAATGGCAGGCTACCGCACTTGCGCACCACCCACGGCGGGGCGTTCAGCACAGCGCAAAACCCAACGGTGCAGTAGAATAGTGATTAGTAGTTAGTTGTCAGTGGTTAGTGGTTAGTTATAAATTATAGGTTATGAATTATGAGTTGGCTGCGCACCCTCTACCAAAATAGCTAATTATTTATTACCCACTAACAACTGACAACTAATCAAATTGCCGTTGAGGGTTTAATTTTGTCAATAATCAGATGGGCGACATCGAAGCCTTCTTTCAATATTCGGGCGTTCAATATGCCGTCGTAATAGCCCTCTAAATGCAACACGCTATAGACGGTATCTAAGTAATTCAGCATCTTCTTGTCGAGTTGGGCGATGTTTTCGGTGTAAAACGTTATGGAACGCCGTTTTTTCTTGGGCATTTCCACGTCTTTTAACATAAGATAGGCGTCCAAGGCAATAAGTACGCCATTATAGGCCGTACCGCAGGCCGTCCGCACATACTTCCTGTCGCGGTAATAATCGTCTTCTTTCTTCGCTTTTTGCAGCGTTGCTTTGGCATTTTCCATATAACGAATAGCTTCGTTATAATGCTTGTTTTTAAATTGTTCCTGTTCGTCACGTAACATAAAAAGTTTTTTTAATTAATATTGGCGGTTGATAACAGTTGTAAATTACGGAAACAAAGGTAGTAAAAAATTTGAGAATGTATTCGCATTATCCAAATTTCCATTTTTTAATAGAATTATAATCATAATCTATTTTAGAGTTTGTCGTAGAATCCTTTGAAAATTCATACGAAGGCATTGAACATATTTACATTCGAGACTTCCTCTCCTCTGATGGAAATTACAAAATTTTCACATAAGTCAAATTCGCTCCAGCAGCGCCACCGTTTCTACGTGGTGGGTATGGGGAAACATGTCGAAGGGCTGAATGGCGGCAACGCGGTAGCCTTCGCAGAGCTGCTTCAGGTCGAAGGCCAATGACACCGGATTACAACTTACATACACTATTTTTTGCGGCGCAGCCCACAGTATGGTTTTCTTAATTTCAATCAGCGTACCCGAGCGCGGCGGGTCAAGAATGATTACATCGGGGCTGCCGTATGCTGCTACAAAATCGCGCTTAAAAGTATGCAGAATATCGCCGACCAAAAAGCGGGTATTGGTCAAGTTATTGGCTTGGGCATTATGTTGCGCATCTTCAATAGCCGAGGCGTTGCCTTCAATGCCTATAACTTCACGGGCATCGTGGGCTACGTGGCAAGCCAAAGTTCCGATGCCTGTGTACAGGTCGTAAACCAACTCGCGACCCTCAAGCGCCGCATACTCGCGCACCTGCGCGCAAAGGTTTTCGGCCTGCAGCGGGTTCGGCTGATAGAAGGACGAGGCCTTATACCGAAAAATCAAGTTAGCAGAATGTTCCGTAAGATATTGCTCCCCTGCAACATACACAGGCTCTCCCCTATCAATGCTATAATACCACGAATTAACGTCGGGCAACAATTGCTGCAAATACCTCAGAAAGGGCATTATACGGTTATCGTCAACCGAACAGACCAACCATACTAACAACTGTCCTGTTGTGGTTGTGCGAAATTGCAAACTTCGCAAAAGGCCTTGCCGCGTAAAATAATCATAAAAAGGCAATCCCTGTTCTATGGCTGCCCTTTTTATGACAGCCGCCGTTTGCTGTACTGTTTCAGGTTGTAAAAAACATGCTTCAATATTGCAAACCGCATCGCGCCGCTCTATTTCATGAAAACCCAACTTATCTGGAGCGGCAAAGGTATATTCGCTTTTGTTTCTGTAGCCTTGCAACAAAGGACTTGGCCTTACTGTCGGTATTTCAGGCGTAATAATTTCATATTTTTGTAAAGCGTTCAATAAAATTTCACGCTTCCAGTGTAATTGCGCCTCGTAACTGTAATATTGCCAAAGACACCCTCCACAAATGCCGCAATGTTTACAGAAAGGCTGTACCCGCTGCGGCGACAGCTCTACAACATTAAGCGTCTTACCATAACGGAAGCCCCGCTGTCGGCGGTCGGTTTCCAAGTCCACCGTTTCGCCCGGCATACCGCCATCTGCATAAATACGACCTGTACCTGTAGAGCCTACAGCCCGTCCCGAAGAATGAATGCCGTAAAGTTGTATATTATTCAAATATTTAGTCATTGCTTTTTAGGAAAATTCAGCAAATTATTTTGTAAGGCAAATGTACGGAATTTTTAAAAATTAGTTTTAACTTTGTAAAATTAAATTACTATTATTATGATAAATATTATTTTAATCGCTATCATTGGAGTTCTGTTCATTATTTCATACTTCCTATTTAAATATTTACGAGGAAAATTCAGTAAGATTAAGTGTATTGATTATTAGTATCGTATTGTGTGTAGTAGCTATAACACTATTTATATTAGATGGTTGGAGAAATAATTTATCTAACATGGGCTTCGTGCTCGTAATGGTTATGTTCATATTATATAAATATAGAGTAGAGCGAACTCTTCAATAATCACTGTATTTTCTATGAAAAATAAATACACATTAGCAGCATTATAATAGCATGATGAAAAGAGTACTAATTATTACATTACTTTCAATTACGTCGCTTATATGCCTGTTTGCTATCATAGGTATAATAACAAATAGGTATATTTTAGCATCAATGTATATTGTATTAGCTATGCTTATTGGAATAATTCATTATACTCGTTTGAAATCTAAGCAAAAAATTCACAAGAAATGAATTCTGAATAAGTTAGTTATGAAAAATCTTTGGACAGCAATTGCCTTTTTTTTTGGTGTTATTATTACCGCAGCATTATTGGTTGATTATTCCAACTTGGGTTTTGGGAATAATTCTATGCAATATATCCTAATTATAGGAGCTATCATAGGGATTATCGGAGTGTTGTTGGCGTCTATAATGCGCGATAATAAACGGATATTGTTAGCGAAGGTTGTACTAATTTTGACTGTGTTGCTGTTATTAGTAGAATTGTTTTTAAAAATATTTTTAAGTGATATCTTAGATGTTAGTTATTTGAGTCTATTGGCCGCTATGGGAATAATTGTTGCTATGGTAATGACAATACGACAGCACCAAAAGCAGACCACACATTGACATGAATTATGCAATAGCTTTACAACGCATCTAAACTTTGGCACAAACCACTTTATTTTTCTCCAATATATTTTTCAGTAAGGTAATTTGCTCATCTTTACTTTTAAGCAGTTTCATCACCACTTTTAACTATTAAGCCCAATTTTACAAACTCAACTCCAGCATCTTAACAATACTTTTTTTAGCTTTTTTACGGATATCTTCGTCAATGTTTACTTCAAATTGTTCATTTAAAAGCGAATCGTATATTTTTTCAAGCGAAATAAGTTTCATAAATTCACAACTACTGCAAGCGCCGCAAGAATCGTCCACATTACTATCTAAAGCATTGGACGAAGCTACAGGTATAAATTCTTTTTTTGGCGATTTTTGCTGCATTTGATGAATTATTCCAGACTCAGTGGCTACTATATAGGTTTGTGTATTATCAGTTGCAGAAAAAGCTAATAGAGCAGCAGTAGAGCCTATATAATCGGCCAGCATCAAAACAGGTTCTTTACATTCGGGGTGAGCAAGTACTTTTGCTTGAGGATATTGTTTTTTTAAGTTAATAATATTTTCTACCGAAAAAGCCTCATGAACATGGCAAGCGCCATTCCATATCAGCATATTTTCGCGACCTGTCAAACTTTTAATATAATTTCCTAAATTTCTGTCAGGTCCAAAAATTATCTTTTCATTTTTTGGTAAACTGTCTACAATTTTTAAAGCATTACTTGAAGTGCAACAAATATCGGTAAGCGCTTTAACTTCGGCAGTAGTATTAACATAAGAAATTACCGTATGTTCGGGATATTGTTCTTTAAATCTTTTTAAATCTTCGGCTTTACAGGAATCAGAGAGCGAACAGCCTGCATTTAAATCAGGTATAAGTACTTTTTTATCAGGCGATAAGATTTTAGCAGTTTCAGCCATAAAATGTACGCCTGCAAAAACTATAATATCAGCCTTTGTTTTAGCAGCTTCCTGCGATAATTGAAGACTGTCGCCCAAAAAATCTGCTATATCCTGCACTTCGCTACGCTGATAATAATGCGCTAATAAAACAGCGTTTTTTTCCTGTTTTAATTTTTTAATTTTTTCGATAATTTCAGTTTTCAACATTGTAAAAGATTTTATAATTAAAAAAAGAATTAAAATTTAAAAATTGTTGATTATGTTTAGCTGTTGATAGTGTTAATAATTATTTTTACTAAAAACTGTAAGTATTGATTTTATTGGTATTTTTAAATATTTTTGTTAATAAAACGAGGGTTATGAGCAATTGTTGGTTTGTGTATAATCTGCGTTAATTTTACTTGAAAATTGTATATTGATTTTATTGTTTTTTTAAAATATTTTATAACAAATATTGTTTTTAATTTTGCAAAAAAACTTTTAAGAAAGAACTGATAGTTTTGAACAGAAAATAAACAAAAAAAGAACAAGGACTAAAACATATATCCGACTTTTAGCTGGGGAAATTTAACTCCTATAGGAAGGCTGAGATTATATTCTAATGAACAAAAAATAAATTGTTCTTTTATAACCCTGATATTCAATCCAATACTTGTATTAAGTCCTATCCAGACAAGAGGGTCTTCTCCGACTAAATTACCGAAAAAAACAAGGCCCAGCCCGACCATTGGACGAACATTGCCTTTGTGATAAGTATATTTGTTGCTCATTATGACTGTATAAAAAAAGAAGTCGTTATATTCTTTAGTATTTGACGGCATCATAGATAGACCAAGATCCAACTGAAAGCTAAAGGATTTTGTAAGCCTTGTGTTGCAAAGATTGAGTTGTCCGCCAATCGACCAGCCTGCATTGTGTAAAGGCTCATAAGGTAAATTGAATATTCCACCATATACGCCATATTTCAATGTATATCGCTTGGTCTTTGTTGTTTCAAAAACAATACATTCTTCACCTGTTGTACATACCTTATCATGGTAGGTTTTTGTGATGTTTATCATGTTTTTATGGTTATACTCTGCTTTATCTGTCATTTTCCTCAAAGATTCAACATCTCTTACAATATATTTTAATCTGTCACGATATCTCAAATCAACTTTATACTGACTGTTATTTATCCAAACATTCGGTTGTTTGGATACTTCTAACATTATTCCGTTTTTATCTTCAAAAAAATAGTAGGTTAAATCTGTTTTACTGTCGTCGTAATAGTATAAATTTAAGGTACCCTGTACTAAAAATTCTAAAAATACTATTCGTTTACTGTTATTTATCGTAATTTCCCGCGTAACAAAAAATTTCCCGTCATCGGTAAAGCGAAAACCGGCAATCTGTCCGGGTAAAAAAATCTGTTCGCTGCTTAACTCATTGGCTTTAAACGTGCATTTTTCCGCCAGCATAGCCTCCGTACGATAATCGATTAGCCCGACAATGGTATCATTCTCGTTGGTAATGATATATCCATTTCTGTAGTTGGTTTGTGCTACACTATAACTTGTTGCAACAAAGAAGAGTAAAAATGTACAAAAAGATTTCATATTTTTTTAGTTTTTAATTTTCCAATATCCTGTTTTGTCACTGCCAATACGTTCGATTAAACCATCGATTTTCAGTTTTTGAATATGTTTTTGAACGGCAGAAGGATTTATTCCAAGTCTTTCCGAAAGTTCTTTTCTTGTAATTTTAGGGTTCTCTTTTATTAGTGCTAAAACTTCTGACCACCTTTTCTGACCACCTTTTCTGACCACCTTTTTCTGACCACTTTCTTCTTTCTCTTTCGCCTCAACAAATTCAGAAATTTCGCCTTTAACAAGCTGAATGAGCGCTGTAAGTTTGTTTTCCAAAATTGCAGAAATATAATTAATTAGCGGTTTTGCCTGTTGCAAAGTAGCGTGTGCGCCGTCGTAAGGAACTTTTCCTGTCAACTGGTCGCATTGGTGCAAGATTTTAAGATAATTATTTCGGTCATCGGTACGAATTACGAGCATTGGATAATTGTGCCGCAAAAGAATGTAGTTTACAAGCAGACGAGCAATTCTGCCGTTCCCGTCTTCAAAGGGGTGAATACGAATATAGCGATAATGAAACAATGCTGCAAGCTCTTCTATTTTCAATCTTTCACGCTCTTCCTCGTCGCGATACCAATCTATTAAATCGCTCATGAGAGCAGGAGTTTCTTCGGGGGAGGCATAGTCAAAAATTTCGCCGGTAGGTGTGATTACAGAGTTAGGACGGGTTTTATAAACACCCACATTTATTTTGTAACGAAAATCGCCGGCGCGGCTCGTTTTATAAAAATCGCGAACCAAAATGGTTTGATTTAATTCACGAATAAAATGTTCTGATAATTTTCTATTTTTATCTTTCGCCTCAACTTTCATAAGTTCCAAACCAACATTATGGGCTTTCATTTCCTCATAATCCTGAATGCTTGCGTTGCCTATAGTATCGCCAAAAAGCAAAAGCAATTTTGTTTGACCATAAGTGAGCGTATTGCCTTCCAAATGATTGGAATTATAGTTAAAATCAATCATAAATTGCTGATTAATATTTCGTTCCAATTTTTCATCTAAGGGTTGCAACGATTGCCATTCTTTTAATAACAGGTCTATTTTTGTCATCTCTTAATATATACAATATTTAATTTTACAAATTATATCCCATTCGTTTTACAGATTATAAAAAAATCTTAATAATTTTTGATAAGTTCTTGCCGGAATGAATGCTTTAGCTCTGGCAAAATTAGTTTGTACTAAGTTTCCTACTTTGTAGCGAAATTTGGGACGTTTAGACCTGACAATCCGATGCATTACCTTGGCTAATTTTATAGGCTTACAACCTCCGTTTTCTTCTTTTTCGATGATTGACAGACATTTGTTAAACTTTTCACCGTACAATTCGCTGTTTTTAGTCTGTTCCGATACAATGCGAGCTGCGGTGAATCCGGTGGCAAAGTCGCCGGGTTCGATAAGTACTACCTTTATTTTAAACGGGTGAAGTTCGAGGCTTAGCGTTTCGCTATAGCCTTCGATAGCAAATTTTGAGGCGGAATAGAATCCTTGGAAGGGAATACCCATAACGCCGGCTATGGAGCTGAGGTTAATAATTTTCCCCCCTCCTCCCCTGCGCAAATGCGGGATAACAGCGTTGCAAACATTGACGGCGCCCATGAAGTTGACGTTCATTTGCAGGGCAATTTCTTCGGGCGTAGCCAATTCCACAGCCCCCCCTATTCCCATGCCTGCATTGTTAACCACTACGTCTATGCGGCCGTGATTGTCTATAATAGTCTGCACGGCAGCCTGAATGGTTTCGGGTTGGGTAACGTCCATGTGGAGCATGGCGACCCCTTCGCAAACTTGGGGCTGGCTCGACGCCGAATTGCAAGCGGGAACCTTCCTGTCGGCGCCGTAAACAATAAACCCTTTTTTAGCAAGATATTCGGCGCAGGTCTTGCCTAAGCCTGAAGCGGCGCCGGTGATGAGAATTACTTTTTTGTCCATAATATATGTGTATTTATTATTAATCTTTTAGTTTGGCACATAAATATTCACGGTTGAGACGGGCGATGTGGGCAATGGAGATACCTTTCGGGCATTCAATTTCGCAAGCCTGCGTGTTGGTGCAAGTGCCGAAGCCTAATTCGTCCATCTTGGCCACCATTGCTTTGGCGCGGCGGGCGGCTTCGATTTTGCCCTGAGGCAATAGGGCCAAAGAACTCACGCGGGCGGCCACGAAGAGCATGGCCGAACCGTTTTTGCAGGTTGCTACGCAGGCCCCGCAGCCCACACAGGCGGCAGCGTCCATACTTTCGTCGGCTTTTTCTTTTGCAATAGGGATAGTATTGCCGTCGGGTACGCCGCCGGTATTCACGGAAATGAAGCCTCCGGCTTGGAGAATTTTATCGAAAGCGCTGCGGTCAACCACTAAATCTTTAACTACCGGAAAACCTCGGCTGCGCCAAGGCTCAATGGTGATGGTTGCGCCGTCTTTAAATTTGCGCAGATGCAGCTGGCAGGTAGTAACATCATTGTCGGGACCATGGGCGCGGCCGTTGATGTAGAGCGAACACATACCGCAAATACCCTCGCGGCAATCGTGGTCGAAAGCCACAGGATTGCTGCCTTGGCAGCCTTTTTCAACAGCTATGGCCGCACTTCCTTCGCGCACTAATTGGTCGTTGAGGATATCCAGCATTTCGAGGAAAGAAGTGTCGGGCGAAATGTCTGTTACTTTATAGGTTTCAAACCTTCCTTTTGCTTTTGCGTTGGCCTGCCGCCATATTTTGAGGGTGAAGTTCATGATTTTGTGTTTTTGGGTTCTCTCATCGGTTGCTAATGGAAAATTATATATGTGAACTATATTTTAAATGATTACTCTTTCAAGCGTTTTAAATACATATCCAATGCATCAGCCTCGTAAATATCAAGTTGTTTTTGATATTTATTGTATTCGGTAAGCGCATATTGTTCGGCTTCTTCGTGCGAAACTTTGCCTGCGTGCATTAAAATTTCCTTCTCATTGATAATTAAAATATCGTGCAATTTTTTGAGCCAATCTTTCATATACATCGGTTTATGTTGTTTGGCTTGTAGTTCCGCAAATTCGAGATATTGCGAAACAAGGCGATTCAAGTAGTCAAGTTCGGTAGTATTCAAATAGTTTTTGGCGATAGTAACGTCCTGTTGTTTAATGTTTTTACCCGTCCAAGTGGTAAGCCCCATATTGGGTTGTGTCGCATCGGCTCGCTCTAAAATCAATTCGGCTGCTGTATGCGCATGAATTGCCCAATGAAATTTATTTTGTACACTGGCAAAAAAGTTTCCTGTTATTTCAATATCAGGATTATAGTCAATACTCGTTGCAAAAATGTCACAAATTTTTCGGTAAAACAATTTCTCACTCGTGCGAATACCGCGAATACGTTCTAAAAGTTCATCAAAATAGTTATTTCGCGCTTCTTTCAATCGCTCATCATCAAGAGCAAACCCCTTGATTAAAAATTCCTTAATCACTTGAGTTGCCCAAATCCTGAAATGTGTTGCCACCGTAGATTTTATTCGATAACCAACCGAAATAATCATATCAAGATTGTAATGTTGCAAGGCGCGTTTTACTTTTCGTTTGCCCTCGTTTTGAACTGTCAAGAAATCCTTGACAGTTGCCGTTTCTTGCAGTTCGCCTTCTTTATAGATATTGCTAATATGCAGGCTTACATTCTGTTTTGTTGTCTGGAACAAATCTGCCATTTGCTGTTGCGTTATCCACAAAGTTTCATTTTCAAGCCGAACATCAATTTTTGTTAAGCCGTCTTTATCTCGATATATCAGAATGTTACTCATAAATCTTACGCTAAGTTTTTAAGAACTGCAAAATTACACTTTTTTTCGTTTTTTTCGCTTGTTTTTTGCATTCATTTATGCTTCTCTCCTCCTCCATTGTGCACTCCGTAGCTGGCATACAAGGTACTTATTCCTTATAATTCCTGTTGGCTAATTTCACGAATTCGTAGTTTAGCGGTTCTTTGTGCAGTTCGTGGGCGGCGCCTTTGTATTCCCAGCACGAGACGTAGAAGAAGTTTTGGTCGTCGCGTTTGGTTTCGCCGTCTTCGGTTTGCATTTCTTCACGGAAGTGTCCGCCGCACGATTCCCTGCGGTTGAGGGCGTCCATAGCCATGAGTTCTCCCATTTCGAGAAAGTCGGCTACGCGAAGCGCTTTTTCTAACTCCTGATTAAACTCGCCGTTCTCGCCGGGCACATACAGGTTTTCCCAAAAATCGTTACGCAGTGTGCGAATAGCTTCAAGGGCTTTTTTCAGCCCTTCTTCATTACGCGCCATTCCTACGTATTCCCACATAATCTTACCAAGAAGGCGGTGGTAATGGTCAACAGGCTCTGTGCCTTTGACGGCAAGCAATTTGGCAATCTTTTCCTTGATTTTTTGTTCCGCTTCTGCAAAGGCGGGGTGATTGGTATCAATTTTCTTTTCCTGAATTTTTTCGGCTAAATAGTCGCCGATAGAGTAGGGGAGGATAAAGTAACCGTCGGCCAAGCCCTGCATCAAGGCTGAAGCACCCAGTCGGTTTCCGCCGTGGTCGCTGAAGTTGGCTTCGCCTATGGCATAGAGACCGGGAATAGTGGTTTGAAGGTTATAATCAACCCACAATCCGCCCATAGTGTAATGAATAGCCGGAAAAATCATCATCGGTTCTTCGTAGGGATTTTCGTCCACAATTTTTTCGTACATTTGAAAAAGATTACCGTAGCGCTCTTCAATCACCTGTTTGCCGAGGCGTTGAATGGCGGTAGAGAAATCAAGAAATACGGCTAATCCGGTTTCATTCACGCCAAAATCGGCGTCGCAGCGTTCTTTGGCGGCGCGCGAAGCCACGTCGCGGGGGACAAGGTTGCCAAAGGCCGGATAACGGCGCTCAAGGTAATAATCGCGGTCTTCTTCGGGGATTTGCGAGGCTTTTAATTGTTTTTTTCGTAATTTTTCAACATCTTCTATTTTCTTGGGAACCCAAATACGGCCGTCATTGCGCAAGGATTCCGACATCAGGGTCAATTTCGACTGTCGGTCGCCGTGTACGAGAATGCAGGTAGGGTGAATTTGCGTGAAGGAGGGATTAGCGAAGAATGCGCCTTTCTTATAGCATTGCCAAACTGCAGAGCCGTTGCTGTTCATAGCATTCGTTGAGAGGAAAAACACGTTGCCGTAGCCGCCGGTGGCCACTACCACAGCATTTGCGCCATGGCGTTCTATTTCGCCGGAAACAAGGTTGCGGACAATAATTCCCTTCGCTTCTCCGTTGATAAGCACTATGTCGAGCATTTCGCGGCGGGTGAATACTTCTACCTGCCCTTTCGACACAGCGCGGTTCAGCGAAGCATAAGCGCCTATCAGTAATTGTTGCCCGGTTTGTCCGCGGGCATAGAAGGTGCGGCTTACCTGCGCTCCGCCGAAAGAGCGGTTGTCGAGCAGTCCGCCGTAGTCGCGTGCAAAAGGCACTCCTTGGGCTACGCACTGGTCAATGATGAGGTTGCTTACTTCGGCTAAGCGGTAAACGTTGGCCTCGCGGCTACGGTAGTCGCCTCCTTTGATAGTATCGTGGAATAAGCGGTGGACGGAGTCATTGTCGTTAGGATAATTTTTCGCGGCATTAATTCCTCCCTGTGCGGCAACAGAGTGGGCGCGGCGCGGGGAGTCGCTGATGCAAAAAACTTTTACCTTGTAGCCTAATTCGCCGAGCGAAGCGGCGGCAGCAGCGCCGCCGAGGCCTGTTCCCACAACAATAATGTCGAGTTTAAGTTTGTTGGCGGGACTTACTACGCGAATGGAGGCTTTATGGCGGGTCCATTTTTCTTCTAACGGGCCTTCGGGAATTTTAGCGTTAAGTTTTTCGGACATGATTTGGGTTTCCTTTTTTCTTAATATAACAACAAGGGTTCCATTTTTTCTGCAATTTCTGTAGGAGAAGGCAACAATGCTTTATAGGCTTCGGGTAAAGTTGCCGATAAACTGTAAGTGGCTACGCCAATAGGTTTTTTTGAGTCTTTGAGCGCATATTCTACTATCGTGCGTTTTTTCGATTTACATACAATAATGCCAATAGCCTCATTTTCATGCGGCAGTTTCACGCGGTCGTTTAGCAGATTAAGATAAAACTCCATTTTGCCTTTGTATTCAGGTATAAACTTTCCTATCTTCAATTCCACAGCCACTAAACATTGTAACTTGCGATGAAACAACAATAGGTCAATAAAGTATTCCTCGCTTTCTACTTCAATACGATATTGATTTCCGATAAATGAAAAATCAGCGCCAAATTCAATCAAAAATGCACAAATATTTTTAAGCAAAGCCTGTTCCAACTCTGCCTCTGAATGTTCATTTGCTAATTCTAAAAAATCAAAATTATATTCATCTTTTACAGCCAATACCGCCTGTTTTTTTATTTTTTCAGGCAAAGTATCATCAAAGTTAGTTTGTCCCAGTAAATAACGCTCGTAAGTCTTGATCTCTACTTGATGAATAAGCACATCTTTAGTCCACCCGAATTTTTTCGTTGACAAAATGTAAAACTGCCTTTCTTGCATGTCTTTACATTTAGACATAATGACCAAATGTTTCGACCAACTAATTTCTGCAACTAATGGTTGCAGAATTGCATTGTCCTTATATTCAGTATAAAACTGCTGCATATACCAAATATTACGTGCGCTAAATCCGCTCATTCCCGAAAATTCTCTTTGTAAATCTTCCGCGAGGGTTTCTACTACCGATTTACCCCAGCCCAAAGTTTGCTGTTTTTCTGTAATACTGCGCCCAATATCCCAATACAATTGTATAATTTTTTGATTTACTGCTTTTGCTGCTTCATACTGACTTCTTCGGATACGATCTTTTATCTCAACCAAAAATTTAGAATAATCTGTTAAAGAATCATTTTGGGAAATTACCGTTTTGTTGTTGTTTAATTTCTCTATTTTATTCATTTGGTTAAAATATAAAGGTACAAATCGGGTGCAAAGTAAACAAAGTTTTTAAATACTATTTTCTGTTCTATGGGACAAATGTACGGTTTTTTCACTATATTTGCAAAAGTAATAATTGACGATTTATGAATAAGGAATTTTTTACTATGGCCGGCGGCATTCCGGTACACGTTTCAGACACGCAGACAGGGACAAAGGTCTTGGTTTTATTACATGGCTATTTGGAAACCCTTGCTATTTGGGACGACTTTACAGCTTTATTAGACAAAGATATACGTGTTATCCGCCTTGATTTGCCCGGGCATGGACTGTCGGGTACGAACCACGATATTAATACGGTAGATTTCTCTGCTCAGGTAGTGTATGAGACCATGTTGAAGTGTGGCGCGAGCGAGTGTGTAATTGCCGGCCACTCTATGGGCGGCTATACGGCCTTGGCTTTTGCCGCCAATTATCCGAAGGCGACATGCGGACTGTGCCTCTTTCACTCCACGCCCAATCCCGATCCGGAAGAAAAGCAAGATGGGCGCAACCGAGAGATTGCGTTGCTTCGTGAAGGCAAATTAACGCTGGCTATAGCCAAAGGGATTCCGCGAATGTTTGCAGCGGATAATACGGTTCGTTTTGCAGCAAAGATAGCGGAGATTAAAGAAGTAGCCGAGATTTGCGAACCGGAAGGGGTGATTGCCTGTTTGGAGGGAATGAAAGCGCGTCCCGACCGCAATGCTTTTCTCTCCGAATTTACGAAACCTCTGCTCTTTATTTTCGGAGAAAAAGACCGCTATATTTCAAAAGAAACGGCGCAGGGATTAGCGGAGCGGTATAAGCAGGCGCAGGTGTTGTGGTTAGCCGATTCGGGGCATAACGGATTTATTGAAGAACCGATAAAAGTGGCGGAGAAGGTAAATGAATTTATGGCATTATGCAAAAAAGTGTAATGCAAATTTGCATAATATCAGGTTAAAAAGATTTTGCTGTTTGAAGAATAATCCTTACCACAGAAAATTATTAAAAGGGTAGCGGCCTGCATGGATTTCGGCAATCATGTTATACACATCGCTGCGAAACTTGTCGATATTAGTCTTGTTTTTGGCCGAAATGAAAATAGCGGGCATGCTGCTGTTCTTTTCTTTCCATTCATTCATTAAGTCTTCGAGGCTGTAATTCGCGCGCGTCTTCGGCGTAAAATCGTAGGGGCCGTATGGCTTGTAAGTATAGGCGTCAATCTTGTTGAACACCATGAATGTCGGTTTATCGCCGCCGCCGATTTCTTTCAACGTTTGGTTGACTACCTGAATGTGGTCTTCAAACTGAGAATGAGAAATATCCACTACATGCAGCAGCACATCGGCTTCGCGCACCTCGTCTAAGGTGCTTTTGAACGATTCTACCAACTGGTGCGGCAGTTTGCGGATAAAACCCACTGTGTCTGTAAGTAAAAAAGGCAGATTTTCAATAACTATTTTACGCACGGTGGTGTCAAGTGTAGCAAAAAGTTTATTTTCGGCAAAGACTTCGGTTTTGGCAATGGTATTCATCAGCGTGCTTTTTCCCACATTGGTATAGCCTACAATGGCCAACCGTACTAAGCTTCCGCGGTTGCTGCGCTGGGAAGCCATCTGTCGGTCAATTTTTCGGAGTTGGTCTTTCAATTTACTGATTTTATCCAAGATAATCCGACGGTCGGTTTCTAACTGGGTTTCACCGGGGCCGTTCATTCCAATGCCCTTACCGCCGCGCTGGCGCTCAAGGTGCGTCCACAGGCGCTTCAGGCGAGGCAACATATATTGGTATTGGGCTAATTCTACCTGCGTTTTGGCATAGGCTGTTTTCGCCCGCTTGGCAAAAATGTCGAGAATGAGATTCGTACGGTCAATAATTCTCCGCTCAATCTTTTTTTCCAAATTTCGTAATTGCGAAGGGCTCAACTCATCGTCAAAAATGACAATATCAATATCGTTGGCTTCAACATAAGCCCTTATTTCTTCAATTTTTCCCGTTCCGATGTAAGTTCCGGAGAGAGCATGGTCAAGCTGCTGGGTAAACCTGTTTATGGTAACGGCGCCGGCGGTTTCGGATAGAAAAGCCAACTCGTCTAAGTATTCCTTTACCTTTTCTTCATTTTGTTTTGGGGTGATAATCCCTACCAGAACGGCTTTTTCAGGTGCTTCGGATACGGTATATTTCTTTTTTTCAATCATTATGTTTTACAGGTTACAAATTATAATCAACAGGTTTGATATAAACAACAAAAAACCCGCACCACAAAAGGCCGCGGGTTTTCTCTTTATGGTTAAATATTAATTAACGCAGTTGGAAAATTACGGGGAAAGTGTATTTTACACGTACCGGTTTGTTACGTTGTTTCCCCGGAGTCCACCTGGGCGACATATTTACCACGCGAAGCGCCTCCTTGTCAAGCGAAGGGTCAACTCCGCGGAGTACTTTTACGTCAACCACTCTTCCGTCCGGTCCAACTACGAAAGAAAGAATTACACGGCCTTGAATATTATTTTCCTTAGCAATTTCAGGGTAAACCATGTTTTTAAACACCCATTTGGTAAATTCGTTTTCATCGCCACCCATGAATTTAGGTTTTTCCTCTACTACCGCAACAGGAATATCTTCTTCAACTTCTTCTGCAACAACTTGTTTCGGCACATAGTCCAATACTTGTACTCCTAAATTTTTATTGTCTTCGGTTGATAAAATCAAATCATCTTTAATTTTTGTATTATCGTCAACAATTTCAATCACGTCGGTAACAATCGGCACTTGGGGCATAGGTGGAGGGGGAGGTATATCGGGTGGAATAATCGGCACCATTTCCTCCTCTGTAACAACTTGAGTGCCCATGTCCATTAAGGAAATGCTTTTATCGTATGTTTTCCACTCGAAAGCAACCAAGCATATTGCCAAGGCTATAACGAGTCCTATCTCAACAAAAAAGGTTTTTTTGTTTTCGAGATTAGCTTTTGGTGATTTTTTAATTTCCATAGCGTTTGATATTTAAGTTTGTGGAGCATGTCGGAGTCGAACCGACGACCTCTTGCATGCCATGCAAGCGCTCTAGCCAACTGAGCTAATACCCCCTCTTTCCATTTAGTTTAGCCAACAAAATTAAGAGATATTTTTTTAAAATGCAAGAATTTTTGTATTTTTGTAGCATGATACGATTTTTTAATGAAAACACAAAAATCAATCTTCCTCATAAACAAGAAGTTAAGAAATGGTTGACAAATGTTGCCGTAGCCGAGGGTAAAAAAACAGGGGACTTGTCGGTTATTTTTTGTTCCGACGAATATCTTTTGCAGATGAACCGCCGATTTCTACAACATGACTATTATACTGATATTATTACGTTTGACTATACGGAAGCTAATGTAATTAGCGGCGACCTGTTTATCAGCATAGACAGGGTTAAGGCCAACGCCGAAACCTATAAGCAGCCTTTCAACAAGGAGTTGCACAGGGTAATGCTGCACGGCCTCTTGCACCTTTGCGGTTATAACGACGCCACGGAAAAGCAGCGAAAATTCATGCGCACTGTTGAGGATAAGTATCTCGTAATGATTCCCCTTTCAATAGACTCAAAAGATTGATTTTGAACAGGCTCCCTTCAATAGACAAGAATTTTTCGACGAAATAAATAGTTGCATCTGTAACTAATTGCATGTCAAAATCATCGTTCTTTTTTCTAATTTTTTTCAGATTTTAATAGCAAATTGTTGAAAAATTATTACCACCTTTGCGGCAATAACCGGAAAAATTAAACACATGAAAAAATTTTTAACACTATTCTTGTCCTTATGTTTTTCAACAGGACTTTTTGCCCAAGCCAACAATATATTAGGAGTATGGTATAATCAGGAAAAATCGGCAAAAATAGAAATTTACCAAATGGGCGGTAAATTCTATGGTAAAATAATTTGGCTAAAAGAGGCTAACGGCGCGGACGGCAACCCAAAATTAGACGTAAAAAATTCCGACGAAAAACTTCGTACACAATCGGTCATAGGCTTAATAATGCTGAAAAATCTGACATACAACCCAAAAAACAAAAAATGGGAGGACGGTACCATCTACGACCCTGCCTCAGGAAAAACCTATAAATCGTATGCATGGTTTGAAGGAAATCAAACCAATACCCTTAATGTACGCGGCCATTTAGGCATTAGCAGCTGGTTAGGGCGTAGTCAAACTTGGGAGAGAACAACCGCCGAATAGCGTTTTATGATACTCCCTCAAAAAATCAAAATTTATCAGGTGGACGCCTTTACCGATAAATTATTTTCGGGAAACCCGGCTGCTGTTTGTGTATTGGATAGCTGGTTAAGCGAGGAATTAATGCAGGCCATAGGTACTGAAAACAATTTGTCGGAAACCGCATTTCTTGTGCCTAAGGGGAGCGATTTTGAAATCCGCTGGTTTACTCCAAACGTAGAAGTTGATTTGTGCGGCCATGCCACGCTTGCCTCGGCATTTGTGCTATTCAATGTGTTGAACTACCCTTCGCCTGTAATTAAATTTTATTCCCGAAACAGCGGTTTGCTGACTGTCGAAAAAAAAGAAGAGATGCTTTTTTTAGACTTCCCCACCGATACGCTAACAGCGATAACGGAAGAGCAGCAAAACACAGCCGTAGAAAAATGTATAGGCATTAAACCAATAGCGCTGTACAAGGGAAAAGCCGACTACATGGCGGTTATCGACAGTGAAAGCACCTTGCGCAGCCTGCAGCCCGATATGAGAGCTGTGGGTAAATTAAACGCAAGGGGCTTAATTGTTACCGCAAAAGGCGATGAGGCGGACTTTGTTTCCCGCTTCTTCGGCCCCCAGTCGGGGGTTGATGAAGACCCTGTAACAGGTTCGGCTCATACTACCTTACTGCCTTTTTGGGCGGCAAAAGCAGGGAAAAACAAATTCACAGCCAAACAATTGTCGCAAAGAGGCGGGCTGTTAAGCTGTGAATTTAAAAACGACCGTTGCATAATAGGAGGGAAGGCGCGGTTGTATATGATAGGGGAAATAAACCTGAATTGACAATTTTGGAAAATTTCCGATTATTGTCGATGCTTCTTGTAGGCTCCGCCGCGCGGTACCACGCGCTTAAAAATAACAGTATCGGCAGTAATGGTAACAAGAAACAGGATACGATAATTACCGACCCTTATTCGGTAGAGAGACTTGGCTCCTTCTAATTTTTTACAAAAATATATAGCTGTAAAAAAATAAAGCACGCAGAGAACAATTTCTGCGTGCTTTCCTGTTTTCGGGTCTTCCTACCTCAACTGAAAGATTACAGGAAAAGTGTATTTTACCCGCGCAGGCTTGCCACGATTTTCACCGGGGGTCCATTTAGGCGACATGGAGATTACGCGAACGGCTTCCTTATCAAGCGAGGGGTCAACTCCGCGGAGTACTTTTACGTCAACCACTCTTCCGTCCGCCCCAACTACGAAAGAAAGAATTACACGGCCTTGAATATTATTTTCCATAGCAATGTCAGGATAAACCATGTTTTTAAATACCCATTTGGTAAATTCGTTTTCATCACCTCCCATGAATTTAGGCTTTTCTTCTACTACCGCAACAGGAATAATTTCATCAATATCGTCTTCAACTTGCGGCTTATACTCCTTTATATCTACGCCTAAATTCTTAATATCTTCGCCAGAGAAAATCAAATCGTTTTTAATTTGTGTATTATCTTCAACAATTTCAATTACCTCGGAAAAAATAGGAGCTTTGAGTGGTTCAGGCTGCGGAAGTTCCGGACGAGTAATAACCACATCATCATCGTCAACTACCGAATTGCCGGTAATTCCTGCTATGGAAATTGTTTTGTCGTAGGTCTTCCATTCAAACGACAAGATAGCCAGCAGTAAAGCTATGGCTAATCCGATTTCACGAAACAACAATTTTTTGTTTTCGAGATTGGCTTTGGGTGTTTTTTTTGTTTCCATAATTTTGTTTTTTAAAGGGTTTATGTATCTTTGCTATTAAGATGCAATTTGGTGTAAAATTCCATAAACAACATTCATCAAGCGATGAAGAATTATTGGCGGATTATAAAAAGTCGCTGAATGTAAGTGTTTTAGGAGTTTTATACGAACGTTATATGGCCTTAGTATATGGTTTGTCTTTAAAATATTTAAAAGATGAAGAAGCAGCCAAAGACACAGTAATGCAGATTTTTGAAGAATTGGTAGAAAAATTGCCTTCACAGGAAGTGCGAAATTTTAAATCGTGGTTATATGTGGTTGCTAAAAACCACTGTTTAATGCAGTTGAGAAAGAAAAATCAAACACAGCGCGTAGTTTTTGATGAAAGATTTATGGATTTTGAAGACGATTTTCATCTTCAAAAGGCGATGGACGACGAGCGTTTGCAGCAGCGTTTGGAAAATTGTATAGAACAGTTGCCGCTGCATCAGCGCGCAGCCATTCGCCAATTTTATTTGGAAGAACTGTCATATAAAGAAATCAGCGTGCAAACGCAAGATGATATAAAGAAAGTAAAAAGTTTTATTCAAAATGGGAAACGTAATTTAAAAATTTGTTTGGAAAAAAATGATAAAACCTAAGAATATATTTGCCTATTTGGCAGACCGTTTGAGCGGCAAGCAGGCCAACCGTTTGGAGCGGCAGGCCGTTGACGACCCCTTTTTGTACGAAGCCATTGAAGGTTTTGAAGAAAATAAAGGCGTGCATGAGCAGGCCTTGCAATCCTTGCGCCGTAAACTGAAAGCACGGACAGAAACCTCCCGTTATCGTCCCTATTGGCGTTTTCAAGATGCCGCTATATTTATTATTTTCCTTTCGGTCTTAGGTTTCTTGTTTTCGCAGTTGTACGAAAGACGTGCGCCGACCTATTATGCCAATTTAATGAGTGCGCCGATAGAGGAAGAAATCATTCTTCTCTTGGAGGAATCACGCCAACAATCGGCGGAATTATTGCCTGCCACGCCGATTGCGCCGATGCTTTCCGACCTTATTGTCATTGTTGATGATGAGGTAACATTAAGCAATATGGTATTTGACGTTCAGATAGAGCCTGTGGACCTAAGCGCGTATATTGCGCAGGGAGTTGTTGCGGCAGAAGAAGCGGTAGGGGAGGAGGTCATTCCATACGTGGCGGTAGAAGAGAAACCAAAATTTATGATTGCAGGAAAAGACGCGGGGGAAAAGGGTTTTTCTCGTTGGATAGCGCAGCACTTGAAATATCCTGAAGCAGCCATTGAGCAGGAGCAGCGCGGAAAAGTCCTTTGTTCTTTTGTGATTACGGCCGAAGGAGAGGTGAGCGATGTAAAGGTGCTTTCAGGCGTTCACCCCCTGTTAGATAAAGAAGCGGTGCGGGTAATTTCATCTTCGCCCCGATGGGTTCCGGGGACACAGCGGGGTCGCGCCGTTGCGGTTGTTTATCATGTCCCTGTGGTATTCTTGCTGGCGTAATGCTGTTATTCAAGAAATATAGCTAATTATTAAAAGGTTTAAACTTGGGTAATTCAACAAAAAAGTAAAACTTAGCTGTTAAGCGTTACTTTGTTCTTTTGATATTTTTCGAAATGCGGAAGGCGACATACCAAATTTATCGCGGAACAGTTGATGAAAATATTTGTAGGACGAAAAACCTGCTTTTCCTGCGATTTCCTTAATAGAAAACTCCGGATTGCTTTGCAACAGGAGGTGAGCGTGTTTTAAGCGGAACGAATTGATGTAATCGCTGTAGATTTGCCCGTTGTAACCGTCTCGAATAGCATTTATCAGATAAATTTCATTTGTAAAGAGCCGATTGGCAAGTTCTTTACGACTAAGTTCGGGGTTGGTAAACAGTTTTTCGGTTTGCATCAAGTTTCCCAAGCGCTGCAGGATTACGTTTACTTGGGTTTTGACATTGCCGTTTTGGTTCTCCTCTGCCTGCTTTTCCGAAGACTGGAGCAACAGCGCCTGCTTTGCTTCCTGCAAGGCTTCCTGCATACGGCTTTCTTCCATAATCTGCTTATAGAGAATACGGTTTTTGCGGACAATCCTTCGGCTGTAATATATCCATATTCCCAGCGTAAGCGTTAACAAGAAACACCCGCCGAGGGCGAAGAAGAAATAGTTGCGGTTGCGCTGTTTTTCTGCGATAGCGCTGTTTTTGTCTCTTTCGAGTATATCTACTTCGTAGCGCGTACGAATTTCATCTAAACCTGCGTTGAGTTCCACATCGTGTATAGCATCTAATTCCGCCACATATTCATTAAGTTGTCGGCTAAGGCCCTCAATATCGCCCATCTTTGCCAAAATCTTTATTTTTATGGCTCTGAGTTCTCCTCTTCCGCTTAGAGGATAGTCTGCTATCCCCTTGTTAGCCATGTCTAAGGCTTCGGCATAGCGTCCGTATCCCATAAGAATGTGCGCCCGCGCTTCATATAAAGGCGCTACCTCGTTACCGCTGATTTTTTCTATTTCATTCAAATAAAATTCAGCCTTTTTGTAATCGCCCAAATTTCGATAAGCTTTCAGGTAAACAGACCACAGGTTGCTCCATGCGTTAGGTTGCGGGGAGCGCAGCTCTTTCTCGTAACGGGGAAGGAATGCTTCCAGTTCGCGGGCGACATTTAATGCCTCATTGTACTGTTCTTGAGCTATATAGTTGGAACATAGGCTATTGTAGGAATTGGCCAGCAGGCCGTAATAGCGTGGAACTTCTTGCAGCAGGGTGATAGCCTCTTTTAAAGATTTTTCCTGCTCAACGAACCGCCGCTGCGAGCCGTAAATGTCGCTCATGGCGTAAAATGCTGAACCTAAGCCTCCTTTGTTATTTAATAGCCTTGCATGTTCATACATCTTTTGTGCTTCAATGAGGGCATTGTCGTTATCGTCCGTCTTGTTATAGGCGCGAACTAACGTCATATATGCCTGATAATAAGCAACCCAAGCTTCCTGTTCGGCCATGAATTGCAGGTATTCGGGCGCCAGCTTAATGACTTCGTCGTACAGGCCTACTTTCTGAAACATGAACAGTTTATTGGTTCGGATAGCGGTGCGATGACGGGCGTTTTGCCGCTCCTCTTCGGCGTCCCATTCATCGTAAAGCGCCAGCAGGGTATCCCTTTTCATCTCGTCAAAGGCTTCGGGGTAGTAGAGGTTGGTCAAGCGGAAGTAGGTGAGCAATTTTTCTTCGCCCTCGGTCAGCGTCAGGGCTTTCCGCAGCGAATCTTTTTGTTCCTGTACGTCGCTTTGCGCAGCTGCAAAACCCGACAGCAAAATAATAAGCGATAGAAGCAATGGTTTCATATCAATTTACAAACGGAATTACAAAGATAATCAAAAAATTACAAATAGCGGATATTTTTTTTCAGATAGCGGATATGGTTATTATTCTTTATAAAAAAAGCAGACTATTTTTGTACCTGATAAGTACAAAATGATTACTAACAAAATTGAAATAACCATGAAGACGAAACCCGAAAAATTTTTGATGCAAACTTTTGTGATTTTAAGTTTGTTTTTATTGGCAATACCAAGCGTATATGCGCAAGACCCGCCCAACAAGAACGAAGTCTTATCGCTGATAGGATTTCCTATGGGCGCACCCAACGAGTGGGAAGACCCGACCAATTCCAATCCGTATGGCGAGGGGGTGAAAAATATCAATCCCTTCCACGAATTGGCTTTCGCAAGTACTAATAGATATCATATGTCAGTTCGTGATGCAAAAAAATCTTCGGGGGCGCTTACCGAAAAATCCTTGCTAAGCAGTGAGTTTTCTGTAAGCGGCGGCTGGTCAGGCAGCTATGGCTTTACCAACGGTTTAGAACGTATATGGGCGGGAGATTTTACCGGTAGCGGAAAGATAGATGTTGCAGCCAGAGTTCTCATTGCTTCCGATTTTGGACACCATTTGTATTTTTCTCAGCAGGGAAGATTGATGTCCAGTCCGGCAATTTTTCCAACGCTAAATGTTTCCGACTTGCCTGCATGGTCTTCCAATGCGGTTGTTTCGGCGGCGGTAGGCGATTTTAACGGTGACGGAAAAGATGAAGTTGCCGTTTACGTGCCGGGCGGCAACTATTCGCCCAATACCATACGTATTTATTCATACGATGCAATCGGTAACGCTGCTGTATTGGAACATACCATTACTTTGCCGGTGGAGTTTAACAATGCCAACTTGAACAATCACAAGCGGAATTACCTGACTGTTCAGATGTGTGCAGGCGACCTGAACCGAGACGGTAAAGCCGATTTGGTGGTGGTGGCGAGTTTTAATAGAAATTCAACAATCATTTCAGATAATATAAGTAATCACTACTCGCGAATGTTGATATATCATGCGGGCGACAATTGCGAAATGACGCTGCAACAAGTACGTTCGTTGCGATTTCGTAACGACGGCGATGCGATGACTTACCACCTTCGCGATGCCAACGTTACTCTTGGCGACCTCAACGGAGACGGTCGCAAGGAAGATATTATTGTTGCAGGACACTTTTCGAAAAATGATTCTTGGAACGTGGTAAAAAATGATGTCGGACATGACGCACATCATGCGCCGAAAATGGCTATAACATGCTTCAACCGAGACGGCTCGCTTGGCAAGGGACAACTGACGGGGGGCATATTGATTAATGCTTTTGATATTCACGATGGGAAAGAAGGAGGCGGCAGACTTCTTGTGTGTGTTGGCGACGATGAAACGGTTTACTCGCCGGTAGCCATAACTTCGTTCAAAGAGAAAGGGAGCGGATACCCCGAAGCGGTATTTGCAGATGGACAGGTGTACCGGTTCTCAAACGCTTTTAATCCGGTGGAAAATGCCAACGACGCCATTTTGGGAAGCGCACATCATACAGGTTACTGGCACACCTGGTATGCTCAAGCCGTAGCGGGCAATTTCACCCAAGACCCAACCGGAAAAGAAGGAGTAATTTATGTTCATTCCACCAGGGACAACGGCACAGGCTTCTCCGTAGGCTCTATCCTGCTTACTAACGAATTAGACGACCTGTGGGCTTCACAATACACCCACAACCTAATTAAAACTTCCACAGCTGATGAACAGGATCTTGTAAACCTGAGCATTGCTGCGGTTGACTACGACAACGACGGTATGCTGCTTCGCTACAAAGGCGAGAAAGATTACTACTTCACCGACCCCAAAGTCGTTGCCATACTTCAGGCGGCGCCGCATTTTGCAGAATTAGATGCCTTCAACGATAGTTACTCGTCCAACGGCTCCACGTCTATCAGTCGTTTTGTAGGAGAGGGAACCTCCACCAATCAAAGCGTATCGATAACGGGCTCAGTTATTGTAGGATTTGAATATGAATTTTCGGTAATGGGCGTTGCGAATGTTGCCGGTATCAATATTGAACTTAAAATGTTCGGAAGCATGGGTTATGAGTATCAGTCGTCGAGCGAGCGAACAACCAACATTTCAGTAAATTCGCCGAGCGACGTTGACCGCGTAATCGTTACCATGATACCCTATACGCGCTACAGGTATGATATGTTCCTGCCGCAATCAAAACTAATGTCGCTAAGCGAGTATAACAGCTATAAATCCAGATTTGCTCTGCTTGAATACCGACTGATGTATGAGATAGACCCCGAAGATACGGAATACGAAGAATATGCCTCAGAATATTATTCTATTTTTAGAATTATTGACAATATGGACAAATTGAGAGCGCAGGGTTATAATTATGGCGATATCATACCGAGCGGCTGGCAAGAACATGTAGTAAGCGTACCCGCCGCACCGCGTACGATGACCATTACCGTTGACCAGTATGACGCCATAGCGCAGGAGTTCGGCTTGGAAAAAATTCGAGGTAAAGTTTTAACAACCTATACAGAGGTGGGCAAACCTGCGTCTTATCGTTCCAATCCTGTTTCGGGCGCCGACCTTCCCGGACAAGGCTGGCAAACCGTAGCGGCAAGCGGTCTCTCTACCAGAACCTTAGAAATAGCCAACACCGAAACAACAAGTCATGGGATTACCTGGGGGGCAGGCTTCGAACTGACTATTGTTGCCAAAGCGGGAGGCTTTAAAACAGGCGGCTCTGCCGGAATTGAATACGAGGGCGGATATGCTTGGACCAATACCAGCGGAAATTCCTTCGGAGGTACCGTCAGCGACCTGCCTCTGGGTACAAGCGGGTATTTTTTCGACTGGGATTTTATGATATATAATACAAGTATAAACAACGAACCATGTATTGCATTAGAGTATTTGGTGAGAAACGTTGTGCAACCGCCGCCAACATTTTATCCTGTAACAGATATTAAAAACGTTCCCACAGCAGCAATAGCCAACGTACCGCGAACACTCACGGCAACAGTAGTGCCGATATATGCCACCAACAGCGCCATAATCTGGAGCGTTAGAGACGCAGGAACAACCAACGCAAGCATAGCCTTAGGCAATATACTCAATACTACAAAGGCAGGCACAGTAATACTTACGGCAACCATTATAGACGGTATAGACGACGGTATAGATTTTACAAAGGATTTCTTAATTACGGTTGCAGGCAATGCACAAGTTCCAACCATTACCGAACAACCCGCAGGGGCGATTGTTACAGTCGGCCCTACGGGCGCTACCCACAATCTCACTGTTGCCGCCACCGTAACCGACGACGGAGCGCTGTCGTATCAATGGTATAGCAACAGTTCCCCACTTGCCACAGGCGGAACGCCGATAGACGGCGCAACCACTACTACCTTCCCCGCTCCGGTTGACGCTCTGGGAACATTTTATTATTATGTCGTTGTAACCAACGAAATAGACGAGATTGGCTACGGCGGCAGCAAAACAGCAACGATAACCAGCGCCGTAGCGACCATAGCGGTCGTACCTATAGTTGACGCCGAAACGCCTGTTATCATAACTGACCCGCAAAGCACAATGGCTGTAACAGGTTCGCTCGGCGCAACCAAAAACCTAACCGTCGCAGCCGAAGTAAGCGACGACGGAACACTGTCATATCAATGGTACAGCAATACCTCTCTATCCAACAGCGGCGGAACGCCGATAGGAACAAACAGTCCAACTTTCGCCGCACCCATTGACGCAGCGGGAACATTCTATTATTACGTCGAAGTAACCAACACTATCGCCGACAACGGAGACGGCGGTATCAAAACGATAACCATTACAAGCGACGCAGCCGATTTGACGGTGAAAGACGGAACAATCATTGACCTAAGCGACCTTACTCCGCCAGCCGCAGGAGCGGGTTGGACTTTCTCTGGTACTACTTATGTAATATTGGACGGAGCAAGCGTGATAGTTATAGGAAACAATACCTCCACAGGGCATCACATAGATATTGCGGCAAACGCAACGGCGCTTGTTAAACTTATAGACGTTACCATTACAAACTTGCCTGAGAATATTGCTCCGATTGATATGCAGAGCGGCTCCACAGCATATATAACACTTGAAGGAACAAATACGCTGCAAGGAGGGGTTGGTAGCGCCGGAATACAAACACACGCTACTGCAACGCTCATCATTACAGAAGAAAGCAGCGGCACGCTAACAGCCACAGGCGGAGGATCGACTGTTTTTGGTTTCATTATGCACACCGCTGCAGGTATTGGCGGAGGATTTGATAATTCGTCCGGCGCTATCATTATTAATGGCGGTGTTATTGAAGCCACCGGCTATGGAAACAGCGCTGGTATTGGAGGAAGTCGTTTCGGAAACGGCGGAAACGTTACCATAAACGGCGGCATGGTTACAGCCACAGGCGGTTCAAACGCCGTGGGCATTGGTGCAGGAGCGGGCAGTAGCAATCATGGCACGCTGGCAATGAACGGCAACGTCGTAGTTTTCACCTCCAGTGTGGGCGATAAAACAGCTAAAACAAAAGGCATTCTCTTCGACGGCAATGACGGAACGGTATATGGCAACGTTACTCTCGAAAACAACGTGAATATACCGGCAGGGAAAATATTGACCGTAATGAACCTTACCTCTCTGACCATACCCGACGCTATAACGCTGACAAACAACGGAAAGGTAACGCCCGCTGTAGGTTCGGCGGTAACAGTTGCAGGAACAGTGATAGTCAACAAAATAGACGGCGCCAGTGTGAACGTCCCAACAGAAAATGACATAACGTTCAACAGCGTTACCCTCAAAGCAACTACCCTCAAAGCAGAAACAGGACAAAATGTAGAATATGCCTATAATACAGTCAATGCCTATCCTATGGCTGGTTGGCAGGACGACTTAACTTTCAGCGGACTTGCACCGCTTACACAATACTACTTCTTTGCACGCTCAAAAGCAAATACTTATTTCTACGCGGGAGCGGCTTCGAGCGGATATGCCATTAAGACAGCAGCAGCAGTCATAGTCAATGCCCAAAGCCCAACCATCACTACCCACCCTGCAGGGGCAACTGTTACAATCGCCCCTGCGGGAACGACCCACGACCTGACTGTTGCAGCTATCGTAACCGACGGCGGAACGCTCAGCTACCAATGGTATAGCAATACCACCCCATCAAACAGCGACGGAACGCTGATAACAGGCGCAAACGCTGCCACCTTCCCCGCACCGATTGACGCTCTGGGAACACGCTATTATTACGTCATCGTAACCAACGAAATAGCAGACAATTTAGACGGCGGAAACAAAATAGAAAACGCCACAAGCAATGTAGCCGCATTGACGGTCGTAAAGCGTACTTATACCATTACTGCCGCCACAGACGCAAACGGAACCATTAGTCCAAGTGGTAACGTTGTGGTTATTGAAGACGAAGACCAACTCTTTAGTTTCACTCCCAATACGTGCTACGAAATAGACCAGCTATGGGTAGGCGGAGTTGTAACCGCACCTGACTCTATCGTCTCAGGAGTGGGATATTTTACCATTGAAAATGTAATTTGCGACTCTACGATTTATGCCACTTTTACTTCAAAGACCTACACTGTAACCTTGCCTGCCGTTACCGGCGCAACGATTGCGCCCGAAGGCGGTTCTTCATCACCGATAAATTGCGGCAATAATTACTCATTTACAGTAACTTTGGACGCCGCTTACAATCAGTCAACTATTACCGTACAGGCAAATGGCATAACCTTAACTCCGACATCGGGCGTTTACACCATTACAGACGTTATGGAAAATCAAATAGTAACAGTTGAAGGCGTGCAAATAAATACTTACACTGTAACCTTGCCTGCCGTTCCCGGTGCAACGATTGCACCCACAGGCGGTTCTTCATCACCTGTAATTTATGACAGTAATTATTCATTTATTTTAATTTTGGAGGCAGCTTTCAATCAATCAACGGTTATTGTAAAAGCAAATGGAATAACTTTAACTCCGACATTGAACGTTTATACCATTACAAACATTACGGAAAATCAAATAGTAACAGTTGAAGGCGTGCAGATAAATACTTACACTGTAACCTTGCCTGCCGTCAGCGGCGCAACGATTGCACCCACAGGCGGCTCATCTTCGCCTGTAATGCACGGCAGTAATTATTCATTCGATATAACTTTGGAGGCAGGCTACAGTCAGTCAACTATTATTGTAAAAACGAATGGAACTCTTTTAATTCCGACATCGGGTGTTTATACCATTTCAAACATTACGGAAAATCAGGTTGTAACTATGGAGGATTTGTTTTATGCAGCATTAGTAAGCGATAACAGCAATTATTGCGGCGGCGGCAGCGTTACGCTTACAGCCAACGTTACTCCGACAGCCGCTTATACCTACGATTGGTATTTGGATAACGTATTTGTAGCTTCGGGCAGCAGTAATACCTACACTTCAAGCGGATTGCTGCCCCGCATTGCGCCTTATAACTATCAGGTAGTTGTCCGTTCGGCGTTGGGCGGCGAGGCATTAGAGAACATTGCAATCACGGTAAATGCCCTGCCCACCGTGGCAATCACCACCAATTACACCGACATTTGCGCGGGCGGCAGTATTACCGCAACGGCAAATGTTATGCCAACAGATAACTATGATTATGTCTGGTATCTCGACGGGAATGTAACAGGGTTTAATCAGACCCTTACACTGAATAATCTGTCTGTTGGTGCGCATGAACTTTATGTGGAAGTTACGCCTGTTATGCTTTATAACGGTTGTGATGTAACAAGCGCGCCAACTACGCTTACCGTACACAATAATCCTGTGGTAACCATTGCCGCTGCTGAAACGGCAACCTGCGCAGGAGAAACCGCAGCGCTTTATACAGACAATATTCAGATTGATGCTGAAGTTGACGGCAACTACACGTATCAGTGGGCGCTTAATGGGATTGATATTCCGAATGCGCTTATGAGTTCCTACAGTCGGACGCTTGATAATGCAGGGTCTTATCAATTTACCATGCGGATAGTCGTCAATAATGGTTTGGGCTGCGCTTCCGACTGGTCAAATCCGATTACCATAGCGGTTGAAGCAGCGCCGCAGGTATCGCTTTCTGTCAATAATAATACTTATTGCGAAGGTGGCGGCGAGGCGCTGCTTACAGCGGCAGTTCTTCCCGCCGGAAATTATACATACGACTGGTATTTGGACGATGTGCTTGTTGTTTCAAACAATAGCAATACTTTCATTTCAACAGGGCTTTCCTCTCAGCCTTCGCCCTATAATTATCATGTTGTCGTCCGCTCTGCTTTGGGCTGCGAAGGCGTGTCAAACAGCGTTGGCATTACCATCAAAGCCTTGCCAACGGTAAGCGTAACCGTCAATCATACCGATATATGCCCCGGCGGTAGCATTATAGCGGCGGCAAACGTTTCTCCAACAGATAACTATGATTATGTCTGGTATCTCAATGGCGTAGCAAGCGGTTATACGCAACAGTTTAGCATGAACAATCTGTCGGTTGGACCTCACAGCCTTTATGTAAAAGTTGCTCCTGTTCTCGACTATAATGCTTGTGAAGTAAACAGTTTGCCAATTACGCTTACCGTACACAATAATCCTGTGGTAACCATTGCCGCTGCTGAAACGGCACTCTGCGCAGGAGAAACCGCGAGCGTTTATGTTGATAATGTCTTTATCGACAGTGAAGTATCAGGCAATTATGCTTATCAGTGGGCGCTCAATGGCGTTGATATTCCGAATGCCATAATGAGTTCCTACAGCCGTATGCTTGATAATGCAGGCAGCTATGAATTTACGATGAGGCTGACGGTCAACAACGGTTTGGGCTGCGCTTCCGACTGGTCAGCGCCTGTTGTTGTAACTGTTAATGAATTACCCAAAGTTATACTTGTGAGCGATAACAGCAGTTACTGCGAAGGCGGCAGCGCCTTGCTCTCTGCTAACGTTACTCCGGCAGATAACTATGACTACGACTGGTATTTGGATAATGTAGCGGTTGTTTCCAACAACAGTAATCATTTTATCTCAACCGGACTTACTCCGAACACAACGCCTTACAACTATCAGGTTGTCGTCCGTTCGGCATCAGGCTGCGAAGGAGTATCGAATGTACTTGGCCTTACGGTGGTTGCCGTGCCAACAGTAAGCATAACTACCGATTATACGGAGATTTGTCGAGAGGGTAGTATTATTGCAACAGCAAGTATTATGTCGGCAGGCAACTACGAACATTTTATCTGTCAATGGGCTGTCAATGGTGCCACAATAAACAATGCATCGCAAAGCATTTATACGCAAACCCTTGAAGCGGGTATCTATGTATTTACTGCACGCATGATACAAAACGATGGTTTAGGCTGCGTTTCCGACTGGTCGAATCCTGTTACCGTAACTGTAAAAGATATTGAAGTTCCGGCTTTCTTTACCACCGATTGCGGCGAAGAAAATACAGGTTCTTACCGTACGGTTCACGTCCCGATAGATGTTCGTTTTGGCAATCCGCAGAGCTATGCAATAAGTTTTGTCGATGTGGCTCATGCTTCCTTCAACCGTTCGGGATTGGTTGTTCACAACGCTCCCTCAGGCGCATACATAGAGGCGCGTTTACCGCTTCGGGCAGGCGACTACGAGATGATTATTGATATTGACGGCTGCCTATATACGGCTATCGGCAGGGTCTTGGTTGACGCTTTCGCCATGGGCGGAGCAAACCTCATCGAGCAACGCTGGAACGATGTGTTGACCGTTAATAACAACACATCAACCAACGGCGGCTTTACCTTCTATTCTTACCAATGGTACAAAAACGGCGTATTAATCCCCGGTGCAACCAAGCAGAACTATACCGAACCCGACGGCAGGCTCAACGGCCAATACCATGTTGAACTTCTCGGCTATGCGATTTTAGCTACCAATCAAACAGCCCCCGTGTCCTACGTGAGCTGTCCCTTCACGCCCTCTCCGCAGTTCAGCATGAGGGTGTATCCCGTGCCTGTAGGACGCAATCAGCCGCTTACTTTTGAAACCTCGCTCACAGCTGCTGAGTTGGCCGGTGCAAGAATAGAAATATACGATATGGCAGGCAGTTTGCAGCGGAGCATAAGCAACCTCAGTCCGACTATGACGATTTCGGGATTCAACAACACCGGCATCTACATTGGGCGGATAATTACGCGCAACAACGAAGTAACTACGATTCAGTTTTTGGTACAGTAACAAATGAATTGAGAGTTGAGAATTGAAAATTGAGAATATTCCAAAACCCACCCGTCATTGCGAGGAGGCCGTAGGCCGACGAAGCAATCGGGTCTTAACAAGAAGAAAACATCTCATA
>WRMN01000015.1 GCA_009777095.1 Bacteroidales bacterium | reverse complement strand
TAAATCTTTACTTTCATACAACAAAAGTAAGCATTTAACCTCGCTGTTTTGTTTAACAGTGCAAACTTAAGGTTTGGCGCAACGGCGGCAGTACGCCCGCAGAAAAGGCAGTGCGAAATTTAATGTTTGTAGCCCGCATAAACGGTAGTGGAAGCCGCCGCTGCCACCAAGAATATGGGGCTTTCTGCATATTAGACTGTCTTCAGATGCAAAGGTTTAAAATGAACAACTCATAATTCATAACCCATAATTCATAAACCGTTTTACGGTAAATCAATTTTTATCCGATTGTGTGTAATTCAATAAAATTTACGTATATTTGCGTATAATTAAGAGTTGTGTGCAAGCGGCGGAAGTGCAGCGAAACAAAAGTGCATTTTGAAGGTGGAAAATATTAATTAGGAGGTAATAATATGGACTTGAAAATTGATTTATTTAAACAAAAGAAAAAATCGCATACTAAGATAGTATTGGGAGTACTTTGTTTAATACTTGCAGGGATATGGATTTTCATTGGAATTAGCGGGAGAGAAACCAAACCACAATTTCTTTGGATTATCCAAGGATTACTGTTTACGTTAATAGGTACGTTTCACGTCATGGAAGGTTTAGGATATTCATTAGGGCGTGTGTTTGGGAAAGCCTACATTTTTATTGATTCGGAATCAATTTCACTAAAAGCAGGCGTGTACGACAAAAAGCAACTTATTAATTGGAGTGAAATTAAATCAATGGACTACAAACTCAATAAATATGAAATCAAAACCATAGACAATGCGTTTAAAATTATAAGTTTATCCATGCTTGATTATATGTTAATTAGAGAAATCAAAACAACTATTAATTGTATCGCGAAAGAAAAAAATATACAAATCACTGAAATAGATGCCAGCACATAACAAGCGGTCGCCACGTTAATCAGAATGCGTGGGCGACAGTGCAGTTGAGCAATGAAACAGAAAATTGAAGGTTAAACAAAGTATAAATAGTCCGACAAGGACATAAAATTGATTGAAAATGGAAAATAACGTAGAAATTTGTCAGAGTTGCGGAATGAATATGAAAGCCACACAAGATTTTGGCACGAATGCAGACGGAACCCCCTATCAGGAGTATTGTAATTATTGCTATCAGAACGGAGTTTTTACCAACGATGTTACGATGGAGGAAATGATGGAAATCAACCTGAAATTTCTTGACCATTGGAACAAAGAAACAGGGAATAATTTTACGCCTGATGAAGCACGTCCAATCCTTCGAGACTTTTTATTAACACTTAAAAGATGGAAATCTTAAATCAATTATCGTCTCAAAAAGGCGACAAAACAGAAATTGCCAACAGGCTTGTGGCGGAAAAGTGTATCGCCAATCCGAAAATACTCGCTGAAATTGCAATCGGTTTGGAGGAAGCGGACAAGAAGTTGCAATCGGACTGTATTGAAGTTTTTACGATAGTTGCAGAAGTGAAACCCGAATTTATTGTTCCATATACGGAGAATATTCTCCCACTATTGTACAACAAGGAAACCAAAACACGTTGGGAGGCAGTTCATACATTGTCATTCATTGCGGACAAAATCCCCGATATTATTGTTTCTGTTTTACCTGCACTGCAATCGTTGATAGAGAAAGACAAGAGTACGATTGTGCGTGATTATGCTATAGGTACGGTAGCCAATTATGCCAAAGTAAGTGCTGAAACTTCGGAAAAATCATACGAAATATTGAAATTCGCTTTGGAGTTGTGGGGCGAAAAACACGCAAAACAGGTTTTCAAAGGATTTAACAATGTGTTGAACAATTGTCCCGATTACAACGCAGAGATAAACTTACTTGTTCAGTCGTACTTGACAGCAAATAAGAAAGTAGTAGCCACCGAAGCGAAGAAAATTGTAAAGCGAACGGAAAAATAAAACCAATGAATATCAATGAATTACGAAATGGTAAAATATTTAAACATTCGGTAGAAGAAGTTGTAAAAAAAATACCTAAAAAACATAAATGGAATATTCGAAAAACGCCAGCCGATAACTGTCGGTTCGGTGCAACGGCGGCAGTAACTAATGAAGAACAACATGAAATATTATTTGACTTTGGCAATCTTGCTTTTCTTATGTTTAGCGTTGAACGGACAGAATGTTTCGAGAAAAGAAATGAAATACAAACCTGTAAATCTTGAAGAAGCAGTTATTCAATTAACGAAAATTCTACCTGACACGACACAGCAAAAGGTGCTTTCAATGACCGAGAATGAGTTCCTCGCAGGTTCTCATTTTGGGTTAGGAATGTGGATTAGAAATAATTGGAGGCTATGGCGAGGTGGAAAGTTAGCCAACGAGTTTAAATCCAAGGGAATTTTCCACCCGGACGTTAATCAGAAGTGTGGGACAGCGCTGTGTTAAAGGGAAAGTTTTTTCAAAAAATTGAATATGAGTGAGTTATTACAACATGCTTAATTGTTTTATGCTATAAATTAGCGAATTACGTGCTGTGCTTTTGTGAAAATTACCCCGATTTTGGCGCCATCTTTGTCCTTCTTGTCATCCTACCTGAAAAGTGTCTAATATATAGGTTGTTTAGCTTATACCTATGCTATGCTTTTTCTACAACATGCTTTTTTGTTAATCTTCACCGTTCTGTCTTTGCCGTTGATGTCTTGCCGCAATTCCAAAGAAGTGAAGCCTGCATCACGGAAAACCTGCGTGGTTTCCGTCGCTAAGGCTTCATTAATTTCTACCATTACAAAACTATCAGACTGCATATATTGTTTGGCAATCGCAGCAATAGCGCGATAAAAAACCAAAGGGTCTTCATCATCTACGAACAAAGCAGTGTGCGGCTCATGGTCAAGTACATTTTTGCGCATCAGCGCTTTTTCAGAATTACGAACGTAGGGCGGATTAGAGAGAATAATAAGTGATGAGTGATGAGTTTTAAACTTTGAACTATCCAATATATCGCATTGAAAAAATTCAACAGCGACGTTATTCCTTTCGGCATTGCGCTGAGCTACAGCCAAGGCTTCGGCGGAAATGTCGCAGGCCAAGACTTTAGCTGTGGGGCATTGTTTGGCTACCGCTATGGCAATGCAGCCGCTGCCTGTACACAAGTCAAGTACCACAGGCTCCGCATAAGCCTTTAGTTCTTCCACAGCCCATCGCACTAATTCTTCGGTTTCGGGGCGGGGAATCAAAACCTGCTCGTTAACCTCAAAGGGCAGTCCGCAAAATTCGGTTTTCCCTGTTATGTACTGCAAGGGACGGCCTGTAGATAGTTGATGCAAAGCGTCAGTTAACAATTGAGCATTGGCAATTGAAAATTGAAAATCAGGCTCTGTATATAATTGCGTGGAAGTTAAGTTTATATAGTGTTGCAGCAACACGCGCACCATGGCATTAATTTCCTGCTCGGAGTATAAATACCTGCATTGCTGCCTTGCCGCACGGAATATCTCATCAATAGTCATCGGCGTGCGAGGGTGTCTTCTAAGAGCAGGGTAAAGGTTTCGGGAAGCGACCTGCCTGCTATCTGCAATTGTTGCGGCACAATGCTTTGTTCGCTCATGCCTGGCACCGTATTAATTTCGAGAAAGTAAATTTCATCATTATGCAGTATATAATCAATACGCACAATTCCTTTACAGCCTAAGCGTCCATATATCAACGAGGACAAGCGCGTCAGCCTTTCGGCCAATTCATCAGGAATGTCGGCAGGTGTAATCTCTTGGCTCTTGCCCATGTACTTGGCTTCGTAATCGAAAAATTCGTTTTCAGGAATAATTTCCGTAACAGGCAGGTCAATGCTTTCTTGAGCGGCTTTGAATACGCCCTGCTGTAGCTCACGTCCTGAAATATATTCCTCAACCAACACAGCGTCGCTTTCTGAGAAAGCTATCTCTAAGGCTTTTTTAATTTCTTTTACATCTTTAACCTTTGACACGCCGAAGCTGCTGCCGCTGGCATTAGGTTTAATAAACATGGGTAAGCCTAACTGCCGTACCAATTCTTCGGGTTCTATTTTATCGCCTTTGGATATATATACATCTTTGGCCATTTTAACGTCGGTATCGCGCAAAAAACATTTGGTAGCGTACTTGTTAAAGGTTAAGGTCGAAACAAAGGCATTGCTTGAGGTGTAAGGAATATCCAGCATCGTAAGGTACGACTGCAATAAGCCGTTTTCGCCCGGCGTGCCGTGAATAACAATGAAAGCGGCATCTAAGTTCACTTTCTCACTCTGCGGCGACACAAAGCTAAAATCCGATTTATCTATTTCTATCGTAGTATTACCGGGAAGTTGCACAGCCCAACTATTACCCATCAGCAAGACCTCATATACATTATAGCGCGTGCTGTCGATATTGGCTGCCACCTGCCTGCCGCTATTCACCGACACCGCAAACTCCGAAGAATTTCCTCCGTAAACTACTGCTATGTTTTTTTTCATCTCTAAATAGTGATTTAGTTATTTGTTGAACTTTGAACCCTTTACCTTTTACCCTTCATTATTCGTGCTATAATTTTTCCATTTTTCCAATACTCTTGTAAAATCTTCAGGGGGAGCCTGTTCGAATATCATTTCCTCCTTAGTAGTTGGGTGAACGAAACCTATTAAGCGTGCGTGCAGGGCATGGCGGGGCATAATAGAGAAGCAATTATCAACAAAACGGCGGTATTTCGAGAAAATCACGCCTTTCACAATCTTGCTGCCGCCGTAACGGTCGTCATTAAACAAGGGGTGGCCAATGGAATCCATATGTACGCGAATCTGGTGCGTGCGGCCTGTTTCGAGGCGGCATTCAATAAGGGTTACATAACCTATACGTTCTATCACTTTATAATGGGTTACCGCCCACTTTCCTCCTTTTTCTTCGGGGACAATAGTAAAACAAAGCCTGTCTTTGGGGTCGCGCGCAATAGCTGCATCAACGGTTCCTTCGTCCTTCTCCACATTTCCCCAAACCAAGGCTACATACACGCGTTTGGTGGTATGTTCAAAAAATTGCTGTGCAAGGAAGGCATGTGCTTGTTCGTTTTTCGCCACTAATAGAAGGCCGGAGGTATTTTTATCAATCCGATGCGCGAGTGCTGCTTCCTTATCAGGAATATCTTTTAAATAAAATTTTAAGGCGTTCATCAGGGTTCCGGTGTAGTTTCCGTGTCCGGGGTGCACCACCATTCCCGCTGCTTTATTGATTACCATCAGGTCGTCATCTTCATACACTACATCAAGCGGAATATCTTCGGACAAGAGTTCAATACCTCTGCGGAGAAACGGCAATACAATGCTGATTTCGTCTAAAGGCTTAACCATATAATTGGAGCGGGCAACCAATCCGTTCACTAAAATATAGTCGGACGCGGCAGCTTGCTGCACGCGGCTGCGCGAAGTATCTTCAAGGCGCGCTGTCAAAAAACGGTCGAGCCGCATAGTGCTCTGTCCTTTGTCCACAGTAAACCGATAATGTTCAAATAATGGCCGTCCTTCAAAACCGTCTAAGCCGTTGTCGTCATCATCAAAATCATCGCCGGTCAACCATTCTTTAGCGCTATTCATCATCGGGCAACTATTATTTTATAGGAAGTCTTCACCACATTATTCTCATAGATGCGCACGACGTACACTCCCGCCGAGAGCGCAGCTACCGAGAAAGTAGCGTCAGGCGTATAAGCCGCATGTACCAAAGTACCCCGAAGGTCATACACTTCAACCCGCTGTGTAGCGGCGGTCGGCGACATTTCCCTTTCAGCTTTAAGGTTGCGTATGGTTACCATATCAACAGCCGGATTCGGATAAAGCAAGTAGTCGTTGTTTGTTTGCGCAGGAGCGGGCTGTGGCGGCGGAGGCAATACAGCATCGTCGGGGAATTTGGCTTCATCGCAGAAAATCGGGCGCATCATTAACGAGCCGTCATAAATAGATGGCAGCCAGCCGTCATAATTATTCACTGAATAGAAATTTTTATCTTGATTCAAGCGGTTAGCATCAAAGCCTATATTCAGAAAAACTTCGGAAGTTTGTATCCAGCCTACATAGAATATTTGATTACGGCTTACAGGTAAGGCTTTTTCAAACTTATAAGCCACAAATTTATTCAGGCTGTCGCGCAATGCAGGCCGCGTTACGGTATGCGAGTACAGCAGTTCACCCGGCATGCCATCGCCGTCATCTTCCCATACGGCTATTTTGAAAGGCTTAAGATTAGCACTGTCTCTGGCAAAATTAAAATACATATACACTCCTCTCAGGGAGTCGGTACGATAACTTTGAAACTGGGTAGCCACACGTCCATTGCCTGTACCGGATCCGAAAAGCCCATAGCCGTTTTCAGCTGATCCATCGTCATAAGCGTAATAGTCATGGAAACGTTGAATAAGCGTTGTGGTATCATTACTTCTCAAGGCCGTTCTTAAGGGCGTAGCTTCAACATCTGTCGTCAAATAACTGCTGATTTCAAAGGCGGTGGCATCATCATCAGCAAAAAAAGTATAGGGTAAAAAGTTGAAGGTACGTACATGTGTTGAATCATCAAAGATATTTTCAGAACCGCCGCTTGTATTAAAAGGCGCTATGGCAGAACCATACAACGGTCTGATAGAAAAATGACGGGTTACAGATCTTGTGCCCCAGCCTAAGTTTCGGTAAGTAATGGTAAAATCGGTGGAAGCGCCAAAAAGATTGCGTTGCGCTTCAGAGGTATTCAGGTGGGAGGCAGGAACCGATTCATAGATTTTAGTGATGGGGCTTTGCGGAGCGGCAATGCCTATATCCGGCACGTGCTTATTAAGAACATCGCGCGATCTATCTAAGTACACAAAACTCAGGTGCCAGAAGTCGGCATTATTGGAACGCCCCGGCGCATCTAAATTTACGGTAAGCGACACCATATTTACAAAGCGAAACTGAAAACCCGTTTGCAACCACAGCAGGTCGTCAACTTCTAATGCGGTGTATACAAAGTCTGATTTAATATCGCTGAGAGCATGTTCTACTATATTTGTCTGGTCAGCGCCTTTGATTTCAATTACTGCACTCTCTGTACTATTTACGTAGGCCGTCCACACTCTTGTCCATGTATCTGCGGAAGGGGAATAAAATTCTAAATACAGCAGATCGCCGGGACCGGGAAGGTCGGCTAAGCCGCCTGCCTGAAAGAAAAAACTCAACACTACATTATTGGATCCTGCCAGATTGATAGGGTATGAGGTAAGTGTGTCGGCGGGAGTTGATGCATCGCCTAACCATGGATAGGCGCGGCCGATAGCATCTAAAGCATCAAAGGTAGCCACTCCTATGGTTGGCATATTAAGGGCATAATGATCGTTCACATAAACCCCGTTAGTTATCCACAACTCTGTGTTGGGCCAGGGGTTCGTAGGCACAAAACAATCGACAAAGGGAAGTTCTATCGGTGCCGACGGAGCGCGGTTGGCTCTTGTTGCGAGCGCCGGCTGCGGGCGGGCAAGCGGGTTTTCAATGAGGCCTGTTAATTTTTCCTGAGCCACTCCTGCTTGCAAGGCAAAAATTCCGACAAGTGCAAGAATGATATGTTTTTTTCTATTCATTTTGTGAAAATTTTGATTCATCAATAGTCAGCCACAGGTCAACCCTGTAGCCCAAAGGAAAGGCAGCCGAAGCTGAAATATCAGGCGACTGTTTATATACCTTAGCCGAAAGAGTGTCAATATAAGTTCTCACTGTGTGGTCATAGCGCAGGTTACCGGCATTCAGCGAGGATTCGGCTAATCGGTCTGTAGCTTCCAAGGCTGAATAGCCTATCAATAAAGGCACAAAAGTGCCCTCGGCGCCCCAGTTCTTCCCAACGATAAGGTCAATTTGACTATTGGCCGGTAAAGAAGTTCCGGGAGTGATTGCATACCCTTTGTAACGTTGATCCAAAACATTATTGGTAGCTATATCTTCCACATAATCTAAACGCCCGACATGCAGGCCTGAAGCTACCAATACGGTTTTGGCCTGCCGCAACGAGTAACCTGTTACATTCGGCATTTCTACCATACGCGGCTGCGTGGAATTAATCACCAGCAAAATCCGACGGCCCTGCTTCACCTTGGCATCTGCCGGAGGGGTTTGTCGAATGACCGTACCCAAGGGTCGGGTAGTTATGTTGACCGAGTCGGTAACTTCCAATACCAAGCTATGCTTGTCGGCTAACTCCTTTGCTTCAGCAATATTCAACCCGACAAAGTCCGGCACCGGGTTGGCCTGCCCGTGACGGGTAAAAGCCGAAAGAAAAAACTGAAGCAACACAATCATTAATAGAATAGACAGCGCAGCTATCAAAAGACTACTCCAATAAGGATGTTCATTATAGAAACGTTTCATTCTTGATAAGAAAAACTAATTTGTTTAACTTACAAAGATAGTAATCTTTTTTTAAAATAGCAAAACAAACTTTGCGAAAAAATGTCCTAAAAACTGTAGGTCAAGCCGATATTAAACGATTCATGAACCTGAAGGCGGGGACCTTGTAAAACAGTACTGCCGGGAACCGTATAACGAGACTTGTCCTTATATACCATACGGCAATATAATTCAGCCGCAAGGAATGAGGTAATTTTGATGCCTAACTTATTTTCCCAGTCTATATCTATATTCTGAGGATTATCGGTATAATTTGAAAATAGTTCCATCTTGCTATTAAAGTACATGGTTTTCAAAAATTCTTTTTTGAAAATAACACCGGCATAAAAGCCCATGTTAACAGCTGTAGTTTCACCCATTTTCACATCTGTATAAATCCCCATGCGCGAAATAGTAGTATCAAGGACAAAGGTAAAACGGCCGGAAACAGGAGCCACCGTAATGTTCCATGTATCGCCACCTTTAAAACTCATACCCAATGAGGTGGTCAGGTAGGCAGGCGAGAACAAACGGGAAATAATCGTCCGGTCTGCCGGCGAGCGATAACCGGGGCTAAACTGACTTTTCAAGTCAACCAAGGCCGTATAATAAAATTTTGAATTTTCGCCCGTGCGTAGTCCGCAAGTATTGGTAAACTGAAAACGGTCTTCTTTCTTCTGAAGATTATTCACATTATCCCAGGTCATGGCATAAGCGCCGTCAAGCTCCGATTGAAAATACCATAAACTCTTTTTATAGACGTACGACAGGTTAGAGGTAGCGCGTAGCGTAAGATTAGCAACACCGCCCGATTCCCAGCTGTCGGAATAAGAAATTTGAGAAAAAGAAAGGCCGTTCTTACCATGAAATTCGTGAACGGCTTTTGGTTTGGCAGAACCCATTCCTCCGGCTTCAGTATCAGAGGTATCGGCTGCTGCCTGTAAAAATTTAGCTTCCGGAATTATCGCTTTCACTATTTGGGCGCTTGCTCCATTAATAAACAAGAGCAACATCAACGCAACAGTAATTTTTTTCATCTTAAACATATACTTCTAATAATTTTGCTTTTTCTTTTGGTTTTAAATGGATATCGGCTATAACAGTCGGTACTAATAAAGTTTCGCCCTTATTCAAGGTTTCTTTCATTCCCATGCAATCAATAATCAAGGCTCCTTCAATACAGCAATAAATTACAAAACTGTCGCGCTCCGTCAAAGGCCTGCTTACAAGGCTGTCAATTTCCAATAAATTAGTAGTAAAATAAGGGCAATTCACCAATTCTATCGGTTTATTTTTTTCCGAAACATAAGGTATCTTATACTCGTTTCCGGCAGTATAATCTATCACATCAATGGCTAAGTCGAGGTGCATTTCGCGGGCGGTAGTCGGATTATGCTCCCGTCCCCAATCATAAACGCGGTAAGTGATATCGGAGGTCTGCTGAATTTCGGCTATCATCACTCCTTTGCCTATGGCGTGAATGGCGCCGGCAGGAATAAAAAATACATCACCGGCTTGTACCTGCACGAAATTTAACTGCTCCGTAAGCGTATTTTTCACCGTGTGTTCATAAAAATTACGGGCATCAAGCGCTTGCTTAAACCCTACATAAATACCCGCATCGGGAGCTGCGTCCACAATATACCACATCTCTGTTTTACCGTAAGCATCATGCCGCTGTGCGGCTGTCTCATCATCGGGGTGCACCTGCACCGAAAGGGTTTCGGAGGCATCAATCAATTTTATCAATAAGGGAAATTCTACACCGAATTGCTCATACACCTTTTCACCCACTAATTCTCCCATGTATATTTCTACCAATTCTTCAATATTGTTGCCTTTCAGAAAACCATTGGCCGCCTGCGACAGGTTTTTCTGCATGCCCGACAATTCCCAACTCTCGCCGATTTTCTTATTAAGTTCAAAAGGCTTCCTCAGAAGCTCGGCTAAACGAGTTCCCCCCCAGACCATTTCTTTACCTATTGGCTTGAATTTTAAAGGATAAAGATTCATAATAGTAAAAAATTCAGGCAAAATTACAAAAAAAACGTTAAAAGTTCATTTTTTTTCCTATTTTTGTTCTGAATTTGTATAAACAAAACCTAACCTATGTTAATTATTGGCATCGCCGGAGGAACAGGCTCAGGCAAAACTACTGTAGTGCGTAAAATTGCTGAACTTCTACCTAAGGGACAGGTGGCTATTTTGTCGCAAGATTCTTATTATAAAGATAGTGGACATCTTCCATTGGAAGAGCGCTTAGCCTTAAATTTCGACCACCCCGATTCCTTGGATTTTGAATTATTGATTAAAGACCTCAAGACATTGAAAGTCGGCAAGAGTATCCAACAACCTGTTTACTCCTATCTTACCTGTACCCGCTCCGAAGAAAGCATAGAAGTGCTCCCTCATGAGGTAGTGATTGTGGAAGGGATACTGATTTTCACCAGCGCCGCACTTCGTAAATTAATGGATATTAAGATTTTTGTAGATGCCGATGCCGACGACCGTTTAGGTCGTGTAATTTGTCGCGATATAGTGGAACGCGGCCGCGATGTGCAGGCTGTATTGGAACGTTACGAAAAAACCGTGAAACCCATGCACTTACAGTTCATAGAGCCTTCTAAGCGCTACGCCGACCTGATTATTCCCCAAGGCGGACACAACGAGGTGGGAATTGATATGCTGCGCGCCATCATCGAACGAACTATTTCAATGAAGCAATGAACAATATAGTTCAAAATTCAAGGTGTAAAGTTCAAGATCTAAATATTTAATACCCTCATTTTAAAGTTGTTAATTATCAATTATCAATTATTAGTTATTAATTCTCAACTCTCAATTCTCAATTCTCAATTTTTTTTTGTACCTTTGCCGCCCCTTTTGCGGGCATGGCGTAATTGGTAGCCGCGCCAGACTTAGGATCTGGTGCCGTAAGGCGTGGGGGTTCGAGTCCCTTTGCCCGCACAAAAGAGTTGAAAGTGGAGAGTTATAAACTTTCAACTCATAATTCATAAATAATTAAAGATGAAAATTGCACAAAACAGCATCGACGAATTAAACGCAACTATTGCATTAACCATTGAACAATCCGATTATGAACCGCGGGTAAAGAAAGGCTTGAGCGAGCAGCGGCGCAAGGCCGAAATTAAGGGCTTCCGTCCGGGCATGGCGCCTATGAGCCTCATCGAAAAGATGTATGGCAAGTCAATCTTAATGGACGAAATACAAAAACTACTGTCGGAGGGCCTCAACCAACATATTACCGACAATAAACTGCAATTATTGGGCGAACCCCTGCCTAACGAGGAGGATTCCGGCAAACTTGATTTGGAAAAAGGCGGCGACCTTGATTTTAAATTTGATATCGCCTTAGCGCCATCAATCAATATCAATTTCACGGAAAAAGACAGCATTCCTTTTTATAAAATTACCGTAACCAAAGAAGACCTGAGTAAATATCAGGAAAGCATCTTGCGCCAACACGGCAAACTCGAAAATACGGAAACTTCTTCCGATGAGGATTTCATAACAGCTACGCTTACGCAGGGCGAACACCTCATTGAAAACACCTACATCTCTTTAAAAAATATCGAAGACCAGCAATTCAGAATGCCCTTTATCGGTCAAAAAGTTGGAGACGAAATAGAGGTGGACGTGAAGCAGACCTTCACTAATGAAACCGATTTGGCCGCCATGCTAAAGGTGAAGAAAGAGGAGTTGGCCGATTTCGAGCCCGTATTCAAGATAAAAATTAACGAAATTAAACGTTTTGCTCCTGCCGAACTCAATCAGGATTTGTTCGACCGTATCTTTGGTGAAGATGTGGTGAAAAACGAGGAAGAATTTAACCAAAAAGCTGAAGAACGCATTGCAAGCGAATACGCTCAGGAGAGCAATTACCGTTTTGCCAAAGACGCCCGCGTCATAGCTTTCGATAAAGCCAATATAGTTTTACCCGATAACTTTCTGAAACGTTGGTTACTGTATGCCAATGAAGGTAAAATTACCAAGGAACAAATCGACAAAGATTATGAGGCCTTTGCCGAAGACCTGCGCTGGCAAATGATTCGCGGGTATATCGCCAAAGAACAAAAATTTGAAGTAACTAAAGAAGCTATGCTGGAACACGCCCGCCAAATGGCGCGTTACCAGTTTGCCATGTACGGCTTGCCCAATGTTCCCGACGAGCATATTGACCGTTATGCCAATACTATTTTGGACAATGAAAAGGAAGCCCGAAACATTTACGAAAGAGCGGAAGACAGCATGGTGATGAACTATATCAAAAGTGCAGTAACACTTGAGGAGAAAGAAATTACCATGGAAAAAATGCAGGAATTATATGAAAAGGAGAAAAAATAATGCAAAATGAATTTCACAAATATGCCGTAAAACATGTCGGCATCAGCAGCTTGGCACTGCACCGATATAACAGTATGTATGCCGGACATATCAATCCTGCAATTATTGAAGAGCGCCAGTTGAATGTAGCTGTTATGGACGTGTTTTCCCGTTTGATGATGGACCGCATTATTTTCTTAGGCGTTCCCATCACCGACGATGTAGCCAATATTATTCAGGCGCAATTATTGTTTTTGGAGTCTAATGACCCCTCTAAAAATATTCAACTTTACCTGAATACGCCCGGCGGTTCGGTCTATGCAGGCTTAGGGATTTACGACACCATACAATTAGTATCATCGAAGGTTGCCACCATCTGCACCGGCATGGCCGCTTCTATGGGCGCCATTTTGTTAACGGCAGGCACTCCCGGCCATCGTTCAGCGCTTCCTCACTCCCGCGTGATGATTCACCAACCTATGGGTGGAGTGGAAGGTCAAGCGGCAGACATTGAAATTGCCGCCCGCGAAATTTCTAAAATAAAACGCGAACTGTACGAAATTATTGCTTCCCATTCGGGCAAAAAAATAGAGCAAATCGAAAAAGATGCCGATCGCAATTACTGGATGAGCGCTCAGGAAGCCTTGGAGTACGGCATGATTGACGAGATTTTATTAAAAATGAAAAATAAATAAGCTTCCATGCCTAAAAAACGACCTCCGGTAATAGACCACCATTATTGCGCTTTCTGCCGACGATCGATTGATGATGTTGCTTTACTGCTCGATGGTCCGGAAGCCTCCATCTGCAACGAGTGCGCCAAAGGAGCTGCCCTCATGGCTGATGATATGCTGAAACAGTCGGCGCCAAGCGCTGCTTCTCCTTTGGAGGATATGTCGGTAAATCTGTTGTCGCCAAAAGAAATCACCGCCTTTCTCAACCAATATGTTATCGGACAGGAAGAGGCTAAAAAATATTTATCGGTAGCGGTTTACAATCATTACAAGCGCATCAGTCAGTCGGTAAAAGACGATGTTGAGCTTGAAAAATCGAACATTCTCTTGGTAGGCGCTACCGGCACAGGCAAGACCTTGCTGGCGCGTACCATTGCCCGAATGCTCCATGTACCTTTCGCTATTGTTGATGCTACAGTACTCACCGAGGCAGGCTATGTAGGCGAAGATGTGGAAAGCATTCTCACCCGCCTGCTGCAAAGCGCCGACTACAATGTGGCAAAAGCTCAAAAAGGCATTGTGTTTATTGATGAGCTCGACAAGATTGCCCGCAAAAGCGATAATCCGTCAATTACTCGCGACGTGAGCGGCGAAGGGGTTCAGCAGGGCCTGCTAAAACTCTTGGAAGGCGCAGTGGTAAACGTTCCTCCGCAAGGCGGACGCAAGCACCCCGAACAACACATGATAGCCGTTGACACCAAGGATATTTTATTTATCTGCGGCGGCGCTTTTGAAGGCATAGACCGCAAAATTGCCCAACGCCTCAACACACAGGTGATAGGCTATGGCGCTGTGCAAAAGCATGCGCATATCGATAAAAATAACCTCTTACAGTATGTTGCTCCTGCCGACCTGCGCAGCTATGGACTAATCCCTGAAATTATAGGCCGCCTGCCGATCCTGACCTACCTTCAACCGCTTGACAACACAGCGTTGCGCAATATTCTCACTCAACCTAAGAACGCTATTATTAAGCAATATATCCAAATGTTCCGAATAGACGGCATCAAGTTGTCCTTTGACGATGAGGTCTTGGATTTTGTTGTTGAGAAGGCGTTGAAGTTCAAATTAGGCGCCCGCGGCTTGCGCTCTATCTGCGAAACCATTATGATTGACGCCATGTACGACCTCCCCTCCTCCGATAAGAAAAGTCTGCGCATTACCCTGCAATATGCTGAGGAGAAAATGAAGAACGCTGCTATTGCAGAAGGGCAGTGAGTAAATTTTTTATAATGACACAATTATAATAATCTCACAATCTCCTCCAACCACCTTGCATCTGTTTCGTCAAATGTATTAAGTTGCTCGCTATCAATATCAAAAACAGCCCATACATGGCCGCCGAAGAATAGCGGAACCACAATTTCTGACTTCGACAGGGAACTGCAGGCTATGTGCCCGGGGAATTGCGCCACGTCGGGAACGACAATGGTTTTGGCCTCTTTCCACGCCGTACCGCATACGCCGCGGCCTAAAGCAATGCGGGTGCAGGCCACAGGCCCTTGAAAGGGACCAAGTACCAACTCTTCATCTTTAACAATGTAAAATCCTACCCACCAAAAATTAAATACCTCTTTGAGCGCAGCAGCAATATTGGCCATATTGGCAATAGTATCAGGCTCTCTTTCGGTCAGTGCCCGAAGCTGAGGGAGCAGCGCCTCGTATTGCTCCGCTTTAGATAGGTCTTTAGCGATAAAAAATTGTTCCGACATAAAGTTTTAATGAATAGAATTGCAAAGATAAGAATTGTTAGGGATTATATGAAATTGAAGTAGTTAATTTGCCGTAAAGCGGTTTATGTGTTATGATTTGTTTTAGGATATGCGATTTGCAATAATAGTTTACAGTTAACCTCGTATCTTCGCTAACCACTAACCACTAATCGCTAAATATCTAAAGAATGGTTGCTCTTTAACATTCCACAACGCTATATTGCCTTCCTCTGCGGCGGCTTTCCATAAGCCGGTACGATAGGCCGATACCGATGCGTCAATGATAATTTGTTGCGGACGGTAATAGGCTAAAGCGATTTCCGGCCGTTGTGTATACTCCGAGGTTACAATCAGGTAATCGACCGGAATGCAGGTGAGCGGATATTCCTGCGAGGCATTCAGCACCTTGACGAGCTGAGACCCCAACTGTATAAACCCGCGATACATGCCGATATGCTGGATACAGGTGTCCTTGAAACAAGCGTTCACATCGTAAGTACTGCAAGGCCTGTCGGCTATACCGCGGGAAATAAAGAAGGATTTCAGGTTAAAATCAAAATTAGTGTTGATGTTTTTGCTGTCGCGCAGGGCAAGGCTGTAGTGTCCGGCTATAATATGAATGTAGGTGCTGTTTTTAACATTGTAAACCGCTAAAACCTGTTGTCGGCTGTGTGCCAAATTTTGCCAATGGGTTATGCCGAAAATGAGGATAATGAAACATGCGCACAACTGTAATAGCCGCCGCTGCCGCAGTTCTATGAATAAGGCCAAACTGATAATCGCTGCCGCCATTAACCATAATTGAGCCTCGTTAAAATAAATGTTTTGTGTAACCGACCATGGCAGTTGTTCAATAAGCTGTACGCCGCTGTTGAGTAGCCGCAGCGCCTGTTGCAGTAGCCAGCCCAAAGCGTCTGATAGCAAAGGAACCCATGAGAAGGCTTGCAAAGCGGCGCCAAGGTAAATGATAATGCCTGTGAGCGGTATTACCCAAAGATTGGTAAGTAAAAAGTAATTGGGAAATTGGTGAAAAATAAACAAGGTAAGCGGCACAGTGCCCATTTGCGCAGCCGTTGATACGCATAGCAATTGCCAGATATAATTGACCACTTTATTGGGTGCATATAGTAGTTGATAAATATGCCGTTGGAAGTAAACTATAGATAAGACGGCAAGGTAAGATAATTGAAAGCCGATCTCGAAAACATCGTAGGGGCGGAAAAGGCAGATGAAAAAAGCGGAAGCGGCCAAGGAGTTGTAGATGCTGATATCGCGCTGCAGCATTTGGCCGACCAGCACGAAACTGAACATCACCGTTGCGCGGGTTACTGAGGGCGAAAACCCGGTAAGAGCGGCATAAACCCACAAGCAAGCAAGGATCATACAGTTTTTGATGAATAGTTTTCGGCGACTTTTTCCTAAGAAAGAAAGCGACAGCGATAGTATGGCAAAGATAATGCCCACGTGCAAACCCGACACCGCTAAGATATGCGAAGCGCCTGTGGCCGAGTAGCTTGCCTTTAAATCGGCATCTAAATCTTTCTTGTCGCCCAAGCAAAGGGCTTTAATAATGGCTAATTCTTCGCCCTGCAGCCCGGCATTTTCATATATCCTTTCGGCCTTGGCCCGAAGCCGCTCCGGAAAATACTTCCAACTTGGAGGGTTTGGATTTATCAGATATTTTTGTGTGCGCACAAAAGCGGTAGAGAAGAAGCCCTTTCTTCGCATATAAGTCTTATAATCAAATTCCCCCGAATGTTGCGGCGGAGCAAAGGGACTAAGCCTGACTTCTGCGAAAATACTATCGCCCAACTGCGGAATATTTACATGGTCGGTTTTTTCTAAATACAATATGGCTTTTTCTCTGTTACAGGGCGAGATTTTTTTTGCTCCAGACTGAGTATCGCAATATGCACCTGCAATTAAAATCGGGGTTTTGATGAATCTTTCGCCTATTGTTACTTCTTCGCAAACTACGGCTTTGATGTAAATATCTTCCTCTTGCGGCAATCGGCTTTCTTTGGCGTGCATTTGCACGATGGTGGCGCCGGCAGAAAATAAGAAGAGCAAGGCTATACCGCCGTTTATCCATTGTCGGCGGTGGTGACGCGATAGGGGAAGAAAGGCTATAATCATAAATAGCAGCCCAAGCGCTAATGTTATGCTTATGACAGGAAATGCAAAGCCGACGCCGAATTCCTGCCATATTATACCGAGCAGAAAAGCGATAGCCAAACGTACGAAGGGAATTTCCCTCAGTGTTTCCTCCCAATTACGTTGAGCGGTGGTATTATGCTTCATTATAGCCTTCCACAATATGAATAACTACCTCTAATGCTTTCTGCATGCTTTGCAGCGAGATATATTCGTAAATACTGTGAAAATTATGACCTCCGGTGAAAAGATTAGGACAAGGGAGGCCCATATAGCTTAATCGGGCGCCGTCGGTGCCGCCGCGGATAGGTTTGATTACAGGCGATAGGCCTGCTTTTACTAAGGCAGCTACAGCTTTATCAATGACTATCGGATATTCTGCTATCTTTTTTTGCATGTTGTAATACTGGTCGGTGATATGCAGTTGGAAAGTATCATCGCCGTATTCTTGATTGAGTTGGTGAACTGTTTGATATAAAAAATCCTTTCTGTTTTGAAATTGCGCCTCATCATGGTCGCGGACGAGGTACTTGGCTTTAGCGGCCTCGGTAGAACCATTAACTTGCGAGAGTAAATAGAACCCTTGGTAACCGCTCGTGGTTTCGGGACGCTGGTCGGCAGGAAGTTGGCGGTTGAAATCTTCGATCAGCAGCAAGGCATTTTTAAACGTTTTGTCGGCCTCGCCGGGGTGCATATTGCAGCCTTTTACTTGCAACGTGGCTATGGCGGCGTTAAAATTCTCATATTCCAACTCGCCGATGGCCCCGCCGTCTATGGTGTAGGCATATTGGGCGCCGAAGTCGGCTACATCAAAACCATCGGTGCCGCGCCCCACTTCTTCATCGGTCGTAAAGGCTAAACAGATATCCCCATGTGGTAATTCAGGGTGGAGGGCTAAATATTGCGCCAACTCCATTAAAATAGCTACACCGGCCTTATCGTCGGCGCCTAATAAGGTAGCGCCGTCGGTAGTAATCAGGGTTTGGCCTGTATATTGACTAAGATGAGGAAAATCGGCGCAGCGCAGGGTAATTTTTCGAGAAGCGTTTAAGACAATATCATTGCCATCGTAATTTTCAATTATTTGCGGACAAATATTGGCGCCGCTGACGTCCGGAGAAGTATCCACATGAGCTATAAAGCCTATGGTCGGAATAGCTTTGTCGGTATTGCCCGGAATGCGTACAGTAAGGTATTGTTGCCGGTGCAGGGTGGCTGCCCAGCCCATTTCGCGGAGCTCCTTGTCGAGCAAATGCAAAAACGACAATTGTCCGGGAGTGCCGGGCCTATCCGTCGAATCGGGATCCGATTGTGTGTCAAGTGACACGTAGTGTAAAAAACGTTCAAGCAGCGTGTTCATAATCGTTAAATTTATAAATGAACGTTCTTAGTGGCGCTGCAAAGATAGTAAAAAAAATGAGAACTGAAAAAATAGATAAAAATTGTTTTTATCTTCACGCCTAACGCTTTACAGTAAATTTGTAAATTCATAAATTTTTTCTTACCTTTGCCTTGTTATATTAAAAACATTTGGTAACTATATACTATTTTACCCGTAAGTTATAATTGTTAACCTTGTAGGTTTTTTATCACTTATCAAAAAGTTCCGTTCCATTAACTGGAATATGCCATCCAGTTAATTTCTTTTCAAATTGCACTTTATATTCTCCTTCATCAACAGAAACAATAACAGACCCAGAGGCTGGGATTTCAGTAGAGCGATATGTGGCAGCTATGAGGCAATGTGCTTCATGGTGTATTTTTGCGAGATTCATACTAATTTATATTTACAAGGTTATTAACGCTGGTTATAATATACTCGGTGTATTAAAGCAAAGAGTTTACCATTAGACCAATACAAGCCAACAGGCTTTTCATCATACTTACGTTCATTTGTTTTCATATCGAAATATATTTTAGTGAGACAAAATTAAACCGCAAACTACGAATCTGTGGTTGCAAAGGTACGAAAAACAAATGAAACGGGAAGAGGCTGATTTAAAAAGTTTTGAACAGCCTCTTTTCTCATTTTTACAAGCAATTTTGCTTGCCACAGTTTATATAGGCAAATAAATATTGTTTGCTTATATGAAAAATCAATTTTGTAACTCTTTAATTGACCTCTTTCGAACCTTCCCAGACGAAGAAACTTGCCTCGAATATCTGGAGAAACACTATTGGCCTAACGGAGCTGTCTCGCCGTTTGACCCCACGTCAGAAGTAATCTACTACGGTAATCATCGGTATCGCTGTAAAAATACACGCAAGTATTTTACAGTGAAGACTGGCACGTTATTCCATAGCACAAAAAATTCACTATCAACGTGGTTTGCTGCGATATGGTTGCTTTCCAGTAGCAAAAAGGGAATATCTTCTATGCAGTTAGCACGAGATTTGCAGATAACCCAGAAAACAGCGTGGCATTTATTGCATAGGATAAGAAAATGCTATTTCTGCGAAAACCAAAGTATGCTACAAAATGAAGTAGAGTTGGACGAGACATTCGTAGGCGGAAAGAACAAGAACCGCCACTTCGATAAGAAGGTTAAACATTCGCAAGGTCGTTCTTTCAAGGACAAGACCCCTGTATTGGGAATGCTCGAACGAAAAGGGAAGGTAGTTTGTAGAGTGGTTAAAAGCACCTCTTCTAAACACTTAACCCTTCCCATCTGTAAAACTATTGACCGAAATGCAACGCTATACACGGACGAATGGGACGGTTATAAATTAGCCCGAATTATTTTCAAAGATAATCATATCGTAAACCATGGACGCCGCCAATATGTAAATGGGAAAGCCCACACAAATACGATAGAAGGCTTTTGGTCATTACTGAAGCGTGGTATTATAGGCATCTATCACCGTATCAGCAAAAAACACCTTCAGCGATATGTAGATGAATTTGTTTTCCGTTACAATACCCGCGAACTTAATAATGGAGTCCGCTTTAATTTGTTACTTTGTAATATAAATCATCGTTTAACCTTTAATGAGTTGATATATGGCTAAGAAAAAACCAATAAATCCAATGGATATAAAAATACACCTTCGGAAGAAACAGGGTAATAATCTTCCTCCGTTTGACTTAGAACACTTCACGGAGCTAATAATGAAAGCCAAACAATACCCTACTGCCGAAAGAAAAAAGAAGCAGAAGATTTAATTTCTTATCGCCTGCTTTTTGTGATACAGGAGTTACTCCTAATCGTCTTACGATTGTTGGCGAATGTACTCCCGCATTTTCTCTTCTTTCCTCATTTTTTCCATCTTTTTTGCATCGGTTTCTCCCATACATAATTGGATAAGGAGGTCAACAAGCGGGGAAAGTAAAATCGCTAATACCACATGAGCAACAACGTCTCGACCAAGACGACGTGCTAATATTCCACAAACCACCACGAATAAAATGTAAAATAATAAAATTTCCATAATTTTTTCAATATCCTCGCAGCCCCAAAGGATGTTTAATTATCAAAAAAGAAGTGGGTTGCCGTCCACTTCTTCGCTTGGTCTCGCCAGAAACCTATAAACACGCAAACAAACAACCCACTCGTAGGAGGGCTTGTGCCGGTGTTTATATCATAACCTGGCGAGTTACGCGAAGAAAGGCACTTCTTTTATGTATGGTTTACACTAAACCAATAGCAAAAATAGTAATTTTCGCTGTATTAGCAAAAAAAAACAATTATAGTAAGTAAAAACTTATAGAATACAATATGAATACTCAACAAGAATTTCCTAACAATCTTTTTGATAAAGATGGTAATAGAGTTAAAGCAGACGATGTGATTTTTGAAGAAAAAAACTACTTTCGTGTCTATTGGAACGAAAAACAGCCACAGGTAGAGGCTTTTAGTCCTTCCTATGGCTATATTCACAATTTGACTGCAAAAGATATTCTACGATTTAAACGTATCGGAACGTTTGAAGAAGCAGAACATCTAATGGTAGTGGATTAAGATTTTGAGGAGTAAGGTGGTTTGTTTTTTGTTACATAGGTGTTTAATCCACTTTGAGCATCAGCAAGACGTTTCATCGTCTCTATGTGCATTGAACCACAAGAATTAACAGTATAAGTATATACCGCACCACTCGTAAAATAAATAGTGATATAATTATCACCATACTCATAACCTTCTACTCCAGAAGGTTTCCCTGTTACAGGGCTAACATTGTAATAGCTTTTCATAAAAAATAATTTTTTGATGACATTTTCAGGCCACCGTTATACCATTTGCTACTACAAATGGACTAATTATGAAATCTCAAACAATGTGCCATTGAAATGTAGCTGACATAATGTCAGAGATTTAAGACAAATAGAGTGCATTAGCCTAATCTACTCCTAATATTTTGACAATATGGCATAAAGATTATCTTTTTTGCTTTTTGCCAACTATAAACAATTAAAACTTAGTAATTATGGATGAAGAATTTTGGTTACGTAAATTTAAGAAGGACACACTTCAAGGGTCTCCTCGATATGTTGAAGCCCATCTTCGGAATCTCCGTCCTCCTATTCCAAGAAATATGATGGAAGAACTAATGAACAGTCCTATACAGCAAGAAGAACGGAGGCTAAAAGAATTGAGGAAGGCAAAGGAGTCCAAAGAAGTTAATTCTAACGGCTAACAAATGCCGAAACAACAAAGTTGCGGGTAAAATAGTATATAGTTACCAAACATTTTTGCCTATGAATATATCCGCGTAATTAATACGCACACTGTAAAATATTGGAAATAGCGTTGCTATTGTTCTTGGACACCATTTTTCCACTTTTCGCTCTATTTTATAGGGCAACTCTTTCAAGAATGAGATAGTAAACGCCGTGTGTGCGGCGTGGAATGACTTTTCGGACGTATAGGCGTGGAAACCTGGTGTTCAGATGGTTGTTCCGCGCTATTTTTTTGTGCGTATCTGAAACATTTTGAGGGACAAAACAGCACTTATTTTTTAATTAAAAAAACATTACGTATGTTTGTATTATCAAAATTTAAAAATTTCACGCAGGTTTTCAAACCCCTGCCTTTATGTTTGTTATTTTTGCTTATGGTGTTTTCCTGTAACAAAGAGAAAGATGAGTTTGCACCTCCGGTCGACAGCGCGCTTAGCGAGGCGGAGACAGCTATTCAGGCAGCCAAAACCTGGTTTTATCAGCAGTATGCTTCCAATGGCCAGCCGGCCGACAGTATTCCGATGTACTCCTTGATGAACGACAATGGGCATAGCCACAATGTTAAGGCCAAGCCCATGTGGGAGGATGCTCAATTAGGTGTGGATAAGGTAGTTGAAGTTCCCTTAGAGTCGTATGGGAAAATAAGTTACGGCAGTCCCTATGCTACCGAAACTCAGTTGGAGTCAACCATTACGCAGTTGATAATTGTTAACCGTGATGGCGAGTATGTAGCCGCCCTTATGCACATAATAGCCGATTCGAGCTACTTGGAGGCACAGGGCTACGATTTGAGCTGCAATTACTATAAAGACTTGGCCGATGATTTTTCGGGCAAGGTTTTTTACACTTATCTTGACGGCGATTTCTGCAACGGTTGGCGGTATGAGGATGGACAGATTACAGGCACTGTTACCTATAGCGGTAAATTAACTGTTCCGGATATTGAAGATGGGGCGCCTGTACAAGCAGCTATATTGAACTCCGCATGTATTACTCATGTTGTAGTAACATGGTTTCGCTGGTGTACAGATTATTATCATGCTCACAGCGGTGATCAATGGACCAGCTGTGATCCTTGGAAAATTGTAGATTATGACAGCTATCTAATATGCGACTTTGGAGGTGGGGGCAGCCCCGGCGGGCTCGGCTCCGGCAACAACAATAATAACAATGACGAAGAGGAAGACACGCCGCCTACCCCGGCCATCTATACCGTTACGGTAACGGCCTCGCAGGGAGGCACAGCAGAAGGAGGAGGCAGCTTTACCGAGGGACAAAGCTGCAATATCTCAGCAAGGCCTGATGCCGGCTTTGTTTTTGACAGATGGGAGAGTAACCATGGCTATGCCTCTACGGAAATGATTTATAGTTTTACTGTTTTTACCAACGAAACGCTTACAGCCGCCTTTGTTCCTGCTTCTACCTATTCGGATTGCGGCCAGCGCAACAGCCTGAATCAAAACGACACCATAACCGGCGCCATTAATGCTTTGAAAATCGATGCTCAGAATGTGGAAGTGGAGGTAGGCCGGTATGAGATAATTGGGCCTAACGGGGACATACTGCCCGGATATAATACGGGCACTAGTACCAAGATCACTTTTCCGACACCCTCGCCGGACTATAATTATAACTGGTTATTTCACACCCACATTGTGGGCGGCACGCCTGTTCCTTCGGCAGATGATATATTTTCAATTTGCCAAGGCTTTCTGGAGCAAAGAGTACGAGAAGATGCTTCCTCTTTCGCTTACGGCATAGTGAACGCCAACGGAACGGCTTACGCTGTTACCATCGGCGACCCCTCGGCATTCCAGCGTTTTATCAGAGATAATGACTTGTCTAATCCTGATGCGCTATGGTATGAAGATTTAAATGATAGACTGGTACAAGCCGGTACAAATGCAGGAGCGACGGAAAGAATATTTGTGGAAGCGCTTCGCAATTCCGGTTTATCTGTTATGAGGTCAAGGAATATGACCCCTACCAATGCCCGCTGGCAGGTTGTAGAATGGCGCAACAATGGAGTAGCAACAAAGGATTGTAATTAATTTAAAACATCAATAATATGAAAAAGATTATACTGACAAGTTTATTTACTATAGTAGTAAGTTGCTTAATGGCACAATGGTACACTAAAAACCTGGACGCTTATGTGGGTACCTGGGAATATACTGACGATACCACTACCTTCCGTATTTTTCTAAAGAAAGGAGTAAGCCGTATTCTCAGCGACCCTTATGAAATTATCTACGGCGGTCAATATTTGGCACGGAACGGAGTAGTGATTATTGATCAGGAAGCTGCGGTACAACGGGCTACAGATAAAACAAGAACTGAAAATGGCTTGACAATATCGGCCAGCAATGCTCAAGAAGAAGAAAGCGAAGTAAATCCAAATATGCTGACTTTTAGTTTTTCTGATAGATTAAAAGATAAAAGAGGGAGCGGAACATTGACCTTGTATCCCAAGCAGCAGCAACTGCGCTGGCAAATCCTGCAAGAGAGTGAAAGGGTGTATTTATGGACAATGGGCGTTGACCCCGAGCCTGTTTTCCACGAAGGCTGGACATTTCCGGAAGATGTAATACTGACCAAGATAGCCGGTTCCACATCAATCGACATTGACACTATTCTTGACCCTGGTGATAAAGAATAATTTAGGACATGGGAAATCGCCCGTACAGACAGCTATAGTAAACGCCAGCGGAATGGCTTATGCTATCCTAAAAACCGGAACAAATGCAGGAGCTGCGGAAAGAATATTTGTAGAGCGGCTTCACAGTTCCGGTTTATCTGTTATGAGGTCAAGGAATATGCCCCCTGCCAATGCCCGCTGGCAGGTTGTAGAATGGCGCAACAATGGGGTAGCAACAAAGGATTGTAATTAATTTAAAACATCAAATAATATGAAAAAGATGGTACTGACAAGTTTATTTACTATAGTAGTAAGTTGCTTAATGGCACAATGGTACACTAAAAATCTGGACGCTTATGTAGGCACCTGGGAATATACTGACGATACCACTACCTTCCGTATTTTTCTAAAGAAAGGAGTAAGCAGTCTTAGTACCTCTCATGAAATCGTTTACGGCGGTCAATATTTGGCACGGAACGGAGTAGTGATTATTGATCAGGAAGCTGCGGTACAACGGGCTACAGACAAAACAAGAGGTGAAAATGGCTTGACAATGTCGGCCAGTAATTTTGAGGAAGAAGAAAGCGAAGTAAATCCAAATGTGCTGGCTTTTGGTTTTTTTGATGACTTAAAAGATAAAGGAGGGAGCGGAACATTGACCTTGTATCCCAAGCAGCAGCAATTGCGCTGGCAAATCCTGCAAGAGAGTGAAAGGGTGTATTTATGGACAATAGGCGTTGACCCCAAGCCTGTTTTCCACGAAGGCTGGACATTTCCGGAAGATGTAATACTGACCAAGATAGCCGGTTCCACATCAATCGACATTGACGCTATTCTTGACCCTGGTGGTAAAGAATAATTTAGGACATGTTTTGATCAGCATCTACGTCTTATGATTAACCAATTTCAAAGATCCAGAATCAGAGAGTTGAATTTGGAATATGAACAATTATACAGGCGCCAAAACTTTAACTCAATGCTTAATCAGCATCTGCTCCATAAATTCCCTGTACTTAGTGGGCGTTACGTTCTTCTTTTTCTTAAATATGCGCATGAAATTCGACATGTTCTCGAAACCGCAGCTATAGCAAATTTCGGCAACCGTTTGCGTGGTTTCCGAAAGCAACTGGCATGATTTTGCAATCCTTATGCTGGTCAAATAATCAATGTAAGTACACTTTGTGCGCTTTTTGAAAAAATGACTGAATGCCGATTCCGACATATTTACCAGTGCTGCGGCATCTTTAAGTTTTATTTGTTGATGATAGTTTGCATCAATATAATCACAAACTTTGGCTATTCTTCTGCTTTTCGAGGCGCGTACAATACTTTGAGAATCAAATTGATTGCTTGCTAATATTCTGCGGTCGGAAATGGATAGCTCATATAAAATGGAGAAAAACGATAAAACGGTTTGAAAACCCTGTATTTTGGTCAACGCTAATATCTTTTCCTTTATTTTATCCTGAGTTTCCCTTGCAAAAACAATACCTTTCTGCGATTCATAAAGCAGTTCCTTAATGCTTTTGAACAAGCGTTTTTCCAAAAGAGGAAAATGGATGAATTTATCCGAAAACTGAAGCGTTACTACATGACGCTTCTCTTCTTCCGAACCGAACCATGCATGTGGAACATTCGGTCCGGTCATAACCAAATCAAGTCCTGAAAAATTTTCAACAGAATCACCCACCACCCGTTCACCGTAAGAGCCAATTACAAGATTGAGCTCAAAATCGGAGTGATAATGAACAGGATAGTCAAATTTTGCATCAGGGTGATTCAAAACAATAAATAAATCTTCTGGAGAAAGAGGTGTGATTTCTTTTTGTAATTTTCTCATAATGAAAGCTATTTATTCCTACAACGGCGCAAAGGTACTGCCTTTTTATTATTTTTGCAAATAAATCATTCAAAAAAATACAATCATTGAACCTAATAATGTATAAAAGTAGCTGTACAATTCAATACCTTTGCACTAAGTTAACATGAAATTTGTATAATTTAATCGCCTGAAAGATGGAATCTATGCTTATAGACCTTATCATTGTCGCTGTATATGTGGTATTTATTATATGGTGGGGTATCAGAAACGGAAAAAGTTCAAACTCGCAGGAATATTTCTTAGCAGGACGTTCAATGCCCTGGTGGATAGTAGGTTTGTCCTTATTTGCCGCAAGCATCTCAAGTTCTACCCTGATAGGCCAGACAGGAGACGCCTATCATACGGGAATAGCTGTGTTCAACTACAACTTGACGGGCATTGTGGTCATGGTATTCTTTGCCGTATTTCTGCTGCCGCTCTACATACGCTCTAAAATATTTACCATTCCTGAATTTTTGGAGAAAAGGTTTGATAAACGCTCGCGTTTTTACTTTTCTACAATTTGCATCATCGGAAACATATTTTTGGATGCCGCCGGTGCGCTGTATGCCGCCGCGCTAATCATAAAACTTCTTCTCCCAACGGTGGACTTGCACATTATTATTTTAATTTTTGCAGCCATAGCTGCTTCCTATACCATACCCGGAGGCTTGTCTTCAGCAATAAAAGTGGAGTTGATACAAGCCTTGATACTTATCGGCGGTTCGCTGCTGCTGGCCTTCTTTTGCTTTGAGAAAGGCGGCGACTACTTTATGGAACTGTACCGCAACAACGACCTTGCGACTAAATTAATCCGCTCAATTGACGATCCGGCTACGCCTTGGCTTGGACTGATAGTCGGAATGCCGATTTTGGGAATATACTTTTGGGGCAACAACCAAACTTTGGTGCAGCGTGTTTTAAGCGCCAGAAGTTTGGATCAGGGACGTAAGGGCGTAATACTGAACGGATACCTTACGCTGATAACCTTGTTTATATTTGCCATACCCGGTCTCATCTCTCAAAAACTGTTTTCGGGATTAGAGCGTCCCGACATGGTTTATCCCTCAATGGTCATGAAACTGTTGCCTACAGGATTGCTGGCAATAATGTTGGCGGCATTACTTTCTGCGCTGCTTTCAACTGTCAGCGCAATTTTAAACTCTACCTCCACCCTCTTTACCATTGACTTTTACAGCCGCTTCAACAAATCGGCAGACTCGAAACAGTTGGTTAAAGTCGGCAAAATTGCCGCAGTAGTCATCATTCTGATAGCTGCGTTGTGGGCGCCGCAAATCGGCAAATTCGGGTCGCTGTTGAAGTATTACCAGGAGATGCTTTCGTACATCGCTCCACCAATAGTAGCCGCTTTCCTTTTGGGCATTTTTACTAAAAGGGTTAACGGTAACGGAATTTTCGCCGGATTGATAGGCGGACTTGCCATAGCCGTACTAATGCTATTCTTCAAAAATGCAATTTTTGAAAATATGCACTTTCTGTTAGTCGTTCCTTTCCTGCTATGTGCAAGTATGCTGATAATGATAGCGGTGAGCTTCGCAGGAAGTAAGCCGGCGCTCGAAAAATTACAAAACACCATATTTTCAAAAACTGCTTTCTTGCAGGAAGTAGGCGAAATGCGGTCGAACAAATTATACAAAAGCTATATGACCTGGGCAATATTGCTGTTGGTTATTTGCGCTTGTTTCTGGATTGTTTTTGCTTAAAAATTATAGATGTGTATGAAGCTGAAGAAATTTGAAAAAAATCCGATATTGAGCCCTAACGAAGCGAACGAATGGGAATCGTTGGTAACCTGTAATCCGGGAGTCTATTATGATAAAGGTATATTTTACATGCTTTACAGAGCTGCCGGTAATGACCCGGAGCATGTGATTCGCTTTGGCTTGGCAACAAGTAAAGATGGATTTTCCTTTGAACGTGCTTCGAATCTTCCGGTCTTTGCTCCCGAAGCCGATAATTTTGACTCAGGCTGCGTGGAAGATGCTCGAATTGTAAAATTCGACGACGATTTTTACATTACTTATGCCTACAGGCCTTTTCCTCCGGGGCAATACTGGAAATTTGGGCACGACGTTGTTTTAACGCCCGATTGCGGCGCTGACGCTCCGGCTGCAATTAAAGAAAATTTGGGGAATACTGCACTGGCGGTTACCAAAGATTTTAAGCATTTCAGGCGTTTAGGGCGTATAACATCGCCCGTACTCGACGATAGAGATGTTATACTTTTTCCTGAAAAAGTAAATGGAAAATACGTTTTGATGCACCGCCCCAAGCAATATACAGGCGAAAAATACGGAGTGAAGTACCCCTCAATGTGGCTTAAATTTTCAGACGATATTCTCAATTGGGAAGACAAAGAAAGCAAGTTGCTATATACCGGCGTTGAAGGGACCTGGGAAGAAAAAATAGGTGGAAGCACGCCTCCGCTGAAAACAAAATACGGATGGCTGATCATTTACCACGGCGTAGAACATAACGGTTTGGGCTACTATAGGGCAGGTGCTTTACTTGCCGATATTAACAATCCGCTCAAAATCATTGCCAAAGCGCCCGATTTCATACTTGAGCCGGAGTTCGACCACGAAATAAACGGACATTATAAAGGTTGTGTCTTTCCTACAGGCAACGTGATTGTCGGCGATACGCTTTACGTTTATTACGGATGCGCCGATAAGTATATTGGCGTTGCAACTTGCAGTGTTGAAGAACTGATACAATCATTAATCAAAGTATAATTTAACAAACTTATAATGCTTATGAGAACACAAATTCATTTTAAACGATTGATTCGGATGCTGCCAATGCTGGTGTTTTGTCTTCTAAGCCAACAGTTGATGGCGCAAACAACTGTCAGCGGAACGGTCAAAACTGTCGGCGGAGACCCTCTTGCGGGAGTTATGGTAGTTAATCCGAACAATAAGAAAAGCTATACGCTGTCGGACGCTAACGGAGCTTTTACCATAGCCGACATTCCTTCGAATGGCCTCCTTGAATTTTCTATGATGGGCTACAGGCAAATTACCGTGCAGGTAAACAATCAAACATCTCTTAGCGTAGTGATGGAGGAAGATAACACCCTCTTGGAAGAAGTTGTTGTGATAGGCTATGGCCGTGTAAAGAAAAGCGATTTAACCGGCTCGGTAAGTTCGATTAAGACGGATAAGATAAATGACAGTCCGGCTAATTCAATCGAAGGCTTATTGCAGGGACGTGCTGCCGGATTGCAGGTTATCAACAGTTCTCAAGACCCCGGAGCCGGCTCCACGGTACGTATAAGAGGCAGCAGCTCGCTACGCGGGTCCAACGCTCCCCTCTTGGTTGTTGACGGATTTCCCGTAGGCGAAGCCGGTGATTTGAAGCAGGTAAATCCCAATGATATTGCTTCGATAGAAGTGTTGAAAGACGCTTCAGCCTCAGCTATTTATGGCTCTAGAGGCGCCAATGGCGTAATCATGATTACCACAAATAAGGCAAAAGAGGGTATTACCCGCGTGAATGTAAAACATCAGACCACTGCTTCGCAGTTTACCAAAGACCTTATTCGCTGGCGCGATCCGGTGGAAATGGCTACGCTGGCTAACGAAAGCAGAACTAATGCCGGTCAGCCTCCCTTGTACAACGGAGCGATAAACGCCGCCGGAGTTTATTACCCTACAGTGAACGAAATTGCAAGCGGCGCCTGGCCCTACTTCACTCGTTGGGATAAAGTGGTGCTCCGAGACCTTCCTATGTTGAACAATACCTCGGTATCCATTAATTCCGCAACCGACAGAACCTCTTTTATTTTGTCGGGAAACTTTTATAACGACTTGGGAGTGTATAAAGCCGACGATTATACCAAAGGATTAGTTCGCTTGAACGTAGATCATAAGGTGTGGGACAACTTCACCATTCGGACTTCAAACACCATATCCAAGAACGAACGCAACTACAATAACGGCCGTTCCTATTCCCGCAATCCGATTTGGCCTATCTACAATGAAGACGGCAGCTACTTTTTGACCAGCATCAACGACCAGTCGCATCCGGTGGCGCTCAGAGAACACAGCACCAATGTTACGGGCGGTAAAGATTACTTGGGATCGCTGATTGCAGACATTCAATTAGCAAGTTTCCTGAACCTCAAATCGCAGGTGAACTATAAGTATGGAAACACCATAAGAGACCGGTACAATCCTAAAATCTACAGCGCCGACGGTACTAACAACAATGGAGCTGCCTACATTGACAACTGGGAAGGAGAAAATCTTACTGTGGAAACTTATGCGACATTTGATAAAATATTTGCCGAAAAGCATAATGTTAACTTCATGCTTGGGCACTCGTATGGCTTCGGCAAAAGCCGTTTTTCCAACTTAGCGGCTTATGATTTTGTCAATGAAACACTCGGCAATCAAAACCTATATGCCGGCGTGAAGCAGGAAACCTATAACGGATATTCGGAAGAGAAACTGCTTTCGTTCTTGGGGCGCGCCAACTATTCTTTCGACAATAAATACCTGTTTACGGCAACTATGCGCGCTGATGGTTCGTCGAAGTTCGGAGCCAATAATAAATGGGGCTACTTTCCGTCTGTAGCAGGAAGCTGGAAGGCGCATGAAGAGGAATTTATCAAATCGTTCGACATTTTTAATGAAATGAAACTTCGCGTAAGTTGGGGAAAATCCGGTAATCAGGGTATATCGCCTTACCAAACCCTCAGCCGTTACGGTACCGAAAAATATTTTTACAACGGAACATGGCAAACAGCCATAGGTCCGGGCTATGAAGTAGGACGTGAGGGCGACAGCGACAGATTTATAATATGGGGCGGCATTCCCAACGAAGACCTGAAATGGGAAACCACTGCGCAAACAAATATCGGTTTAGACATGGGATTCTTCGATAACCGCCTGCGCGTAACCTTGGATCTATATTACAAGAAAACTACCGATTTGCTTCGCGAAAGCTTTTTATCTCTTTCTTCGGGCTACAACAAAATCTGGATAAACGACGGTGAAGTAGAGAACAGAGGAATTGAAATTTCCATTGACGGAAATGTTATTTCGAGAAAGGACTTTAAGCTGTCGGCAAACTTCATTTTCTCGCTGAATAGAAATAAGGTGGTAAGCTTGGGCGACGCTGTTTCAGCAGGCTTGCAGATTGATTACATAACCGGTATGAAATACGAATATTGGGGTACTTACTTTGAGCAGTGGCGCGGAACTCCTAATATTTTAGCGGTAGGACAGCCTGCCTATGTATTCTACGGTTATAAAACCGACGGCATGATACAAACTACTCAGGATGCATGGGAACAAGGGCTGACAGGCGATTTGGCAAAACTGGGAGAGTTCAAATATTTGGATATTTCCGGAGACGGCTATTTTGACGATAGAGACAGAACAATAATCGGCGACCCTAATCCCGACTTTACGGCAAGCTTGTCGCTGAACGGCTCGTATAAAAACTTCGACTTTGAAGTATTCCTGAACGGAGTGTTTGGGAACGACGTGATTCAACAAAACAAGTATGGACAGTCAAATACTATGTCTTCACGGTGGACGCTTGATAATCCAACCAATGCTTATCCGAGCCTGCGCGAGAACCGTCAATTCTTTTTTTCCGACTGGTATATAACAGACGGTTCATTCCTTCGTATTCAAAATGTTTCGATAGGCTATAACTTTCAGTTAAAAAATGTAACATGGATAAAAAACCTGCGAATCTCGGCAAACATAGCCAATCTTTATACCTTTACCAAGTTCAAAGGCTATGACCCCGAAGTGGGAACTGACGGTATCTACTGGGGCGGGTATCCTCGGTTCAGAAAGTGGACGCTTGGCGTTGATATTACCTTCTAAAACAATTAAAATTTTACTGCGTATGAAAATAAAATACATATTCCTGTTGTTTGCGCTCGTATGGATTTCATCCTGCGACCTGAATGAGAAACCTTACGGTTTTTATTCCGATGAAAACTTCTTTAATACCCCCGAAGAGGCTGAATCGGCATTGCTGTATGCCTATAATGCTTATACCTTAATTGAATATACGAGGGGTATTTTATACATCGGCGAATTACCTACCGAGAGTTGTAACGTTAAGCCCGACGAGGGCATGGGAACGAATGATTTGGATGAATGGGTAATCAGTTCCGGCAATCTTACGCTTCAGTACTTTTTTAAGAATAGCTACATTGCCATTAACAGGGCAAACTCGGTTATTGATAACGTTACTGAAAGCAATATTAACGCTGCCGCTAAAGAAGAAGTTTTAGGCGAAGCGTATTTTTTGAGAGCATTCAGCTATTTTGGTCTTATGAGGGTTTTTGGTTTGGTTCCCGTTCAGCTCCATGCGGTTAAAAACAGAGCGCAAACCATGCCTTATTTGGCAAAAAACATGAACGAGCTATATGAGCTTATGACAGCGGATTTGCAAAAAGCCGAAACTTACTTAAAAGTAAAACGGCGCGTGGGCAGAGCAGACAGGGTCGCTGCACAGGCTTTGATGGCTAAAGTAAATCTACATGTGGCTTCGTCAAAAGAAAGCAATGTGCAGTACTATGTCGATATGCCCGAAGCGGTTAACTATTATTACGATTTGGCAAAAGAATATGCCGGCAGGGTGGTTAATCAGCAAAGCGAATATGGGCATGATCCGGATTTAATGCGTATCTACAATGTTGATGCGCCTACCGGCAAAGAGCATATTTTCCTGCTTTCAATGGATAAATCGGGAACAAACGAAGGCAATTTTTCAAAGTTAGGACAGATGTTCCTTACAGGGCAAGCCAGCGCCTACTACATCGCGCGTCCCGATGGCTCGTATGTCTATACTAGAGGCGGATTCGGAGTATTTCAAACCACAAGCTCATTCTATGATTCTTACCACAACGATGACAAGAGAAAAACATGGCTTTATGGCGGAGGTAGCGGAACTGAAGCTAATCTTTACTCCACTCCCGGAGGAGGCGCTATTAATATCAGCTATAAATTTTCGTTGAAATATGTTGACTTTAACCCCGATGGCGTAAAAGAAAGTTCGAAGCCTTTCCTGCTGCGCTATTCCGATATTGCATTAGTGTATGCTGAAGCGGCAGGCCCTACGACCGAAGCCTATAGTTTGGTGAACCAAATAAGGGCAAGAGCCGGCTTAGCAGACCTTACGCCGGGCTTGACGCTCGCTGCGTTCAGAGATGCGGTTATTCAGGAACGCGCTTGGGAGCTGGCATTCGAAGGCAACCGCCTGTACGATTTGCGGCGAAAAGCAAGGGTTGTTATCACTGACGCGAAGGCGCAGGCTGCCGGAGTTTCCGAAGCTCAAGCGGCGTTTTATCCTATACCGCAGCTTGAACAAGATTTGAATCCTAATATCTAAATTTTATATTATTTATTCACTAAAAAACAAAAAAAATGAAGACAATGAAAACCATTAAATTAATGTTGGCAGCAGTACTTGGCTTAGTATTGCTTAACAACTGTAGCGACGGTGATGATGCCGTTACAAAGAGTAGCGAGCGTAACATTATCAGCATTTCGTTTGCCGGGCAGATAGGTCCGGCCGAAATCAACAGAACTGCCGGAAGTGCAGAAGTAACATTCGTGTATAATACGGAAGCGGGTAGCCTTGCGTCTATTCAACTGCAATCCCTTGAAATTTCAGCCAAGGCAAAAGCCTCGGTGTCCGTTGGTGATATGCTGAACTTTTCAAATCCTACTAACACGGTTGTTATTACTGTTACCGCTGAGGATGAACAAACCTTAAATTGGGAAATTAAACTGATTCCTTTCACTGAAGAGCTTGTTGGCACATGGAAAATTAAGAATATGTGGCTGTATGGCGGATGGCCTTACTATGACATGTCGGCGGTCTTCTTCCTGAACCAAAAAACTGCCCGCTGGGACCAAACTACAGGCCCTATAGCCGAAGATGATAATATATTGGTATTTGCTATGACCGGCGTTGACGAAAATGGTAATACCTACGGAACAGTAACAAATCAGGCCGGCGATGACGGCTTGTGGGCTGATTTTATTTATAAACCAAGTAGCAGCGACGGAAATCTTTACGATAACTACGCAGCTACCGGCATAGACCTTAATGACATCTATAGAGTGATACCGAAAGGCGCAGCAAGCTGGACACGTAATTACGGAGAGGGAACCATAACCTTTAAATTCCCCGGCGGCGAAGAACGGGTTTGTCAACTTGGCGATGCTGCGGACTTCAATAACTACGAGTTTGAAGAGGAATCCGGAGGGATTAAGAAACCCGGCGGTTCCGGCGGCGAATACCCCGAACTGGTAGCCTCCTTGCTGGCTAATAAATCTTTCTTCTTTGATGTTAGCGACAAGAAAATAATCAAACTTCCCGGAACAGACGATGATCTTACGGTAGGCGCTTATGCTGATGGAGAGAAATACGTAAAAAATATTACGTATGTTTGGGTGGAGGTAGAAAAACAGTAATAATTAATTTAACAGGGTTGTCATTTACGTTTTCCTAATGACAACCCTGTTAATAACATTTAGGATTAATTTGTAAACTCGTATGAAAGTTATAAAAAAAATAGCGCTCCTCCTGACCTGTTTGCTATTTGCGCTTTTCACCTGCGCTATCTCTACGAACTGTTCAAGCAATAATGATAACACTCCTGAGGAGTTGCCGGAATCTATCGTGGGCGCCTTGGATGTTGCCAACCCCGCGCACGTAAACTGGTATGGTAGAACTTACCAAAATACAGGGGAGCAGGGCGTGTATTTCAATAATACAATAAGCGGATTTGAACTGCGCTTCACAGGGACAGCGCTTGAAGCCGAAATATATGCCTCGGCAACTTGCTACATAGTTGTATATCTTGACGGCGTTAACTATCCCGAGTTTTGCCATCGATTAAAGCTTAATTCCGGAACGCACAGCTATACGCTGGCATCGGGATTGGTCAATAAGCTGCATACTGTTAAGGTATTGCGAAGTACGGAGAACACCGAGGCCAATAAAACCCGACTTATATCGCTTTCCATTGACGGGACTTTTTATGTGCCGCCGACTAAACCCGAACGCAAAATAGAATTTTATGGCGCCTCTTCGATTAGCGGTCATGGCAGCATAGGCCAACCGGGCGCAGCTTATTCCATAGACAATTCCTGCGGCGCGCACACAATGGGCCACTATGCCGCCTACCGCTTAGGTGCGCAGATAAATGTCATGAGCGCCAGTGGATGGGGCTTGGGCGTAGGAACGGTAAAGAGCATACCCGCCGTTTCCGACAAATACAGCAATACCGATACCAAGCTATGGGATTTTAACCTTTATGAGCCTGACGTTACCCTGCTGAATCTTGGCTACAATGATTGTAAGCAATTAGGAACAAAAGGAACGCCGGTCTATGAACAAAACAAACAAGTGTTTAAAGAAAACTTGAAGCAATTCATTGAATTAATTCGTTCGCGGCATCCAAACACTTATATTTATATAACGTGCGGCATTTATCAAGACAGCTATGAAGAGGAAGCCTATACGTTTAATACAGAGGTCTTGAACGAAATGCAGAGTGTAGGAATACAAAGGGTCAAGGTATTGCGGTTTAGCCCGATGACTTCTTCAGAGTCGGGCGCCAACAATCATCCGGGCTGGACTGCCCACAAAAGAATGGGAAAGAGCATTTCCGACAACATAGCGCAAGAACTGGGTTGGAACATTATCATGGAATGAAAAACAGGAAAAAAATATTGGTTGTGAAGCTTCTGCCAATTTTTTAACAAATATAAAATTTATACAAATGAAAAGACTGTTCATTCGATTATCAGCCATAATGCTCATAGCATCTGTAATGTTGGGACTCTCCTGCAAGGGGGAGAACGATGTATTATCCGTTAGCCCTTCGTTGAGGAATATAGTATTCTCAGCAGATGGAACCCTATCGGTAGCGGGTAGTTCTGACGTACTTCAATTCTTGGTCTTCACGGTGGAAACCAACCGGCAGTGGCAAGTAACGGCAAACAAAACATGGGTGCAAGCATTAAAGACGGAGGGTAATGTATTTACCTTGAGCGCCAACCCTAATGACAGTGTCTCTCCGCCTGAAGATGCAGAGGTAACTGTTACGGCAGGCAATGCAACCCCTGTTAAAATAACTGTGAGCCAGTTGGGCGTAGATCCCTTGGTGGTAACGCCGTATAATATGGTAGCGAATATTCGCAGCGACCCGAGAACAACAATGGCTTTCAACTGGTTTACCGACCGCCCTGCAACCGGAAAAGTAGAAATTGTAGAAGGAAAGGTAACCGAACACGCCGCTTTTGCAACGCCCCATAAAACGGTGAATGCTACTGTCAATGATATTAGCGTGAGGTACAACAGTTCGGAAAACAGATCTTATAACGTTTATAAGGCATTGGTAGAAGGGCTAACGCCGGGAACAACCTACTCTTACCGTGTAGGAGGTTATGAAAATGTATGGTCGGAGATTGGTCTGTTTACCACAGCTAAAAACGATAAGTCGGATTTTACCTTTCTTTATACCACCGACCCGCAATCAACTTCAGTTGCTAATTTCCAGCTTGCAGCAAAAACCGCTCAAGTAGCATATACTCGTTTTCCCGATATGAAATTCTGGATGAATTGCGGTGATTTGGTGGATCAAAGTTCCGGAATTTCCGCCTGGGAATGGGAACAATTTTTCGGATCTCAGCAGGATATTTTTTACAAACTTCCCTTTGCTCCAGTCATGGGCAATCATGACGCTGTAATGCCCAATAGTTTTATATACTATTTCAATACGGAACCGACCGTATTAGCCGGCACATCTCCCGCAAAACCGGGGAGCGTATATTCTTTTGTATATGGCGATGTGCTTTTCTTAGCCTTGAATTTTGAAGATTATAATGTGAGTAATTATTTGACTTCCATAGCCAATTGGATGAGAGCGGAAGTTAATAAACCGGAACATGCTTCTATCAGGTGGCGTGTCGCTTTTTTCCATAAAGCCATATATACGGGCGGAAGTCATCAAGGCGACGGCGATGCTCAAACTGTTCGTAACGCTATGGCGCCTGTGTTTGATGAATTGGGCATAGATATTGCCATTCAAGGCCATGACCATATATATGAAGTAATAGGACCGGTATATAATAAAGAATTAGTCGCCGGAGCAGTAGCCGATGTAATTTCAACAACTGTTTCTTACCCCGTCAATGCCAATGGCAAATCGGGTGGTATTTATAATACGGAGAATGGTACCTTGTATTTCCTGAATAGCGCTTCAGGAGCGAAGAGATATAATCCTAATAATCCTATAAACACCGGTTATGGAGTACCGGAATATCCCGGTTTATTCACGGGATGTTTGGGGCAACCCGGTAACCCGACTTACAGCAATGTAAGCGTTACGCATGATACGATTTTTATTAAGACCTATCAGGTAACTGCTGCAAGCGAGAGTATTTATGATGAAATAAAGATGTGGAAACCATAATAATTGATTAAATTTGCTAATAATTTAGATTTCTTAACAAAAAATTAATTGACGCATGCAAAATTTTACGCTCATATTGGTATCGCTACTGTTTTTTAGCTGTAGCGGCTGTTCTTCGAAAGACCCGCATAATGGTCCAGACGATGGGAGAGACGATATCACAATAACTTCGCAAACTGTTGTTCCCAGTTTTGTCGGCATAGGACCTCAATGGGGCGGCTACGATAACATCAAGGCGTGGACAGGCAATGCAAGTCTTTCGAATGACGATTGGAATAAGCTCTACACGCGTCTGCGCTACATGAAGCCTCCTTTGATGCGTATAATGGTGTCGCCGGGGTGGAACTACGACTATCCTCCCGGAAATAATTTTGAAAAAAGCGATCATCTGCTGATAAAGATGCTGGACTTTTGTCAGACCGAAGGCATCGACGTAATTTTTGGCGAATGGGGACACCAGGGCGGAAGTGGAGGAATTGACGACGCATGGGTCGAAACGGCGGCTAACTTCTATGATTATTTAGTAAGAACAAAGGGCTACACCTGTATTAAGTACTACAATATGGTGAACGAGCCGAACGGCGACTGGTCGTCAATTAACGGCAACTACAACCTGTGGGAACAGCTGATAAAAAAGTTTCATGCAAAACTTGTCGAAAAAGATCTTGCAAATACCTGTCAAATTATAGGCCCCGACGTTGCTATATGGAATACCAATTTAGTCAGTTGGGTTAGCAATGTCAGAAACAACATAGGCAACATCGTTACTGCCTACGATATTCACACTTATCCTTCGGAAAACAGCGTTCGCAGCGGCGAGTACACGAACACCATAAAAGCCTACCGCAATGCGGCTCCTGCAAGCGCCATAATGATAATGGCCGAATTGGGATTTAAGTACGAGACAAATTCCGAGTTGGACGTGGAAAACAAAAAGCGTATAAATGCCGACAACTATGCCTCAGACGATAGCAACATGATGGTTTACGAAGCGTTTTACGGTACAGACATGGCTGATGTTGTTATTCAAAATATGCTTGCCGGATATGCCGGAGTTATTTTGTGGGACTTGGACGACGCCCAGTACAGCGTTGTCAATATGTGGCGATTGAAACGCTGGGGCTTTTGGAATATTCAGGGAGCTGAAACATTTGGAAATCCTGATGACGAAAATATTCGTCCATGGTTCTACACCATGTCGCTTTTATCAAGGTATTTCCCTAAGGGGACGGAAATAAAATCGGTAAATTTACCCAATAAAAGAGGAGTACGGGCAGTGGCAGGAATAAAGAACGGCAAATATACCATTGCTATAGTTAATTCCAATGTGGCTACTTATAATGTAAACCTTAAAATGGAGAACGGAGTAGAACTGAACAACCTAAAAAAATTTGTCTATATTGCCGGCGAAGGCGCTGCTTTTACAGGCAAACTTGACAGTTCGGGCTTTGCCGCGCCCGAAAGCGAAAACCTCAGCCTTGACCTGAGTGGCTCAATCAAAATAGAACTACCTCCGCGCTCGTTCTTTTTATATACGAATATGTAGTTAAAATTTTTAAATATAAGATGAAAAAACTTGCATTAATATTAACCTTCGGCTGCTTCTTATATGCGTGTAAATCCGATGAAAAGATTAAAATCGTAGTTACGCCGGAGGTGGTAAACGCCGATTTTACCGGTATAGGCGTGGAATGGGACCCCTACGACGAAGCTCTTAGCTGGGGCAGCGAATTGTCGGAGCAGGATTGGGGTAAGCTATATAAGCGATTAGATTTCATGCGCCCGCGTTTTGTGCGGTGTATGATTAACAGTCCGTTTAAGTATTACAATAGCGCCACAGGCAAATACGACAGAGATCATAATATAAGAGACCTGAAAAAATTATTGCAATATTGTCAAGACAACGACATCATCGTTATGTATGGCGAATACAATCCTCCGACATGGGATATGAAAGCCGACCAAAGATGGGTTGACATGTCCGTGGATTATTTGAATTATTTAGTTTCCGACTTGGGTTTTACCTGCATAAAATATTTCGTAATATTCAACGAGCCTGATGGCAACTGGGCTTCTACCAATGGCGATTATGAGTTGTGGAAGCAAATGCTCATTCGGTTTTGGGAAAAGATGAAAACCTATCCCGGACTTACCGATAAGGTTACATTTGCAGAACCTGACGTGGTGATGGACTACAGGAACAATGCGTCGAAATTCGATGCCGAAGGCTGGTTAAAGCAAAGCGCAGCCGATGTGGATAGCCTGATAGGTATATATGATATTCATGCCTATCCGGGTCAATATGAGGTGCGTTACGGTACTTATACCGATCTTTTGAATAAGTACAGAGCCGCAGTACCTGCCGGTAAAAAAATTATAATAGGCGAGGCAGGGTTCAAGTACTGGCGGACTGCCGATTCCTTATTGATGAAAGAGTACCTCAAGCGATGCGAAAATCATCCGTTCACCAAAGGTTCGGATTGCAACATGCTTGTTTACGACTACTTTTACGGCTTGGACATGGCCATATTCTGCGCTCTTGTCATGAATGCCGGATATACCGGCGTTGCAGCATGGATGCTCGACGATGCCATGCACAGCAACGGCGATTCGGGCAAACCGGAAGACATCAAATTATGGGGCATGTGGAATATACTTGGAAGCGAGATTTTTAACGACCCAACGCAGGAAGAAGCGAGGCCATGGTACTATGCATGGTCGCTAATGTGCCGTTACTTCCCCGATGGTTGCAACATTCTTAAACTTTCCATTGAGAACGGGAAAGGAATTTTTGCGGCAGCAGCCGAAAAAAACGGTAAATATACGCTTGCCCTAATCAATATAAATGACGAAGACAAGCATATACATCTCACGATGCCGCAAGCATTATCGGATCTAACGGCGTATGAATACAGCGAGTTACAAATACCTGAAACGGAAAGCGAATTTGAGCCTCTAAAAACAGGAGAAAAACTCGGAACTGGTAATAAAATTACTGTAAAAGCGAGCAGCCTACTGCTGTACACCGGTATGGAATAATAGCCCGATGCGGTGAGGGGGGGATTCGAACCCCCGGTACAGTTTCCCGTACGACAGTTTAGCAAACTGTTGGTTTCAGCCACTCACCCACCTCACCAATACGTCCTTTTTGATGAAAAGTTCAAAAGGAATGCAAAATTAGTTATTTTTTTTGAACCTGCAAATTTATTCTAACCGAAAGCTAATGTTTTCTTTTTCTAAATAAGTCAATAATTCATTGGTAATTAATATTTTATGTCGCCTCGAAAAAAGATCGACCGACATATTGTCCTGATTTGATAAGAGTTTAATCTTGAGTTCGGTATTCCCTTTTTCTTGGGTTAATTTGTCTATATCTTCGGCAATATGGACGGTAATTTCATGCACCGGAAGCGTCAAGCTAATGCTTTTAATATTAGTACGAAGGTTCGACAAGAGTTTGATAGATTTGATGTGAGCTTCCCATTCCTCCGGACGTGTATCGTCCTTGCCCCGCCAGCGGGGTTGCAGGGTACAGTCGATAAGTACTGCTGTGCCTTCTTGAGCATATCGAAGATAATAGGTCTCATAGTCGTTGCCGAAAAGCCGAAAAGTGTATGAACCCTCATAATCTTCTACGATAATGGTTCCCATGGGCTTATCTGTCTTGGTACTGCCCTGACGGGCGCTGATAATAATGCCGACTACTGTAACGGTTTTGCGTTCCATTTTTCGCAGGAGGTTTTCGCGCTCTTTGTTGGCTATTATATCCTCTTCGCTATTGGGACTTGTTTTATTGCCGTTTTCATCAATAAACAGATGACTTTCTTCCTTAGCTTTTTCCCTATCAGGCTCATGTTTGGCAGCGCTAACCGAGGACTTGCCATTCCGCCATGTTAAAAAGGCGACAATGTCGTTCAGTGTATGTGTCCTGAAATGCTCAATTTCTAAACGATAAGTATCTAAAGGGTGCGCCGAGAGGTACATTCCTACTAACTCTTTTTCTTTTTTTAATAATTCGTGCAGACTCCATTCAGTAGCTACGGGAATTTCCGGTTTTTTAATATCGGCTTGCCCTCCGCCGAAGAGCGAGTTGATATTACTGTTTTTATCGGCTTGTATTTTGTTACTGTAATACATGAACTTATCTAAGAAAAACTCATGTTTGTTGTCGGGAACAAAGAATTGCGCCCTGCTTATTTCTTTAAATTCATCGAAAGCGCCCGACAGTATAAGGGCTTCCATGCCTTTACGGTTAACCTGTCCCATTTGTACCCTTTCCATAAAATCAAACATACTGGCAAAGAGGCCGCTTTCTTTCCTTACTTCAATAATATGTTCTACGGCGTTCCAACCAAGCCCTTTGATGCCGGCTAATCCGAAACGTATATTGCCGTCTTTGTTTACGGTAAAATCGCCGTAGCTTTCGTTAACATCAGGGCCCAGCACTTGTATGCCCATGCGTTTACAGTCGTCCATGAACCTGGTGAGTTCGTCGATATTACCTAAGTTGCGGGTGAGTACGGCAGCCATATACTCGGCGGGGTAGTTGGCTTTCAGGTAAGCCGTTTGGTAACCGACCCAGGCATAACAAGTCGAGTGCGATTTATTAAAAGCGTACTCTGCAAAGGCTTCCCAGTCTGTCCATATTTTATCGCAAATCTTGGCATCGCGCCCTTTTTCGGTAGCGCCTGTGATAAAATCGTCTTTCATCTTGTTCAACGTGTCGCGCTGTTTTTTCCCCATGGCCTTACGCAGGGTGTCGGCTTGCCCCTTGGTGAAACCGGCTAATTTCTGAGAAAGCAGCATCACCTGCTCCTGATACACGGTTACGCCGTAAGTATCTTCAAGAAATTCTTCCATTTCGGGAAAGTCATATACTATCTTGGCGCGGCCGTGTTTACGGGCGATGAAATCGGGAATATAATCCATGGGACCCGGCCGATAGAGGGCATTCATGGCAATGAGGTCTTCAAAACGATTAGGCTGCAACTCGCGCAGCCATTTACGCATGCCGTCCGATTCAAACTGGAAAGTACCTACCGTATCGCCGCGGCTGAACAGTTCAAAGGTCTTCCGATCGTCGAGAGGGATATGGTCAATGTCAATGACTATATTATGCCTTTGTTTAATATTCTTTATGGCGTCTTTAAGAATGGAAAGCGTTCTTAAACCCAGAAAATCCATTTTCAGCATTCCGACTTCTTCTATACAGGAGCCTTCATACTGGCTTACCCATATATCTTCGCCGGTATCCTTATCCTTGGCAATGCTGATGGGAATATGCTCCATCAGGTTATTGCGGCCGATGATGATAGCGCAGGCATGTACGCCCGTACTGCGCACCGAACCTTCCAATTTTTGGGCAAACTTCAGCGTATCGCTCATTAGCGGATTGGGCGAGCGTGCTGCTTCTTGCAGTTCGGAAACATAGCGGATACAATGTTCTAAGGTGATGGGCAGGACTTTGCCCTCTTTATCTCTACGGTCCCAGCGAAAGGGAACGGATTTGGCCAAACGGTCAGATTCCGACAGGGGCAATTTCTGTACGCGGGCAATATCGCGTATAGCCGATTTTGTAGCCATAGTGCCGAATGTTACTACGTGCGACACGTGGTCTTTACCGTATTTTTCTTCTACATATTTTAAAACTTTTGAGCGGCCGTCGTCTTCAAAATCAATATCAATATCGGGCAAGGAAATACGGTCGGGATTAAGGAAACGCTCAAACAGCAAGCCGTATTTGATAGGGTCTATAGTCGTAATGCCAAGGCAGTAGGCAACTATCGACCCTGCAGCCGAGCCACGCCCGGGGCCTACCCACACGTCCATTGCCCGCGCTGCGGCAATAAAGTCCTGCACAATAAGGAAATAATCGGGATAGCCCATTCTTTTAATGGTTTCCAGCTCAAAATCAATCTTGTCGCGTAAATCCTGCGTAATTGCCGAGTAATTCTGCTCAGCGCCTTTATAAGCAAGGTGGCGCAGATAATCATCGGCGTAGGCGAAGCCCTCGGGCAGAGGAAAATTCGGCATAATAGGTTCGCAATCAATTTTGATGACATCTATTTTTTCGGCAATTTCCAAGGTGTTGCTAAGCGCTTCGGGAATATCGGCAAAGATATCGGCCATTTCCTTTTGCGTTTTCAGGTACTCCTGCTTGGTATAGCGCAAGCGCTTTTCATCGTTGATATCTGTGCCGGTATTCAGGCAAATCAGCCGATCGTGCGCTTCTGCATCATCGGCATTCACAAAGTGCACATCGTTGGTAGCAATTACTTTGATGCTGTGTTTCCGCGCCAATTCCAGCATTACGGCAATTACCTTTTGTTGCTGGGGAAAGACCGTGCGGTCGGAAAATACATCGTTGGTTTCGTGGCGTTGCAATTCGATATAATAATCGTCGCCGAACAGATTCTTGTACCAAAGCATTATTTCTTCGGCCTTAGCAGGCGCTTCGGCAATGATAGCGCGCTGAACTTCGCCGGCCAAACAGGCAGAACAGCAAATCAGGCCCTCGCGGTATTTCTCTAATAACTCACGGTCAATTTTCGGCTTATAATACATTCCTTCCGTGTAGCCTAAGGATACTAATTTAACTAAATTATGATAGCCAGTCATGTTTTTAGCTAAGAGTATCAGGTGGTTAGCGCTTTGGTCTTCCTTGCCGCGTTTTACAAAACGCCCTTCGGGGTTAATATACACCTCGCAACCTACAATAGGTTTTACATTGGGATATTTTTTGGCTTCATTGAGAAATTCTTTGACGCCGAACATATTACCATGGTCGGTGATGGCTAAGGCTACTTGTCCGTCGGCTTCGGCCTTGGCAAAAAGCTGCTTAATGGGAGCTGCTCCATCGAGAATGGAGTATTGTGTATGTACGTGAAAGTGAACGAAGGACATTTATTATTGAAGAATTTATTATTGATGATTTGCTGCAAAGGTACGAAAAAAACGCTACGGGAATAAAAATATTTGCAGCTTTTTAAACCTTTACGCTTAAAAACCGTCTGAGAAAGGATTTTTCGGAAGAGATGATTTGGTGATAACAAAAACTTTAGCTTACTTTGTGAAGATTTTCACGTGAGTTTTAACGCGCTTTGGCGCTTTGTGGAAATCAAAACGGAAAAATAAATTAATAGAAATCTCCCATGGAACGATGAAATATTATCTATCTATTCTTCTCTTATCCTCTTTTCTTTTCCTTGTTGTTGCGAATAATGTTTTTGCTGTGTCGACGCAAAAGGAAAAAGGGAGTATTAGCGGGAAAATTATTGAGAAGCATTCGAGGGAAGCGCTCGAATTTGTTACCGTCAGCATGCTTGACACCGCACAAAAAGCAACGGTAGTCGGAACTACCAACGCAAACGGCGAATTTATACTGAAAAATATTCCATTCGGGCAATATACGTTAAAACTGTCGTTTATCGGATATGCCGATGTGGTGCTGGAAATTGAATTGTCGGAAGAAAAAGAATTAGAAGAATTGGGCGAAATTGAGATGGAAGCCGATGCTCAAATGCTTGATGAGACGGTGATTACTGCGCGGCGTCCGGTGATAGAGCGGCAAATTGACAAGTTAGTAATGACGGTTGCCAATACAGTGATGGCAGAGAACAGTACGGCGTTCGAAGTGTTGCGTAAAGCGCCCGGAATAGCTATTGACAAGGACGGCAACATCACATTAAACGGGCAAGCAGTAGCCGTGTGGGTCGATAATCGCCCTACACAGTTGAGCGGACAAGAATTGACAGCCCTGCTCGAAGGCACTGAGGGATCGTCTATCGACAAAATCGAAATTATCGATCAACCGTCGAGTAAATACGATGCGGCGGGTAGCGGCGGTATTGTAAACATCATCACAAAGAAAAATTTTCTAAAAGGCTTCAACGGTACGGTTCGCACAGGATATACCCATTATTTCGAAAACGATTTTTATTATAGCGCCAACGGCTCACTCAATCTTAATTACCGTAATGATTTGATTAACACCTATATTAATATTGGACTAAGTAATTCCAAAGGATTCTCCCTGTCAGACGCAAACCTTAGCGCGCCGACAAGCAGCTATTCGCGGACAACGCATTCTTTTATTCCCGACAATGGAAACAACCAATATGTAAAAGCGGGTATTGACTTTTTTATTGATAAGAAAAATGTAATCGGCATCATCGGAAGTTTTACGAATAGCAACTGGAACACTACCAGCACAGGCTTTATTGAAGAACATAACGCAATAATAGTTACCGTTATTGACAATAGCGGATCGAGCACAAACCGTTATTTAAACGGATCCGGTAATCTGAATTATACGCATTATTTCGATGACAAAGGGCATGAAATCACATTAAACGCCGATTATCTTCACTATGAGAGTATTCCGAAACGAGCGTTGAATACCACCTATCACTCGCTTGTATCTACAACAACATATACCAGCGAATCAAAACAATATACTACCGTGTGGTCGGGCAAGGCAGACTATATTTTACCGATAGGCGAGAAAATTAAACTGGAAGCAGGCGGTAAAACTTCTTTTAATACCATTGACAGCGATATTCGGCACGATGGCTTTATATCGGCAGAAGCTTTCTCCGGCCGGAACGATAATTTTACCTATAACGAAAACATTAAGGCACTGTATGCCACCGCCGGTTGGAAAATTGACAACTATTGGATCATCAAAGGTGGTTTGCGTTGGGAACATACGTATTCCAAAGGTGTTTGGCGAGGACGCGATACCACTACTACCAAAAGCTATTACGATTTTTTTCCAACGATTTTTGCAGGTTACAACCCGACTGAAAAACACAACCTCAGACTGTCGTACACCATGCGTATTGGGCGTCCGAGTTTTTGGAATCTTAATCCGTTCCGCAATTACTCCAATGCCTATTCCTACTACGAAGGTAATCCCGATTTGTATCCCACTTATTCGCATCGTTTCAGTTTATCGTACATGGGTTTTCAGGTATTCAATGCAGGCGTATCGTACAGCTTCTATAACAACAATATAACGTCAATTCCTCAATTTGATCCTATAACGCATATTTCCGGCTATCGTCAGGAAAATTTCGGCAGATGCTCCGGAATGGGCGTATGGTTGGGACTATCCGCTTTACCAATTACAAAGTGGTGGGATTTGACGGTAAATTTATATGGATCGTATCGCATGAGCGAAGACGGCAGCTATAAATCTACCTCTTTGAGTGGATATATGTACAGCAACAACACATTTACCATTGGCAAAACATGGAATATAGAGATGGATTTTTGGATAAACAGCGGCGGAAAGTGGGAGTATTACCATTTTAAACCGCAGGGGTCATTTGATATCGGAGTCAAAAAAACGTTTTGGGGCAAGAAGGGTACTTTATCGCTATATCTCGACGATGTGTTGTCCACCTCCAAAAGCAACAGCTATTCGGATAAAGACGGCGTCCGTCAGGAATCCGAGAGCCGTTGGGAAAGTCGGTCGTTGCGTGTCTCGTTCAGCTACCGCTTCGGTAATACCGGAAAACCGGTCAGGCAACGCAACGTGGGCGATCAGGAAGAGGCGGGACGATTGGGCGGCGGCGGAAAGAATTAGAAACGAATATTATGCAGACAAACAATCAAAAAATAGTTGATTACGATGCTGTCCTTGACGCAAAATTTGGCAAAGAAGGAACCCCATCAAGGATAGAAGCTGAGGAAAAAGCCTTTGCTTTTTATACCGGTCAAATCATTAGACAAGCAAGAAAAGAGGCAAAAATGACACAGCCGGAGCTTGCTGTAAAATTGGGCAGTAGCAAATCATACATATCAAGGGTAGAAACTGGAAAAACAGACCCTAAAACATCTACTTTCTACAGAATCGCTTCTGCTTTGGGGCTTACAGTTGAATTAACCCCGGTAGTGTGAAATAATCCCGATATGTTTTCTAAATGTTACATTTGCTAATTGAAATTATACTTATTTGCAAAAAAGCAAGGGCAAAATAAAGGGATTGCCGAATTTTCCGACAACCCCTTCAATGAACTGTTTATAAAATCACATCATTCCTTTAACAATTTATCAATAATACTGTAAAAATTACCGATTACGAATTTTTTATATTTAAAACTGGTGCAACCGGTATATACAATTTCTTTGTTTTTATTAATTATTATCATTCGTGGTACAGAATTTATTCCTAAATTGGCAGCAGAAAGACTATCGGTTTTCAGCAAAGGAAAAGAATAGTTTTGTTTCCTGATGTAACTAAGACTTTGCTCTAAATAGTCCGGTTCATCTTTTTTGCGTAAAGGAATATACACAGCAAAGAAAACAACTTCTTTTGCGCTATAATGATTTGTTAATTTTTCAAACTCCGGGAATAGCTCGAAACAAACGCCACAGCCCAAAGACCAATAATCTAAGACCATAATTTTATTTTGGAATGTGTCAACAGGTATTTTTGCGCCGGAAAAATCATATAGGTTTACATCGGTAGTAGAAACTTTATTGTTTTTATATTCTCGATTAAACTCGAAATCTAACCAGTTATGCATAAAAATGAAACCAGCAAAAGCAAATATTAGGAGGTATAAAACAGAAAATAATAATATCGACTTTTTTCGACCGGACTTCAAATACCAACATTTTGCGCCTAATCCCAGGGCTGCACTTATAAAGGGTATAAAAACAATAGGATATACATTAAGAAGGCTTTCGTATAATACTAAAGTGCCATAAATAGCAAAAAACGGGGCAATAAGCAATAAAATAGTCGTAATTTTTCTTGTATTATTATCCACAAGAAGGAATGCGCCCACAAAATACAAAGCGCCTACAATTGTAAACTGATTAATCCAGTATAATGCTCCTGAAAGCATAGCCAATACAGCAACTACAACTGATAGTATTATTTTCCAATAGGTTCTCATTATTTATGATTTTATATGTTTTTATACATTTTTAATCTGTAGGATTTTGGGAAATGCTTAGCTACACCTGCCAGTGCACTTTTTCATCCAAAGTGTACCACATCCATGTGATGTCTGTTCACATAGGAATCTATCGCAATAGCTCCCAAAACACCAATCATCGCTCAGTGAACAATTACAGCCTGGCTTATTACCTCCGCCGCCGCCACTTCCCTCTCTCTCAAAATCTGCCACATATTCATATGTGCCATTTCTTAAAATAATAGTATCGTCTTCTTTTTCTACATCTTCTAATAAAGCTACAATTCTTCCAATTTCATTTTTGCTCCATCCTAATTGATAAGCACCGTTAACCCATTGTTCCAGAAAATCATTGATTTCAGCAGAAAGTTTTGCATCTTCTCTTGCCTTCTCGTCAAACCAGCTAACCCTCATTTTTACCATCAAGGCGTCTATGTGTTGAATTTGGTCGAAACGGAGATTTAAGTTCCTGACTTGAACCAATTTATCTATCCATGCATTGTATCTTTGCTCGGGCGTAAATGCCCTAAAGCAACCTCTTTGCTTTATGCCCGATAATGGTAATAAATCGGCGCGGGTCATTTGTTGAATAGCTTCAAAATTCTCTTTAACCCATTCGTTGGTTTCCGGGTCGCAGGAATATACCAATTCTTTTGAACAGGCTGATACGTGCAGCATAATCACAGTTGCTGCTATTAAATATAATAAATTCTTCATAATTCTAAAGTGTAAAGTTAATAATTTTTTTTAAGTTGAAAATAATGTTTGCGTGGCGGTTGTTGAAAATGCTGTCGGCGCTCTGATATTTTTCATGGTATTTCCTCCTTCCTCCAGTAGCTCAAGGAATTTTAATAATGGAAGAAAAGGTGCACTACTGTTAGCTACATTGAGGAACGTTAGGCTCTGACAAAGCCTCCAAATATCAAATTAAGTAACGGTTTTGCACCATATATTTTTTGGATATATGATTGCAAACAAGATACTCACTCTCTATTTGGTTTTGAATTGTCAGATTCAACATTCCGAGAATGAACTAAACACCTTTCAGTGTTTTTTACAACATGTCTTGCCTCTTTCGAGACAATACAAAGATAAGGATTTTTTTTGGAATTGTATCGGATTTGTGTAAATAATTTAAAAATAATTGTTTTTCAACAACTTAAAATATTTTTTGCGAAAAAGCGCAGGAAAAATTTGCAGAACAGAAAATAGTTACTACCTTTGCACCCCATTTGCCAAAAAAGCAGGCAACATGGAACGCTCTTTGACGTATTGGAGAGAGATATAAGAGGTAAAGGTGACTGCGCTACGAGGCGTAGTTACAAACAAACAAAAGAGAGACATTAAATAATATTTGATGATCTCGAGCGAGAAAGTATATATTGCGAAATATATACGCATGATTGGGTCTGTCAGAATGAGTTGAGAATTGAGGATTGAGAATTGAGAGTTATTTTGTAATTATCAATTATCGATTATTCATTTTCAATTGATAATGTGGACTACAATTTCAGAAGAAGTTACATAAGGGCGAACAGAGGATGCCTAGGCTTCTAACGGCGAAGAAGGACGTGGTAAGCTGCGAAAAGCCGCGGGGATTTGCAAACGAGAGTTGATCCGCGGATATCCGAATGGGGCAACCCAATACGTTGAAGGCGTATTACCCATCGAAAGAGGGAGCAGACGCAGGGAACTGAAACATCTAAGTACCTGCAGGAAAAGAAAACAACAGTGATTTCGTAAGTAGTGGCGAGCGAACGCGAAATAGCCCAAACCGATGATGTTTCGGCATTGTCGGGGTTGAAGGACTGCGATATTTGTTATAGAGGGAAAGTGGAAAGATTTGGAAAAATCTGCGCTACGGTGTGACAGCCACGTACACGTAAGTTTCTATAATGATAGCAGTATCCTGAGTAAGGCGGGACACGAGGAATCCTGTCTGAATCCACGGGGACCATCCCGTAAGGCTAAATACGAAAGAGAAGACCGATAGTGCACCAGTACTGTGAAGGAAAGGTGAAAAGTACCCCGAACAGGGGGGTGAAAGAGAACCTGAAACTGTTCGCTTACAAGCGGTCGGAGTCCTGAGTTATACGAGGGATGACGGCGTGCCTTTTGCATAATGAGCCTACGAGTTACATTTTACTAGCGAGGTTAAGGACTTCAGGTCCGGAGCCGAAGCGAAAGCGAGTCTGAATAGGGCGCTAGAGTTAGTAGGAGTAGACGCGAAACCTAGTGATCTACCCTTGGCCAGGTTGAAGGTGCCGTAACAGGTACTGGAGGACCGAACCAGTTTCCGTTGAAAAGGATTTGGATGAGTTGAGGGTAGGGG
>WRMN01000014.1 GCA_009777095.1 Bacteroidales bacterium | reverse complement strand
TTACGGGTCGAAGTTCCGGGTATCTTCCAAGCGCCTGCGAGTAACGCCTACCTCTATTACACCAATGAATATAAGGTGTGGAATGATGGTGTTCGGTTGCAAGTAGCGCCGGAGCTTAATTTTTGTCATATACTAAACTGATGTAATTAATAAAATGGAAATAACAATTGACACATTAACTGCTACCGTTACAGGAGTTGTAGAAGCCATGCCGACAACTCCTTACAGAGATATTTTATTGAATAAAACCATCTCTTTTTCCTTTGATTCTATTGCCATGGGCCTTTTAGGCCTTGCTGTAATCATAGGCTTGGCATGGCTGTTCAGCACTGACCGTAAAGGTGTTGACTGGAAACAGGCGGGCAGGGGCCTATTCCTGCAATTGATGATTGCTATCGCGGTATTGCAGGTAGTTCCGGCCGATTGGCTAAAGCCGGCACTGCTAATTGTCGGTACGATAATAGTAGTAGTTATAGGCCTTGGAATAGCGCGGCGTAAAACTGCATTGAATTTAAAACGGATAACCCATTTATTATCGGTCGGCGCCCTGATGCTGCTTGGTGTACTGGCCTTCTTTTACGCCGGCGAAATAGTTGAATTTCTAGGTAAATGCTTTATCGCTGTATTGGCATGGACTAAAATCGGCTCTGAATTTTTATTCGGCGGCTTAATGGATGCTAATCATTTCGGGTTTATCTTTGCCTTTCAGATTTTGCCTACTATTATATTTTTCGCAGCGCTTACTAATTTGTTCTTCTATTTAGGTGTTATTCAGAAAGTAGTGTGGTTGTTGGCCTGGTTGCTGACTAAGGCGATGCGCCTTTCCGGAGCAGAAGGTTTAGTAGCGGCCGGCAATATTTTTCTTGGACAAATAGAAGCATCGCTCTTAGCAAAGATGTATCTTCCTTCGATGACGCGCTCTGAAATAATGTTGGTGATGACAGCCGGTTTGGCCACCATAGCGGGCGGCGTGCTGGCCGCCTACATCGGCATGTTGGGCGCCGGCGATGAGCTAATGAAATTAGCATTTGCAAAGCACCTTTTGTCGGCTTCGGTGATGGCTGCCCCGGGCGCTGTAGTTATTGCCAAAATTATAGTGCCGCAACGCGAAGACATCAATAATAAAATTGAAGTAGCTAAGAAAGAGGCGGGAAAAAATATATTGGATGCTATTGCCAACGGCGCTACCGAGGGCTTGAGATTAGCCGCTAATGTCGCTGCTATGTTGTTGGTTTTTTATGCGTTGATTGCCGGATTTAATTTCATTATAGATAAAATCGGAATATGGACTAACCTGAACGAGGTAATCGCGAATGCCACCAACGGACAATATCAAGGTTTATCGTTGGAATTTATTTTGGGCTATCTCTTTGCTCCGGTGATTTGGTTAATGGGCGTGCCCTGGTCCGATGTTACCTTAGTGGGACAATTGCTCGGACAGAAATTAATCATGACCGAATTTATAGGCTATCAAAATTTGTCAACCATGATACAAACAGGGGTGTTTTATGACCCTCGTTCTATTATTATGGCTGTTTATGTACTTTGCGGTTTCGCCAACTTTGTGTCTGTGGGCATGCAAATCGGCGGTATCGGCAGTTTGGCGCCCAAGCAAAAAGTATTAATGTCGCAGTTAGGCATGCGCGCCCTGCTGGGTGGTACCTTAGTCGCCATGATAAGCGCCACGATGGTGGGAATGTTTTTGAGTTGAAAAACAGTAACCTGTTGTTATTCAAACAGTTTATCAGTCAAACGACAAAATAGTTTTCTTAATTATCTCTAATGCTTCCTGTAGTTGTTCTTCGGAAATAACCAAGGGTGGCGCCAAGCGAATAATATGGCGATGGGTAGGTTTGGCTAATACGCCGTTTTCAGCCATGCGTACACACACATCCCAAGCCTCGGTACCATTTTTCGGTTCAATGATTATAGCGTTGAGCAAACCCTTGCCCCGCACTAAGGATATGCGGTTAGAGGGAATATCGCGTAACGCCTTCCGACAAATTTCCCCAAGATATTCGGCGCGTTCGCACAGATTTTCTTCCTTTACCACTTCAAGGGCGGCTATGGCTACTTTACAAGCCAAGGGGAATCCGCCGAAGGTCGAACCGTGTTCTCCCGGTTTAATGGTCAGCATAATATCGTCATCGGCTAAAACCACCGATACCGGTAATACTCCTCCGGAGAGGGCCTTGCCCAATAGTACCATATCGGGACGAATACCCTCATGATCAATGCAAAGCAGTTTTCCTGTACGGGCAATCCCGGTCTGTATTTCATCGGCAATAAACAACACATTATGTTGACGGCAAAGCTCGAAACATCTTTTGAGGTAACCCTCATCGGGAACAAAGACACCGGCTTCCCCCTGTATGGGTTCAACCATAAAGGCGGCAACCTGTTTTCCGTACTTGGCCAATACTTCTCCAAGCGCGTTAGCATCATTATAAGGTACCTTGATGAATCCGGGGGTAAAGGGACCGAATTGCCCGTAGCTGTCAGGGTCGGTGGACATAGATACTATACTAATAGTACGTCCGTGGAAATTACCCTCACAAACTATGATAATAGCCTCATTTTCTGCAATTCCCTTGCGGACATAGCCCCAACGGCGAGCTAACTTTAAGCCGGTTTCCACCGCTTCGGCGCCGGAATTCATCGCTAAGGCCTTATCATACTTAAAGTATTCGGTGATATATTGTTCGTAAGGACCTAAGCAATCGTTGTAGAAAGCCCTGGAAGTCAGGCATAACTGTTCGGCCTGAGCAGTAAGGGCTGCCACAATTTTTGGGTGACAGTGTCCCTGATTTACAGCAGAATAAGCTGATAAAAAATCAAAATAACGCTTGCCGTCCACGTCCCAGACAAAAGGCCCTTGGCCGCGCGATAATACTACCGGAAGAGGATGATAGTTATGCGCTCCGTACCGGTGTTCCAAATCAATGAATTGTTGTGCTTTTGACATAATAAATGTAGATTAAAAGATTAAACAAAGATATAAAAAAGTTCGCATATTTACAAATTAGGTAGAAAAATCTCAAAAAAAGTCAGTATTCTTAAAAATTTCGTATATTTGTAGATTATATTCATTTTATTTATGAGCAAGAAATCTACTCGCACTGGTATATTCATTGCCCTTTTGGTAGTGGTATTGATTATTATTTTTGTACCCCGGTGGCTCAATCCTTCGCCCGGTGAAAGCGCACCTGCAGCGCCTAAAGCCAATACAGGAAACAGAAGCGGCGGCGCCTTGCCGGTGAATGTCTATATTGCCGCTCCTTCGGATTTAATTAACGGTATAAGAGCCGTAGGCTCTTTGGTGGCTAATGAAGAAGTAGAACTTACCAGCGAAACAGCCGGTAAAGTAGTAAAAATATCTTTCCACGAAGGCAGTCGTGTAAAGAAAGGCGATCTTTTGGCTAAAATTAATGCCGATGATATTGTTGCCCAATTGGAGCGCGCCGAGGAACAACTTAAACTATTGGGAGAACAACTCGAACGCCAGCGCATTTTGCTGGCGAAAGATGCGGTGAGCCGCGAGTCCTTCGATAAGGTGCAAACCGATTACAATATGACAGCTGCCGATATTAGCCTGTACAAGGCGCGGATTGAAAAAACCGAAATCCGCGCCGCTTTTGACGGCGTTGTGGGATTCCGTTATGTGAGCGAAGGCGGTTTTGTACAGCCCGGCACCAAGGTCGCCCGTATGGTGGATAATTCATCGCTTAAAATAGAATTTTCAATCCCTGAAAAATATATATCCTTACAATTGATGGGACGTGATGTAGCTTTTCAGGTAGAAGGATTTTCACAGGTATTCAGGGCTAAGGTTTATGCTATAGATCCTATGGTAGAGCACAAGACCCGCACTATTGCCTTACGCGCCATCTATGACAATAGTAATGAACAGCTCTTACCGGGGATGTCGGCAACAATAACTCTCATTACTTTTCAATCGGCTCGCGCTATACAAGTTCCGGCAGAAGCCATTGTTTCGGAAATGGACGGCAGGAGTGTGTGGGTAGTACGCAACGGAAAAGCGGTATCCACTAAGATTGCGACAGGCATACGCAGCGAATCTACAGTAGAAATAATTTCCGGTTTAATAGCCGGCGATTCAATAATTACCACTGGCCTCATGCAACTGCGGCCGAATATGCCGGTAAACGCACAGGTGGTAGAGTAAAATGTGGTATGCAACCAAGCAATCGTTAAACTTTGCGCTTAAAAAAGGCTTAATGGTCAAAAAGTATGATATTTTTGCTATCGTTATCATTGCCTCACAAGTTTGGGTTAGTTTTTCGTAATCATTTGATAATCTGCGAAAACCATTTAATCACGCAAAACTTCTTTCAATTACCCATCGCTTAGGCAATGGCTTAAATTCGCTTGCTTTATCGCTTCGAAGTGTTATTTCCAAGTCGTAATGCAACCCGTTTTTCAATTTTTCTACCAACTTATGCCTCGATAGCCACCGTCTGCATATATTTTTTGCAGTCTGTCAAATCTGTCTTTCAATGTTTTAATCACATCAAATGCTTTTTTGCCATCATACTCGTTGGCAGCGCGAACTACCACCGAAAGCAACAAGCCGTTGCTGTCGGTTATCAAATGTCGTTTGCGATCATTTATCTTTTTGTTTCCGTCAAAACCTCTGCTTTCGCCTCCATAAGAGCCGCTTTTAACGCTTTGACTATCAATCACACCCACACTTGGGGATATGTGTTTGCCCAATTTTTGTCTAATTTTATTGCGTATATTTTCAAGAATTTCCTCAAAAACGCCTTCGCGCGTCTATTTTTGAAAATAGTAATAAACCAATTGCCATTTCGGAAATTCCGAAGGCAGCATACGCCACTGACAACCTGTTTTGTCTATGTAAATTATCGTTCTTAAAATCTCTTTTAGAGAGTGTTTGCGATTTCTATTTGGTTGTTTGGTAAAAAAATCCGAATTTTGCCAAAACTTATCAGTTAGGTTGATTAAATCTGTTTTGTTGTACATACTTTGTCATGGTCTTGATAACCACAAAGTTACAAAAACTAATCTAATTAACCAACTGATTTATAATAATTTATGTTAATATTTTGTTAAATTTAAACAGACTCTAAATTAGCCAAATATTTGGCGCTGTAAAAAAGAATGGAAAATGGAAAAATAAACAATATACTTACTTTTGTCATTCAATTATAAAATCATAAAGCTATGATAAAACAACATTTTTTAGTTTTTTTCGCACTATTAGGCGCTGCCCTAATCATCCTCATCTCTTGTAGTAAAGATAAAGGTAATCAATCTAATGCAAGATTAGTAAGTAGTATTGACATTTATTATCATAATGTAGTTGAGCAAAGGTTAGATGTTCAATATGATGAACAAAAAAGGATTGTGCGCCTAACAAACACAGATGCTTTGGGGTATGACGATTTCTCATCAACAACCACTATTAGTTATCCGTCCGCTAATATAATGTTCATTACCGATTCATATAACTCCCAAACCTATACTTGTACGTTAAACAATGATGGATATATTGTATCGTTAACAGAAGGAGGTAACGAAGTAGAGTCATTGGCCTATACTAATGGTTATTTGCAGAAAAAGATGATGTATAGAAGCGACGATGATGGAATAACACTACATGCCGGCACCTATACCGAAACCTATACATGGAATAATGGAAACGTAAAGATCATAGAGAGAGAATGCAACTATCCCACTGCTCCGGAGCTAAACTGGTCATATACGTCAACTTACGAATACAGTGCTGTGCAAAACAAACTGAGCAGCATAGATTTAAGTCGCAATAGCTTCCAGCCTCTCGGCTGGTATGGAAAACCGGACCTGAATTTAATGTCAAAAATCACAGATGAAAATCCATGGGATGAAGATGTTAGAACCTACCGCTACGAAACCGACCAAGACGGATATGTAACAAACATTTTTGTGCGATATAACGGCGGCAGCGAAGAATTAATGGCGACTATTCAGTATTAAAACTGCTCCAATAGCGCAATCCGTTTTTTGATGGGCGGGTGGGTAGCAAATAAGCCGGATAATCCTGATAATGCCTGTCCTTTTCTCTTTTTTTGAGGGTGTTCGATAAATAATTGAGCCACATCATTATTGGTTACTGCCTCTATGTTAGGGTCTTGTGATATTTTTCTAAGAGCGCCGGCTAAAGCGCGCGGCCGGCGGGTCATTTCGGCAGCGCTTGCGTCAGCTAAGTATTCCCGCTTTCGGGAAATGGCAAAACGCATCAGACTGGCAAAGAAATAACCGACAATCGCTACTGCCAAAGCAATCAGTATTATTACACCCGCTCCTTTGCCATCTTTGTTGTTACTACTGCGGCGGGGCGAGTAAATTAGCATACGGAAAGCAAGCTGCGCCAACATGGCGAAGATACCCACAAATACAATGGACACTATCAGCAAACGCACATCGCGGTTACGAATGTGCGACAATTCGTGTGCAATAACCCCCTCTAATTCATCATCGTCTAACTTGTTAATAATCCCGCGGGTAAGCGTAACCGTATAGCTGCGCTTATTGATGCCGCTGGCATAAGCATTTAAGGAGTCATCTTCTATCACATTCACCTTGGGCATAGGCATTCCCTGCGCCATACACAGGTTTTCCACCAAATTGTACACTCGTTTGTTTGCTTTCCGTTTCAAAGAATGCGCTCCGGTAGCTGAGCGGATAATGGCGGTATTCGCAAAATAAGCAATAAGAAACCACAGCGCCACCCCCACCAATACAAAGGGCAGCAAATATTGCAACATCAGCAATGACGGCGCAAGTACATCTGTATAAATCTCATTATCGGATGTAAACAATATAAATAAGAGACAAAATAGATAAGTCAACGCAATGACCAAACAGGGAAAGAGGCAAAGTAATAATACCGACCGGAAGTTGTTGCGTGCTTGCTGTTTATGTAAGCCTATGTATTGCATGAAGTTAAAAGTTATAAAGTTGATTGCTTCGTACCTCGCAATGACACGCAGAATGAGGGTTGGAAGCAGGAAGTTAGAAGCTGATTTGGGGAGCTTGCTCTAATGTTTTGCGTTCAGCAATGCCAAGGTCGAACATCATTTCTTTTTTGAAACCGAACATATTGGCAATAATATTAGCAGGGAACATTGCGATAGCCGTATTCAGCTCTTTAGTGGCAGAATTGAAGTATCGCCTTACAGCTGCTAATTTATTTTCTATGTCTGAAATTTCTTCCTGCAACTGCATGAAGTTGGTATTAGCCTTCAGGTCGGGATAGGCTTCCACTGTAATTTTCAAGCCTGCAAGTGCAGAAGAAAGGGCATTCTCGGCTACAATTTTCTCATTAATGTTCCGAGCGTTAACAGCTCCGGCGCGTGCGTTAACTATGCGGTCGAGCGTTTCTTTCTCGTGTCCGGCATAGCCTTTTACGGTAGCTACCAACTGGGGAATCAAATCGTGCCGCTGTTTCAGTTGCACGTCAATGTCGGCAAAGGCGTTTTCGCGATTATTCCTTAGCTTAACAAAGCGGTTGTACTTGGCTATCGCCCATATAATCAGGAGCGCCACAACTCCTACAATAATCCATACAAGATAACTATTTTCCATATTTTTAAATTGTTTTAAATTTTCACAGTACAAAGATACGAAACAATTCTGTGTAAACCAAATCAACACATAACTTATCACTCATAAAGGTTTATATACTGCGCCGTATAGGAAGCCTTACAATTAAGCAAATCTTCGGGCGTACCTTCAAAGACTAAATGGCCGCCTTGCTCTCCGCCTTCGGGTCCAAGGTCAATGACCCAGTCGGCGCATTTTATCACATCTATATTGTGCTCCACTACCACAATGGAATGTCCGCGAGCAATCAAGGCGTTAAACGATTCGAGCAGTTTGCGAATATCGTGAAAATGCAAACCTGTAGTGGGTTCATCGAAAATAAAGAGGCGGGGATTATTATCATTAGCCTCGCCCAGAAAGGCTGCTAATTTTACCCGCTGACTTTCGCCTCCGCTCAGGGTATTGCTCGACTGTCCTAATTTGATATAGCCCAAGCCAACGTCCTGCAAGGGTTTTAGCCGCAGAGCTATTTTTTTTGCCAAAGGTTCTTTCTGTGCGGCAAAAAATTCTATGGCTTGATTTACCGTAAAGTCCAACACATCGGCAATATTATATCCTTTGTAACGCACCTCTAATACATCATGCTTGAAACGCTTTCCGCTGCAGGCTTCACACAGTAAAGTAACATCGGCCATAAACTGCATTTCCACCTTAATAAATCCATCTCCCTGACACTCTTCGCAACGTCCGCCGTCAATATTAAAAGAGAAATGAGAATGGCCGTAACCATTCTGCTTAGCGTAAGGCTGCTCCGAATAGAGCTTGCGGATTTCGTCATAAGCCTTAATGTAGGTAATAGGATTCGAGCGCGAGGAGCGGCCTATGGGATTTTGGTCTATCATCTCTACTCCTTTCAACTGCTTAGTGTCGCCGCGCAGCAAATCGTGTGCGCCAGGCTTTTCGCCATATTGATTGAGTATTTTATTCAGGGCCGGATACAGAATGTTTTTCACTAAAGACGACTTTCCTGATCCGCTCACCCCTGCAACAGCCACCATGCCGCCCAAAGGAAATTTAACCGTAATACGCTTCAGGTTGTTTTCGCGAGCGCCTACTACTTCAATATAATTAGTCAATTTTCTCCGCTGCTTCGGAATTTCAATCTGCTCTTCACCTAAAAGGTACGACAGTGTTAGAGAGCGAGCATTTACAGCGGCAGAGCTTGTCGAAGTCGCCATTTCCTCATTCGTAGTTTTTCGCACATCACATATCGCATATCGCATATCGCCCGTAACCTTTCCTTCAAAGACTATTTCTCCGCCATGCCGTCCGGCTAAGGGACCTATGTCTATAATACGGTCCGCAGCGCGCATAATTTCCTCATCGTGTTCTACCACCAGCACCGTATTGCCCAAATCGCGTAACTGGTGCAGCACCTTAATCAGGCGTTGCGTATCGCGGGAATGCAAGCCTATGCTTGGCTCGTCAAGAATATACAAAGAGCCCACCAAACTGCTGCCTAGCGAAGTGGCTAAATTAATACGCTGACTTTCGCCGCCGCTGAGCGTATTCGATAATCGGTTTAAGGTCAGGTAGCCTAAGCCCACATTTACCAAAAATTGTAAACGGTTAGTAATTTCTAACAAAGCGCGGCCTGCCACCGATTGTTCGTAAGCGACTAATTGCAGGTTTTGTATAAAGTTCAGTAAATCGTCCACCGAAAGTAATACCAACTCGCTAATTGACTTACCGCCCACCTTCACGTAGCCGGCTTCTTTGCGTAAACGCGAGCCGCGGCAGTCGGGACAAAGGGTTTTGCCGGTATAGCGGCTCAGCATTACGCGGTATTGAATCTTATATTTATTTTCTTCGAGTAAATTAAAAAAGTCATGCAGGCCTGTGAAATGACGATTGCCGTCCCACAGTAGTTGCCGTTGCGCATCGGTCAGTTCATAGTAGGAGCGATGAATGGGAAAATCGAATTTGGAAGCTGTGTGAATTAGCTGTTCCTTGTATCCCTTCATTACCTCTCCCTTCCAACAAGCTACTGCATCGTTAAATACAGAAAGCGAACGGTCGGGAATCACCAAGTCCTCGTCTATGCCTATAATGCGGCCATAGCCCTCGCAGCGGGGACAAGCGCCTAAAGGGTTATTAAAGCTGAACAGGTGCTCGGTTGGCTCCTCAAAATTCATTTCATCGGCCTCGAAATGAGCTGAAAATTCCTGTTTGACAGTTCCATCGGGACTTTCGACCATGCAAAAGCCTTTTCCTTCTTCAAAAGCGGTTTGTATAGAGTCAGCCATACGGCTCAGCGCCTCTTCCTCAGCAGTAGCCGTAAGACGGTCAATCAACAAGCGAAATTTAGCCTTCTTATGCTTATCAATCACTGGCAGCAGTTCTTCAATGCGCCATTCCTTTCCATTGGCTTCCAAGCGGGTAAAACCTTCCTGCTGCAAGAGGGTTAATTTTTCTATAAGCCCCATTTTATCGTTCAGATTTATAGGAGCTAAGATATAAAGGCGGGTACCCTTTGGCAGTCCTACTATATAATTCACCACATCGGTAACGGTATGGCGTTTCACTTCTATTCCGGAAATGGGTGATACAGTGCGGCCTATGCGGGCATAAAGCAATTTCAGGTAATCATAAATTTCGGTAGAAGTCCCCACCGTAGAACGTGGATTGCGTGTATTTGCCTTTTGCTCAATGGCTATGGCCGGAGGGATACCGGTAATAAAATCCACATCGGGCTTAGTTGCCCTGCCTAAGAACTGTCGGGCGTAGGCCGATAAACTTTCCACGTAACGGCGCTGGCCTTCAGCAAAAACCGTATCAAAGACCAAGGTTGACTTTCCCGAACCTGAGAGGCCTGTAACCACAATCATTTGATTTCTTGGTATTTTAACCTCAACATTTTTAAGGTTATGCATTCGGGCTCCCTTAATATGTATATATTCTTGCTCCAAAGGCTGATATAATTTTTTAGAAGAACCTACAAAGGTACGCAAAATTTACCTATCTTTGCACCCATGAATGTAAAAGTTAAACGCGAATATCGTAAGACACTCTTATTTAATGAGGCTGAAATGGAGGCTATACGCAGCTTTTGCAAAAAGTATAAAATTACCAATCAGGCCAAATTTTTCCGCGAGGCCATTATCACTACCATTCTGCAAAAAACAGAGGAAGACCACCCGAAACTGTTTTAGTTCAAGATTTAAGTTGATGCACTGAGCTTTCTTAAGTGTTTAAGGTTCAAATTTATAAATCCAAATCACCTCAACCTGAAAATATAAGTAATGGTGCCGGGTTGCACGGCCTGAGCGCGATTATCGGTATTGAAAATTGTTTTCATCGCGGCTTCTTCGGCAGCTTTCCATAAGGCGGCGTCCTGCACCGTTGAACCTAAAGTGCGGGCAGTTGCCTTAATTACCTTGCCCGACTGGCCCACTTGAATATCTACCACCACGCGGCCTTCCTTATTGCTCCTGTTTTCGGGCTTGGCCAAGCTGCCGCCTACCACCGAACGACCCTCAAGGCTTACAAGCGCATCGCCATCTCTATCGTTCCCCTGCCCTTGGGAGTTATCAGCGTACAGGGCTTGAGGATTTTGACCCACCGTTTGGGCAGTGAGCGTTCCGCTATCATTGCTTTGGTAGAGGCTGCGATTATCAGTAGGTTTGGGGTTCTCCGGAACTTCCACATCGCCCACCTCATCAACCATTGACGGGGCTGTGGGCTTAGGCTCTACCACATCGGGTTTGGCGCTGCTTGAGGTACTTCTCTGCGGATTAGGAGTGAGCGCCTGCGGCTGTCTGGCAGGTAAGGGTGGCGTTACTACTCTTACAGGCTTGGGCATCTCCTGCTCATCGGGTTCTATTTCCAAAGCTATAGACATCATTTCGGGGTGCAGCTCTGCTATACCCATAGTGAACATCAAAACACATAGAATGCAGAGGTTCACCAAAACAGTAGTGAACACGCCTGCCAATCGGCTGCGTTTGTCGTCGTCGCGCTTATCGAATCGAGAACTCATCTTAAATTCTTATAACTTTAAAGTTAAAAACATAAAGCATCAAGACTTATTCCGGCAAGGTTGCTAAAATAATCTTGTACTGATTGCGCTTAGCGATATTCATCATGTCCACCACCTGTTCCACAGGCACGGTACGGTCAACATGCAGAGAGATTGTAGGGTCATCGGCATCTTTCAATACATTTTGCACTGCCGCTTCCACATCGGAAAAGGGAATAGGCTGTTTTGCGCCGTTAATGTGGTAAGAGAAAGTCTGTGTATCTGTATAATGTTTGATAGACACGGTAACCCCGGATTTAGCAGTTGTTTGATTCGTACTTTTCGGCAAGAGCAACTTCAGTGCGTTCGGATTAATCAGCGTAGAGGTTGTCAAAAAGAAAATCAACAACAGAAAGACCATATCCGACATGGAAGCCATGCTGAATGAGGGGTCCACCTTATTTCTTGATTTGATAGCCATAGTACGTTATTCCGAAGGTTCGTTTAAAATATCCATAAACTCAATGGCGTAGGTATCCATCTTGTACACCACTTGTCCTACGCGGGCTGTCAGGTAATTATAGCCGAAATAAGCCATAATGCCCACAATCAAACCGCCTACAGTAGTTACCATGGCTACATACAATCCGCTCGACAACATGGTAATATCAATATTATTGCCTGCCGAAGCCATATTATAAAAAGCCTGTATCATACCTATTACTGTTCCGAGGAAACCAATCATGGGAGCGCCGCCGGCAATAGAGGCTAAGATAGGCAAACCGCGTTCCAAGCGCGCTACCTCTGCATTACCGGTATTTTCTACCGCCTCGCGGATATCCGACAGCGGACGTCCCAAGCGCGACAAACCTTTCTCGATTAAATGCACAATAGGCTTATCGTTATTGCGTTCACATAAACTAATAGCCGATTTAATTTTACCGTCGTGGATAAAATCCTTAATGGTATTCATAAAATTAACATCAATTTTCGATGCCTTACGAATAGCCCACCAACGCTCTGCAAAAATATACACAGCAACAATGGATAGCAGGAAAAGCACTAACATCAGCGGGCCGCCTTTCACAGCCATATCAAACAATGAAATCGGAGGAGCTTCTTGCGTTTGAGTAAGTATTCCCTCGGTAGCAGCAATTTGTAAAAAAGATAAAAGCATAATTTATATTTTGATTTATTTTTGTGCAAAAGTACGATTTTTTTTCATCATACAGTATAAAATCGTCAAAATTTTTCCAAATCTGCATTTGTGATTTGAACTTACATTTTCAGTTCGCTCAATAATAATTCATATATTTCAATCCAGTCTTTTTCATGAAATTTAGTTTCTGTGTCGGAAAGTTTTGCAAAAGTGCTGGAAGAGAAAAAATTATCGGCTGCTGTTTCTTCGTCAAAGCCAAAATCAATTACTAATTTTTCAACGATTGGTTCGCCAATATTCGAAAATTTAGAGATATGTTTCCTATAATCAATCCTTTTTAAGGTTTGTAAAGAGCCTTCTGTACAAAAACAAATTTGGTGTGTTTCTTCATGCCATTTCAATTCTTCTAAAAAATCTTTCTTGGTGATACTTCCTGCCAAATAATGTCCAATTCTATTTTGTATTTTATCATCAGCAACGGGACCTTCCACAATATCAAACTCGTGCGTGGGTTCAGGGATATTTTCGTTTCGATTTAAAACCACAAAATCAAGCCATTCTTCATCATAATTTTCAAAATGTTTTATTCTGCAAATTGATTGAGTGAAAGCATTTTCGTTATATTCAAACTCGGTAACAATTCCTTCTGTTTTATATTTACGTCCTAAAATTTTCGCCATATTTTCGGCATGTTTGCGGAATTTAGTAACATAAAAACCACGACCAAAATCCCTATGTGGTCGGCACTTTGCCAAATCAATGTTCTCTATTTTAATGTTGCTACCGTGATATATAAGCATTATTTCAATCCTCCATTTTGATAGCAAATTTCATAAATATCACGCACCGCCCAAATATCATTGTCCGTATGCAATGCCCACCAATGCGTTGTAAGAAAATCCCAACCTCCATATTTTTTTAGATAAAAATAGGCATCTTGAACATTCATTTTGTACGCATCTGCAAATGCGGGTACTATGTATGTCATAAAACTAATTTTATCACTCGTTGCTTTATCCATGACTTTACTTTCCATTCTTTTAATCTAAATTTTCATCAACATACAAAGATACAATTTATTATTCAAATACAACATAATCATACCGTATTTCCTCTAAGAAAAGTCCTTTTGCGGGGGCGGAAGTTCCTGCCGCTCCCCGCTCCCGCCGCTCAATAATCTGTGCAAAATCGCTGACGGTAATCTTTCCGCGCCCTGCCTCCAGCAGGGTTCCCACAATGGCTCTTACCATATTCCGCAAAAAACGGTCGGCCGCAATGGTAAATACCAAATTGTCGCCCTTTTCTTCCCATTCTGCCTGTAAAATCTTGCAAATGTTTGTTTTATTATCACTATGTAAGCGTGCGAAACTGGAAAAATCGTCATATTCACGCAATTTTGCAGCCGCCTCATTCATTTTCGCAATATCCAAATTATAAGGAATATAGGTCGAGAACTCATGAACAAAAGGATTGGGCGTTAAATGAACGTAATATTTGTAGATACGCAGGCGGGCATCGAAACGGGCATGTGCCGTATCGTGCACAGGTACAATACGATGAATGCAAATATCATCGGGCAGGATACAATTCAACTTATAGACAACATTCAGTCGCTCCGATAAATAGGCCAATCGTTCGCTGTCAAAATGAGCGACATAGTTTCGGGCATGCACCCCTGCGTCCGTGCGTCCGGCCCCAAGTGTCTGAATATCTTCTTTCAATAAAACAGACAGCGTCCTATTCAACGCTTCCTGCACCGTAGCGGCATTTTCTTGCTGTTGCCAGCCGTGGTAGTGAGCTCCGTTAAATGATAAATAAATGAAATAGCGCATAATAGAAAAATTTTTATTATTTTTGCAGTCCTATTTTAAACCTATGGGCTTTTTTTTCGTCAAAAATAAAAATAAAAACAAAAATACATATAAAAAATGGAACCTGTAAATCTAAAGGAATTAAATGAGCGCATACAATTAGAAAGCGCATTTGTTGACATCGTTACCATGGAGATGCAAAAGGTAATTGTAGGACAGAAACAACTCACTGAAAATCTGCTTATCGGCCTCTTGGCTAACGGGCACATTTTATTGGAAGGCGTTCCGGGACTTGCCAAGACATTGGCAATTAACACATTGGCAAACATAGTAGATGCCAAGTTCAACCGTATCCAATTTACGCCCGACCTGTTGCCCGCCGACCTTATAGGCACTATGATTTACAGTCAGAAAAGCGAGCAATTCCACGTCAAGCAAGGCCCTATTTTCGCCAATTTTATTTTGGCTGATGAAATTAACCGTTCCCCGGCAAAGGTGCAGAGCGCCCTGCTTGAGGCCATGCAGGAACGCCAAGTAACCATCGGCGAACAGACCTATAAATTGCCGGAGCCCTTTCTTGTTTTGGCCACTCAAAACCCCATAGAACAGGAAGGCACTTATCCGCTGCCCGAAGCCCAAGTTGACCGTTTCATGCTGAAAGTGGTGGTATCGTACCCGAAAAAAGAAGAAGAAAAATTAATTATCCGCCAGAATGTTATCGGCGAATTTCCGAAGCCTGACCGCCAGATGAAGGCCGAGGACATTATCAAGGCTCGGCAGGTGGTGCGCGATGTGTATATGGACGAAAAGATTGAGCGTTACATTGTGGACATCGTGTACGCTACCCGCACGCCCGCAGACTATGGTTTGAAAAACTTAAGTTCTATTATATCGTACGGCGCCTCGCCCCGCGCCAGTATCTGTTTAGCATTGGCTGCCAAGGCTTATGCCTTTATCAAACGCCGCGCATACGTGATTCCCGAAGACGTGCGCGCCGTATGTTACGAGGTAATGCGCCACCGCATGGGACTTACCTACGAGGCCGAAGCAGAAAATATCACCGCCGAAGACATCATCACCCAAGTCCTGAATAACGTAGAAGTTCCTTAATAGTTTAAAGTTATAAAGTTTAAAGTTATAAAGTTTATAAAGTTCGCTATTATGGACAGTAATTTATTAAAGAATGTAAGAAAAATCGAAATAAAAACTCGCGGATTATCGCACCAGATTTTCGCGGGCGAGTACCATAGCGCCTATAAGGGACGCGGAATGGCATTCAGCGAGGTACGCGAATACCAGTATGGCGACGATGTGCGCAATATGGACTGGAACGTAACAGCCCGCCTGAATGCTCCTTATGTTAAAATTTACGAAGAAGAGCGTGAACTGACCGTTATGTTGTTGATTGACGTGAGCGGCTCGCGCTGGTTCGGCACTACCGAAAAGTTAAAAAAAGACCTGCAGGCCGAAGTAGCTGCCGTTTTGTCGTTCTCGGCTTCTATCAATAACGACAAGGTAGGCGCTTTGTTTTTCAGTGATTCGGTAGAAAAATTTATTCCGCCTAAAAAAGGCCGCAGCCACCTGTTACGCATTATCCGCGAAGTGTTGGAATTTGAGCCCAAAAGCAACCAAACCAACATAGCGGAAGCCCTGCGTTACCTTACTAATGCCTTAAAAAAACGCTGTACGGCTTTCTTGTTGTCCGACATGCTCGACATGGACGCCGAAGGAAATATACGCTATGAGCAGGCGCTGAGAATTGCTGCCAACAAGCACGATTTGGCCGCCATACGCTTATACGACCCGCGGGAAACGGTGCTGCCTAAAGTAGGCCTCATGCAATTGCACGACGCCGAAACAGGCAAGGAAATGTGGATTGATACCGGCAGCCGCAAGGTACGCGAGCAATACGGAAAATGGTGGACAGGCAGCAATGCCACCATCACACAAAGCTTGGCCAAATGCCGAATTGATAATGCTCAGATAAGTACAGCTGAAGACTATGTTAAACCTTTGATTAAATTATTCAAATCGCGCTAATGCAAAAACGTTTATTATTAACAATAGGACTATTATTCAGCCTGTGCCTGCTGCAGGCGCAAGAGGTGATATTAAAGGCCGAAATCAGCCGCGACAGTATCCTTATCGGCGAACAGTTGGAGTGGAAACTGAAAGTTACGCTCGACAAGTCGTTAGCCTCTGCTTTTCCGCATATCGACAGTCTTGGCGACAACAAGATTGAAATTTTGGACATGCGCGCCGACACACTGCAGCAAAGCGCTGCAAATATCACCATGCAAGCCACCTGGCTGATTACCTCTTTTGACGAGGGACTATATACCCTTCCGAAAATTCCTTTTCTTGTCCGCCATCCCAATGGGCAAGTTGATACGCTCTACTCGGAATCGCTGCAACTGAAAGTAAATACCGTAGCCGTTGACACTACTGACTTTCAGCCCTTCGACATTAAACCGCCGATTCAATATCCGATAACCTTTCGTGAAATATTACCTTACGTTCTCAACGGATTGTTGATTCTTGTCATTATAGCCTTGCTTATATACATGTATATACGCTGGAAGCAGAACAAACCGTTATTTTTCGCCTCAAGACCCAAAATTCCTCCCTACGCGGTAGCTTTACGGGAACTGGATAAAATTAAGGCCGAAAAATTGTGGCAAAACAATAAGGTCAAGCTATATTATACCAAAGTTACCGATGTCTTGCGCAAATATCTCGAAGGACAATTTCAGGTGCAGGCTATGGAGCAGACCTCCGAAGAAATCCTGCAATCGTTACGTGAACTGCCCGCAGTATCGGACGAACTGTACCACAAAGTACGCGAAATGTTGAGCCTGTCGGATTTGGTAAAATTCGCCAAGTATCAACCCGATCCTCACGAAAATGAAACTGCGCTAATAGTAGTCAGCGACTTCGTGCAACAAACTAAACCAATGGAGGAAGAAAGTGCAGAGTCGGCAGTAAAAAATTAATCAATAATAAATCATCAATAATAAATAATTAAATGTTTTTCGAGTCGCCAAAATTATTATACTTACTGCTGCTGTTAATTCCGCTTATTGGGCATTATGTCTGGCGGGCGATAAAAGGTTCAACGCCCTCGCTGCAGGTATCGTCCTTAGCGGCTTTCAGCAAAACAGGCAAGGGCTGGAGGTTTTATTTTGAACATATACCTTTTATTTTACGCACCTTGTCTATAGCGCTACTTATTGTAGCTATTGCGCGTCCCCGCTCTTCCAACGAATTTTCCAAATTTGATACTGAAGGGATTGATATTATTTTCGCTCTTGACATCTCAACCAGTATGTTGGCGCGCGATTTCAGGCCTGACCGCATTGAGGCAGCCAAGGATATCGCTATTCAGTTCATAGCACAACGCCCCTACGACCGTATGGGAATTGTAGTATTTGCAGGAGAGAGTTTTACTCAATGCCCGTTGACTACCGACCGCGCGACCCTCATTAATCTGATGAAAGAAGTAGAAACCGGCTGGATAGAAGACGGCACGGCCATAGGCAACGGATTAGCTACCGCCATTGCCCGCATTAAAGACAGCGATGCCCGAAGCCGTGTGATTATCCTCTTGACAGACGGGGTGAATAACCGCGGAGAAATAGCGCCGCTAATGGCAGCCGAGATGGCCAATACCTATGGCATACGCGTATATACCATTGGCGTTGGAACGACAGGTATGGCGCCTTATCCCTTTATGACCGAACGCGGCGTTATCATTCAGCAAGTACCGGTGGAAATTGATGAAGACCTTTGCCGTCAAATTGCCGATATTACAGGCGGACGTTACTTCCGCGCTACCGATAACACTAAGCTCATCGAAATCTTCAACGAAATTGATAAAATGGAAAAAGCGAAAATAACCGTTGATTCCCTGTCAATTTATAAAGAAGAATTTATGCCCCTCGCCCTACTTGCGCTGGCCATATTCCTGTTAGAACTATTTTTGCGATTAGTGGTACTTAAACGCATACCGTAAATAATTATGAGTTATGATTGCTTCGTACCTCGCAATGACGATAAATAACAACTGAATAACAATTAAACGATTAAACAAATAAACAATAGAAAATGCTTCAACTTGCTCAACCCGAATACTTATGGCTACTGGCATTAATTCCGATAATGGTATTCATTTATATATTCCATTTACAAAAGAAGAAAAAAGCCTTGATGCGCTTCGGCAATGTGAATACCATGAGTTCGCTGATGCCTTACGTATCGAAACAGCGCGGTTGGTTTAAACTTATTCTCCTGTGCTTAGCCCTTTTCTTTTTATCTATCGGCCTCAGTCGGCCGCAAATCGGCGCCACTGTTCGCGAGGTAAAAAGCCGCGGCGTGGAAGTGATTATTGCCCTCGACGTTTCAAATAGCATGCTGGCGCAGGACTTTAGACCTAACCGATTAGAACGTGCAAAATTGGCCATTTCCCGCTTAGTCGATAAACTGAAAAACGACCGTATCGGCCTCATCGTCTTTGCCGGAGACGCATACATTCAATTGCCCATTACCGTTGATTATGTTTCGGCTAAGATATTCTTATCTTCTATTTCTCCCGACATCGTGCCCAAGCAAGGCACAGCTATCGGGCAGGCCATTGCTTTGGCGATGAGCTCCTTCAGCGAACAAAGCGAACGAAGCCGCGCCCTGATTATTATTACCGATGGTGAAAACCACGAAGACGACGCCGTAGCGGCCGCCAAAGAAGCCTACAATCAGAAAATTTTTGTACATACCATAGGTATAGGTACCCCCGAAGGCCAGCCTATCCCCCTTAGCGGCGGCGGAATGTTGAAAGACAAAGATGGAAATATTGTAGTTACGCGGCTCGATGAAAAAACCTTACAGGAAATAGCCGCTGCGGGGCATGGCAACTATACCAGAGCCTCCAACGCCGACCTCGGATTAGATAAGATAGTGGAAGAAATCGGCCAAATGGATAAACAAAGCCTGAGCAGTACGGTTTTTCAGGATTTTAACGAACAGTATATGTATCTGTTTATCATTTGTTTATTCTTTTTGATGGCGGAAACTTTTATTCTTGAAAAGAAAAATAAATGGTCAAAAAGTTTCGATATATTTAAGACAAAAAATAATGTTTAGTATGAAAGCTCAATTATTATTCGTATTTTTGTTATTTGTGTCATTATCGGCATTTGCGCAAGCCGATAAGAAGGACGTGCGAAAAGGAAATAAGCTGTACAAAGAAGAGCAGTATAACGAGGCGGCAATTGCATATTTGCGCGCTTTAGAAGCCGACTCGACTTCTATACCCGCTCAGTTTAATTTGGGAAACGCTTTATATAAACTAAAGCAGTATGAACCGGCGGATACAATATTCAAAATGTTGTCAAATCCTAATCTTCCCTTACAGAAAAAGACAAAGGCCAGAATAGCGCATAATCTGGGGAACGCAGCCCTTCAGCAGGAAAAATGGCAGGAAAGCGTTGATGCTTACAAGCAATCGCTGCGCCTTAACCCTACCGACGACGAAACCAGAACTAATTTAGCTTATGCGCAAACGAAATTAGAAAAAGAGCAGCAAGGCGGCGGTGGCGGCAATGACGACAAGAACCAAGATGATCAAAATCAGGACGAGCAAAATCAGAATCAAGACCAACAAAATCAACAAAATCAAGATAAACAAGACGAACAACAAGAACCTAAAATATCGCCTCAGCAAGCCCAGCAAATGTTGGAAGCTATGCAGGCTAACGAAAAAGAGACGCAGGAAAAGGTGAATAAGGAAAAGGCTAAGGCAGCAGTGAGGGTGAGGACGGATAAGAATTGGTAGCAGTTAACATTTATTATTTATGATTGATTATTTATGATTTATAAACAAATAAGCAAATCAACAAGTCAACAAGTAATGAGAAGAACGTTTTTTATATTTATTTTATCGTTTTTCGGTATTTTCACTGCGGCGGCGCAGGACGTCAGTTTTAGTACGGCGGCGCCACGGGTAGTGGGCGTAGGCGAGAATTTTCGTATTACCATTAATCTGAGCGCTGAACCTGAGCATTTCACCCCGCCGGAATTTTCAGGCTTATCCATTTTGGCCGGTCCCTCCAAGTCAACCATGACTAACATACAGATGGTAAACGGCAGGACTACTCAGAGTTTTACCGTAACTTATACCTACATTGTACAGGCTACTGCCGAGGGAAAGGCACAGATTGGCGCGGCTAAGGCTACTGTAGATGGTAAAAGCTACCAAACGCAGCCTGTGTCTATTGATGTAGTGAAAGACGCTCCTGCGCAGCAAGGCGCCCAACAAAGCGGACAGCAGGGCGGGCAACCACAAAACAGAGGAAATACCAATCAGCCTTCAGCAGACGAAACAGACGTTTTTGTGCGAATACAGTTTAATAAATCACAGGTAGTGCGCGGCGAATATCTCACAGCCACCATCAAGCTATATACGCGTCAAATGAATATTCTGGGCTTCGAAAATTATAAATTTCCTACCTTTAACGGCTTTTGGAGTCAGGAAATAGAAAGCCCGCAGCGGTTAAATTTTCAGCGGGAAACCTTTGACGGAAAAATATACAACGTTGCCGTAGTGCGCCGCTATGCGCTTTTCCCGCAACAAACCGGAACGCTCAAAATTGATCCCGTAGAAATTACCTGTGTGTTACAGGTCAAAGGCAACAGCCAGCCTCGCAGTTTCTTTGACAGTTTTTTCGACACGCCGCAGAGCATACGCAAAAATATTGCCTCGCCTATAGTAGCTATAGAAGTACACAAACTGCCCGATGGAGCGCCTGCTTCCTTTAAAGGAACTGTGGGCAGCAACTTCCAGATGGAAGCCCGCTTTAATCGCGACAGCATTCAGGCCAACGACGCCGTTAATCTCGTAGTAAGAATCAGCGGCGAAGGCAATCTCAAACTTTTGGAGTCGCCGCAGGTAAACTTCCCGCCTCACTTCGAAACTTACGACACAAAAATTACCGATAACACTAAGGCTTCCGATTTCGGCATTTCCGGCAGCAAGAGCTTCGAGTATCCTGTCATTCCGCGCAGCGAGGGCAGTTTTGATATTCCCGGACCCGAATTTTCCTATTACGACATCAACAAAAAACAATACGTAACGCTCCGCAGCAACGATTTACATATAGGCGTCAGCAAAGACCCTAATGCCGGCACGGCAGTTACTACTCAAGGTATCAACCAACAATCGGTAAAATCACTGAACAGCGATATCCAGTACATCAAAAGAGCGCCCTTAGCCTTAGGTTCCACTGTTCTTTTCTTTGGCTCTATGCCTTATTATGCAGTGTTCATTGCCCTGTTGCTTTTGTTTTTTATTATTTATTTCCAGTTGAAACGGCACATCAAACGAACACAGGATATTCGGCGCACCCGCCACCGCAAGGCAACTAAGATTGCGAAGAAACGGCTGAAAGCAGCAGGCGAGTTCCTGCGACAACATAATATGAACAGCTTCTACGATGAGCTGAGCCGCGCCATGTGGGGCTTTCTCACCGACAAGGCAGGCCTGTCGGTGGCCGACCTTTCGCGCGAGAAAGCACGTGAAGTAATGCAAGCAAAGAATGCTAAGGAAGAAGATATCACCGCCTACCTTCAGGTGCTCGACGAGTGCGAGTTTGCCCGCTATGCCCCCGGCGCCGGACAATCGGCCATGCAGAAGGTATATGAGGTAGCGATACAAATTATCAGTAAATTCGAACAAACGTTTTAAGGAATGAAAATTATGAAGAAGGTTTTTTTCTTTTCAACTATACTATGTTTGCTTGCACTGGCGGCAGGGAAAAACGCCGCGTATGCACAAACCGCCGACGAACAGTGGATACAAGCTAACGAACTGTATGCCGCAGGCAATTTCGCCGAGGCAGAATCTTTGTATAAAGCCATTGAAAGCAACGGCTATGTATCTGCCGACCTGTACTACAATTTAGGCAATGCTTATTTTAAACAACAGTCGTGGGGGAAGGCTATTCTTTACTATGAGCGCGCCTTGAGGCTAAACCCCGAAGATAAGGACATCGTCCACAATCTCGACATGGCCAACGCTATGATTATAGACAGGAGTGAGGCTGTCCCCGAATTTTTTCTGGCCACATGGATACGCAGTATCTATAGTGTTGCCGGAGCCGATACCTGGGGCTGGTGGGCTATTGTCTTCTTTGCCGCCTGCCTCTTATTAGCCCTGTTGTTTTTCTTTGCCCGCAGCATTACGCTGCGTAAATTTTCTTTCTTTATAGCTATTCTCTCTCTGCTTTGTTGCGGCACGTGCATACTCTTTGCCCACTATCAAAAACAAGCTCTGCACGACCAGTCGAAGGCTATTGTAATGTCGGCGGTGGTTACTATCAAAAGCTCGCCCGACAATAGCGGCAAAGACCTTTTCATCTTGCACGAAGGCACTAAAGTTACCTTATTGGAGAGCTTAGGCCAGTGGCAGCGCATACAACTCACCGACGGCCGCCAGGGCTGGCTGATGGAACGGGTGGTGGAGAAGATATAGAATTCTCAATTATTCTAAATACCCCGGGCCGGTGTTGGCAGCCGTAGCATAAGGCTGAACGCTGTTGCCCCCGCCGTACTGGAAGCAGCCGATATGTTTTTGGAGCTTATCCGATGGACGTGCATTTTTCATCATATCCATCATCAAATTGGCATCAATGTCGATGACGGTAATAGAGGGTAAAAAAGGCAGGGTATAACCCGCCGAAGAAACCGCCATTCCCGAAGTTGCCTGTTTCAACTGTACATAACCATGAGTATTGGTCATCGTGTAATCGGTCATATTAGACACGTAAGTCAAGCCCGAAGAAGGGGTATTCACCGTTGTATTGTAATCAATCACATTCCCTTCAAAAAACTCGCTGCCTGTCCAATATCTCGTGAATGAAGCGCCGGTAAAGCCGCTGTACAAATTATTTACTACAACCACATTCGCGGGTTTGATGGTCTCGCCCGTTGCTTCCAACTCCATAGGCGCGCAGCTCACAAAGGTATTATGGGCTAAAATCAGTCCGTTCACCGAATCTGCAAAACCCAAGCCTGCATTTACATCTCTGTTATGTATGCGAAAAGGCCATCGCGTACCGGTATTAAAATAGTTGTTATATACGGCATGTCCGCTGCCTTCGCACACGCGGAGGCCTCGGCCGTTGGTAAAGAAATTACCGTAAGCAGCCGTTTTATGTCCATGGCGAATACACAAATGTCCCTGTCCGTTATAATTAATTCCGGGCATATTCGGACCGTTATCATCAAAGGTATTATAGCGATAGACCACCTCAGTGGCTTTTGAAGAAATGACCTCATCGTCGCCGCAACAGCGGTAAAAATAGCAGTACTCGACCAAATCGCGGCTGATATTGTCTTTTTGGTGGCTGTAGCCTATTCTGACCGCTTCCATTCCATAATCGCCGGTTGAGGGGGCAAAATGATTTTTAAAAGAACAATAACGCACAATATTATTCCCCGATTTATCGGCCGATACCTGAATTTGAAAAACAGCATTTGCCGGTATCATCTTTTTTGCTTCAAAATTACAATATTCGAACAGATTATCGGAAGCGCCGGGAGTAACTACCAGCATTTGTCTGGCGGTTATTCCGTAAAAATTCAAATGCAGAAATTGATTATTGTTCCCTTTTGTAGCATTAGTATTACCGCCGCTGTTCGAAATTCCATTGCCTACGATAAAGAAATCAACCTTCCCCTCATAAGTAGATGGACTTGTTGCATCTACCGTATTATTTATAAACTGAAAACCGCGAAATACAACGTTATCGGCAAGAATTTTCACCTGCATGCGGCCTGTAAATACTACCTTCCCATCGGTTTGGGCATTCACGCATATAGCATCTTTAGACACCGTCAAAGTGCTGCCGAAGCTATAGGTGCCATTAGCCCAGGTAATGGTAGAACCCGGCTGTGCAATCGATTGTACTACGTTAAATTCAGTCAAAGAAGTAACATAAGAGGTCGGCAACAGGCTATTGCCCTGCTGGTAAACCATAAGCGTTGTCGGCACCTGCTCCCCTACTTTAAATGATAGCATACTCTGGCGCGACGAGCTAGCAGGGTTTGCGTTCAACGCCTGTACCACAACCGTCAAGGTTCCATTACCGGTGGAAGGACTCACGCTGCACCAACTTTCGGCGCTGCTGACTGTCCACTGCGTATTAGATGTTACCGTAAAACTTGCGCTGCTGCCGGAAAGATAGGTTAAACTTACAGCTGCTGTACTAAGATGGACAATAGCTGGAATGTGCGGGTCGGGCGGCGGGTCGTCCTCTGAGCAGGCGCATACGCAAGGCAGGGCAATAAGCGCAATAAGGATAAACAGAAGCAAGGTTTGGTTAGGTTCCATACGAATAGTTATATTGACTTCTTCTTACAAGGGTAAGCTATTTTTTCGAATTAGGCAAACAAGAGCGCTTTCTCAAATAACGACAAGGCCTTACGAGAAAGCCTTGTCGTTATTCATTTTTAAAGGAACGTTCTAATTTAATCGGCGGCTAAGCGCTGTACTTTGACTACTATATCCAAGTACGAATCCCTAATGCTGGAAGTTCCGGGAGTACCAATAAAAGTTGCCTTTACTGTTTTGATATACCCATATCGCGTTTCGGCAGTTTCAATATTAGGATTAGGTATAGTGCCCAGCACGGTTCCTGCTTGTCTTGTTTTGAATCTAAACACCTTATTTTCATGAGCTGCTTCTCCTGCCGCATAGCCGCCGGAATCTACATCTACCGTATTACCTGTAAGATTTGCATTATTAAATGTAGTGGTTAAATTAGTCATTGCATCAAATTGTTCAGCTATAATATTACTGGAGCCCCAAGCGGTCCAGTTCTTATCAACAATATTCCATTCGCCTACAGAGGTAGCAGCGTCCGAGGTACACCTTACATTATTGGTCGTGCCGGTGCTATGAGCCGGATGTGTAAATATCAACCTTGAATCAGAAGAAGTACTCACTAACAGAATGTCTATTTCCGTTTTGTTTATAAGCCCCCCATTCGCATCACAAACACTGAATGTACTTAATAATGTAGTAGATAGTATTGAATTGGCGCCATTGGCATTGGCATAAATACGGTCTTGCATAACATAAAAATCCGTTACGGTAAATTTTCCGTTAGGCTTGTCGGTTTCCACAGGTCCTGTGCCGCCGACATAAGAGAGGGTAAGATCTACTTCTGTACCCGCAGTAATAGTTGCCGGCGCCAAGATCCAAAGTTCTGTCGCCGTTTGTTTCTTGATATTGCCAGCTGGAAGGGGTACGCCGTCGAAGTTCACGCCGATTACATAATCTAATCCCGTACCAATAATTTCTACACGTGCAGAAGAATCGTTAACGGAGGTGATATTAAACGGAGCCGCTGCTGCGCCATTTTGCGAGATAACACAGGTGCCTTTCACTCCGGCGAAACTCGGATTGGTAGCTGCGAAAGTTACTGTAGCGCTACGACTTTCCGTGTCGGTGTTGGCCGCTACATCAAAGGTAGTTGTAGTACCGGGGGTTCCAACCGCAGCTATCCACGAAGCGGCGGAAGCAGGCTCAACGGTGTAAGTGCTGCCCCAGTCAACATTAGCCGTAACAGTAACAGTGTGGGTGCCGCCGGCAGCCTGCACCGGTATTCCTTCCGGCTCCACTGTAATGAACGGTATTGCCGCAGCCTGTATCACCTTAATGCTATTGTCCGAGTGCGTACCGATTATTACGATAGAGGCCTCTCTATCGGTGAAATCAAAATTCTCCAAAGCTGTTGCCGTTAAGGTGGTGGAAGTAACTGTTGATGAAAGGTCCGATGTGATGCTTAACCAAGTAGCTGCACTTTCGATTATAGTTGCCGTCCAGGATTGGTTAGCCACAATTGTATAGCTGATGTCGGTTTGAGCTGCCGTAAGCAGCGTTTCTTTATCCTCATCATAGTTAGTGCCCGATTGAGGGACTATATCTAAAATGGGGGCTTTCCCTATTTGGGTTACAGTGAACGTAGTGCTAAGATCGCCGGCGGTAAAAACCACTGTAGCCATACGCGGATCCAATTCCATTGATTCTTTTATATCTAACTTGGTAACCGCAAGCACAGATGATTTACCTATGTCAGGCGTTACCTCGCACCAACTTGCCGAGCTTTCGGCTTTCCACAGTTGGTTACAGTCAATTTTAAGGGTAAAAGTACCGGCACCGTCTCCCGTAGTCATTTGGGCAATCCCCTCATTAATAATCAGGCGGGGGAGGTCTCCGTCTGTAGTACCGTTATCCTTGTCTTCGCATGATTGCAGGCCGAAAGCCATGGCCGCAGCAACAATAAGCGCCGGGCCAAAGCTTTTCCATGATATGTTGTTTAAAAGTTTCATGTTAAATTATTTTTCGTAATAAATATTCATGGTTATGGTTGAGCGGGCAGCCAAAGCAGTAGTGCTGATATCTTCGGGGAAGGTCAATTTCACCACTTCAATAAAACCGGTTTTCACCGGCGCTCCTGCCTGAAATTCCTGAAACATCATAATTGTTCCTTCTACAAAAGGATTAGAACCGGTGGAGCCATGAGGCGGATAGGCCCTTGGGGCGCTCATAGCCGGAACACGGACGCCGTCCCACAAGTCAGGGGTAATTTTGATGATGGTCTGGTTTCTCACTATCTCTGCCAATGCTGCCTCTGCGGCATTAGGGGTGGTCGTAGGCGTTTCGTTCAGGAATCGGAACATCACATTTTTCGAACCTCCGGAGGGAAGGGCTACGCCCTCGCATCTATACTGCGTATAGCCGGTTCCGTTAGTGGGATTGCTAATCAGGATTCCGTTGCCGCTCCATACCGTATAGAAATCGGTAGCAGTACTTACGCCGTCAACATTGGCCACCATCTGGCAGGGGTCGTAAGTTCGGCCTGTACTGCCCACAAAGAATACGGAGGCTGCATCAGGCACCTGACACTCCATGGTTATATTTTCCCAGAAATATACAGTTTCGCGGCCGGGAATATTAATCACAAAATTATCGTTCAACAACTCCTCGTTTGTTTCATAATACATAACGCGCAACCGCACCGATGTGGGGTTGGTGATCACAAAGGTCAGCGTATCGGGCAGTTCAAAACTGAAGAATGTTTTGGCGGCAGTTTTCACGGGTATTACCAAAGGAACAGGCATACCTGCAGTATCTAAAATCACGTGTTCGATAATACTTAGATTATCGCCCAATACAGTAACCATTGATTCGGCATTGCCTTTATTAGGGATATTGGTAAATTCGGGATACACGCGGTTGATGTGTACGGGCGCGCCTGTGGTGCCGGTAGTTTCAATTCCCGAAGCGGTATAGTAGGCTAAGGATATATCAACATCATCGCCTGCCGACATGGGAAGCGGCGGTACCGTTACCAACATTTCAGAATTTAAATGCGTGGTAATTTGCGCCTTTGTTCCGGCAAAATAAACCGCCGATACCGATTGAAAATTAGCGCCTTTCAATAATACGGTTTCAGTAACCGTAGCGGCTGTAGGATAATCGGTCAATACAGGAATGGCATATTCCATGGTAAAATTACTGCTTGACTCGGCTGTTCCTGCCCGATTTTGCACCTTAATTTTTCCCGATTTCGCATCAACCGTAACTTCAGCAACAAGCAACTCTTGCGATACACGGTTTTTAACCATGGCTTTTACGCCGCCAATCCAAACCGAATCAATGCTGCCCAGATTATCTCCGATAATAGTAATCACCGTGCCTACAGGGCCTGAGGCAGGTGAAAAAGAAGTAACAGAAGGGGGAAACACTTGCCGTAGCGCGTCCAAATCGGTTTCCACCGTATCTTCGTTGCAGGTCCATACTATCGGCAACACGAGCGCCGACAAACTCAGGATTTTTAGATATTTATAGACTGTTTTCATTATATATTCAATGCGTTAAATTAATATCCGGGATTTTGAGCAATGCGAATTTCATTATTCGTATCTATTTCGCGCTGCGGAATAGGCAAAAGCAGCCGCCATTCGTCTACTATATTTCGCGGCGTATAAGCAGGCACATAACGATTGTAATGCAGCCAGTCTTCAACAAAGATATTGTTGGTAAGCACCTGAGTGGCCGTACCCCAACGCACCAAGTCGAAGAAACGGTCGTTCTCAAAGGCAAATTCCAAGCGGCGCTCCAACTGCAAAGCCACCATAAATTCCGCCAATCCGCCGGGTGTCGGCAGCGCCGTAAGTCCGACACGGGTATGTACTTGATTCAGCTTAACCATGCCGGCAGGTATATCGCCCAAACGGGCCTTTACCTCTGCCGACATCAACAACACATCGGAATAACGCAATATGGGCCAGTCGTTTTCATTATCATTATTACCTCTATCGTCGAAGAATTTTTTCACGTATAAAGAGTCTAACCAAATCTTTCCGGAAATAACGCCGATAGCTACATCTCTACGCTGTATATCTCCTGCATTAGTATAAGCCTCATAAATACTATAGCTCGGATTATTTAAACCGGAGCAAGTGCCGGGAATCATTCCACTGCCTAAGGGAGCAAACAGATTGGCAAACTTTGAGCCTAAACCATATCCGCCCGATTTGAAACGCACGGTAAACAATATCTCCCTGTTCATTTCATTAGTCATAGAAAACACATCTGCATAATTATTCAACAATCCTATGCTATTGGTAGCAGGCGCTTGCTGCAATTCGTCCAATAAATAGTCGGCTGCGGTCAGGTAAGCTATATCGTCGTTTTTTCCGCTCCAAGTCAGGTAAACTTTAGCCAATAAAGCCTTAGCAGTCCATTTGGTAGCTCGGCCTACATTCGCATTGTCATAAACTGCCGGTAAATAATCGGCGGCTAACATCAAATCGTCCACCAATTGTTGATATACTACATCAACGGGTTGACGGTTCATTTTTTTGGCGTCTTCAGGGCCGATAGCCTCTGTAGTCAGAAATACAGGGCCGAAGAGGCGCACTAAGTTAAAATAATGATAGGAACGAATAACCAAGGCCTCGCCCTTGTATTGCTTTAACTCATCGGTGAGTTCCAATTTATCAATATTTTGAATAACCTTATTCGTGTTACTGATATTATGGTACAGCGCCGACCAATATTGGAAGATAAAGTTCATGGAAGCCGAGGGGCGGAACATATCCAAGTCGTTATACAACTGGTTTTGCGCATTGGAACTGCCGGCTTGTCCCTGAAGTGCATTGTCGCTACGCAATTCAGTGAACATCCATTCATTGTCCAAAGGTACTTGCATGCCGTTATAACAACCCATAAGAGCGACATTAATGTTCCATGGGGTAGTTATTTTGTCGGCCTCGCCGTAAGATTCGGAAGTTACATTAAGCATTTCGTCACATGAAACGAATGTGAGCGCTGCCGCTAATAAAAAATAATATACTTGTTTCATAATCGTCTGCTATTAAAAGTTAATTTCTAAACCAAGAGAAATAGTACGCTGTATGGGAAAAGCGCCGCGCTGGTAACCGCTCATTAAGGGCGAAGAGTAAGCGCTGGAGGTGGTAAGCGCTTCGGGATTTAAAGCAGTATAACCGGAGGCAAAAATGTAGAACAGGTTTTGCGCAGCAACGTATGCCCGTAGTCCCCTCAGGTGAATTTTATCCGCCAACTTCTTCGGCAGGGTGTAGCCCAAGGTTACATCGCGGAAAGAAATATACGAACCATCCTGCACACAATAATCGGTAAGCATGATTCGCGCATCGGCATTCATACCTTCCTGATGATAAGGCTTCCCATCCATAGGATAAGAGGGGCTAACCCAACGGCCTTTTACATAGTTCCTTTCATATCTCTTGAACTCGTTGTAATAAATGTCGCCATTAATTACCTGCCCTCCCTGTACGCCTTGAATTAAAATATTCAGGTCGAAATCTTTATACTTAAAAGTATTGGTCAAACCCCAAGTAAAATCGGGGAAAGGCGAACCCATCGCCACGCGGTCGTTCATGTCTAATACACCATCGTTATTGGTATCTACCACTTTCAGACCGCCGGGAGCTATTGCCACCTCTGCGGCCGCCGTATTTCCTGCTGCATACCAGGCGTCAATTTCTGCCTGCGACCTCCATATACCATCGGTTTTATACCCATAATACTGAATACAGGGGGCGCCGAGGAAGGCAGCAAATACCTCGCTGCGTTCGCCGTAGTTGAATTGATAAGGCTCTCCGCCCAAGTCAATTAACTTGTTACGGTTAAAAGATAAATTACCCGACATTCGCCATTTAAAATCTTTACTGTCAAAAATATAGCCATGCAGTTCAAATTCCATACCTAGATTACGTACACGGCCAATATTGTTCCAATAGCGCTCGTAGCCCGAAATAGCCATGGCTGATTGTTGAAGCAACAACTGGTCGGTTATGGCATAATAATAATCTACGGTCAGGCCGGCGCGGTCTTTCCACAAACTCAGGTCAAGGCCGTAGTTCCATTCCAAGGTTTGTTCCCATGAAATAAAACGGTTCCCCAAAGAGTTTCCGTTTGGCGCCAAACCGGGTGTAACGCTGCCGTTGCCGGTTCCTAAGATATAATTAGCGCCGTATAACAAATCGGTATAAGCATAAGCCGGAATATTATCATTGCCTGTTACGCCAACACTTCCGCGTAATTTCAACTGCGAAATCCAATCCGCCGATTTCAGGAAATCTTCTTCTGACAAACGCCAGCCAACCGATAGAGAGGGAAACCAGCCCCAATGATTATCAGGGCCAAAGCGCGAACTGCCGTCGGTACGGAGGCTCACGGAAGCTAAATAACGGTCGGCATAACTATAATTGATACGGCCAAAATAAGAAATCAATATCTTGTCGGCGTCTATTTCCGTATAAGTAGCAAGGTTCCCTCCTGCATCATACTGCTTAATAGCGGTCGCTGCATTGAGGGTAAAAATGCCTTCCAAAGGAAAATCTTCGCCATATATGCCGGCTGTTTTAGTAGTAGCCTTGTCAAAAGAGAACCCCACCATTCCGTTAATTTCATGACGGCCGAACTGTTTGGTATAATTAAGCGTAGTTTCCGACAAAATATTTACATATAATTTATTAGAATAATAAGATATACTTGGATTGGCAGCCGCTGTAGCGCCTTCTTTCCGCTGATCGGTATTTTCCGAATAGGTAGTATAAGTATTAATGGTAGAACGAAGCACCAAATCTTTCATCGGTTCTACATTAATATAGGCCGAACCGGATAAGCGGTAATCGTTTTGAAGCCGTTCTATTTTTTCCAACACCGATTTAGGATTCATATTGTTGGAACTGTAAGGATTGGATACTACCTTATCAAAAAGAGTACCGTCCGGCAAATAACCTATATAATGTTTGTCTCTGAAATCGGCATTTACTACCCAATCTCCCACTTTTTTTCCGGTAAAAGCAGCTGTTACCTCATTGTGCCATGGCTGCACGTCGGGAATCCAACGGGTAAAATCGGTAAAATTGGAGCCCGGGCGCTCGCGAATGCTGTACGAGGGCGCTATATTAGCTCCAATTTTCACATATTTACTCAGGTTAGCATCTATTTTGGCGCGGAAAGTAAGTTTATTATAGTAACTGTGCTGCATAATACCCTGGTCGGCAACATAATTCCCCGACAGGTAGTACCTCAGTTCCTTGGTTCCGCCCGATACGCTTAGCTGATAGTTTTGTATAGTAGCCACATCGCGCAAGGCGGCTTTTTGCCAGTCATAAGTTCCACCGAACATTTGGGTGGCGACAATGTATTGTACTCGCTCGTTGTCGGTAATTCTGTTCGTATTACCTGTCCATAAGGGGTCTTGTTCGCGCAAAGAGGCCTCATAATACAGTAATTCGGCATATTCCTTATTCGACATCATATCATAAGTACGCAACAAACCTTTAAATCCCGTACTGGCCGAAACGGTATATTTAGGCGCAGTCGGCTGGCCGCTTTTAGTAGTTACCATAATCACGCCGTTAGCGGCGCGCGAGCCGTAAATGGCAGCCGAGGCAGCGTCTTTCAGCACTTCAATGGAAGCAATGTCGGCTGCATTTACCGAATTTAGTCCATCGGGCACCGGAATGCCGTCAACTACAATCAACGGAGCGCTGCTGGCGCTGATAGAACCCATACCGCGTACACGGACTTGCGGCGCCACACCGGCTTCCGAAGTGGTATTCTGCACCGAAACCCCTGCAATCTTTCCCTGCAGGGCCTGTTCAACGGTTGACACCGGAATATCGTTCAGCCGCTCATCTTGAAACTTAGAAATAGCGCCGGTAAGGTGCGATTTCTTCTGCACACCATAACCAATTACCACTAATTCATCAAGTTGCACTGCCCCTTGAACCATTTGTACATCTAACGCTCTTTGTGAATTAACCACAATAGTTTGCGTTTCGTAGCCGACATACGAAAATATCAGCTTGTCAGTAGAGAGATTATTTACTCTGATAGAATAAAAACCATTCTCGTCGGTTGTTGCCATTAGGGTAGTTCCCATGAGGTTAACGGTTAAATACGACAATGTCTCCCCTGTTTGCGCATCTCGCACTGTTCCCGTTACCGTACCCGACTGCGCAAGGGCAGTAGTTCCGTACAGTAACAGGAAAGCAAGCAGTTGTAAAAAAACAATTTTGTGCTTCATATTTTTAATTCTTGAATTAATATTTACATCTTTTATCGACTGCAAATATAAACATTTTTTAAATTGGTACACCAATTAGGGCAAAAAAATTAACAACAAAATTTTGTTTAATCTCTATTTATTTAATAATCAGAAATTTATATTTTTTTATAAAAAAAAGTGGACAGCCAGCTAACCAATTAAGTTTTTTTTGCTTATTTTTGTTTTTTGAAATTTTAAACTAAAGACAGTCCATGGAGGAGCTACTCAAAAAATTTGAAGAAATTGCTGTTGATAAGCCGTCGGAACTAATTATCCGTCAGATACGCGATCTTATCACCTCAGGAGAATTAAAGCCGGGCGACAAATTGCCGTCGGAGAGGAAACTTACTGAAAAATTGGGAGTTAGCCGTTCCCATGTGCGTGATGCCATCAAAAAATTAGAATTTTACGGCGTTGTAAAAGTGCTTCCTCAATCGGGCACCATTGTTTCCTCTTTAGGGATTCCGGCCATCGAAGGCATGATTGGCAACATTCTGCGATTAGAGAACTACAGTTTCCACTCTTTGGTAGAAACCCGGGTAATGATTGAAATGCAAACCGCCAAGTTAGCCGCCGAACGCCGCACAGAGGAAGATATTGTGGAATTGGAACGTACTTATACCATATACCTTGACAAAACTAAATCAGGCGGCCCGGCCACCGACCAGGACATTATGCTTCACCTGAAAATTGCGGAAGCAGGCAAAAATCCGCTCCTGCGTTCCATGATGCTGCTTATTACCCCCGAAATTTTAACCAACTACCGCAAGTATCAGGTGTGCCCCGACGTTACCGAAGTCGCTTTATTAGAACATAAATTATTAGTACAATATATTAAAGATAGAAATGCTACCGGAGCAATCAATATTATGCAACAACATCTGCGTAATGTATTGGAATTTTCTAAAACATTCGAAATAAAAGATTTAATATTATAACACCTGATTATTATGAGAAAAATTACCTTACTCCTTACCTTAGTTTGTTTTGCTTTCGGCGCTTCGGCGCAAGGACGAATCGTTACTTATAAATATGCCTATATCTGGGCGCAGGGCAACCGCAGCGTATCCGCCAAGGGCAGCGCTTTCAGCTCAAAAGACGGACAAACCTATTCGCTGCTTAATGTAATTAAACGAGTATCGCCCAAGACTATTGACTTCCTTTGCGCCTACGGAAAAGTTGACAAAAAAGCAGGATTCTGCCTCTTTGCCCCCATGAATCCCGACATAGAAGTGAATTGGGACAAGACCTCCGGTACTATCCCCTACCGTTATTTCGAGGCTACGGCCAGCGACGCCTCCGGACAATCAAGCTTACAGAAATGGGAGGTACGCAATGCTACTAAAATTATGGTGGTAAGCGATGTTGATTTCGACAATGCCACTTACGAGAGCATAGCCGCCATTGAAATAGATGAAGACAGCTATATGGCTAAAAATCTTGAAATAGGTTCTATCATTGCTTTTGAAACTGCCGCCACCTCTGCCAATCCGAGCAAAAAAGGCCTCATCAAAATCACTAAAATTAACGATGATGAGCGCGAGGATAAGGCGGGGCAAGGGAATTTTCAGCAGTTGGAGATGATTGTAAAAGTACAAAAGTAGTTCAAAGTTCAAAGTCCAAAGTGTAAATGAGAGGTGTAAAATTATATTGTTTATGGGTATTAGGGGTGTTCAGTGTTGGCTTGTCGGCGGGGAATATTTCGGTAAATAGCATTGAGGCGCTGAATAAAGCAGCGAAAGCAGCTGTGTCGGGAGATACCATTGTGTTGGCCAACGGCGCTTATACTGATGTGAAAATCAGTATTATTGCCCATGGTTCGGAAGCCGCACCTGTGGTAATTAAGGCCGAAACTGCCGGAAAAGTGCTAATCAGCGGTAAGTCAAGCCTTTCCTTAGCCGGCGAGTATGTTGAAATTAATGGTTTGTATTTTACCGCCGGCTATAACGATGGCGATGTTATTGCCTTTCGTAACGGAAAAGAAGTAGCTAACCATTGCCGCATCACTAACTGTGTAATTCACGACTACAATGCCAACCACCGCGCCACCGATAATATATGGGTACGTTTTTACGGCCGTTATAACCGCTTCGACCATAATACGGTTTCGCACAAACTAAACAACGGCTGTTTATTGGTTGTTGAATTGAACGAGGAGTGCAATCGGCATAATTATCATCGGATAGAATATAATATTTTCGGCCGCCGTCCTAATTACGGTTCTAACGGCGCAGAAATTATCCGCGTGGGCAATTCGCAGTATTCCCTGACAGAATCGCACACCATAATATCTCATAACTTTTTTGAACATTGCGACGGCGAAGTGGAAATAGTTTCTATCAAATCGTGCAAAAACACAGTAAGCTACAATACTTTTTTTGAATCGGCAGGCGTGTTGGCACTGCGCCACGGCAACGATAACGAAGTATTCAACAATGCTTTCATCGGCAACGGCAAGGCGCATACCGGTGGTATTCGCATCATCAATGCAGGGCAGAAGGTGCACAACAACTATTTTCACCAACTGAAAGGACGCCGTTTTTTTGCCGCTTTAGCCATTATGAACGGCGTACCCAACTCGCTGCCCAACCGCTACCATCAGGTAAAAGACGCCGAGATATACAATAACAGCTGGGTTGACTGCGACCATTTAATATTGTGCGAGGGGGCCGATTTTGAACGTACCGCCGTGCCTGTAAACGTGCAAATGTACAATAATATATTCTACAACAAACAGGCTGACAATCCTTTTGTTGCTTTAGACAACATTGATGGGTTTATCTTTAAAGATAACCGCATGAAATTGCGTACAACCGACTTTAAACACGCCGATTTTACGCATGTAACCATGCCTCTTCCGAAAAATAATACCGGCGCGGCTACACGCGAAAAATGCGGAGCCTCATGGTTTACTGCCCCTCCCCTTTCGGCGTATAAATTATCCGACAACATCATTGATGTTCCCGCAGGGCAAAACACCTTGGCCAACGCGGTAGAAGAAGCAAAGGACGGCGATGTACTTCGCTTATCAGGCTATTATTTTAACGACAAAACCATTACTATAGAAAAATACCTGCGCATAGAAAAAGCGGCACATCTTCAGGAAAATCCTGTGCTACGATACAACGGCAGCCGATCCAAAACAACTATCATCACTATAGCCGACGGCGGCCGATTGGAAATTGACGGCGTTGATTTCGACGGCAACCCTGTAGAAGGGAAACCTGCACCCGGCGCCGGCATAACTACTGCCGAGAAAATGCGCGGCGGCTATTCGGCTTTTGTTTTCAACTGTTCGTTCTACAACATGCAGGAAGGATCGGCAAGTCCTTTCAAAGCGCTTCCTGCCTCCATGGCCGACACTTTGATCTTTACCAATTGCACTTTCCATGACCTTGCCGGCGACGCCATATCTTTATCTGCCGAAAAAGAAGATGTGGGAAAGTATAATGCCGAATACGTAGGCATCAGCAGATGCCGTTGGAACAGCGTTTTAGGCTGCGCTCTGAACCTTTACCGCGGCGGCAATGACGAAAGTACCACCGGACCCGAGCTGAAGATGAGCGACTGTTCGTTCGACGACGTTAACAACCGCGAACAGGGCAGCGTGGTTCGCTTAGTAGGCGTTCAAACTGTTGATATTGATAATCTCAGATTCAAAGACAGCGGGCGCGGCGGCTGTGCTATTCGTTTTGAAGAACGCCGCTGGGACAAAATCAGCGTGAAGCGTTGTGAGTTTATTAATTCAGGAGAAATAAAATCGTTCTTCGGCCTTATAAAGAATGAAAATTAATTATTAAAACACATATATTATGAAAACACGCAGTAAAGTTTATCAATTGGAAAATGAATTGAAATGGGAAACGGTAGGCGAAGGCGTTCGTCGCCAAATTATGGCCTACGACGGCCAACTGATGTTAGTTAAGGTAGAATTTAAGAAAGGCGGCATAGGCTATATGCACGAACACTACCATTCGCAAGCTACCTACGTGGCAAGCGGCGTTTTTGAATTGACCATTAACGGTGAAAAACAAGTGCTAAAAGCAGGCGAAGGCTACTACGTAGAACCCGATGCCATACACGGCTGTGTGTGCCTCGAAGACGGTGTGCTTATTGATTGTTTCAGCCCTGTGCGCGCCGATTTTCTTACCGCTAAATAAAAAACCATGAAAGTAAAAGGCTTACGATGGTGGGTTTTGGGCTTGATTTTGCTCGTTACCACAATCAATTATCTTGACCGCGGAACCCTCAATTACATGTGGTACACCAAAAAGACGGTTACTATGGAAGTTGACGGCGAACAGGTGGTAACAAAGGTTCCAACCGGAATTGCCCTCGACCTCGGCATAGTTGATGCTTCTTTGTCTGAAAAAGAAGCCGAAGACCAGCAAAAGAGTATTTATGCCATTATTAACATTGTTTTTCTGGCTTGCTACGGCATCAGTCAATTGGTTTCCGGAAAAATTTATGATAAAATAGGCACCCGCAAAGGCTTTGTAATGTCGGTGATTATCTGGGGCGCAGCCGATGCCTTAGCGTCCCTTGCACGCGGGTTCAAATCATTGTGCTTTTTCCGCGGCATGCTGGGTTTAGGCGAGGCCGGCCCCTGGCCCGGAACTACCAAGAGCAACGCCGAATGGTTTCCGCAAAAACAACGCGCTTTAGCACAAGGTCTGTTCGGCGCCGCTGCTTCTGTTGGCTCCATATTAGCGCCTATAATTATTTCCATGCTGTTTTTAGCATTCGGCTGGCAAACCACCTTCATCGCTGTAGGTTGCCTTGGATTGATTTGGATTATTCCCTGGTTAATTGTCAACAAAAAAGGACCCAGAGAACACCCATGGATTACCGAAAAAGAACGGGAATACATTCTCAGCGGCCAGCCTGAGGCAAAAATCACTACCGACAAAGGTAAATCGTGGGGCGAACTCTTGTCGAAAAAGAAAAACTATTCGGTTATCCTCGGCCGCTTATTCCTCGACCCCATTTGGTGGATGTTTGTAGCCTGGTTGCCAATTTACCTGATGCAGGTACACGATTTAGACATCAAGCAAGTAGCCGCCACAGCATGGGTGCCTTATCTCGGCGCCGCTATCGGCAGTATTATCGGAGGGTGGATGTCGGGACGACTAATCAAGGCAGGTTATTCCGTTAATTTTTCCCGCAAATTTACAATGCTTATCGGAGCAAGCGTCATATTAGCCGCCGTCATTTCCATATTGTTTGTTACCAATATTTATGTCATCATTACCCTAATGGCATTTGTACTGGGAGCCTATCAATTTACCATGACCAATATCCAAACCATACCCGGCGATCTGCATTACGGAAAATCAATAGGTTCGTTGGCCGGACTGGGCGGACTGGCTGCCGTTATAGGCACTATTTCATGTATGTTCCTCGTTCCTGTGATTACTCAAGGTGGCAACTGGAGCCTTTTCTTTGTGATGCTGGCTATGTTGGTGCCGCTGTCGCTCATTTCCATCTTTGTATGCGCCCCGAAATTAGAGCATGAAGTTTAAAGTTATAAAGTTTAAAAGTTATAAAGTTCAAAGTTATAAAGTTTGTAAAAGTAAAGAGATATGAAATTAAAAGGAAAAGTAGCTGTTGTAACCGGCGGCGCCAGAGATTTGGGACGTGCAATATCGCTGCGTTTAGCGCAAGAAGGCGCAAAAGTGGTTATTAATTATTTCGACAATGAAGAAGACGCGGTCGAAACATTGGACATTATCAACACCAGCGGCGGCGAAGCCATCATCGTACAAGGCGATATGACCATAGCAGCCGATGTGCAGCATTTGTTTGCCGAGGGTATGAAGGCCTTCGGCAAGGATATTCATATATTGGTAAATGTTGTGGGCGGTATTTGCGGCCGCAAGCCCGTTACCGAGCAGGACGAGGCATGGTATAATTTGCTGATGGACGTTAATATGAAGAGTTGCTGGCTATGTACCCGCGAAGTTGTTCCACACATGCCGACAGGCAGCGCCATTATTAACTTCTCGTCGCAGGCTGCCCGCGACGGCGGCGGACCCGGCGCATCGCTCTACGCTACTGCCAAAGGCGCAGTAATGACCTATACCCGTTCTATGGCTAAAGAATTAGGACCTAAAGGCATACGTGTAAACTCATTGGCCCCCGGAACTATAGCCACTTCTTTTCACGACCGTTTCAATACGCCCGAAAACCGCGAGCGCATGAAACAAATGTACCCTCTGCGCCGCGAGGGTGAAGCCAAGGACATAGCCGATTTGGTACTCTACTTAGCCTCCGATGAGTCGGGCTACCTTACCGGTGTCAATATTGATATTAACGGAGGCGCATTTTTTAGCTAATGAAAAGATTTATTACCGCTATCCTCCTCATCTTCGGCCTTTTTACCTGCTATGCACAAAAGCACCCTAACCTTGTATTTACCCAAGAAGGAGCAGCGCAAATCAAAAACAATTTGGGCAAATACCCTTTGCTCGATCTTAGCATTGCCGAAGCCAAAGCCAAGGTAGCCGCCAACATTGCTCAGGGGATTGAAGTCCCTGTTCCTAAAGACCCCGGAGGCGGTTACACGCACGAAAAACACAAGCTGAACTATGATGTAATGTTGAATGCGGCTATGCTATGGCAAATTACTGGCGAAAAATTTTATGCCGAATTTGTCCGTGAAATGTTGCTCGCCTATGCAAAACTCTACCCTACGCTCGGCATACACCCCGAAGGAGTAAACTCCGGCGTTCCGGGAAAACTGTTCTGGCAAAGCCTTAACGACGCTGTATGGTTGGTTCACGCAGCACAGGCCTACGATTGCGTATATGACTACCTCAATAGTGACGAGCGTAAAAATATTGAAAATAATTTGCTGCGTCTATCGGTCAAATTTTCAATGGAAGACAGGGCGGAAACCTTTAACCGAATACACAATCATGGTCTTTGGGCGATATGCGGAGTAGCCATGACAGGCTATGTGTTAAACGACAAAGATATGGTTGAAAAGGCTATATACGGCAGTAATAAAGATAAAAAAACAGGATTTCTATCCAATATTGACGCGCTGTTCTCTCCCGACGGCTATTATTGCGAAGGCTCGTATTACCTTCGTTATGCCATTATGCCAACTATCTTATTGGCCAAAACTATACAAAACAACCAACCCGATCTGCACATTTATGCTTACAAAGACAGCACCTTAGCCAAGTCAATACCTGCTTTATTGCAACAAACCGACCCTATAGGACAATTCCTGCCCTTTAACGATGCCTTAAAAGACAAAGCATGGACGTCAGGAGAAATTGTTTATGCCGTCAATATTGCTTATAACGATATTGCAGCCGACCCGTTGCTGCTATACGCAGCACAGCAGCAAGGGCGCGTAATGCTTAGCGCCGACGGCGTAGTGGTAGCGAAGGCTATCGGCGAGGGGAAAGCGCCTGCAAACTTCAAATGGAAATCAATGGAACTGCGCGACGGCAGCAAGGGAGACCAAGGCGGCGTTGCCATGCTGCGCTATGGCCAAACTCCGGACGCTATGGCTGCAACCATGAAATACGGTACCTTCGGAATGGAACACGGACACTTAGATAAACTGACTATCGGTTTTTATGATCAGGGCAGGGAAATATTGTCGGACTACGGTTCGGCGCGTTTCATCAATATTGAACAAAAACGAGGCGGACGTTATCTACCCGAAAACAAAACTTTCGTTAATCAAACTATTGCTCATAACACCGTAACGGTTGACCAGAAATCGAACTATGGCGGCAATACAAAGAAAGCCGATGAATGTAATGCAGTGCGCTATTATTTTAATGCCTCCGACGAGCGCCTGCAAATAGTAAGCGCCAAAGATACCACCGCTTACCCCGGCGTAAAAATGCAGCGTACTATTGCGCTGCTGCAACCCGACGACAGCTATTTTACCCGTCCTTTTTTACTTGATTTATTCAACCTGCAATCCGAAAAACCGCATCAGTACGACCTTGCTTACTACTATCAGGGAGACTTTATCCATACCGGCATAAAGTATGACTATGAGCGTGAAATGCAGGCAGCGGGAGGTTCGCAGGGCTATCAACATCTGTGGTTGCGCGCACAGGGAACAGCTGCCAATGATAACGAAAGTTTTACATGGATAAATGCCGCCCGTTTTTACACCATTACAACCATTTGCAAGCCCGAAAAAACACAGCTGCTCATGGTGCAAAGCGGCGCCAATGACCCGGAGTTCAATCTGCGTAACGAGAATGGCATTATCTTCCGCGAGCAAAATTCGAATAGCCGCCTGTTCGCCTCAGTCATTGAGCCTCACGGCTCATTCAGTCCCATCACGGAAGCCAGCCTTGGTTCCTACGCTAATATTGTTCGTCTGAAAGAAGTGGTCAACAATGCGGCTGTTACTGCCGTTACTATTGAAGCGCGTAACGGAAAACGCTGGCTGTTCGCCATATCCAACAACAACACCGACCCCAATGCAAACCATAGCATAGAACTGAACGGAAAGACGGTTAGCTGGGCGGGAACGCATGTATTTATAATGATTAATGATTAGCAATATGATTAATGATTAGCAATCTTTATTAATCTTCATCAATTTTTATCAAATAACCAAATCAACAGTTATGAAAAAAATCTTTTGCAGCATCGTATTTATGCTCGGCACAGGCTTTTTATTGGCTCAGCCGTTTACCCTTGACATGGTTGTATTGGCCAGCAACAAGGCAAAAATAGCAAAGCAGGATAAAAGCATCATGCCGGCTTTTCAGAAATTGATTAGAACCGCAAATAAGGCGCTATCCGTTAAACCTTTTACCGTAACGGACAAGGCCTCGCCCGACCCCAGTACCGATATTCACGACTATGTAACTATAGCCCCCTATTGGTTTCCCAACCCTGATACGCCCGATGGATTACCTTACATTCGTAAAGATGGGGTGCGTACGCCCGAATTAGCTAACTACCCCGATAAAAGTGCATTAACGAACATGGTAAGCGCTGTTCATGATTTAGCTTTAGCTTACTATTTCACCGATGAGGAAAAGTATGCCCTTAAAGCAACTGCCTTAATCAGGACTTTCTTTTTAGACAGTGAAACCTGTATGAACCCGAACCTCAACTATGCGCAAGCCATTAAGGGACAAAACACCGGACGCGGCGCCGGCCTTATTGAAAGCCGTCATTTCGTAAGAGTAATTGATGCTATTGGCCTGCTCAAGTCGTCGCCGACATGGACGGAAAGCGACCAAAACGGCATGGTAAAATGGTTTACCGCATTTTTGGATTGGATGCAAAGCAGTAAAATCGGCAAGGACGAAATGCGGGCTAAAAATAACCATGGCGTATTCTATGACATGCAGCGCATGAGCTTCGCGTTGTTTACCAAGAATATGGAAGCGGCCAATAATGTGGTAGAAAGTTTTAAACGCCGCATCGAATTACAACAAGACGATGACGGCAGTTTCCCCGCCGAATTGGGTCGGACGATAAGCCTCCATTATTCTACCTTTGTTTTAAAGGCATTTTTCGGCATAGCGTCCATGGCCGAACAACTGAACGTTGATTTGTGGAATTACACTTCGGAAAACGACAAAAGTCTGAAAACGGCTATAGATTTTATCTATCCTTATATTACTAAACAGGCCGAGTGGACATGGCAACAAATTAGTCCTTTTAACTATTCATCAACTATTGATTTATTAAAGATAATGAGCCTGAAATATAACGATGCTAAATACGCCAATGCTATAAGTAGTGTAATCGGCTACGAAGCAGCCCTGACCCACTCATCAAATTTGGTGTTGGGGTTAGATATGGAGTAAGCCGCTTTTTACCTCTTCCACACATTCACGATTTCACCCACATACATCTTGTGGTAATCGGACTGAGGGTATATGTTTTCAGCAATAGAGCCGTCAATAAAGGCTTCAGGCTGAAGAAAGTCGCCATAAATTTTCCGACACTCAATAATTACACGAGCTTCGCCGAAAGCTACACCAAGCGGCGTATATAACGGCGTTAAACCCGCTTCTTTCACCTTGTCGGTATCGCGCCCCGACTTAGTGCCGCAAATAGTTAAGGCTTCCCGATAGTTTTCGTTATAAAAGGAGAGTGTAAAATAGTCTTCCCTTTCCAAAAAGTCAAAGGTGTAGCGTTGAGGGCGCACAAAAATAAAAGCTACCGGCTTGTTCCATAATTCACCTAAACCGCCCCAACTGGCAGTCATGGTGTTAAATGCCGTGCTATTGCCGGCAGTAATCAGCATCCATTCTTTTCCTATCATTTGAACAGGACTTTCATGCAATTCGGTAATGTTTACTTGTTTGTAATCGTTCATAGTAGCTGTTGTGTTCGTTTTTGTTTCATTGCCGACACAGGCAAAAAAACTAATAAGGGTAATAGAGATCAGTAATTTATACATAAAAATAGGTTTAAACAAACAAAGATACGAAAAAAATATGATTATGAGATAATGGAATAAAGATTTTGCCATGTCTAAAAAAAATATTATATTTGCATTGGCAGTAGTACAATTATTAAGATAGCAATAAAGTATGAAAAGATTATTATTTATTATTTTCCTCTTGCAAATATTGCTGCTGCAGGCGCAGGAAAATGAATTTCGGCAACATGTAGCCTACTTAGCTTCCGATTCCTTGCAGGGCAGGTTGGCAGGTTCGGCTGGCGACAGTTTAGCTGCCACTTATATCCGTCAGGAGCTGGCTGCCGCCGGCTACCAACCATTAGCAGAAAACGGCTGGCAGTCTTTTAGTTATACAATAGGAAAGTCTATTTCCGGCCAATCGCAGCAATCTGCTAAAAAAATCTATAGCCGAAATGTAGTGATGATGCTTCCTGCCAAAAAGGAACCGACTGAGGAAAGCATTGTCATAGGCGCTCATTTCGACCACATAGGCATGGGAGGTAAAAGTTCGACCAGCCGAAAACGCGACATTACTGCGATACACTACGGAGCCGACGACAATGCTTCGGGCGTAGCCATGGTATTAGCCTTAGCTAAGGATCTGGCCGAAAGGAAGGAACAATTGCGGCGCAATATTGTAGTGGTAATGTTCGGCGCTGAGGAGCAAGGCCTTATCGGCGCCAAACATTTTGTTGAAAATCCTCCGAAAGAAGCAGGTAAAATAGTAATGATGTTCAACTTCGATATGGTCGGACGGCTTGACTCCACTAAGCTCCTGCAAATTCACGGCGCCAAAACTTTCGTTGAAGCCGAAGAATTATTAAATAGCGCTATGCTTAACCATAACGAACTGCGTTTTCAATTTATAGGCGGAGGCTATGGCCCTTCGGACCATTTAGCCTTTTATACAGCTAAAATACCTGTATTATATTTTACTACGGGCATACATTACGATTATCATACCCCCGACGACAATATCGCGAACATTAATTATCAAGGAATGTCGGCGGTTTTTCATTTTACAAAGCCGCTTGTGCTGCAAATAGCCAAGGCCGAACAGTCGCCCACTTTTCGGGAAGCAGGCGGCAGCGAACAGGCGCGTACTCCCGAAAGGTTCAAAGTTACCCTTGGCTTGGTTCCCGATTTTAATGCTGTTTATGAAGGTCCCGGCATGCGTGCCGATTTTATTACCGAAGGTAAGCCGGCGCATAAAGCAGGGCTGAAAAACGGAGATGTAATCATAGAAGTGAACGGTGTTGAAATTAAAAACATTGATGATTACATGCAGCAACTCGCCACATTAGAAGCTGGAGTCGCTATTCCCGTAAAAGTAAAACGCGGCGAAGAGATATTGTTCTTTAGCGTACAATTGTAATAGTTTAAATTTCAAAGTTTAAAAACAATCAAAATCATGACAAAAACAAAAAAAACACTTTGCTGGGCGGCGGCTATAATTATTACGCTTTCTGCAGTACTGTTTCAACGTATGAGCGGGCCTACCCATTCGCTGAAAACACAGTTTACGCTGAACGGCGTAGCTTATAATGCAGCCTTGCCGCGTAGTTTAAACACCGATAAAGACATGAAATTACGCATCAAAGACCTGCCTCCCGCCGTTCAAATGCATTGTGTTTTCGAGCCTTATATCAGCGACTTGCCGCTCTGGGATACGCTTAGCGCCCGTCGTGATGAACACGGCGCTTTTATTATTTCATTCCCGCCTCATCATGCAGCCGAAAAAATCAACTATTTTATCATACTGGCCTCTCCCTCGGAATCAACATTTTTGACTAACAATCCTGTAACGCTTCGTTTTAAAAACAGTGTTCCCGCCTGGTTGTTAATTCCGCATATTCTCTTGATGTTTGCAGCCATGCTCTTTTCCAATCTTTCCGGTATCTTAGCATTCATTAAACAACATTCGTTTTACCGATATGCCAAATGGACCTTGTGGTGCTTGCTTGGCGGCGGATTGCTATTAGGCTGTTTGGTGCAAAAAATGGCTTTTGGCGTATTTTGGTCGGGCTGGCCCTTTGGGCAAGACCTTACCGACAATAAAACCTTATTAATAGCGCTTGTATGGGCTGCTGCCCTGTGGATAAACCGCAAATTGAAGAAACGATACATTTGGGCTGTGATAGCCGCCATTGTCATGTTGGCCATGTATGCCATTCCGCATAGCACCATGGGCTCGGTTTACAATCCGAAGACCGGACAGGTAACAAGTAATCTATGATTGATGATTGCAGATTTATTCTACTATTAACCGATTAGATTTTTAAAGAACTTTATAAAATGAAACGAAAACTGTCTGTTCCACATACTTATGTTATTATTTTTGCCGTTATTGTTTTTTGCACTATCCTTACATGGATACTCCCCGGCGGCCATTATGTGCGGAATGAAACGATAGTGGACGGTGTAATGGTGCAGCAGGTCGAATTTACCTACCTTGATTCAAATCCGCAGAGTTGGCAAATTTTTTCAGCTTTGTATAAAGGTTTTGTACGGCAATCGGGTATTATTATCTTTATCCTGATGATTGGCGGCGCCTTTTGGATGGTCAACTCAAGCAGGGCTATTGATGTGGGAATTTACTCATTCCTGCGGAGCGCTTCCCGTTTAGAGCGCATAGGCTGGGTGAAAAAGTTGGGTGTGGGGAACATGGTTATTGTGATGGTGATGCTTCTCTTTAGCCTCTTTGGCGCCGTTTTCGGCATGAGCGAGGAAACAATCGCCTTTACCATTATCTTAGTGCCTTTGGCTATTTCTATGGGGTACGACTCCATAACAGGGGTTTGTATGGCTTACTTGGCAGCGCACGCGGGCTTTGCGGGAGCGATGCTAAATCCGTTTACCATTGGAATTGCACAGGGAATGGCAGGATTGCCTCTCTTTTCAGGCTTAGAATACCGCTTTTTCTGCTGGGTGGTAATTAATATTTTTGCTATTATTTTTGTATTGAGATATGCCCAAAAAGTAAAACGGAACCCGAAAAAATCACCCATGTATGAAGAGGACGCCTTTTGGAGAGAAAAGAATCGGGAGCATAATGCAGATATTGAGTATCATACTCCCCGTTCTGCGTGGTTCAGCTATGGCTTAGCCCTCATTGTTATGGCTATCTTTGCCTTGCTCTATCCCGCCACTTCAATGAAGATTGGAAATAGCTCCTTTACAATTCCCCGATTGCTACCTGTGATTGCGCTCTCTTTTGCTGTGGTAGCTTTCTTTGCCGCGCGCAAATCGGTGCATTTCTATATTTTGACCCTTCTCGGATATACGATTGTGTATCTGATTGTGGGCGTAATGGGATATGAATGGTATCTTCAGGAACTCTCGGCCCTCTTTTTATGCTTAGGATTGTTAAGTTGTATTGCCATGGGAGACAGCGGAAATGTATTAAGTAAAAAATTTATTGAAGGAGCGAAGGATATTCTTTCCGCCGCCTTGGTAGTAGGCTTAGCCGGCGGTATTATAGTAATTTTAGAAGATGGGAAAGTGGTTGATACCATACTGTTTAAGATGTCGCAGGCGATGAACGGCGTCGGGCAAGTCGCTTCGGTAGGAGTGATGTATCTAATTCAGACAGCCATCAATATCATTATCCCTTCCGGCAGCGCCAAGGCCGCTCTTACCATGCCCATCATGGCGCCATTTTCCGACCTGATTGGCGTGTCGCGTCAGGCTACGGTAATGGCCTTTCAGTTTGGAGATGGATTTACCAATATGATTACCCCCACCTCCGGCGTCCTGATCGGTGTATTAGGTCTGGCCAGAATCCCTTACGGAATATGGTTTAAATGGATATGGAAGTTTATGCTCCTTTTAATACTCCTTGGATTCCTCCTGCTCATTCCAACCGTATTAATGAATCTTAATGGTTTTTAAAATTTCCCAATGAATTTGTTGGGATTCAATTACTCCTCAAACCTCCAAATCTCCTTCAGCCGCTCCAATTCGCGGTAGTTGGTCATGTCTAAATGGTGCGGCACTATGGCTACATATCCGGCATTAATGACATTTTCATCGGCATCTTCAGCCTCCTCTTCATGGTTTTGAAAAACGCCAGTCATCCAGTAATAGTCGAAGCCATGCGGGTCGGTACGTTTTTCAAATTCATCTACCCAGGCGCCGCGGTTTTGCCGACAAAGTTTGAAGCCTTTAATCTCATTGCACGGCAAGTCGGGGAAATTTACGTTCAAAAAAGTATTTTTATCGAAGGGCGCTTGTAAGGCTCTGTCAATAATCATACGGCCATAAAGCACGCAAGCCGTGAAATCGGCAGCAGGCGAATGGTCGTCCAATGAAAAACCGATGGAAGGAATTTCATATAAGGTGCCCTCGGCGGCGGCGGCTAAGGTGCCGGAATAAATAACCGATATAGCAGTATTGGCGCCATGATTAATGCCGGAGACCAGCAAGTCGGGCTTTCGCGTAAACACGTGGTTCATAGCTAATTTCACACAATCAGCAGGAGTTCCGCTGCAAGCATAAATGCTGAGGCCGGGCTCTTCCTTAATTTTACGTAAACGTACAGGGGTTTTTACGGTAAGGGCGCCCGACATTCCTGATTGAGCGTCCTTTGGCGCTACTGCTACGATATCGCCATAAGGCCGCATCATTTCAATCAGGGCAGCTAATCCGCGGGCCTGATAACCATCATCATTGGTAATAAAAATAAGCCGTTTATTCATGTTAAATTCAAGGTTCTACGTTTTTTTCTTTCTTACAAATAAATATACTCAGTTCATACAATAAACACAAGGGAATGGCCACGATAAACAGCGATAACAAATCGGTGGGAGTAACGATAGCCGACAAACAAAACATGGCGACAATGGCATGTTTGCGGTATTTTCTTAAAAAATTGCGGTTAATGATGCCTAAACTCGATAAAATATACATCAGCATCGGTAATTCAAAGACTATACCCATAATAAGAATAAGCGATACGAACATATCGGTATAGGAAGTAAGGTCAATGGTATTCGGCACTATTTCGCTCACCTGATATTCGCCGAAAAAACGAATCACTATGGGAAATAGGAGGATATAACCAATAAATACACCGATGAAAAAGAGGAAAGAGGAAAAGAAGAAAGCTCTTTTTACCGCCCGTTGCTCTTTGGCATACAGCGCAGGTGCAATGAAACGCCAAATTTCCCAAATAACATAAGGGAATGCAAAGACAAGGCTTATCCAGAACGACATACTCAAATGTGTAAAGAATTGCCCCGATACACTTATGTTAATAATATTTAAGGAAAAATCTTGCTCGCAAATAGCCGGAATGTTGAGCCATTGCCCTAAATCGCACAGCCACCGATACAGTATAAAATCGGAAGTACGAGGCGCAAATAACAGCGTATCAAATACTAACGATTTATTCAAAAAAACAACAACCATCAAAAGCGCTACCACCACAGCTACACGGAATAGTGTACGGCGCAACACCTCCAGATGATCCCAGAATGACATTTCCTGAGCCATTCTTCTAATCGGCAGAATCTTTAGCGTTATTCTCTTTTAACTCATCGTCAAGGCCATTCATTCCATCTTTAAACTGCTTCACACCCTTCCCTATACCTTTCATTAATTCGGGAATTTTCTTGCCGCCAAAAAGCAGGAGAACTATCAAGGCTATAACGATAATCTGCTGCATTCCAATTGCTCCTAAAAACATATTCATAATTTTTTTAAATTAAGTTACAAAGATACTAATTTTTATTTGATTTTGTAATTGCTTAAATTTTATTCGCTGTATTTACAGGCTCTGCAGGAGCGAAACTTAGTGACTGTTTCACAACCATAAAGTCTTTTAGAAAGCGAAAAGAATTACATATTTCACTAATTATCAGAATCTTTATTGTATAGCTTAAAAGAAAACACTCATTAAGAGAAGTTTACTCAATCTTTGCTCATGTCGATGGATTCCACTTTTCTGAATTCGATATAATCAGTGTATGAAAGATATTTAGCCGGAATATTTTCGAGTGTATTGTTTTCGTCTACGAAGTAAAAATTCGAAAACTGGATAGACTGCTTCAACGCTATTTCAACCCGCCGTAGTTCTTCGAATCGCAATTGGCTGTCGGGGTCAAGGTCAAATATCACTTCTATAATTTCTCCTGACTTATCAATAAGGCATTTGTAGAGTAATGGCGGTTCGATACTCGATAATGATGCCAATCGCGCCCAGTCATGCTGAAAAACCTGATTTAACACGATTACTTTTATCTCCTCTGTATCAGGTTCTACAGAAAATGGATCTATATACAAGGCCGGTATTTCCTTTTGTAACCAATCGGTAGAATCTTTTAACCATACATTTTTGCTGTTTTGCAGCAATTTCGTGAATGTAGAAGGCGTACTCCGCATAACATAATAGCTATCGCCTACCTGGTATATCTGCATAGCCGTGCAACCAACAATAAAGCAAAGCGAGAATTTCACTAAAAACGCATAAATCCATTTCATAAGTCTTGTATATTATTAAAAAACGGTTTAAATTTAACAAAAAATAAAACAAAACTATCCAACCAACCTAACCGAAAAACAACGGCAAGTTATGAAAAATCTCTTAGATAACAAAAAAAAGAAATCGAAAACATTCATTAAGAGAGGGTTAACATAGGGGGATTCTGACTAACATCAAAATTAGTTATTTATTATCAGGTTATTACCTATCCCAGTTCGTTAGCTCAAAAACTCAACTATCTTTATGGTAGGGGGATTGCATACAACGGCCGAATTTGTGCCATTGTGCGCCAAAAACAGTGAATCAGGCTGCTTTGCCGCTATGGCAGTTCACAATGACGACGAAGCAATCTTTTTCCCTCAAAAATTTTGTAAATTCAAAAAATAGCGCTACATTTATAAACATTAAATTAGCCAAAATATTTGGTGCTATAAAAAAGAATGGAAAATGGAAAAGTAAACAAAAACCAAGGTCGCACAATAGCTACGCCAGTTGTGCGCAGGCATTTCTGCGACAATTCTCTTGTATCTTACTGTATCTTTCCGTCTTTGTTAATTTCATAAAACTCTTTTCTTACTTCTTCCATTATATCTTCATCATCGTTATCCTTCAAGACTGAGTATTGATATTTATTATTGGTTACCCTTCCAAAATTAGAACAGTCTTCCAATCTTTTAAAGTCAAGCACATTAAGTTCTTTATCTAATACGTAAACAAAATTAATAGGATTACACCCTTCTGCACCACAATAATAATTCAAGATACAGTGATAATAACCGTGTGGATTATCAATCAGTTCAATGGAGTAAGCACCTTCATAATCCCATCGAGCATATGACATTTTAGGTTGTTGAATCATTTTCTGCTGTGTATAATAAATATCACCGAATTGCCACGAAAACGACAGTTGATTTTTATAAATTGCCTGTGTCCACAATGCTAACGATATTGTATCACTCCTGCCTAAAATCAATTTGTTTAAGAAAAGTTGCTGAAACGATTTTCTTGTGAGGTTTGCATTTAGTTTTTCGTACCTCAATAATGTATCTACAAGTGCTTTTTCATTAAGTGTTAAAACAATACTGTCCAAGGAGGAAAACTTGGGAGAATACCACTTTTGACGAGTAAAATAATCTCGAAGAAGCGTATCTTTGAAAACGTATCCTTTTTGGGCAAACAACTCGTTACGAACTAATCTGATTTCGCTGGATAAGTTGTATGGTAAAATATTTTTAAATATATAACCGAACTCTTTTTCTTGAAACGACATGAGAATATCTAAATCTAAAAAATTCAACGTGTCAAATGGAGAAACTGTCTTAACAGTATCGACAATAGGATTATTATTACTAATCAACAAAACACTTTCCGAAGATGTTGTGCTTGTTTGCGATTTTGTCTTTTTACGTTCTTTACAAGATACGAAACATACAATTATTCCAATCAATAATACTTTTACAATATTTTTCATTACGTACTTTTATTTTTATTTATCAATTTAATCTCGTGTTCGAAGTTCGACAACAGCACTTTCGCCGCTTGCACTTAACGTCCGAGCGGCTTGGCCGCGGCGGAGGCTTTCACTACCGTTCATGCGGGCTACAAACGTTCATTTTTGCACTGCCTTTTCTGCGGGGCTACTGCCGTCGTTGCGCCAAGCCGCCAGTTGTGCGTTTGTGCTTTATTTAATTTCCTTTCCACTTAATAGTTTTTCAATGTTTTCTTTTGTGTCCGTGTTGGGCTCAATATTTTTTAAATTTTGTATCTCTTTTTCAATTTCCACAGACCAATTTTCCCTTTTCCACTTATCCAAAACCTTGATTGCCATATTTCGATTTCTCGTTATGGGACTTTTCAGTCCTGTCAAAATAATCCTTTCGCCTTTCTGCGGGTAATTCTCTAAATAAGTAATGATTGTGTCAAGGCACATGAACTGTGAATAAGTTGAACCTAAACCCATTGAGTCTTTTGCACCTGTCGCCATTTCATCTAACGGTAGATTTTCAAGTGCAAAATTAATGATTAAATCTGCGTGTTCTGATTTGCTGTACCGAGTTACATCAAACCAAGGGGAACTATCTAATGGATTTTCTTGTAATCTTGTCCAAACAGTTTCCCATAAATCAACTCCTAATTTTTCAGCGGCTTGTTTTGCATTCCAATAAGTTATATTGTCTTTACTTTTCAGACCTTCGTTTGTTTGAACTCTCCAATCTCTACTATTCATAATTTCAACTATTTCAATGATACAGTTTGAAATAATATCTGGTGTCCAACCGTTTTGTTTTTGTTCTCCAATATCGTTCTGTAATTCAGAAAGAAAATCCTTAATTTTGGTTAATGTGATAAAATCCGAAATGTCGCTTGTGTGTTGCTTTGCATGGCGAATAAAATTTTCAACTGCCGAAGAAGCATAAACATAGGAGGTAATGTCTTCGGCAGGTCCGCCGACCGCAATTAATGTTCCAATTATGTCCGCCGAAGCCTTGAATAGATTTTTATCAATTTGTTCGCTTTCTAATTTTTCATGCAATTTTCCATTAACAGCACAAGTAAACGCCAAGTAATCATACATAATATTGTTTTTGTAACCCTCCAAAATCAACCAATCTTTTATTTGTTGGTTTAATTCCATATTTGCCAATCTGTCAACGATTTGAATTTTCCCCCAACCATCAACTCTTCGGGCTAAATCCCAAAGGTCTGAAACAGGATTTTCAGATAAATTTGTAATGGCAACAGTAGAGTAAACAGTAAATTCATCATGCTGTCCTAAAATTTTCAGGTCTTTCAGTACTGATTTATTTTGGCAAAGTCCCAAGATTGCAATTCCAAATTTTACAGCATTTCTTTTATCTGTTTTAGAGGCTAAATCTCTTGCAAAAGAAAATAAGTAAGGTTCTACCGATAGTGGATTTTTTACAATTGCTTGTAAAAAATCGTCAATTATTCCAATAACACTTTCGTCTTCAGTTATCAGTTTGTAAAACTCTTGTTTGTTAATTTCACTTCCTACATTTGCAACTTTTTTTAAATGTTTCGCAAGTTCAATAATTCTCTTTTTTGAATCGTCCGAATCATCTGCTCCGAACATCGCGTCCATAAGTCCGGGTGCATACCTTAACTTTTCTTCGTCTTTGATTTCATCAGGCAAGTCAAGAGCCGTATCTTTTAAATTACCATGATTGTCAATGTTATTCGACAAAAAATTAAAAATAGAATTGTCTGTCCGCCATAGCATAGGCTGTGTTTCGGTTCTATTTCCCAATATGTTTCTAATCCAATGTTTCATATTTCATTTCTATATTCGTTTGATTTTTGCACTGTCGCCCCCGTATGACGCACAACGGGGTGGCGGCTTGGCGAAGGCGGGGCTTCCACTGCACTTGATACGAGGCACAAAACTTCAAAATCCGCACTGCCTTTCGGACGAGGTACTGCCCCGCTTGCGCCAAACCTTAAGTTTGCACTGTTAAACAAAACAGCGAGGTTAAATGCTTACTTTTGTTGTATGAAAGTAAAGATTTAACCGACTGACAAAGGTAAACTTTGCGCGAAACGAGACAATGCAGTCTATGGGCGGAATAAGACCTTTGTCAGTCAAACTGAGGATACTGTATAGAATTTTAGGCTTCAAGCCT